>CALSPD010000001.1 GCA_943788145.1 uncultured Flavobacteriales bacterium
GTATTCTAAAGGCTCCATGATTGATACTAGAGATCGGGTTCTTGCTACTGAGCAAACCAATAATTTACTTAAAAAAGAAAGTGCTACGATCTATGAAGCGTCATTCCTATTTAAAGGATTAAACGTAAGAACAGATGTGGTTCAAAAGCAAGGAGACTTCCTCAAGTTAATTGAAGTAAAAGCCAAGTCATCGCGTTCATCTGAAAGTGTTGCCGATGAATTTTTAAGCGCTAAAAGAGATAAAATTAAAAGTGCTTGGGAGGCTTATTTCTGGGACATTGCCTTTCAGACTTACGTTGCGCAAAGTCAACTCGAATCCGGAACTATGATGTTGGTGCTTTCCTTCTTATTAGTGGATAAAGATGCTAAGGCTTCGATTGATGGGTTTACATCAAAAGTTTAAGATTACCAAGGGATGGTGCTGATCAAGCGCTTGCAAATATCAAGGTTGAAGCAGGGATTGATTACAATGCTTATCCCTAGGTAATGCAATTGCTCGTTGAGAAAGAGGTTACTGAGATTAGTTTTAAAAATCATAGACTGGTGAGTTTCATTCATTCCAATGGTCTCAATTTTCATGAACAACCTAAGAATGCTTTTATCTGACAGCTATCGCTGCAGGATAACGAAATGCATTCTCCGATTGGAAGAAAATGCAAGGATTGTGAGTTCAGGCTAAACACTGATCATGAAGGAACGATCCAACATAAATTATCAGGATTTGATACGTTGCTGGCTTGCATGATGGAAGGGTATTAATAGCAAGCCAATTGTCAATTCTCCGAAAACTTATGACATATCTATTAGTTCCAGTTTTTCAGCCCCGTAAAGTTATGAGCTGAAGATGGCGTGCTTCTCGCTCAAGGACTTGGACGAAAGTCTCAATTAACCAAGCCATCAGATAACGATGGTTTTAGGCTATAGTCGTTTTGATCGCCAATCTATGCAGCTAGCTGACATCAAAACTGATCAAATTCGCGAGTATGAAATTCAATCGTGAGGCCTTTAGCTGAAATATCTAGCAAAAATCAATCGTATTCCCACTGAATATGATTGACTTCGAAACCTGTGCAATGGCTCTGCCTTTCACTAAGAGGTATGAGTCCGTATGAAACCATAGCTTTTCAGTTTTCACATCATATTGTTCACGAAGATGGTTAGCGTGTTGAACACGCTACGCAATCGCTGGAAAACGGATGCCATCATTCATTTCCCAATTTTGACTTTGTTCGTGCTCTTCGAGATGCTTTAGTGAAGAATCACTGGCAGCATATTTAGGTATCACAATCATGAGAATACTGTTCTGAATAAAATAAAGAGTCAATTACAAGTATCAAGTGAAAGCGATAAGAATGAGTTGATTGCATTTATTGAGTCTATTACCAGTTATGACGTTGAAGTCCTCAGGAAGTAAATCACAAAAAGCAAAGGGAGAACCGCTGCATGATAGACCTCCATAGACCTTATAAACGACTGTTTATTTCAATACCCACTTTGCTCATTCGCTGTCATTGAAAGTGGTGTTGCCTGCCATTATCAAAATGGATCAGGAACTTCAAGTCGAAATACTGCAGAGAGATTGCAGAGAACAACGTTGGCTCGCTAAACTTCAGCCCTGATCATCGTTTGGTTAAAACCTGAGTTGGAAGACGGCTTAGATCCATATCGTCTATGCTACCAAGGCCTTTCAGTGGGTTTGATGATGAGCAGCTTGCAGCATTCATGAATGATGCAGAAGATACGGTTAGCAATGGCGGCACAGCCATGATGGCTTATGCTCAAATGCAATTCACAGACATGGCTGCAAGATGAACGCGAAGGCTCTTGAATACGCGCTATTAATGTACTGTGAGACAGACACCCTAGCAATGGTTTTTGTTTGGGAGCATATTTCAAGACTAAAGGATAAGAAAAAATAAAACTAGATAGAATTAATTAAAAGGGACAGTTAAACAAATCTGATTCCCCCGCAATTTACCACAACGTAAATAGATTACATTTTGAGATGGTTGATTCGTGCTTCTAAATAACAGAAAGTCCGATGAACATCTTAGAATTCACCAAACAATTTCCCACAGAGGTAAGCTGTAAAGAACATTTTCGTGCTCAGCGTGAAGCTGAAGGAGTCAAGTGTAAATGCTGTTCAAGCGAGCGTCATTATTGGCTCCGAGCTAAGTGGCAATGGCAGTGTGTTGAATGTGGTTTCCGCACCACATTGAAGAGCGGTAGTATTATGGAAGGCTCCAAAGTCAGCGTACGCACATGGTATCTAGCCATGGCCTTTATGACCTTCAGCAAAAAGAGTATATCAGCATCTGAACTACAACGTCAGCTGGATCATCCCAAATACGATACAGTATGGCGTCTGATGCATAAAATCCGCCAGGCGATGGGAAAGCGAGATGCCCTCTACCAGTTGGAGGGCGCAGTTGAATTTGACGAAGGCTACTTTGAAAAGGCCACTTCAAAACATGTGAAGCTCAAACGAGGAAGGGGAAGTCAACGACAGGCTCAGGTAGCAGTGATGGCAGAATCTACTCCATTGGAAGACATAGAAACTGGTGTACGTTCGAGACAGTGTCGCTACTTCAAAATGAAGGTTATTGAAGACCACAACTCAGATACGCTCACTGAGTTGGTGAAAGAGAACTTTAATCAGAAAAACATCGTCTTCTCCGACAAAAGCACAAGCTACGTAGACATTGCTCAACACGTGGAAATGCACATTACTCAGAAATCAGATGCACACACCACTAAAACAACGTTAAAGTGGGTGCACATTGCCATAAGTAACGCTAAACGCACTTTACTGGGTATATTCCACAAAATAAAGGGAAAGTACTTGCAGAACTATCTAAATGAATTTTGTTACAAACTCAACCGTAGACGATTCGGTGAAAGACTCTTTGATAGACTAACTTTAGCTGTAGCTAAATCTTACTGGTAAGTTCTGGGGGAATCAGAAATGATATTTTGAGTTCTCACATAGAACAACCCAAATAGGATGGAAAAAGTGTTAAGACCCAAATAGGATACTTCCAAATCTGATCAACTTTTTGAAAAAACTCCTCTGGATCTTTTCCTGGAGAATCACCATCCCACCATCCTTCTCCATTTTCGGGTTGTACCCAAATGTAATCTTCACCATCAATAGTTACCCAAATTTTGAAACTGTCATAAAAAATTTCCATATTAAAAAATGTTTTAATTAATTTGTTTTACCAAACCAAATTTAATGAAATTATGAGATTAATCTATATACACCGTGATAGGATGATTAATGTTATGACTCTTCAGTATAAATATGGAAGGATGGTTGGTTACTATGAAAGCAGTTTCGGAACTCAAATAAATGTAAAACAAATTGAGATTCTAAGGTTATTGAAGGGTGAATGATCTAACTTTTGTTTAGGTTAACAGAAGATGGTATATTTGAACTAGAATCTAATTGGATTTAAAACTTATTCAAACAATTAAATATTAGGAATATGGAATTTTTAAAAGAAGAAGAACCTGACTACTACATTGAATCATACGAAATAAGAATAGAAGATGCTTCAACAGGAGAAGGTTATTTATTATTTCAACAGTATGATAGAGGTGACTGTGGTTTTATGAACTCAGATGAGCCACCAACTCCACTGCCTGAGACATTGGAGAAGAAGATTTATGGGCTTTGGCAATTAGCATTCAACGATCAAAGCGAAACAGTAAAACCTACATTTAAAGCTACAGGTAAATGGTTTCAAAATGAATCTGTAGGAGAAATGGAATTAGACCTCATGATAGAAAATGAAGTAATATCAGGAAAAGGAGAAGACAAAGTAGGCCCTTTTGAAATTAACGGTTATGTTTTTGATAAATACATAACATTTAAGAAGGATTATATAAATAAGCATTCACTTGTTTACTTCGGAAATCGAAATTCACGGAATGGATTATTCGAAGGCGAGTGGTTTATTACGAACTCGGGTACTAAAGGTACTTTTGAATTACAGATTCCAAATCATTAATCTTTTGACGGAAATAAGTACTGTTACAATAATTTACACATCAACTAATTCTTAAAACAAAATGCAAATATTTGACTCATATCTAAAAGAATAAATACCGATGATGTGTATGGTAATTTGTCAGGACAATTAGAAGAACAAGACATTTACAGAGATAATGTGTATGAGTATGGTTGTTCTATAGGAAATGAATGATTTCAACCTAACTGTTAACAAAGGGGGAAATCAGATATTAAATAATTCAAATGAAACGGTATAAAGCCAAAGAGATATTTTCAGTAATTGAGAAAAAGGAAGCTTCGATAAAAAATGAAATTCGGCAATTGTCGTTTCCATTTAATCTCTCGTTTAAAATAATAAAGGATAAATCAGATGAGTTTCGAGGTCCCGGAATTTATGTCACTACTTTCAAAGATGAGGTTATTTACATTGGTTCTTATTCATCTACTAACATGAATATCATTCAGGATAGGTGGGTAAAACATATTCAGACATTTACTAATCGAGGATACAGACTAGGGTTTAATTCGAAAACTAAAATCAAATTCATACCTGAAGATTTCAAACACTATTTTGAAAATGCACCATATCGTTTCTGCGATACTGGAACCGTAACAAGCATTGAGCGACTGACTTTTGCCGCTGAATTTTTTGAATTTTTTAAAACGAATAATAATGGAATCTTAAATGACTTTTACTTTCACTATCTGAGGCTCCCAGTAAATCAGAACGTAAAATACGTTGAATCTCAATTGATAAAAAGGTTTAGACCATTATGTAATAGCAAATCAAAAAAGATGACGAATACAAGAGGGATAAAAATTAATACTATCAACGAAATTCTGTTGACTCTAACAACCGATTAAGAACTCAAGTTTCTTTTACATCTTCCAATATGCTCATGCATTTGATTCTTTATAGTGGCAACCGCATTTAAATTGTTTACCTCTTATTGTTTCGTAAAATTATTCATTGATTTTTAAATAGAATTAATCGAAACCTAGAATGGGAAAATGGCCCTTCTATTGTCCTTATTTATCAATTTGTAAATCGTTACAAATGCCTCCTCTAATTTTTTATCATTAGGTTCTCCATGCCACTGGTCAATGTCAATCAAATCAACACCTGTAGAATCCCAGAGATCAATTCTGTCATCAAGAACTACATTCCTTTCTGTTTTTGAAATTCCTATTTTTTCAATTGACTTATAATAAAGTTGGCCATAATCAGTGTATTTCATTCTTGTATTTGAGCGGGTAAACAATCGATAATTTACATCAAGGTTAAAGCTTTGTACAACCCATCTTGCATAGTCAGCTTTTGCCGAAGTGTAAAAAACAAGATTGATGTTTTTCATCTTGATCACCTGCTTAAGAAATTCTTTGAGTCCGGGCCTATGATATAGAAATAAGTAACCCTTTTTATCAACTAAATCTAATCCCTCAATTTCAGAATAAGATGAATAAATTAGACAATGGTCTAAGTCCAAAATAACATTCATGAAGTAATTTTATATCTTAAATAGAACATATTGTATAATTAGGAACTCATGACAATGGTGTCGGAAGGTTATTATGAACATCACTTATTATTTGTTTAATAAGAAGATCGAAACGTTGGCAGGATTCTGAACTAAATGGAACTAATATTCTATTTTGAACTGGTTCATCTGAATTTATAATGATATAGTCAATTACTTCTTCAAATGAGGGAACCAATTTCCAGTACATCCAAGTGTTTAATCTAATTCCGAAACTAGGGTGAAGAACCACCTCTTTCAAACTCGTTAAATCTTCAAATTTTTGAATTTCGGTCCTTAAAAAAAACACGTTTGATCGATAATCCATTAATCTGGTTCTTCCAGACTTATATTCTATTCGGTCAACAAATGAATGAACATCGCATTCAGAACCTTGAATCGATAAAGTTAACTTCATCCTTGACTCTAACTCCATAATCTTTAATGATTCATCTTTTTGTAATGATTCAATATCACTTTCTAGTATGTTAGATACTTTTTTATGAATCTTACGTAGTGAATTTTGTATTTCCTCATCGTCACTACCTAAAAAGAACCGGTTGTCCTTTATAAAATCTATGTCGTAAACCAAATCCTCAACTTGATATGGTAAATGAACAATGTCATCCTTAAAAATATCTTTTCCAAGGAAAGGTTTATATAAATGTTCTAAGAAAGAATGGACTTGAGATCCAATTTCTTGGTCTAATTGTTCTTCGAATTGACTGAATTTCTTCTCTCTACCGATTATATATTCTTTGTAGTAACTATGGGGATTACTATAATATCTAACCAGTTGGTTAGAAGAAATTCGTGAAAAGTGATTGAGTATTAATTTTAAACTGTTATCCATAATATTCAAATCACAGAAAGTTGATAAATGATATTTTGAGTTCTCACATAGAACAACCCAAATAGGATGGAAAAAGTGTTAAGACCCAAATAGGATCTTCCAAATCTGATCAACTTTTTGAAAAAACTCCTCTGGATCTTTTCCTGGAGAATCACCATCCCACCATCCTTCTCCATTTTCGGGTTGTACCCAAATGTAATCTTCACCATCAATAGTTACCCAAATTTTGAAACTGTCATAAAAAATTTCCATATTAAAAAATGTTTTCTGATTCCCCCGCAAATTACCACAACGTAAATAGATTACATTCTGATATGGTTGATTCGTGCTTCTAAATAAACGAAAGCCCGATGAACATCTTAGAATTCACCAAACAATTTCCCACAGAAACAAGCTGTAAAGAACATTTTCGTGCTCAGCGCGAAACCGAAGGTGTTAAGTGTAAACACTGCTCGAGTGAGCGCCATTATTGGCTTCGGGCCAAATGGCAATGGCAGTGCATTGAATGTGGCTTCCGCACCACATTGAAAAGTGGTAGTATTATGGAAGGCTCGAAAGTCAGCGTGCGCACCTGGTATCTAGCCATGGCCTTTATGACCTTCAGTAAAAAGAGTATCTCAGCATCGGAATTACAACGTCAGTTAGATCATCCAAAATACGATACAGTATGGCGTCTGATGCATAAAATTCGCCATGCGATGGGAAAGCGCGATGCCCTCTACCAGTTGGATGGTGCAGTGGAATTTGATGAAGGTTACTTTGAAAAGGCCACTTCAAAACATGTGAAGCTCAAGCGAGGAAGGGGAAGTCAACGACAGGCTCAGGTGGCCGTAATGGCAGAGTCTACCCCGTTGGAAGACATAGAAACTGGTGTACGTTCGAGACAGTGCCGGTACTTCAAAATGAAGGTTATTGAAGACCACAACTCAGATACTCTCACTGAGTTGGTGAAAGAGAACTTTAATCAGAAAAACATCGTCTTCTCAGATAAAAGCACCAGTTATGTAGACATTGCAAAGCACGTGGAGATGCACATTACACAGAAATCGGATGCAAACACTACCAAAACAACATTGCAATGGGTACATATTGCTATAAGCAACGCTAAACGCACTTTACTGGGTATATTCCACAAGATAAAAGGGAAGTACTTGCAAAACTATCTAAATGAGTTTTGTTACAAACTCAACCGTAGACGTTTCGGTGAAAGGATTTTCGATAGACTTACTCTGGCGGTTGCTAAATCTTACTGGTAAGTTCTGGGGGAATCAGTAAATCTTTTATGGTTCGGTACAATTGTTTCAAGAGTCTAAAACTCAATTCTTCAGATCTTGACAAAAAGGTAGATGGATTTTGTCTGCTAGGCCCATGACTAGATAGATGATTGGTCCAGCCTACATACGGCTCCAGTATTTCTATTTCAATGTGCCAGTCTTGGATTGATTCTACTCACTTAATAATTGCCGATCATATTAGTAATTGCAATCAATTCGATTGAAGTCAACTTTTTTTGTTTCCTCCAGAATAGTAATAGACAACTTTTAGCGGCTCGTCTATTTTATATAATAGTTAGTAGAATAAAATTGCGTTTTAATTTAAATAAGTATAATATTATTCTGTTTAAAACGTATTAACAAAATAAAAAACAAGCATATTGAACGATTTATACTTAAAAATTTCTAAATCTAACAAGTATGAACCGACTATTGCCTTTACTATTATGCTGGGTATGCGTATCGATAGATACTCTGCAAGCGCAGCGCCTGACCGATCATTTAGATCAAAAGTGGTCTAGCTATATTGGACTTACAACCTTTCGCACAAATTTTAAGCTATACAATAATTGGATCATTATCGGATCAAACGGAGATCATGTGAATGACCCAATGTATATGGATGAAAATGCAGGGGTTAAAATCGTTGACCTTAAATCAGGTGAAATCGTAAAAACACTTGAAGAAGGCGAGTTTTGGGATACAGATGTGAATGGAATTGAAGTAGTTGGCGATAAGCTTTACTTTGGCAACGATAATGAAGAGTTTTTCTGCTATAACTTGAAAACCTTAACTGAAGAATGGAGTATACACACCAGTGGTGATATTGAGTGCGCACCTGCCTTGAGCGATATTAATGGTGATGGCATCAAAGAGCTAATCATTGCTACAGAAGCAGGCGAGATTTCTGCTTTAAATGCCAAAGACGGCAAGTATTTATGGACTTATCGTGTGCCAGGTTTTGAAGGCTACGCATCTAGTAACACTAATATTGTTGCTTTCAAGATTTTTACAACTTTCAGAACAGCTGGTACGCATTTCTATACAACACCCTTAATGGATGATGTAAATAATGATGGAATTAAAGATGCTATCATATCATCTGGCGATCATTATACCTATTGTGTTAACGGTAAAACAGGTGCTTTGATATGGAGAGTTGAGGGCGGAGAGTATACTCACGAAATCATTAAATATAACGGGAATTATCTTGTTCAAACCAACGAAAATATTTTCAATAATGAGGAGACTGTACAATACAGTTCATGGGATTTTGATTACGTAAGAGTATTAGATAAAACCGGACGGAAGAATCAAACAGCTAACATTAGAATACCCAACTATTATTCTGGCGGTGACTTTTTAGTGGAAGATGATAAGATTATAACACCCATAAGTGATGGTATAGCACAAGTTGATATTAAAACAGGAATGACAAGAATCATCTATTTTCCTGATGTAGAAGAATACGAGCAGTTTTCAGACGGCAACATAAATTTTACTAAGCCAAAAACTTATAGCAAGGCACCTGCGGCATGGGATAAGGCTCACATACCATATATCACTGTAAATACAACTTGGAAAAAGTGGACTAGACCAACAACTGTGTGTAAAGCAGAAGTTTTGCCTGAGTGGGAAGGCGAAGAGTACTGTTTTCATTACAGTGACCGTTTGGTAGTTGTTCGTCATGATTTTTCATCAATAAGAATCATGTCAATAGGTGAAAACGAACCTGGAACTACAAAAACTACAGAGGCAGAGCCAATGTTTTTTAATAGAGGAGGGCAGAGCTATTACTTATCTGCTACTTCAGATGGAAAGTTGCACTTATTCGAAATGAAATAAATCACCCTAAAACAAAATAAAAATGAAAGCTCTAAAATTGAAAAAATCAGCAACTGTGGTCATAGTTACCTTGATTGCTGCAGGTCTTGTTGGTCTCTTGTTCTCTTTATTCAACAAAAGCAAAAAACAATACAGCGTCAAGCCACCTATCGAAAACCTTGATGTTGCATATCAGGAGTTTACCTATCAGCCTAGTTCAGGCGCTAATTTTGTGGATCTGTGTTACGGTCATCAAGTTAATATAGCTCCGTACTCGCTGGTAGATCAAAATGGCAACCCAATAGACCGTGAGGTAAGTTTGAAATTTCGCACATTCAATAATGCAAAACAGATTTTTTTATCAGGCATACCAATGGACAGTCAATATGGTCAATTGCAAAGTGCAGGTATGTTTGAGCTAAAGCCAGCCGAAGAAGGTGTTTTTATTGCCAAGGATGGAGATGTAAGTGTAAATCTAGTTTCTAAGGTATCAGATCCTTCAGATTACAATTCATACTTATTTGAAGAAGGCGAAGGCTGGATTGAAATTGAGCGATTTAAAACAGAAGAAAACGTATTGCGCAATGAATCAATCATTGAGTTAGATACCTTGATAGAGATAGGTGATCGTAAGTTGCGCAAGGATAAAGAGCGCAGAAAGCGAACAGAAAATTACTTTCAATTAGATTTTAAAGCAAATCAAGTAGATGGTTTTAATGCCAATAATCTTGATAATTCATTGTGGGAGTATGTTGAGGTGAATGGACAAGACAACCCGCTTAATCGTAAAAATCAGCGCAGGCCTTGGTCTGATGTACGTTTATCAAAAAACAGTGATGGTACCTATACCATTAGATTGTTAAGCCAAATGGCCGGTAAACGAGGAGGCGAAACCGAAATTACTTTCAAAGCTAGGCCGGTTACCACTTCAGATAATCCTGAAGAAGAATTGGCCAAATTGGATGCTACCATTCAAGAAATGGATCAATATTTTGCAGCACTAGAAGAGCAACGTGCAGCACTAGAAGAGCAACGTGCAGCACTAGAAGAGCAACGAAGGCTGTGGACCATGCAGAATAACATTTACAACACGTTTCAACTAGCACAATGGGGGATATTTAACTGCGACAAAGTGTTTAATGAACCAACACTAGCAAGTGGAGAGGTAGATTTTAGGATTAATGGCGATGATCCGTTAAACGGGACGGTGTACATTTTGTATGATTCTATAAACTCTGTGGTAACTGCTTCGGTGCATAGCTACCAATCTGCTTATGACCTTTTGCTTACCCAAGACTATGATGGTGAAATAGAGTTGTTTGTGTTCACAGGAAATGGTGCGTTTTATAAAAATGAATTAAAATCAGGACAAGTTCCTTCTGTGGTAGATTTTAAGGAATTGGCATCAATCACAGAATTAGAGTCATTTGTTTATTAAGTGTATGAAAAAGTTCATTGTTTTATTCCTGTTGCTTGTTACATGCACCATTAAGATGCGTGCTCAACAAACCTTTGAGATAGATCAGAAATTAGAAGAGTGCATGAATGATTCGACAAACTTTACCACATATGGTATGTACGCCTGTATAGACAAAGCAATAGATGCTTGGGATGTTCGATTAAATAATTCGTATAAAAAACTAATAACCAAACTACCAAACCAAGATGCAGCGCGGCTTCGGGCAACGCAAAGAAAATGGATCGAACTACTTGAATTAGATAAAACGCTGCTACGTGAATTCACCAGTCATCAGCAAGGTACCATGTATGGTATATCGCATGGTTTGGTAGTGGTAGAATTGGTGAAATCTCGTGCGCTCATTTTAGAGATGCTAGAAAAAGAACTACTCTAACATCTTACAAATCCAAATAAAAAAAATAAACTCAAACCAAATAATGAAAAACATCATTGTAATTGCAGTAATTACCATTACTTCCATTCTAATCATTAGTCTTACGTATTTAAATCGTTACGCATTTATCACATCAACCTCAACCATTGAAACTACGGGTTTAGGCAGTGTAGATTTCGAATCTAACCACATTGTTTGGGAAGGTTCTTTCGTAAGAGAAAACTCAACTCTGGTAGATGCGTACGCTGCGCTAACAAAAGACAGAGAAATAGTGCTTAATTACTTAATGGAGCAAGGTATTTCAAAAGAAGAAATTGTTTTTGGATCAGTCTCAACTAGTGATTTAACAGAAAATGTTTATAATGACGAAGGAAACAGAATAGGCGATAACTTTCTAGGATATCACTTGAGACAAGAAGTGAAGATTGAATCCGATAATATTGAATTAGTTGAATCCGCTTCTAGATTAATTACAGATGTCTTGAATAGCGGAGTAGAGTTCTACTCTTACGAACCACGCTACTATTTTACCAAGCTTAAGGACTTAAAACTTGATTTGCTCTCGAAAGCCACAGAAGACGCAAAAACGCGCGCAACCATTATTGCCAATGAAGCTGGTGCAGATATAGGAAAGCTCATATCTGCCGAAATGGGCATTCTTCAAATAGTTGGGCAATATTCGGATGATGAGTATTCTTGGGGTGGTACCTTCAATACTACCTCGAAACTCAAAACTGCCTCCATTACGATTGACTTGAGGTATGAGATTGAGAATTGATAGATACTATTGTGAAACAGTATTGGAAATTTTTAAGCATGAAATGATTAATTATACTGATTCCCCCAGAACTTACCAGTAAGATTTAGCTACAGCTAAAGTTAGTCTATCAAAGAGTCTTTCACCGTATCGTCTGAGGTTGAGTTTGTAACAAAACTCATTGAGATAGTTCTGTAAGTACCTTCCCTTTATCTTGTGGAAGATACCCAGTAGTGTGCGTTTGGCGTTACTTATAGCAATACGCACCCAGTGTTCTTTACAGTTTATCTATGTGGGAAATTGTTTGGTGAATTCTAAGATGTTCATCGGACTTTCTATTATTTAGAAGCACGAATCAACTATCTCAGAACATAATCTATTTACGCTGTGGTAAATTGCAGGGGAATCAGAAAACAATAAATTTGACAGAGTAAAGAACCATTGATAAACAAAAAAAATGAAAAAAGTAAGTCTGATTTTTATCCTTTTAGATGTCTTAAGTAGTATGTCTTACACACAAACCGTAACCATTGGTACCCAAGTATGGATGACCAAGAATTTGGATGTTGCAACCTTTAGAAACGGGGACCCCATACCTCAAGCGAAAACTGATGAAGAATGGGATAAAGCAAGATGAAAACGAACAACCAGCTTGGTGTTATTACGATAATGACCCAAGCGAATGGGGAAAAATATGGTAAGCTGTATAATTGGTATGCAGTAAACGATCCGAGAGGTCTTGCACCAGATGGGTGGCATGTGCCTTCTGATGCTGAATGGACAATTCTAACCGACTATTTAGGTGGAGGAGATGTTGCAGGCACAAAAATGAAATCTACTGACTTTTGGGCTGATTATGAAGGCAATTCAGGCAATGGTACCAACGAAAGCGGTTTCTCAGGTCTTCCGGGCGGTTACCGTTACGACAATGGACGTTCAGCGACATTGGCAAGTACGGTTACTGGTGGAGTTCTACGGAGTACGGTACAGACATGCCTGGGGCCGCTACCTGTATTACTACTATGGCATGTATACAGGGACAACTACAATAAGGAGAGATGGGTTCTCTGTCCGTTGCCTCAGGGATTAGAATTTATTTGATTCATTTGACAATTTGATTATTTGATAATTTCCGCGAAGCGGTCGAATTTTTTTTAAAAAAAATGGCACTTTACAGTGATTTACCAGTTTATAAATCTACGTATGACTTATTGCTTGCTATTTTTCGCTTTACGAAAGATTTTGGCAAGGAGTATAAGTACACTGTTGGTGAGAGTTTGAAAAAGGAGACGATAGAGCTGCTAACATTGATTTACAGAGCCAATGTAAAACGCGATAAACAAGAGGTATTGCAGGAAGCTCGAGAGCGCATAGAAGTAATACGCTTGTTTATCCGTTTGATGAAAGATATGCAGCAGATTAGCGTGAAACAGTTTGTTCAAATCAATGAGGTGGTTGAAAATGTATCTAAACAATTATCGGGATCGCAAAAAGCGATGGGCTAAAAATAGTTTCCGGTCAGAGTTCTGAATGTTAAGGCAAACAGAAGCGTGCCAATTAAATCCGGTAACCCGCTGCATGAGTAAAGACCATACGTTGAATAAATGGTATTGTGTAGCTAAAACAACAGTGGTTACTATTACGTCAGGTCTTCCGGGCGGTAACCGTAACAACAATGGAACATTCAACAACATTGGCAAGAACGGTAACTGGTGGAGTTCTGCGGAGAACGATACAAACAATGCCTGGAACCGCAACCTGAATTACAACAATGGCAATGTAAACAGGAACAACAACAATAAGCAAAATGGGTTCTCTGTCCGTTGCCTCAGGGATTCAATGGAAACAAGCCCTCGGTTCACACCCGGGGGCTTTATTTTACATTATGCAACTTGATTTATTTAGTCATATAGATTATCAGCAACTAACCGAGGAATTGTTTACTGCCTATTTTGATTGCCGAAAAAACAAACGAAACACCTTAAATGCCCTCAAATTCGAAAAGCACTTAGAGCAAAATGTTTTTAAACTTATTGATGATATTTACAAAGGCAACTATCAGCTTGGCCGTAGCATCGCCTTTATCGTAAACAAACCCGCAAAACGAGAAATCTTTGCCGCTGATTTTAGGGACAGGGTGGTTCATCACTGGCTTATCAATAAACTCAATCCCCTTTTTGAGAATCTTTTTATTCAAGACAGCTATGCCTGCCGTGTGGGCAAAGGCACGCATTATGGCGTAAAACGTGCCGATTCTTTCATAAAAGCTTGTTCCGAAAATTACACCAAAGACTGCTACATCTTGAAGTTAGATGTGCAGGGCTTCTTTATGCACATTAATCGCAACTTACTTTTCACAATGCTTGAAAAGTTTATTCATCAATACTACACGCAACCGGATAAGGCATTTGTTATAGAAATTACCCAAAAAATCATTTTCAACCAACCCACTCAAAATTGCATCATCAAAGGCAATAAAAAAGATTGGGTATGGTTTACCCAAAAATAAGAGTCTGTTTCACAGTCCGCCCAGATTGTGGTTTGCCTATCGGTAATTTAACCTCACAGGTTTTTGCCAATTTCTACATGCACCAGTTTGATGCTTTTGTCAACAAAAGAATTGGGATTAAAATACTACGGGCGTTACGTAGATGATTTTGTACTCGTGCATCCCGACAAAGATTATTTGAAATCACTCATCCCCAAACTTTCCGACTTTCTACTTTCAACCTTACAGCTCACGCTTCATCCAAAGAAAATATACCTGCAACATTACAGCAAAGGAGTAAAGTTTTTAGGCACTGTAATAAAACCCAACAGAATTTACATTGCCAATCGCACCAAAGGGAATTTTTACAATGCGATAGAAAAGCAAAACAAAATCATTCAAGACCATAAACTCACCAAAGAAAACAAAGCGGCATTTTTAAGCAGTATGAACTCTTATTTGGGTATAATGAAACATTACAAAAGCTACAAACTGCGAAAGAAAATGATCTGCAACAGACTTTCAGGCTATTGGTTTAATCACGTGTATTTGAGTGGGGGTATAGCTAAATTTGTTTTGAAAGTAAGACCAGTGAAAAAGAACCAACGAAACGCTAACATGGGCTATACGTAATGCAGGTAAAAGTGCTGATATTAAAGTAATTACATTAAATAAACTAACTGCTAAACGGAAATTGAAGTATTTGAAAAACCCGCACTACGCATAGCCGGGGCCGTTGGCATCAAGCCAAAATGAAAGAACATTTGATGAAAAATCAGTGCTTCGACATATATTGCCGGACTTTTCGCTTCATGGACAAAAACAATTAGAGGGTAATTGCCCTCGGAAAATCACCTTTATTCCTTGACCAAAATATCTATTGAAAAAGCCGACCCTTCCGATGCATTAAGAATATCCGTGTTGTTGAAAACGGCTTACATCCAAGCCTATGCTTATGATGGAATCTCGTTCGAATATGCCAACTTCGTCACGAATCGATTCTCAGTCGAATACATCGAAAAAAGCATCCAAAAAAAATCCAGCTTATTCTTAGTTGCGTTCAACGAAGGCAACATAGTCGGTGTGGCAGAAATCATATACAACAGCCTTTGTCCGATTCGAAAAACCAACGTTGTCGAACTGAGTAAGTTGTATGTCCATCAGACATTTATTGGCAAAGGCATAGGTAAAGCGCTGATGAACGCTATAGAATCCGAGTTGCGGTCAATGGGAAAGGCACACATCAACCTCGAAGTTTACATCAAGAATCAAGAGGCCATCGCTTTTTATGAAAAACAAGGTTTTACCATCATAGGCAGTGTTGACTGCGTCATGGAAGAGAACAGCTATGAAGACTTGATTATGAACAAGGTGTTGACGTAACGATCCTATAGAAAAATAGGTCGAATGCCTTATATGATGGAATGGCTGTTTAGAATGATCTTCGTCAAAATTCAAATTATGCGATTCATAACTACCCTATTGCTTCTATTCGTTTCAGCTATATCCGTCCAAGCACAATGGAATAAAACCAATCTGGGTGGCAGCCGAGACATAGCAGTGCATGATGGAAAAGTGTATGCGTTGACCACAACATTGGGACTTCAAGTAAGTGCAGACAATGGCGATACTTGGACGGAAGTTAATAACAGCGCCATTGCAGATCGGAAAGACTTTGTGGTTTCAAGCGGTAATCGTCTGTACATTGCTACATACGGGGTTAGTAACGCCCACGGCACGCTTTATTACACCACCGATGAAGGAGCAAACTGGACAACAGATACTGTTGGCTTGCCTGACGCTCTTTTTCAACCTCCTGGTAAAGGTGATGTGCGTTCCATTCACGCCTTTGATAATGGAGAAATTATTGGAACTTTTGGAGGTCAGGATGCCTATTACCACAAAAACAACGCAGATGCTTCTTGGTCCATTATTCCGGACTTAGCTGATCTGGATCCAGACAATTACGCGAGTTCTGGAGATACAGTCATCGCCTTTGGGTCTTCACCGATTATAAAATACAGCACCGACCATTGCGAGAGCTTTCAATCCATTACAGCAACGGGGCTTCCAAGCTATTTTGTCACTTCTGATGTTTATTGGGACAAGGGTGGCCGCATTTACCTTGGAGTCAATGCTTCGATTATAAGTAAAACGTAACTCTATTATTCGGATGATTTTTGCGCAACTTGGGATAGCTTGAACATCGCTCCATTTGTTGGGGTCAACTTCACCAGCACGCGCCAATTGATCACTTCTGTTTTCGCCATGGACAACCATGTTTATTTTGCGCTAAACAACGATGCCGGCAACACCACGGCAGACATCTTCAGTTCTTCTGATGGGGGTCAATCTTTCATCAAAGACACGGCAGGCTTAACAGTCGATAATTTCTTCACGGAAAATGTTTTGAAATTCGTCTGGAACGACAATCGACTCTTTAACGTTTGTTCGAACACCGATGTTCACTACACCGATTTGGATGGAATCGTGGGAATCAACTCATCAGTAAGCGATCAGCAGATTAGCATATATCCAAATCCGAGTTCAGGACTCATCCATTTTTCGCAGTCCGTTCGATTATTACAGCTTGTGAGCGCAGATGGCCGACTTCTCGCATCGCCAAACAAACCAGTGAACAACATCGATCTTTCTCCTTATCCAAAAGGAATTTACTTCGTTCGAATTGAAGATACCAAAGGCCTTATTCAACATCAAAAAATTGTTCTCGAATGAGTTTAGAGCGAAGGCAGCAACTGCGTTTCTAGGAATTTAATTCAATTGAACATTTAAAGCTAAGTCCGCCCCGCGATAAACAAGTTCGGCCAATTCCTGTTGTTTCAGTTAGAAACTAAAGACATGGAACAATGGAAAACTTAAATCGAATTGGACTTGGAACGAAAAAAAGTGAGGAACTTGCCGAATTGCTGAACGACTTACTTTCAAATTATTCCACCTTTTATCAAAACACCAGAGGCTATCATTGGAACATACAAGGCGATAAATTCTTTGAATTGCACTTGAAATTCGAAGAATTATACAATGACCTATTTCTGAAAATTGATGAAATAGCTGAGCGTATCCTCACTCTTGGTTTCACTCCAGAGCATAAATTCTCCAATTACTTGGTCGATTCATCCATTCCAGAGAGCAAGGAGGTGAACGGTGGTCAAAAATCTGTTGAGGAAGTGTTATCTGCATTTAAAGTGCTTTTAACCAAACAAAGACATATCCTTGATTTGTCTGGAGAAATCAACGATGAAGGAACCAATGCACTTATGAGCGATTATATCAGAGCACAGGAAAAATTGGTTTGGATGTATTCTGCGTATTTAAAATAACTAATCTTTCCAACTTCAATACTGACGCTGCAATAGACCATTTAGATCAGTCTAACGCTAAACCACGAATCTCACATCATGAATCAACCCTAAATGAGAATACTGCTCACTGGATCATCTGGATACATTGGAAAACGGCTCCTTCCCATTTTGGTGGAAAATGGCCATGATGTAATCTGTTGCGTGCGTGACAAAAAACGATTCAATCCACCTGAATCATTAAAGTCAAGAATTCAAATAATCGAAGTGGATCTTTTGGATGAGACTACCTTGGCCAACGTGCCCCTCGACATCGATGCCGCTTATTATTTGGTTCATTCCATGTCCTCATCTTCAGATTATCAGTCGCTTGAACTTCAGTCTGCAGTTAATTTCAGAAAGGCCATCGATAAAACTGATGTAAAACATGTTGTTTACCTCAGCGGAATTGTGAACGAATCGGCACTATCACAACACCTTTCTTCTCGAAAAAACGTGGAAACGGAACTAGGCAAAGGAAGTTATCACCTGACCACCTTGAGAGCAGGAATCATCATAGGTTCGGGAAGTGCATCCTTCGAAATTATGCGCGATTTGGTAGAAAAACTACCAATAATGATTACGCCCAAATGGTTGAATACGAGGTGTCAACCAATCGGGATTTCAGATGTACTGGCCATGCTCTCGAAAACCATCTTAAATCCAAAAACCTACGATAGAGATTTTGACATTGGCGGCCCAGACATTTTGACCTATAAGGAAATGCTCTTGGAATTTGGCCGGATTAGGAACTTAAAACGATACATCCTAACCGTTCCCGTTATGACGCCCAAAATATCATCTTACTGGCTCTATTTTGTTACATCAACTTCCTATAAACTCGCCATTGCCTTAGTCAATAGCATGAAGATTGAAGTGATTTGCCGCAATGATGAAATCAATCACCTACTCAACATCGAGCCGGTGAGTTATCAATTGGCTTTAAAAAAGGCCTTTAGTAAAATCGAACGAAACGAAGTCGTTTCGAGTTGGAAAGATGCCTTCATAAGCAGTGGATCAACATTCAATATTTCCGAGTTTCTGGAAGTGCCAACTTTTGGCTGTTTTAAAGACAGACGGGAAAAAATAGTTGAAAACCGAGCCGATTGCATTGAAAATATTTGGAGCATAGGAGGAGAAAATGGTTGGTATTTCGGAGACTGGCTTTGGCAAATTCGGGGCTTTTTAGATAAAGTGGTGGGTGGCGTTGGACTGCGAAGAGGCAGAACATCCGAAAATTCTTTAAACGCTGGAGATGCCTTAGATTTTTGGAGGGTTTTGTATGCGAATAAGGAAGAGGGAAGGTTATTGCTCTATGCAGAAATGAGACTACCTGGTGATGCTTGGCTCGAATTTCGGATCGATAAAAACAAGCTGGTTCAAAACGCCACCTTTCGACCTTTAGGTCTAATGGGAAGGCTGTATTGGTTTTCTGTTTTACCCTTCCATGGGATGATATTCAAGGGTATGATTCAAAACTTGGCTAAAAAGAAAGTCTCCTCGGGATAGAATTCAAAAGAAGCAGAATCATTGATTCCTCAAATGAACTTTTACACCTATCCCTTCCTTCGCTTTGTCTCTTTCAGGATCATGGTCAACTCTTTTCCCATTTGACCAGCAATGGCCGTGTTTTCCTTTGCTCGTCTGATTAAATAGGGAAGCGTGAACTTGACGGGGCCATAGGGCAAATATTTGCTGACGTTGTAGCCAGCAGCAGCGAGATTAAAGCTCATGTAGTCGCTCATACCGTAAAGCTGCGAGAAGTAAATGTGTGGATGGTTGTTTTGTAGTCCTCTTTCCTGCATAAACTGCGCGAGGTATTTACTGCTGTATTCATTGTGGGTTCCAGCGCACACTTCTACCCAATCGATGTTTTCCACGCTCAGTTTTAGCGCTGCATTGTAGTCGTCATCCGTAGCGGCCTTGTTTGGCTGAATTGGGGTTGCGTAGTTTTTTTCTTTCGCTCTAGCATTCTCCTTATCCAAGTAAGCTCCGCGTACGATTTTCATTCCGACTTTAAAGCCCGACCTACGCGCTTTTTCCATCAGCGATTGATAATAGGCGAGTCTGTCATGGCGAAACATTTGAATGGTCTGAAAAACTATAGCTTTTTCGGTGTTGTATTTTGCCATCATCGACTCAACCAATCGATCGATGGCCGGTTGAAGCCAGCTTTCTTCTGCATCGACATAAACGGGAACGCCCGCATCAAAATTTGCCTTGCAAATTCGCTCAAAGCGTTGATGAAGCTGAGCAGACAAGGTGCGTTCGGTATCCGTCAAATCACCGCCAGAAGATAGTTTTTCCAACAGTTTATTGGAAGCGATTCCGCTAACCTTCATACAAGTGACGGGAATGTTTGGGTTGTTTTTCGCGATGTCAACAATGCGAATAAGTTCTTGTTCCGTTTTCGCAAATTCCGTTTCCGATTCTTGCCCTTCCACTGAATAATCGAGGATAGCTCCTACATTGCTCGCGCCCAATTTTTTAACCGCTTCCAAGCTCTCCGTGATGGTTTCACCGCCACAAAAAACCCGAAAAATGGTTGGTTTCGCGGCCCAACTTACCGGAAGCTTTAAATTGACTGCAGTCTCTGCCAATGATGTCGAAAAGCTCGTCAATGTTGGGCTGTTCATCAGTTTGAAAATCCAATAGTTGAATTTTAAATCGGCATCGCTTAGATGCGCGAATGCCTTTGAGGTGTCGTCAAAACTGACGGGCGAAGTTTGTGTAGGGTCGCTCATGATTACAACTCTATTTGTAAAAGTTCATCTAAGGTATTTGTTGAAACCGAATGGTAGTTAGGTCTTGCCTTTTCATAAATCATTCGGGCGCGCTCCATCGTTGGATCGGCCTTTATGAGGGCTGAGTATAAAGGCGTCAAGAACTTACGTCTTCCCACACGAATCAAAAACTGTTCGATGGCCGGATCGGCCGCTTTGTAACCTCGATCGATGGCCAACTCATACCAAACAGCAGCAATCTCACTGTTTCCTGTGGAGGTAAAAAGATAAGCCTTATCTAAAGTTGACATTTGTTCTAAAGTAACGTCAGCGGGTATTTTCCTCAAGAAATGCAACCATTGATGAGTCGTCCAATTAGCCGTATCAATGGCAGTGACATCATTTGAAGACATGAAAGCATCGAGTTGGCCCTCAACTTGAGCAAACAAAGACGACCCAACATTCACCACATTTGATGGCAACCCCGGTTCATAAACCCATTGATGGATTTTGTAACCCGCATATTTTTCTTCGCTATCATCCAATAAATCTCGCTTCAGATTTTCGAGGAAGCGCTCCGTGTCCATGGTTTTAAAGGCATTATCTGTGAAGTGCTTTAGCAAGAAGGCATCGAACTTTTCTCGACCAACCTGTTCTTCCAAGGTTCGAAGAAAAAAGTATCCTTTTTCGTAAGCAATGTCGCTCATGCCATCATCCGGGTCTCTACCCATTAAATCGAGCTTCAGTTTCGTGTCGTTTGGTGTGTCTTTAAATTCTTCCAGCGTATGCTCAAGGTCTTGCCAGCCTAGGATGGCTAACATATTGGCATAGTCTTCTCCGTAAACGGCTTCCATTATTCTGCGTTCGAAATAGACAGTAAAGCCTTCGTTCAACCAGAAGTCATTCCACGTACTGTTCGTTACTAAGTTACCACTCCAACTGTGAGCTAATTCATGTGCAACTAAGGCTGTAAGCGAACGGTCGCCAGCCAAAATAGTGGGTGTAGCGAAGGTCAATCTCGGATTTTCCATTCCTCCAAAAGGGAAACTTGGCGGCAACACAATGACATCGTAGCGTTCCCATGCGTACGGTCCGTAAAGCTTTTCGGCAGCCTCCAACATTTTCTGCATATCGGCAAATTCATAGGTAGCGGTTGCCAAAATGCTTGGTTCTGCATATACGCCCGTTCGGTCGCCAACGCTTTCAAATTCCAAATTTCCCACCGACAGCGCCATCAAATAACTTGGAATAGGCTGATCCATTCGGAAATGATATACACCTGAAGTGTCCAATTGAGTTGGATTCGTAGCACTCATAAGCGCCATTAAATCCTTTGGAACATGGACGGTGGCTTCATAGGTGTATCGAATGCCTGGACTATCTTGACAAGGCAACCAAGTACGCGCTAAAATGGCTTGCGATTGAGTAAACAAGAATGGATGCTCCTTCCCTGCTGTTTGTTGTGGCGAAAGCCATTGCAAAGCCTCAGCTCCGGAAGTGGTTGCATAACTGATCGAGACTTGCTTGGAAGAATCAGTGACTTCGACTTCCAATGGAACGCCCATAAACGGTTGCTCTGGGCCTAACCACCAGTTTTTGGTTTCAACACCATCCACTGATACGGATTTAATTTCCAGATTTCTCGTATCGAAGATGATGCGGTTTTCTCCGGTTGTTACACGAATATCATAAGTGGCCGAACCGCTAATCTTTTTGGACTCAAAATCGACATGGATATCGAGATTTAAATGATCGACAACGGCCTGATTTGGGCGTGAAAAGCTGTGAATTGGTGTACTAAATTTTGGAGGCTCAGTTGCCTCAGTTGCCGGCTTTTTCTCTTCAGAGCAGCTGGATAGAACGGAAAGAAAAACAAGAAAACAAAAGCTTAAAACACGCATAGTCAAGGATTCAATTTATTGACCGCGAAAGTAATGTTCGATCATCATTTTGAAGTAAGGCTTCTGCGCTTTATCGCCCTTTACCTCAGTGTTAAAAACCCGAACTATGAATCCTCTTATTATTTCGCTTTGGGCGTCCGACACGCTTCATCTTCCTTGACTCTCACTCTATTGGAGGCAGCAACCAATTCTTTCAAATCGGCTTTGAGTTTAGCTTTTGAATCCACTGTCATTCCAGCTAAATCGAAACAAAAATCTACTTCGCCTTCTCGTCCCCATCGAACTCTATTATAGTTCACCGTTGGGTAATTCGTTTTTAAAAACTCAACAACTTGATCTAACATATTCTTATCAATGCCATTGCCTGGACTAAAAAAGGATAGGATTAATTCTGATTGCTCCGTCTTGGCTGAGTCTTCGGTGGCCTGATCTGACTGACCTTTGGATGATTTGCAAGAAAAGGAAAGGAGCATAACGCTTAGGAACATCATGGGAAAAATAAGTGATCTCATCGCACAAAGAGTTTTACGGTTTTCACCCCTTGATCGCTGGCGATCTCTACCAAATAGCACCCCGAAGTCAATGCATTTACAGGCAATTGAATGCTCGATCCTGTTTTCTGGTTTATGCGCATCTGAAGCGTTCCAGAAAGCGAATAAACGCTGGCGCTGATATTTTGCTGCGAGGCCCCAAAATCGACCATAACCATGTCATCTGCAGGGTTTGGATAAAGATTAAACGGTATACTTTCGGTCGCTCTGATTCCCACAGAACTCGATTCGCATCCAGCTGAAGTTTTCAATGCGGATCGCGCTCCGTCAATTGCCGCGTGCATTCTGAGCTTCTGTCCTCCTGTAAACATCTTCATACAGTCATCATCCACATAATCCATGTAGTTCATATACATCTCCCCATTCTGATCGCTTCCGCAGGAATTATTTGGCCGATTCGGGAATGACGGACAATCATAATTCTCCTCTTCATGCTCGGGTGTGTCGTTTACTAAATCGTCTCCACAAATATCATCGCCCCAAATGTGAAATAGATTTAACCAATGTCCTACTTCATGTGTTGCCGTGCGGCCATTATCATTGACACCAAATCCGTTGCTTCCAGCAGTACCAACAGTTCCAAAAACTTCGTGACGAAAGACAATTCCATCCAACTCGGGATCGGACGAAAGTTCTGAAGGAAAGGCTGCAAATCCTAAGGTTAACGAGTCATTGTGAAATCCAACCACCCACATATTTAAATAGGAAGTTGGATCCCAATTATCAACTCCACCAGTGGCGGAGCTTTTCATATCCTCAGAATAATCGTCAAAATATGGAACGGAAGTTTGGGTTCGAGTAATTCCCGTTGTAGCAAAACCGTCTGGATCTTGTTGTGCCAAACAGAACTCAATTTCAGCATCGGCCACATAGGGCCAAAAGGCATGACTGCTGGACAGTGAATCTGCATTCATCAATCGAAAATCTTCGTTCAATCGATCGATTTGTGAATTAATTTGAGCCGTAGATATGTTTTGTGTCGAGTTGTTATAAAGCACGTGAACCACGACTGGAATGGTAACTTTTAGCGCACGGCTTGAGCTGTTATCTTGATAAATCTCTGTGAAATTTTGGAGTTGTTCTCTGCGCAATAACGCCTGTGGGTCTTGTTCTACCTTTTCTTCCCAATTTGCATGAGAACGACATTTTTGAGCCGATAGGGTTGGCGTTAGCATAGGAAAAATCATTGCTATTAGCAACAAACACAAGCTTGGTTTCATAAAGTTAGGTTTGGATCAAAATAAAAGACAAATCCCATTCGATACTAAAAAATCTTCCCCGGATTTAAAATTCCCTTTGGATCAAACACGCGCTTGATCGATCGCATGAGTTCGAGGTGACTTTCACTAAACATAATGTCCATGTAATCTCGTTGCACCAAGCCGATTCCATGCTCACCCGATATTGTTCCTCCAAGAGCTTTCACCCGTTCAAATAAGAGTCGAATACCCACTTTAGTGGTTTTATTCCAATCTTCCTCACACATTTCATCCCGAAGAATATTCACATGGAGGTTTCCATCGCCAGCATGGCCGTAGCAAACGCTTCGAAAGCCATAGAGCTTCCCTACTTCTTTCACGACCTTTAACAGCGCTGGAAGTTGAAAGCGCGGAACAACGGTATCTTCTTCCTTATATATACTCTGAGCTTTCACCGCCTCGCCCACTCTTCTTCGCAATTTCCAGAGTTGATCTTTCTTGGCTTGATCTTCCGCAAATAGCACTTCACCGCAGTCAAATGCTTCAATGACTTCCGCAATTCTTTCACAATCTGACATGAGTGCTTCTAAATCATTTCCATCCACTTCGATAAGCAAGTGGGCCTGATCTTCAGGTAATAACGGGACGGGCTCCTCGCCAATAAAGTCCATGGCATAGACAATGGCATCGCGCTCCATAAACTCCATTCCCGATGGGGTAATTCCGGCTCTGAAAATGGCGCTCACTGCTTCGCATGCTTTCTCTGCCGATTTGAATGGAACCAACATCAATAAATCGTGTTTTGGGTGAGGAATCAAGCGCATGACAATTTTGGTAATGATTCCTAGGGTGCCTTCACTGCCAATCATCAGTTGAGTAAGGTTATATCCTGTACTGTTTTTGAGCGTATTCGCTCCAGTCCAAATAACTTCACCACTGATTAAAACAACTTGTAAATTCAGCACATAATCCTTGGTGACCCCATATTTAACCGCCTTTGGTCCGCCAGAATTTTCACTAACATTTCCGCCAATAAAACAACTGCCTCGACTCGCTGGATCGGGCGGATACATCAATCCTTTGGCCTTAACGGCATCTTGAAAAACTTGGGTGATTACCCCGGGTTCAAGAGTGCATTGCAAATTACGTTCGTCAATATCGATGATGGCGTTGAATTTTTCCATACTCAAGCCAATCCCTCCATGTAGGGATAATGCGCCACCGCTAAGTCCTGTTCGCGCGCCTATGGGGGTAACAGGAATTACATACTCGGAGGCTATTTTCATAATGGCCGAAACCTCATCCACCGTTTTTGGTTTGAGCACAACAGCTGGAGGAAAGTTCAAATCTTCCGTTTCATCATGGCCGTAAATTGACCGGGTTTCCTGATCCAAAAACAAAGCATCCGGTCCAACAATCGCCTTTAAAGCGGCTATAACATCTGGAGAAAGATCAGAATGAAATTCGAATTGACTCATAACATCAAAGTAGCGACAAATATTTCATCCGCTCGATTCCAAAAGCTGTGATTCTTCAACATCGACTTTCAACAATTTCACGATTAATCCCAAAATTGCTCGATCGAGTCAAGCATGTGCTGCCAATTATTGCAATTCCATACTTTCGGCAACACAACAAACTTTGAATATGAACTTTCGAAATCTATTCGTTGCATGCCTCGTGCTGCTTTCTTCCGCCATAATTGCGCAGGACATTACTCTTGAAGACATTTGGAAAAATGGAACGTTTCGGCAAAAATCGGTTTACGGCCTGCGTTCGATGAACGATGGTGTGCACTACACAGCCACGGACCGATCGGAAGATAAAGGCACGACCATCAATAAATACAGCTATGAAACGGGCGAGAAAGTATCGGAAATTCTTTCCGCATCGGAATTAAAAACCCTTACAGGAAATGAGGAAGTAGGTATTGAAGACTATCGCTTTTCGGATGACGAAAAATTTCTATTGATTTCCTTCGATGTAGAATCGATCTACCGCCACTCAACCGTTGAAAAATACTACGTAGTTGATTTGGAAAACAAGTCAGCCAGATTGCTTGAGGCAGAGGGCAAGCAACGCCACGCGACATTTTCGCCCGATGGTTCAAAGATCGCTTATGTAGTAGGCAACGATATCTTCTACCAAGACTACAAATCAGGAAAAGTTGTGCAAGTCACAAATGACGGAGTGTATAACAGCATTATTAATGGCTATGCCGACTGGGTTTATGAGGAAGAATTCTCCATGTCTCAAGCTTTCTTTTGGTCGCCTGACGGTAAGAAAATCGCCTTTTACCGAACGGATGAATCAGCTGTGGTAGAATACAACATGCAAAAGTTCACCGGCTTATATCCTGAAGATTATTTATTCAAGTACCCAAAGGCCGGAGAAGATAATTCCAAGGTCGAAATACGCATATTCGATCTTCCAACAGCAAAAACATCGCCCCTGGCTTTAGGGGCATATGAATACATACCGCGCATCAAATGGACGGAATCGGCCCAATTTCTGGCGGTAATGAAAATGCCAAAGACTTCAGAATGAACTTGAAATTGTATTGGTTGAAACGACTACGCTTTCCACAAAATCTATTTATAAAGAGTTTAGCAAAACCTACATCGAGATCAGTGATGATCTTACCTTTTTTGGCAACAACAAAGGCTTCATTTGGAAGACGGAAAAAAACGGTTACTTCCATCTATACAAATATGACTTAGCAGGGAAAAACGAAGTTGCTCTGACAAAAGGAAACTGGGAAGTGCGTGAATTTCAAGGATATGACCCTAATACTGAACGCCTTTATTTTACGGCTAGCAAAAAACAGGCCGATGGATACCGAGTTATATTCCGTTTCCATAAAAGGTGGTGAAACAAAGCTCCTGAGTCCAACAACAGGAAGCTCAAATGTTGCTTTTAGTAAAACATTCAAGTATTACATTCTCTATCACAACGATGCCAATTCACCCAATCGCGTGAGTTTACACAGCAATGACGGAAAGGAAATCCGGGTTTTGGAGGGAAAACGATGCATTAAAGGAAAAGATGGCTTCAATGTCGCTTTCAGCGGTTGAGTTTTTTGATTTCAAAACAAGTGAAGGCATTACCCTGAATGCTTGGATGATGAAACCTAAAGACTTCGATGCAACGAAGAAATACCCGGTTTTAATGTTTGTTTATGGCGGCCCAGGCTCTCAAACGGTAACCAACGCCATGAGCGGAAACTATTGGTGGCATCAATATTTATGTCAGCAGGGTTATATGGTTGTTTCTGTTGACAACAGAGGAACTGGTGCTCGAGGTCGTGATTTCCGAACCCAAACCTACGGCCAGCTTGGAAACTTAGAAACAAAAGATCAAATTGAAGGAGCAAAATGGTTGGCGAAGCAATCCTACGTTGATGCTGACCGGATCGGCATTTGGGGTTGGAGTTATGGAGGTTATATGTCCAGCCTGTGTTTGAGCAAGGGAGCCGATGTGTTTAAGACAGCCATAGCGGTAGCGCCTGTAAACCAACTGGCGATTCTACGACAGCATTTACACCGAGCGATACATGGGATTGCCCAAAGACAATGGAGCTGGATACGATGACAATTCGCCCATCAATCATGTGGAGGAAAATGAAGGGTAATTACCTATTGGTTCATGGTTCTGGCGATGACAATGTTCATTTTCAGAATTCGGTTGAAATGATTGACGCATTGGTAGATGCAGACGTTGCAGTTTGATTTTGCCATGTATCCCGAAAGAAACCACGGCATCTATGGCGGCAATGCGCGTTTCCACCTGTTTACACTATTAGCTGAGCTTCTTTGTATTGACCAACCTCTAAACTCAGGTGCAATAACAACCATCAATTAAATACATTTCTATATTCGCCCCATACACCTCGAATGGTGGTCAATCCAAATGTGGCGAAGCCATTTCCAACTTAAATCTAACACTTAAAAACTCACTAACAATCACCTCTATGAGCGCAAGTTAAAACTGGTCACCCTCAGGGCACTGTAATGACCCTGCTCTTTATGGCGGAAATGTGGGAGCGTTTCTGCTATTATGGCATGCGTGCGCTGCTCATCGTTGTATCTAGTTAAGTCGCTTCTGAAGGGCGATGCGGAAGCCTCGCTTGGATTCTATGGCGCTTATACCGCGCTGGTCTATGCGGCGCCCGTTTTAGGCGGGCGGATGGCGGACCAACTATTTAGGCTATCGGATACGCGGTAATTCCTTGGAGCCATATTGATGGCCATTGGCGAATTCATTAATCCTAGGAAACCACATTGTTCCGAGTATTTCAGCTGACTCATGGCTTTGTTATTAGGAATGGGGGCCTTCATCGTTGGTAATGGATACTTCAAGGCAAACATCTCTTCCATTGTTGGTAACACTTTACGACGACTGGCGGATCCAAGAAGGGATGCCGGATTCACGATTTTCTACATTGGTATTAACATTGGAGCCCTCCTGGCCACCACACTGGTTTGCGCCGACGTTGGAGAACACGTATGGGTGCTGACATAGGGTTTTGCTTTAGCAGGATTCGGTATGATCGCGGGTATGCTTTCGTTTCAATTCTTAGGCCGATTCATTGGTGGTCGAGAAGAAATTGATAGCAATGCCGCGCCAAAGGATCCTCGAAAAATCACGGAATGCAGCCGTGGATAGGCCCAAGGTACTCGACCACTTAATCATGGCTGCATATTGTTGGCTCTTGGATCTCTGGCGTTAATTCCACTGCTGCTATACCTTGCTTGATCTTAACTACTGAATGCGTTAGGCCTGATTTTCTTGGGGACTATGTAGCTTCATAGCCTACTGCTCGGTTCGGCAAGGTATTAGGCACGGCCTTTAAGGAAGCTGGAACAATGTATCTGGACGCGACCGAATGTTTTCCCTCTGATCATATCTTATGTTCTTTAACATCACCTTCTGGGCTTGCTTTGAACAGGCGGGAACGTCGCTGACGCTGTTTGCGGACAGAAACGTGGACCGCGATGTCTTCGGGATGT
Organism: uncultured Flavobacteriales bacterium; assembly: GCA_943788145.1. GTDB lineage: Bacteria > Bacteroidota > Bacteroidia > Flavobacteriales_G > Salibacteraceae > SHAN690. Next base: position 29,324 of record CALSPD010000001.1, read on the forward strand.
TGGATAATGGGCGCAGCTTCGATGACGCAGTTCTTCAACCCCTTGTTCATCATTGTTTTTCGGTTCCATCTTCCGTCGGCTGATGTGGGTGGCGCTCTGACTAAGATCGGCACGCAACCCTAGTATTCCATTGAAATTCGCATTTGGCCTAATTACAACTTGCCCTATTGGTTTCTTAATGCTTACATAGTCGGTGGCTGGTATCATGCTACGGAAAACATATCTAGTTCCTCTTTGCATCGTTATCCTTCGTCTACATGTTCCACACTACGGGTGAGCTTTGTCTTTCTCTCCGATTGGGACTCTCCATGGTGACCAAACTATGGCCCCCAAGTCAATGGCGGGCACTGCTATGGGTGCGTGGTTTTTAAGTCCTTCGCGGGATTGCCAACTTATTAGGTGGCAGGCAGATCAGCTGCTCAACTTAACAGGTGGCGAAGACATCGGCTGGCGGTGGAGGCTCAGTAGAGAAAGGTAGTTTTACTTCCGAAACCACTGTAGAAGAAGGTCTAGAATTAGTCGGAAGTGACCAATTCGCAACGTGGCCTTCGTTTTATGTTGTGCCAGAGGGTATTGATGTATCTTCAAAGGTGCGCAGAGAAGTTGAGGTTGCAAAGAACATCACGCTTGCAAAATTCAATGACATTAGAGATTGGGTTTTACTTAGAAACAGTCTTGATAACGGTGTTAGCTTAAATGAGTTTTTGGATAGCCGAACAAGTAGTCCTGCTATTGCCACTGCCGATGAATGGCTGCAAATTGAGCAATGGGATCAGTTAAGAAAAAGCTACGGAGAGATTATAAATAAGGATCTGCAGTTTGATGATGAGAATAGACCGCTAGGACTTGCTGATTGGAAGTATTATAGAGGGGACTTCGAAGTTCAATCGTCAAAATATGGGGATCAACCTTTGGAAAGTGCACTTAAAGTGCAAATGGACAGCGTGCAGGGAATGCGGCTGAACAAATATGTTGATGTATTCACTACTATTGGATTGTGCTTCTGATAATTGCATTGATTATCATTGTTCTGAATAAACCGCTTGAAAAATTAATGCACGGAGTCAAGTAGTTAAGAATCCTATTATCATAAAAAAGGCGGATGTTAATTAATAGTAACATCCGCCTTTTCCATTTGACAGCCTATCAGAATTTCTATTTTCACGCCATGAAAGCAATTTTCCTATCTCTTTTTATTGCCCTTTTAAGTGTTTCAAGTTTTGCTCAGGATAAAATTCAATGGATGACTTGGAATGAGGCCGTTGAAAAAAATGCCGTAGAGCAAAAGGTTATTTTTGTTGATGTTTACACCGATTGGTGTGGATGGTGCAAAAAAATGGACGCTACAACCTTTAAGAATGAAAAGGTGGTTGACTACATGAATGAGCATTATTATGCGGTAAAATTCAATGCCGAAACACATGATACGATCAGATTTAATAATCAAGAGTTTATTAACGAAAGCAATACAAAAAAAGGACCGCATCAATTGGCCGTAGCTTTACTTGATGGAAGAATGTCGTATCCAAGTTATGCCTTCATCGGTCAGCCTTGGGACAAAACTGTAGCTCCAGGCTACATGGGTGCCAAAGATTTTCAGTGCGTCATTAAATATTTTGTGGAAGGCGCCCCACAGGGTCAAACTTTTGATCAGTTTAAGATTGAAGGCTGTCCTGTCGCTGCAGCCGATTAGTGCGATGGATAAGCTTTCTCTCCTGCGGTTACCTCAGCTTTAATGTAATTCGAGTTCGGAGGAATAGGACAAGCGAAACCACCTCCATAGGCACAATATGGACTGTAGCATAGGTTAAAGTCAATCACAGCCATTTCGCCATCTTTAGGAATTTCAAGATCTAAATAACGTCCACCTCCATAGGTTGACTCACCTGTCGTGTTGTCTTTAAAGGGTAGAAACAGCGATTCATGTTCAGGACTGGGTTGACCTTCTTTAATAACCCGCTTGTAGGCAATAAGTGGAAAATAATTATCGTCAATCATCACTTCGAATCGACCATAAGCCTGAAAGGTTTTTGAATAACCTGCTGATGTAGGAATCTCGATAATCTCTGCTGATTCACTTTTCACGAATTTGGCCTCAAGGCGCCAAGCCGGATCAATATCAAAATAGGGTAAGTTTTGAAAGGTTTTTCGATCTTCTTTTTGCAGTGGTGAAGTTTTTCGAGATTGCAATTCGACATCCTTTTCATTCCGTGCTTTCTCAATCGCTAATTGATAATCATCTTGAGCAATAAGTGAAACGGAAAGGAGTATTATGCCGAGAAAAATTAGAATTGACTTCACCATGGTTCATATTATTGTTGCGAATATAGTTCGAGCAAAACCTCTGTACGATTGAAACAAATTATAGCCGATTTAAGAAATCACATTAAAACCGATTTTGAACTAAAATCATACGGGGCTATTTTCCTCTTCTTAATTGTCCTGATTACCATTAATTATGGGCTTGGCATCGAATCGAACCTCCTAGCTAAGCTCAGCAGTTTTCAGTATTTAGTTTACTTCTTCGTTCTATATCCTTTCGTTTTTTATGCTGCCGTTTTCATCAAAAGTGGCTCTGTTGTATTCAAACGAAATTTCATTGTCATCAGTGGACTCTACATGGCCATATTGGCGGTAAGTAGCGGACTGATTTATTATCGAGAATGGACGCTTGGCTTTCCCATTTTTGAGCAATTCTATCTCCGAAACATCATATCAAATGCCCAAGGAGTCATTATTGTTTTCCTTCCCTTGACTTTAATTTATTTCTTTTCCGAACGCAGTCATCTAGGTAACTTCTATGGCCTAAGCCTTAGAAATCACAACTTCAAACCATACGTTTTCCTCTTGCTGTTTATGGTACCGCTCATAGCTGTCGCCACCCAATTACCTGGGTTTTTAGAAACCTATCCGACAATGAAAATCTGGCATTATCAATCGGTTTTCGGGTTAAGTACGGATCAAATGTTGGCGATTTATGAAACGGTCTATCTGAGCGATTTCATCCGTGTCGAAACCATATTTCGAGGCGCATTGGTTATTGGAATGGTCCGATTCTTAGGCAAGGATTCCATCATTATTATGGCCACTTTATATTGCGTGTTGCACTTCAATAAACCCTTGGGCGAAACCATTAGCTCCTTTTTTGGCGGATATTTATTGGGAACGATCGCCTATTATCAAAAAAACATAGTTGGCGGTTGTTTGGTTCACGCTGGGATTGCGGGACTTATGGAACTCTTTGCCTATATAGTACACACGACTTAAATTTAATCTCAACGTCTTCAACAAGATTGCTCTATGCACCTTATTCAAAATATAAGCCTTATGAAATCACTCTTTGTCCTTTCCTTTCTGATCATACCCATTGTATTGGTTTCACAAGAAATTAGCAAGCCGCGTGAAATTTACTTTCAAACTTCAGGTCTTTACCTACTGAATAGCGGTCTAGAATATAAGATCGGGTTAAGCGAAAAGTATTATTTACGGGCTACTGTAAACAATGTAAATGCTTACTTCAATTCACGAAACAGCTCATCAACAACCGCTTATCCGTACACCCAAAATGGAGGTAGTATAAATACATCGATAGGCGTGGAAAAACGAAAATCAATTTCGGAGCGACTCAAACTCATTAGTGGGGTTAACATATTATTCGGAGCGGGTTACTACGAATCGGTTTGGAACGATCCTAATTTTTCACCCAGCGAACAGAAAAGCTACTCTATAAACTTCAATCCTGGTATTTCTTTACACGGTGGCGTCTTGATCTATGTGAGCGACCACATTACCATTGGTGCAACTTACGAACCCCGTGTTTATTACAATATCAGCAAAAGTGTTTCGCCTATTCCAGGCGGAGGTAAATCCACTACCACCTACACGGGACTTTCGGCCGGACTGAGTCCTGATATGTTACGATTACTGGTTGGTTTTCGTTGGTCGAAGTTGAAGGACTAGTAATTATTCCGAGTGAGACCTAGAGGCTGAAACATTGGCGAAATAATCCTCCAGCTCCTTTAGTGTTGCGGCCGAGGTTCGAATATCATTGATTACTTGTCCTTTTTCTAGCAACACAATGCGCTCACAGACATCGGTCACATGACTCAAGTCGTGGCTGCTGATTAACATGGTAACTCCTCTATCCGTTTTTAGGTGTTTCAACAAATCCTTGAGTCTAATTTGCGTGGAAGGGTCTAGATTGGCAAAAGGCTCGTCCAACACCAACACTTTCGGATCGAACAATAAGGCGGCAGCGATTCCAACTTTCTTTTGATTGCCCTTGCTTAAGTCCCGTATCAATTTTTTACCCCCAATTATTTCGCCATTGAACAGGTTTTCGTATTCCTCAAGTTTGGCTTTTAAGTCAGCCTCAGACATTCCGTGTAACGAAGCAATAAAGTCAAAGTATTCTTCCGGTAAAAGATGACCAATGAGAAAATTTTCATCCAAATAACTGCCCGTTATTGCTTTCCACACTTCCGATTTATTCGTGGCCTTATCATCGATATAAACAGCGCCTGTGTTAGGCTCAATCAGATCGAGCATGGCGCGAAAAAGCGTGGTTTTACCTGCACCATTATTACCGACTAAACCGAAACTTTCGCCCGATGCAATCGTCAAAGCCGGAACGTTGACAGCCGTATATGAACCATATTCCTTAGTAAGATTCTCTATCCTAATCTCCATAATTATTGATTTCTAAAATCATTTGATATTTCGTAGCGTTGGCTCTCTAGCCATTTTGCAAGCAGTCCAATCCAGATTTGCGTTCCCGCCAACCCAAGAAAGCCAATGGTTCCTATTAACAGCATGGCACCGGTCGTTCCCCAAAAGAATACACCAATGCCGTAAAGCGCTAAAGGCAGTCCCAGTACTGGGAAAATGATAAGGAATTGTGCAGCACCTACTCCTTGCCAGTTAAGCATAGTCCCTTTACTTAAGTCGATTTTTTTAGGATTCATTGAACCAAAAAACATGATAAAATGACTACCGATACCGAGGTTGAATAAAAAGACACAAAAGAGTACCAACAACACTTCCCAACCGAAATAAGCATATGGAATGCTCAATATCATGGCTCCAGCACTCACTATGGCGAATAGCAAATACTTACTCCAGTAATAATCTTTAAACGAAACATTTCGGGTCAAAATGTGATCAAAGTGATTTCCCTCCCACCCAAGCAAGTATTGTCCATAATTGAGCATAAACATGCCCGTGATTATGATGCTGAACAACACATACATTAAATAATTACCCGCGTATTCTTCATTCGGAAACACAAGTAAACCATATCCTAGGAACAGTATGGTGATGAGTAATACTGATTTCGGGCGCTTGTTTCTCCAAATAAACTTGAATTCCATTTCCGTCAGCCTACCAATCAAACCAAATCTCGATAAGATTCCAGATCCAACATAGGATACTTCATTTCTCGTAGTTTTCGATAAACGGCTCATATACATATTAGCCTTCAGGTATCGAAAGTTCAACCAGTAACAAAAAGACATTAGGAGGATCGTGACAAGGACTGAAATGGGATGTAAAAAGAAGGTATTAAACACGCTTCCCGAAATGCTTTGAAAATCAACGACACCAAACCAATCTAAGGCGATAACGACAATAAGTGTGGCGAGCATTCCCAGATAAACTCGCGTATCAACATCGGAAGTGCGTTTTAAGAAAACTAAGAAAAAATTAACGAGGTAAATCACGCTTAAAAAGCCGAGTGTCCAGCCGAAGGCAGGTATAAAATCTAGGTTGTCAAATAGCTCTAAAACGAAGGGGGTGAAAATGAGTAAGTGCAGCAGATTAAAGGGACTCCAAAGGGTTTTCAATAACATGAAATGAACCAGTTTTGATCGCTTCAACGGCAAGTGTAAATATGCCTGAACGGACATTGCTGGCAGCTTTTGCATAAAATATCGAATGATGATATCGGCAAAAAAGTAGTAGAGCATGAATTGATTCAACCTACGCAGCACAAAGCTCCCACCGTAGGTATTATAATCAATCCCTTCCATTGGGATTTTGATTAAGATGTCATCTAAAACAATTCCTAGAATCAAGAACATGGAGGCCAAATAGAGAAACGTAAGGCCAAGAAAAAGATTCACCAGAAGCTTTCTGTGCCACAATGGAGAGCGCAAGGCTTGCTTCCAGTCAAGACGAATAATGGAAATTAGATTTTTCATTGATAGAACGAATTACGCTCAAATTGAACCGAACTTAACTCAAAATTGGATAAACGGTTGAGGACATAGATAGGCGACTTATGAACACATTTCCCGATTAATCCACAGGTTATCAAAATAGGGGAATTATAGCGTTTCAGCGTTTACCTTCGCGCACGATTTGACGAATTGTAATTTTTCCCCAGACCATGCCCAAAGACACCAACATTAAATCCATTCTCATAATCGGGAGTGGGCCTATCATTATTGGACAAGCTTGTGAGTTCGACTATAGCGGTTCGCAGGCGTCAAAATCACTTCGAGAAGAAGGTATTGAAGTGACCTTGATCAACAGTAATCCGGCTACCATAATGACTGACCCGGTCACTGCAGACAATGTTTATTTGTTGCCTCTTGATCCAAAATCGATTCGAAAGATCTTAGAAGAGCAGCCTCAGATTGACGCTGTATTGTCAACTATGGGTGGACAAACAGCATTAAATCTAGCTATTGAATGCGATAAACTTGGCCTTTGGGATGAGTTCAACGTTAAGATGATCGGAGTTGACATTGACGCCATTGAAATTACCGAAGACCGTGAAAAATTCCGCTTACTTCTCGATAAAATAGGCATTGGATATGCCCCTTCAGGCATTGCTCGATCCTTCTTAGAAGGCAAGGAATTAGCTCAAAAATTCGGCTTTCCGTTGGTTATTCGTCCATCATTCACCCTTGGCGGAAACGGTGCTTCATTCGTACATAAAAAAGAAGATTTCGACAAACTTTTGGAGCGCGGCTTACACGCTTCACCCATTCACGAAGTTTTAATCGATAAAGCCGTAATTGGTTGGAAGGAATTTGAGTTAGAACTTTTAAGAGACAACAACAACAATGTTGTCATCATCTGTTCTGTTGAAAACATGGATCCAATGGGAATTCACACAGGCGACTCTATTACAGTAGCGCCTGCAATGACCCTTTCCGACAGAACCTATCAGCGCATGCGCGATATGGCCATCAAAATGATGCGATCTATTGGAGATTTTGCCGGTGGCTGTAATGTTCAGTTTGCCGTAAGTCCCGATAACGCAGAAGATATCATTGCCATTGAAATTAACCCAAGAGTAAGTCGCTCTTCTGCCCTAGCCTCAAAGGCTACTGGTTATCCAATTGCCAAGATTGCAGCCAAACTAGCCATTGGATATAATCTCGATGAACTCAAAAACCAAATCACAGGGAATACATCGGCCTTTTTTGAGCCTACCTTGGATTATGTAATTGTGAAAATCCCGCGATGGAATTTTGACAAATTCAAGGGTTCTGATCGCCAACTCGGCCTTCAAATGAAATCTGTTGGTGAAGTAATGGGCATTGGACGTTCGTTTCAAGAAGCATTGCAAAAAGCTTGTCAATCCTTGGAAATTCGCAGAAACGGACTCGGAGCTGACGGGAAAGAATTAAAAGATCAAGATCATATTCTAGACAGCCTAGCGCATCCGAGTTGGAATCGACTTTTTCACATTTACGATGCAGTTAAACTCGGCATTCCATTCAAAACGATTTACGAAAAAACCAAAATCGACCCCTGGTTCTTGCATCAAATAGATGAATTGATCAGCATTGAGCGCCAAATTGAAAAAACATCTTTAGCAAACATTTCCCGCGAATTGCTGTGGGATGCGAAGCAACGAGGTTATGCCGATCGGCAAATTGCTCATCTGATGAATTGCCTGGAAAGTCAGGTTCGCGCTAAGCGCATGGAGCTAGGCGTTAAGCGCGTTTACAAAATTGTTGATACGTGCGCTGCAGAGTTTCCAGCACAAACTCCATATTACTATTCATCATTTGAAGGAGAAAACGAAAGTGTTAAGTCAGATAAAAAGAAGGTAATTGTCCTTGGTTCTGGCCCTAATCGAATCGGCCAAGGAATAGAATTCGACTATTGCTGTGTGCATGGTGTACTAGCTGCTAAAGAATGCGGGTATGAAACCATCATGATCAACTGCAATCCAGAAACGGTTTCCACTGATTTTGACACAGCCGATAAGCTCTATTTCGAGCCTGTTTTCTGGGAGCACATCTATGACATAATAGAACATGAACAGCCCGTTGGTGTTATCGTTCAACTCGGTGGTCAGACTGCCCTCAAACTGGCTGAGAAGCTGGAGCGATTTGGCATAAAAATAATCGGAACGAGCTACGAAGCTCTTGACTTAGCTGAAGACAGAGGTCGATTTTCCGATAAGTTGAAGGCACTTGGAATTCCTTACCCAGAATATGGAGCTGTCGAAACAGCTCAAGAAGCAATCGAATTGAGTCGTGAATTAGGTTATCCGTTACTCGTTCGACCTAGTTACGTTTTAGGAGGCCAAGGGATGAAAATTGTGATCAACGAAGAAGAGTTAGAAAAACATGTCGTGAATATTTTCCGTGATATGCCGGACAACAACGTCCTTCTTGACCACTTCTTAGAAGGGGCCATTGAGGCCGAGGCTGATGCGATCTGTGATGGAGAAGATGTTTATATAATCGGTATTATGGAACATATTGAACCCGCAGGAATCCATTCTGGCGATTCTAGCGCTGTGTTGCCCGCGTTTGACTTAAGTGAAAATGTCTTGAATCAGATAAAAGAATACACCAACAAAATAGCTGTTGAGTTAAAAACGGTTGGACTGATCAACATTCAGTACGCAATTAAAGATGAGAAAGTATATGTGATTGAAGCGAATCCACGGGCTTCGAGAACGGTACCATTTATTGCAAAAGCATACGGAGAACCCTATGTTAACTACGCGACAAAAGTCATGCTCGGAGAAAAGAAGGTGAAGGATTTCAATTTCCAACCCAAAATGGACGGATATGCTATAAAGCTTCCGGTCTTCTCTTTCGATAAATTCCCTGATGTTTCAAAGGAATTAGGTCCTGAAATGAAATCGACAGGCGAAGCCATCTATTTCATAAAAGATTTGAAAGACGAATATTTTAAGAAGGTCTATTCAGAGAGAAACTTATACTTGTCTCGATAATTTGTGCTAAGATTTCTCGCCATATTGCTGCTTGTCGTTTTAGTCTTTCGACTATTAATGCGATTTCTGCTTCCCATCCTCGGTAAATATGCTGTTAAGAAGGCAACCGAGTCGATGCAAGAGAAAACCAAGCAACAAACGGAAGGGCAAAAAATTTATCAGCACGGTGACATTACTATTCGGAAACCAACATCAAGCAACAATCGAAACGCTTCAAATAACGAGGAAGATTTTGTGGACTACCAAGAAGTAGAATGACTTTTTAAGTGATCCGCCTTAGCTTTCAATTTTGATTAAATTGCCTCAAATCTGAACTTAAACATGAAGTCAATAAACCTTAAAGCTCTCTTCCCTCATTTGATCGCCATTTTCGCCATCATTATGAGTGCATTTTTGTACTGTTCACCAGTGTTGGAAGGCAAAACATTGGTTCAGAGCGATATTATCAAACACAAAGCTCAATCAAAAGAAATTGCAGATTATCGAGAAAAAGGGGAAGACATTCTGTGGACCTCGCGTGTTTTTAGCGGAATGACAACATTCAATATTGGCGCTAATTTCAAGACCAATATCATGATGCTTATTAAAAGCCCAACGCACCTTTTCCCACAAGGGGTCGGCTTGATTATTCTGACTTGTTTTGGCTTTTACATTCTCTTAATATTAATGGGCGTCAGTCCCTGGCTTGCCTTGATAGCCGCTATTGCCTACGGCCTGTCTTCCAATTTGCTATCCTCATTAAATGCTGGACACAACACCAAAATTCAAAGCATTGCCTTCATGGCGCCCGCAATTGGTGGAGTTGCGCTAGCTTTTCGCGGAAGGCTTATAATTGGATCTATTATGACTGCTTTGTTTGTGGGTCTAATGGTCAGCGCAAATCACTTTCAAATTGTATACTACTTCCTTCTGGTCTGTGTACTGGGAGGCATTGTTTATTTGATCTATGCATTGCGCGAAAAAACCCTGAATCAATACTTAAAAACGGTCGGTTTTCTCATAGCGGCTGGCATTATCGGCTTTCTTCCAAATTTCAGCAAAGCATACAATGTTTACGAACACAACCACGACACGATTCGAGGGGGTAAAAAACTCATTTCATCAAAATCAAAGAAGGAAGAAGGCGGATTAGATAAAAGCTACGCCATGTCATGGTCGTACGGTTTGATGGAATCATTTTCTGTCATTGTTCCAAGTGTAAAAGGCGGTTCAAGTGCCGAAGACCTTCCGGCCAACGGGGCCGTGGCCGAATTGGTAGGTCCAAATAGAGGAGATCAACCACTAAAAGGTCCAACTTATATTGGAGATCAACCATTTTTACAAGGTGTAGTCTATTTTGGCGCGGCCTTCATTTTCTTGTTTTTTCTTTCGCTGTTTTTAGTTGAAGACAAAATTCGTGTATGGTTCATTTCCATCATTGTTCTATCCTTTTTCATTGCTTGGGGACGTCATTTTTCCATTTTCACAGACCTGCTCTTCAATTACTTCCCACTCTTTAATAAGTTTAGAACACCAAGCATGGCGCTAGCTATGGCAGGTATTGCCGTTCCTGCGCTGGCAATGATTGGCTTAGCCAAGGCATTATCTAAAGACTTAGACCCAGATAAATTCAAGCGAGCATTTCGGCTTACCCTATATACCACGGGAGGCGTGATGACCATCCTTCTACTTTATGGATTGACCAATGACTGGATGGGACCAAACGATGTGAACCTTCAATCCAAAGCACCTTGGAATAACCCTCAATTATTTGAAGCATTAGTGGCAGATAGAAAATCGCTTTACATGCGCGATTGGATGATTTCCTTAGTCATTATGGCTATTTGCGGAGGATTGATTTGGATATATCAAAAAGGTAAACTGAGTATGACCATTGTCCTAGTTGTATTAGCGGCAGTGACTATTGGCGATACATGGCGAGTGAGCAAACGCTATTTAAACAACGATTCTTTTGTTGCCGAACGTCAATACGATGGTCAATTTGCGATGAGTGGCGCGGATAAGGCGATTCTTCAAGACAAAGACCCACATTATAGAGTCATCAATTTAACAGGAAACCCTTGGACCGATGGATTGACATGTTATTACCATAAAAACATTGGAGGCCACCACGCTGCTAAAATTCAACGCTATCAAGATTTGATTGAAAACCAATTAGGATCGCAGATTCAACTCATCAACAAAGGCGTCTTGCAAGGTCCTCAAGGTCTTGTGTTCAACCCTGAAGTGAGTCGGCAAATGACGGTTTACAACATGCTAAATACAAAGTATTTTATCGTCAAAAAGAACGCTGAGGGAGTGATCAAAAACCCAACAGCGTGTGGCAATGCATGGTTTGTAGAAAACATTAAAAAGGTCAGTACAAATGACGAAGAAATGGATGCGCTTTCGAGCATCAACCCACTTAACACGGCCATCATTCATGCTGAATTTGAAACCGGACTGTACAATTACAATTTCGGAAAATCAGCCGATGCCGAAATCAAGTTAACGTATTTCGCTCCTGATGCATTGACTTATACTTCAAGCAACACTCAAGATGGATTGGCTTTGTTTTCTGAAGTTATTTATCCAAATGGATGGAAGGCATATATAGATGGTGAGCCAGCAGAAATTTTCAGAGCAAACTACATTCTAAGAGCCATTAAAATTCCTGCAGGTGAGCGTCAAATCGAAATGCGATTCGAACCATCAACTTATGGTTTCGGAGAAGGCGTTTCCATGGCCGGATCCATTCTTTTCATATTGTTTGCCGGAGGTATGGCCTTCTTTTTAATCAAAAAGAATAAGTCCGAAGACTCAACCGAAACGACTTGAAAAAAGTCCTCATATTAAGCTATTATTGGCCGCCTGGTTCAGGACCGGGAGTTCAGCGTTGGCTGAAATTTTGCAAATATTTACCCGAGTTTGGTTGGCAGCCTACTATCATCACCGTAGCAAACGGTAGTTACCCCAACCTAGACGAAACGCTGCTCGAAGATGTTCCGTCAGATTTGGAGGTGATTAAAACAGACACCTTTGAGCCATTTGCCATTTATAACTTGCTTAGAGGCAAGAGTGGTAAAGCAGTTGAAGTTGGAATGGGAAATATCAAGGGGAAAACAGGGCTACTCTCGAGTATGGCGAAATATATTCGAGCGAATCTTTTTATTCCCGATGCTCGACTTGGTTGGAATCGATATAGCTACCCCAAGGCCATCAAATGGATTAAAGACAACAATCCCCATCTAATCATTACCACTGGCCCGCCACATAGTACGCACTTGGTAGGCCAACGTTTGAAATCAGACTTTAATATTCCTTGGATTGCAGATTTCCGCGACCCTTGGACAACCATTTATTACAATCGATTTCTAAACCGAACGGAGCGAAGCGAACAAAAGGACAAAACCTTGGAAGATTCAGTACTTTCCTCTGCGAACGCCATTTTAACGGCTACACCGGGATTGAAAGCTGAATTTGAGGCACGAGCAAAAACCATCAAGTTCATCCCGAACGGCTTTGATGAGGAAGACTTTAACCGCGTGGATTCAGCAGCCTCAAAATCATTCAAATTGAGTTACATAGGCAATTTCAAAGCAGTTCAAAACATTGAAGGCCTTTGGATTGCAATTAGCCGTATTGCAAAAGATTCGGAACTTAAAGAAGCATTTCAATTCGAAATCACAGGGAATTTGGATGAATCCATTCAAAGCGCCTTTCGTTCGCACGGAATTGAACACCTTGTATCAGTCAAACCATTTGTGCCACATAAAGCGGCCATAATTCGAATGTTTGAGGCAAACATGCTTCTACTTCCAATTCCTCAGGATGCGAGCAACAAAACTATTTTGACTGGAAAAATCTTCGAATATCTAGCAAGCAGAAGGCCAATCCTGTCCATCGGGCCATCTGATGGAAATGCTTCAGAAATTTTGCAATCTTGCGGCAAATCGAAAATGATCGACTATGATGATACCGATGAAATGGAAAGGCAAATCAGAATAGCCATTGCTGATTTTCAAAACCATAAGCAATTGACACAAGACGGTAACGACCAGTATTTGCAATACAGTAGAAAAGGTACGGCAAAGCAATTGGCTCACTTTTTAGATGAACAAACGTTATGAGGGTATTTCTAATCGGCAGTAAAAGCCTTAGCTGCAACATCCTTACGGAGTTAATTGACCAAGGGCATCAGGTGCTGGGTGTTTATAGCCGTGACGATGAACCCGGAATGAAAACATGGCATGAACTCGGGCAAAATTCATTAGCCGAATTGTCCAAATCTCACGGCATTCCTGTGCATTTCGGAATGAAAGTGAATAGTCCTGAATCGCTCGAACTATTAACCTCACTCAATCTGGACATTATTCTTTCCTGTTTTTGGAGCGAAATTTTTAAGGAGTCGATACTTAACATCCCAAAACTGGGCGTCTATAATTTCCACACGGCATTTCTTCCAAAAAACAGAGGTTCGCGCCCTATTCCATGGGCAATAATCAAAGGTGAAAAACACTGTGGAATTACGGTTCACCGCATGATGACCGGAGTAGACAACGGTCCGATTGTGGCGCAAAGCAAGGTCGATATACTTTCTTCAGATAATGCCAAAACACTTTATGAAAAAGTGGTTGATGCAGGCAGTTTACTCGCAAAAAAGGTGATCGCTGATTTTGCCACTAACGCATTCACATTGACTTTACAAGACGAGCAACAGGCGACCTACCATCCGCGCGGTGAGCCATTTGGACGACAGATTAATCCATTTTGGAATCAAGAACAAAAAGCGCTTTTCAGACGTGCATTTGACTATCCTCCTTTTAAAGGAGCTGCTGAAGCACCTGCCAAGGCAATGGATGGGCTTGCACCGAAAGTCTATGTTATGCTCGGATTCGACTGCGATCGCCCGAGGGGTATTTATGCTTTTTCTGAAACAGGGAGCGCAGTAGCTGAACGAAAGTTTAAGTCGTTAATTGAAACCAAAAAAGACCTAGATATCTTGAACATCAAAAGAAGCTATTTCATTGCCGGGCAGTTTCTTGAATCAATGGCCACCATGTTTGGCAAGGCCGAAATGGTGGATGTATTTAGCGGTAAGGATGGACTAGTTGAACTGGGCGATCACACCTATCATCACGATATATTAAAACCACTACCCTCTCGCCCTGACAAGAAAGCTTTAACACATATTCAACTTCGAAAAGAAATAAGGTTAAACGATGGCGCATTTGATCGAATTTTCGGTAACGAACTGAAAGGTCGAGGATTGCGATCGCCTCTAGGCTATCATAAAGGTATGCATGGGCAATACAAGTCTTTGGATGTATTACAGCGCGCAGGTATTAGCTACATCAGCACCGACCTTAGGGACGAGAAGAGTTCTTTGCATCCGAAGCTTTATGACGAAAATGGATTAATTCGTCAGCCTTATCGATATGAAAACGGCTTACTAGAAATTCCAGCAATTGGATGGCAAGACACGGTGTTTACTGGAAAGTCAAAAACACCTCTATTCGAAACCCACCCTAAGTCGTTCATAGAAATCATATCCTATTATCATTCGCTTTTTGTCGAAGCTCATGAGGCATGCAAGAAATACGATAGAGACATTTTCATAGGTCTAACCTTGCACCCACTTGACAATAGTTATTACAATGAAAACCGCCAGTTTTTCCCTCGGATTAAGGAAGTTTTAGACGAGGTGGGTGGCGACTTTACTACTTATGGCGAAGTTTGCACGCATTATAATTCTACTTTATGAGTATATCCGCACTAGATTCCTTCCAAAAAATTCTTGTATTAGCTCCGCACACGGATGATGGCGAACTGGGCTGTGGTGGAACAATCAACCGCTTGATAAAAGCCGGTAAAGAAGTTCATTACGTTGCCTTCTCTACGTGCGAAGAATCTGTACCTGAAGGTTTTGAACCGGATATACTCACCAAAGAAGTGAAGGCAGCCACTGCAACGCTTGGTATTGCGCCTGAAAACTTGCATATTCTAGATTATAAAGTGCGTCATTTTCCGGCAAATCGACAGGAAATCCTTGAAGACATGGTTCGATTGAATCGATCACTAAAACCAGATTTGGTGTTTTGCCCTTCAACCTTTGACATTCACCAAGACCATCAAACCATCAGTCAAGAAGCTAGGCGGGCCTATAAGAACACTACGCTTTTGGGCTACGAATTCATTTGGAACAATTATCAATTCGCAACTTCTTGTTTTGTTACCTTATCTGAAGATGACATCCAAAAGAAGGTTGATGCCATGGAATGTTATAAATCTCAGTCTAAGCGGCTGTACGCAAAGGACAAATTGATTAGAGGTATTGCGAATTATCGAGGTCTCCAAGTCCAGGTTGAATTTGCAGAAGCATTTGAAGCGATAAGATGGATCATCAAATAGACCAGCCTTCTCGAGTTTTGTTTGTTTCGGGTACCGGCCGTTCTGGAACCAATATCACAAAGAAGATTTTTTCGTCATCTCCCCAAGTCGCAACACTTCCTTTTGAATATCGATTTACGATAGATCCTCGGGGAGTCGTTGACTTTTTAAATGCTTATCCACAAGGCTGGTCGCCATTTTGGCCCGACCAAAAGATTAACGACTTCATCGGTTTTCTGACCTCCTTGGGTTATCAAACTGAAGAAAAAAAGGCAGCTGTTGAACACGCTGTTCATATAGATCCAAAAGGATTGGAAGTAAGTCATCCCGCGTATGCTGGATGGGAATTGGAGCAATGGATTCCAGGATATTTGACCTTTGTGGCTGAGCTTAGGAAAGAGCTTGTGTCCTTCGAATATGAGGCGGTTTGGCCAGGTACAGAGGGCGGTCAGATTAACAATAAAATGCTGTTGGGAAAGCATAAATCCCGATTGGAGCTCTTGCCTATTTTAGGAAGATTTTTAGAAAAAATCACCCGTTCGATCTTGTCATACACTGGGAAAGCTGTCTTTTTAGAAGACAACACCTATAACATTCTATTCGCCAAAGATCTATTCGATCTATATCCAAACTCACAAATGCTGCACGTAATCCGCGATCCGCGAGACGTGTTATCGTCCGTAATGGAACAACGGTGGACACCCTCTAGTTTGGACCAAATGATCGTGTGGTACAAGGAAATCATGAAACGATGGGACACGCAACGCGAGCAGATTGAACACAATCGCTACCGGGAAGTGCGCTTTGAGGATATCGTGAGTAATCCTGAAAAAAAGCTTCAGGAGATTGCGTCATTTTTCCGCATTAATCTAACTGATGATATGATGCAAACCGACTTGTCGCAGGCACATATTGGTCGTTACAAAGAAACGTTCAGTCAACCCGAATTGAAGCTCATTGAAAAGGAGCTTGCAACTTATCTTAACCGCTACAATTATTAAGCGTTTGGCATACAAGGTTTGTAATTTCAAAGACTCTACTTTCGCCAACCGAAAAGAAAGGTATTCGAGTGAGAGTTAAAATCATTGGTAAAAACACGGGATTGGGAAACCAGATTCAGTTTATTCCGTTCATTAATGAACTGAAGAAAACCCATGAGGTCATTAGCGATTCTCCCGTATTTAATGAACTAGGAGTACTCGACAAACCATCGAAGGAATCAGCTGATATCAACATCGTGCTTTTTGGATACAGCTACAAGAAATTCTGGAAAGAGCGAAAAGCTGGAAAAGGCAAATTTGTTGGGTTTAAATATCGAATTAAAAAGAAGCACATTGGTCTAGGATACCATACAGCACTCACTTTTAATGAAAACTTATCTGAAGTTGAAAACAATCGTTTGCTCTTTAATAAGGTCTTTTCAGCAAACGTGGAAAAGGTTGATTTTAGCATAGCTGGTAAGGCGAGTGTGGAGAAACGTGTTGTAATCGGTATTTCACCGAAGGAGGAGAAAACGTTGCAATTCGACTTGTGGAAAGCCGTTATTGAGCGCTTGAAGAGCAAAGGTTTCGAAGTGCAAGTGGTTGACCATAACATTGGTGTGGATGAATATGTCTCTACAAAAAAGCTTCGAGATTTAAAAAGCACCATCGGGTCAGCACAGTATTATCTGGGAACAGACAGCGGCCCTATGCATCTTGCCGATATTTTAGGTATTCCTTCACTTGTACTTTTCGGAAGCACAGACATCCTTAAAAACGGACCTCAGCTAGCGCAGAGCATTACTTATTCGAGAAATTTAGCTTGCTCCCCGTGTTTCGACTGGGGTAGAGTGAATTGCCCCATAAATTTTAAGTGTATGGACTTTTCCATAGACGATATAATGATGAAATTTGACCAACTATGTACCCAATAATTTTAACCTGCGGAACGCCTCATTCCTATACTTCCATGACCAGCAAATTCTTGCAGGACAATGGTGGATATTGCGATGACAATTGGGACAATCCAAAGTTTCATTTGCCCTATAGCCGATTTGAGAGTAAAGAGATTCAGGAGTTTGTATATGCACGTAAGAATTTCAAAAAACACGATCTGACCGAGTTTTTTAAAGGTTTACCAACAGATAAAATCGTTACCATCAAAGCGCCACTTCTCATCAATTTTGTCAATGAACTTTCAGAGTTTACGGATAGAGAAATAAAGGTGGTGTTCGTTTTCAGAAATCCTCAAGACATTATTTTGAGCTCTATTGATAAGAAAAACAAAGGATTCATTTACTACTTCGAGCGCTTGGCATTTAACTACCAAGCAATGGTCGATTGTAAATTCCCTGTCTTTCCTTTGGTAGCTGAAAAACTCCTTTTGAAGGACGAGCATGTTGCCAAGTCATTGTTAGAATATTGCGGACTTTATAAGGGCGAAATCAATTTTTCAAGCATTAAAACAAAAGAGGTTAAGAAAAGAAATACGAGTTTCCTCGACTTCAGATTTTCAAATTTCTTTTGGAAACGACTCGCTCGATTCTTCATGGTATATGAAGTCGAGGACGAAGCGAAAAACAAATAAGAGCCACTAGGGCTCAAAGAAAGTGGCTTTAATACGCAAACACGCAGCTCGCAATACCGTGGTTGCATATTTCGGGGTAATTCTCGGGTATGTCAATCTCACCATTATTTTTCCGAAGCTACTTGAACAATCCGTTTTCGGATTGACTCAAGTTTTGATTGCAGCCATGTTATTCATTTCAAATTTTGGCTCGCTCGGACTTAAAATGTCCACGATTCGCTTCAGGCCTGTTTTTGAATCTAAACAAGAAATTGCTACCAATTTCTTTGCTTTCATGCTCACTATTTGCCTCATTGGCATTGCACTTTCTTTAGTGAGTCTTTATGTTTTTCAAGATTTCATTACCGATCGATTCAGTAAAAACTCCCCCCTTTTTGTCGATTATTATCGCCTGGTATATTGGCTGGCCATTTTTGGCGTAACCAACATGTTTTTAGATAGTTACTGCCAATCCATCTTCCAATCGATTGTGGCGGCATTTTATCGTGAAGTCGTAATGCGCTTGCTTCAACTGGCCGCAGTCTTGCTTTATTGGTTTGGATTCTTGGATTTAAATGGCTTCTTAGTCACCTTCGTAATGGTTCAAGCGCTGTACAGCATCCTCATAGGAGCGACTCTCATCTTAGGAAAGCACATTGTCTGGAATTGGAATTTCGAAAACATTTCAAAATCATTAAGAATTGACATTGCTAAGTTTTCCATAATCGCAATTATTGGCGGCAATGCCTTACTTACCAATGTCGATGTGCTCTTTGTTGGTTCAATGATAGGTTTAGAGGCAACAGCTATTTATGCCGTTGCAGTAGCAATTGGTAACATACTATTAATACCATCACGATCAATGCTTAGAGTTGCGAATGCAGTAGCGGCAGACGCCTGGGTACAAAACGATCTTCCTAAACTCAATCGAGTCTATAAAAAATCAGCCATTACCAACCTAATAATTGGAGGAGTAGTATTTCTGATTATCGCCCATTGTATTCCGGAAATATTGAGCTATTTGCCGAAAAATTTTGAAGCTGGCACAGCTACCATTATCGTGTTAGCACTTTCGAAACTGATACATCTTTCTACGGGTATCAATTCAGGAATTATTGCCACATCAAAAGATTATGCGATGAACCTTGTGTTCAACGTAATGAGCGCTTTTGGCTTATGGGGCTTTATGTATTTTTTGATCCCTATGTATGGAATAATGGGCGCAGCAATGGCCATGCTATATGTTGCCCTTCTTCAAAACACAGCGAAAGTTGTCTTTCTGCAAGCCAAGTATGAGTTGCAACCATACAATCGATCCTATTTTGTCGTTATCTTAATTGGATTGTTCACTTACTTGGTGATTGGATTAATTCCTGAATTTTGGACGAATCCTATCATTGGATTGGGAGTTAAAGCCTCATTAACTACTGCTCTATTTCTCGGACCAATCTACTTTTTCAAGCTTTCCAATGATTTCAACCTTTTGGTAGGCGATGTATTCAAAAAGTTAAAATTCTAGGTCCTTCGAGCAATAACCATCGTGTTTAATAACAGCGGTGGTTGGCTTTTCAGCAAAGGACTTACGATCGCGTTCAAATCTCTATGATCGGGTAGAATTGACAAACTAAATCGCTTGCTCCGAAGAAAATTCAAGACGTCAATCGATTTAAACCCAAACGATTTTAATTTCTCCGGGTGAATCTCTACGAAAAGGGTCATGGCCTTGGGCCCATCAAGCATTTTTTCCATTCCTTTTAAAACACCCATTTCAGCACCTTCTACATCAATTTTAGCTACATCGATCTCTAGACTTCGGTCCTCGCAAAAAGTGGAAAGCGAGACTTGATCAAAATCTTGCGAACTAAATTTAGCTACAGATGATGTTATGCTCAGCCCACTATTTGGGGTTAATAGTTTCGGTCCATTAATATGGTTCTCATTTTCACCAACGGCAACTGTATTGATGGAAACGTTGTTGAGCTTATTGAGTTTCACACTCTGACCTTGCAGATCAGCGTACTTTTTATGCATTTCAAAGGATTCGATGTGCGCTGTCGAATTTGTACAACCGACTACACAAGTATAATAGCCCAAGTTCGACCCCACGTCAAAGAAAACTGGACTAACGCCATGTTCCGTCATTTCCTGAACCAAGGCCTTGGTCATATTCGGTTCGTGCATTTGCCCCTTTCCATATCTTGGATAAAACCACTTTTTCGCAAACCAATCTTTCGTAACAAATTTCACATCCTCACCCCCCACTTCAATGTCGCATTGATCGCGCTTGTCAAATTTCAAAAAGTAGCTCCGTTGCTGCACTTTTAACTTAAAGTTGAATTTGAAAAGTCGATATACTTCGTAGGCCTTTGCGATTAAAAACTGCATTAAATATGGATTAGGCAGCCAAATATGGTCTTTCTATATTGGTACATATGAATATTGGCCTCCGATTCCCAATTCTTTCATTAATCAATGTTCCAATAAAAAAAATATGGTTGGTTAATCGAACCGTATTTACTTTGCTTAATGTCAGAAACTGCAATCATGAGCTTAGAAGAAATTATCACCACAGGCGGAGATGAACGAATAGAATTAAAATCAAATGGTAGAAATAAGTATTTGGTCGATCCTAGATCATCTGTAGGGCATTTTAATCGTGGCTCAAGCACTTGTTCTCCGCTCTCTGAAGATGTTATCACGAAGGTCAAGACGGTTTATAATCGTCTGACAACGGGCGAGGTGACGGTTGAAGATATTCGAATCAAGCAACGCTATCGCATTAAGGCATTACTTCAAGATTCTGACACAAACGATTTCAATATTTTCTTTGCTCCATCTGGAAGCGATCTTTGTTTTTATCCTCTTATGTATTGTCGGATCAAGAATCTAGAACAACCAATCCTATCATTAATCACATGCCCCGAAGAACTTGGAACAGGTTCCATTTTGGCCAATACAGGTCATTTTTTTTCTGATAAAACGCAGATTGAAGCATCGGTTCAAAAAGGTAATCGCATCACGGATGGCCTTAAAGTAGAGCACATTCTATTTCCCGCACGAGATGCTGACGGAACAATAAAAGACAATAAGCAGGCAATCTATTCGGCCATTGAAAAATACCGGTCTACACATCAAATTATGGTGAATTTGGTAATTGGCAGTAAGAGCGGAATAGAAGACAACATTTCCATCATTGAAGATGGACCAAAAGATGTTACTTGGGTGGTAGACTTATGCCAAATGAGAGCTACACCTAAATTGTTCAACGACCTGCTTTCAAAAAACTGCCTTTTAATGATAACCGGCTCGAAGTTTTATCAAAGCCCGCCCTTTTGCGGAGCCTTGCTCGTTCCCGAAAAATATGGAAATGAGTTTAACATCAGCCAGATCGAGGATGCTTCTCTTGAAGGATTTACTAGTATTTATTCTAAATATGATATTCCACCATCGTATAAGGTACTTCGAAATAAATTTAAGGCATTTGAAAACATAGGCCTCACCTTAAGATGGGAAGCGGCTATTTGCGAGTCTGAATTGTTGACCAACTACAGCGAACGAGAGGTGACCTTTGCCATTCATTCTTGGAACAAGCATGTCAAAGAATACCTAAAAGGAAAAGAATTGTTTCACCTCATGGTTGATCAAGATGTGACGAATAAATCCATAATCGCATTTAACTTGATTAAAAATGGTCGCTATTTAAGCAATGATGAACTGAAAGCTATTTATGATCACATGTGTCTTAACGGTCATAAATATTTCCCGAAGTATGATCGCATTTCAACGGGTCAACCAGTAGCTTATGATGCCCATTCCTTTTTAAGGTTGGCGCTTGGATCACTCAATGTACGTGGGCTTATCGATTCAGGATTCGACATGTCTGATGACTATAAACTCATTGACGTTATTGAAGAAGTGGCCAACGAAATTTTTCCTTAATTCCTCTCTGCGATAGGATTATCCAACACAATTTCACTTTCGAAATTAAAACGCGCGATCTATACCGACTAGCCACCTGAAAGCGAAATAACCATCACCGGCTGGTGGACGGTTCATGAAAAGTGGGAAATCAAATCGAAGGGTCAAAGGGCGCAATTCGCTGAATCGACCCCATTTCTTAATCTCCAAGGCTCCACCCACTCCTGCATCCATTCGCAGCTTGGAGAAAGCCAATGATTCATTCGACTTATTCGTATTGATGATACCTGCATCGGCAAAGAGGTAAGTTTTCAATTCAATGAACGATCGAGATTTGGGAAGTATGCGAATGAGGTTATCAAATTCGAATTCTGTGTTAAAAGAAGCACCCGACATTCCGGCAAAAGCGAATCGAACCAAACTGTCCGAGGTCAACTCAGGCAGTAAATAGTTATTATATCCCCGCAGATTTAATCCTCCACCTGATTGGAACCAGCTTGTCGAAGCACCATAATCAAAGGTGTTTCCAGGAATAAAACCGTAGGAGCGGATAAACGGATTGTTCATTGTTTCTTCCGGGTTAGCACCTGCCGCATATAGCCTAGACTCGGGGGCCCAAGACGAACCTGTTCCGAATTGTCCGAAAATTCTTGTTCGCCAATTGAATTTAGAAAAGCGGTTTTCATTTATCGATTCTGAACGCAAGTAACCATAATTATAATCGCTACCTAAAAAAGGTGTACGAAGTGTTACCGATACTTTACCTGAACTATTACGCGCGTAACCATATCGATGGATTAATCTAGAGTCTATAAAATTATTCCAACTGTCACCATTCCATAAATCAGGGTAGATCAGGTAGTTTAGTGCGACAGCATTTGGGCGATATAAGCTGTGAATGTGCTGACCCAATTCAGTCTTTCCATTGGACAATCGTTTCGACCATCCGAGTTTTTGCCTAAGCAGTCCATCTAGCCATGACGTATAAGCCTCCAACTCCAAACCTTTTGAAACTTTCTTTAATGGAGTGGCGTAATTCAATTTATAATTGAACCGAAAGAATTCATTCTTTAAGCTAGTATTTTCAAGGCCTTTTGCTTGTTGTATAACTCCAGAATTAAACCAAAGCCCAGATTCTATTCGATGGAATTTATTGAAAAATCTACCCTTCGCTTCGATACCAAATTTCAATCCATCGTATCCATTATACCAAATGCTTGGGTTCCATTCCACCTCATAATTCCGAGTTGGATTAGTCCAACTAAAATCATTCAATTCAATATTTACCGGAAGAGGTAACTTATTGTCTAACGCATAAACATCGGCTATCGTTTCGCTCGCATCGATGGCAACTTGCTTAATATTCAAAACTGAATCTAATAATACTGTGTAAGTCGAGTTAACATCATTCCAACCCAGCCACTTAGGTAAGATAACAGCGTCAGTATTCTTCACAAAATCTGAATTTGGAATCCAATACTCATACGCTTTTCCTTCTCCATCGAACAGACTGATCGATAACGGCATTTGCATTGCCCCTCTGCGCTCAATTTTCAATTCATATTGACCTTCGCCTGTTTTATTAAAGCCCGAAATCGCATAGTCGATTTCCTTATCCGTTTCGAGCCATTGATCAAAAAACCAGTTTAAATCAACCTCTGTATATTGAATAATTGATGTTCTAAAATCATCGAAATAAGGATGACAAAACTTCCATTGATTGAAGTAATGTTGAAGGGCCTCTTCGAATAAACCCTCACCCAAAACATATTCAAGATTATAAAGCATAGTGGCGGTTTTGTAATAAACCTGCCCATAATCACGATGGTGCAAAAACTGATCGCTATGTGTATTCAACTGCGGATCTCGATCGGCCGTGATTACCGATCTGAAATAACCATTATATACTTGTTGATCACGCGTTCTTTGCGGCTCAAAAAAGAATTTATCTAAGCCTGTTCTATTGGTGTTCAAATCCATGGAGTCACCTTCTAAATGTTCCATGCATCTACTCGTTAAAAATTGGGTGAAGCCTTCATCGAGTGCTGCTCTATAGGTCTCATTATTACCCACCATTCCGTAAAACCAATTGTGCGCTATTTCATGCGCCAAGAGGTCTCTATAACCAGGATCGCGACCGCCATCTAGTGTCAACATCGGATATTCCATTCCATCACGGGCATCGGCCACTACCATTTTCGGGTAGGCATATTCACCAATTTCAGAAGAATAAAACTCAATAACTTGAGCTGTATAATCCGCAGCATTTTGCCAACCGCTTGCATGTTGTTCTTGGGCCACAGCGATGCATTCTACGGTTCGGCCACCGGGCAATTTGGCCACCGATCGACCAATACGATAGGTTGGATCACAAGTCCACGCAAAATCATGCACATGGTCGGCATGATAAATCCAAGTTTTGCTTCCTTCTAATCCGAGCGTAATATCAGAAGGTGGCTGATTCCAAGCTTTTTCCTTGAAATTTTGAATGTTCAGCTTTTGCTTTAAAGCTTCAGGCATGACCGTTTCGCTATTTTGCAATTCACCAGTTGCTTCAACCACATATTTTGCTGGTAATGTCAACTCAACTTCGAAGCGTCCAAAATCACCGTAAAACTCCTTGCCTAAATGTTGGTCGGTTGTCCAACCAAATTTCCGATCATAAACGGATATACGGGGATACCAGTGCACCACGTTAAAGTGCTTGAAACCATATTGCTGATATGCCTTCATGCGCCCATGATTTGGCCCAAAGAAGGTTTTAAAATCACATTCAATCTGAATGGTTTCGTTTGGCTCCAGTGCTTTTGTCAAATTCACTTTCAAAATAGTGTTATCCTTGACGAATTCAACCTTTTTCCCGCTGATGGTCAAAGAAGTCACTTCAGTATGCTGAAACTGGCCCGAATCAGTTGAATCATTCCCTTCAAATTTGTTATGGTAGGAATTAGGTTCAAACATGTTTTGATACAAATGAAAATATAGCTCATCCAGTGCATAAGGGCTATTGTTTCGATAGTCAAGTTGAACGTGTCCGACAATTACCTCGGCTTCATCGTCCAACTCGGCTTTTATGCGATAGAAAACATCTTGTTGCCAATAAGCCGCATCGGGCTTACGATTTCCCCAATAATTCGGATCCTCACTTGAGTATTGAGAATTTGCGCCTATCGATAAGCACAAAAAGAGTATAAGGATAAGTCCTGACCTCACAGCATCAACTAATTTTCAAACTTAAGTCAAGCGATTTCACTGAATGAGTGAGCGCTCCAACTGAGATAAAATCAACGCCTGCCTCGGCATATCCTTGAATTGTATCTAAAGTAATACCACCTGAAGATTCAAGCTTTGATCTGCCTTCTACAAATCGTACCGCCTCTTCAGTTCCCAAAACACTAAAATTATCCAGCATGATACGATCGGCAATTCCAGTGGATAATGCTTCTTCTAATTCTTTCATTGATCGGACTTCAATCTCAATTTCTATATCCAGCTTTTTTGTTTGAACATAGTTTTGAGCGCGTTTTAAGGCATTGGTTATACCGCCACTCGCGTCAACATGATTGTCTTTGATGAGAATCATATCATAAAGTCCAAACCGATGGTTTTGTCCACCACCTATTCTTACCGCCTCTTTTTCAAACCACCGAAGGCCAGGCGTAGTTTTTCGTGTATCTAATACTTTTGCTTTTGTATGTGCAATACGTTCCGCATATCGTGATGTGGTCGTTGCTATTCCACTCATGCGTTGCATTAGATTTAAAACGAGACGTTCGGTTGTAAGTATAGAGTTTACCGATCCAAACACAGAAAAAGCAATTTGCCCTTCTTTGATTTTCGCCCCATCTTCAATGAATGTTTCTATTTGAAGATCTTTATCATAATGATTGAATATCAGCTGAGCTACATCACTACCGGCAAGTACTCCATCTTCCTTGATTTTCAGCTGAGCCGAACCCTTTTCATCTGAAGTAATGCACGCTGCCGTTGTGTGATCTCCCGATCCAATATCCTCTGCAAAGGCATTTTGGATAAATTCAAGCAATTTATTTGTACTATTTTCCTTCAATTTCTAAACTTTGAATGAGATAGTTTTCTCCTGACTTGGCCAAGTAAATGGTCGTACGAAACACCCCGCTTGTTGTGAGTAGTTCGCCAATCATATAATGCACGTCATTTTTAGAAACTCCGCTATGTACTTGATTGAACGATCTTGGCGAGTTTGACATGAAAAAGGATCGCAATTTATTTTCAGCATCGCTACGACCTATGGTTTCTTCCTTTCCTTCAAAAGTAAATTCAACTGTCGCATCGAGAGATTTGGCTATGGTAGATATATCCGCTGATGCAAATGCATCCCCAATTTTATCAAAATCTTGGGCGAACAAGTTCAATGGAAGTATGAACGCTATACCGATCAGTAATTTCTTCATTTGATATAGGTTTACAATTTACATCAAAGATAACCCGCATTATGAGGATAAGAGTCTTGTCTATTGGAAAAACGAACATGCCTTTTGTTAAAGAGGGTATGAACGAATACTTGAAGCGCATTGGCCATTACATTAAATTCAATTGGGAAGAACTCCCCGATATTAAGAATGGTGGTAAAATGAATCAAGACCTACTCAAAAAGGAAGAAGGAAAACGAATCTTAGGCAAACTCCTTTCGAGTGATCTTTTGATACTTCTAGATGAAAATGGAAAGAACCTTTCTAGTGTCGCCTTTGCGGAGTGGATTGATCATAAACTGAATTATGAAAGCGGTCGAGACATGTGCTTTGTTGTTGGCGGAGCCTTTGGCTTCTCTGACGAAGTTTATGAACGGGCTGATTTCAAACTTTCATTATCTAAAATGACTTTTAGTCATCAAATTATCCGCGTAATCTTTGCTGAACAATTGTACCGAGTGCTTACGATCATTAAAGGTGAACAGTATCACCATGTTTAGCCTTGTTCAGCTGTTCTTGCCATTGCCAAGCTGTCAGCATCGCATCATCAATCGTGTATTTTGGATCCCAATGAAGGCTATTTCTTGCTTTACTATTATTCGCATATATACAGGCTACGTCTCCTGATCTCCGTTTTCCGATTTGATAGTCAAGATTCATCCCCGTAGCCTTAATAAAGGAATTCAATACTTCTAGAACCGTGACCCCGATGCCCGTACCGAGATTAAACACTTCATAGGGTTTTGATTCAATTTGGTTTTCCAAGTATTCCAAAGCCAACACGTGGGCATGAGCGATATCCATAACATGGATGTAATCGCGAATGGCTGTACCGTCACGGGTTTCATAGTCATCCCCATAAACGGTTAAATCCTCTATCCAACCAGAGGCATATTGGGTAACAATTGGAACTAGATTATTTGGTCTTCCCTTAGGTAATTCCCCATTCAAGCCAGAACTATGGGCACCAACAGGGTTGAAATATCTAAGCGAAATAGCACTGAATCCGGCTTTTGTTTTAGAAAAATCTCGGAGAATGTTTTCTCCAATTAATTTAGTGTAGCCATAAGGAGACTCGGGCAATTTTGTGGGTGTTTCTTCTGTTACCGGCTGCATATCCGCATTTCCGTAAACGGTGCAAGAAGAAGAAAAAATAAAATGCTTGACCTTATATTTCTGAACACATTTTAAGAGGTTAAGCATTCCATTCAAGTTGTTGTGATAATACTCGACTGGTTTTTCTACCGATTCGCCCACCGCTTTCAAAGCGGCAAAGTGAATAATCCCGTCAATCGGTCCTTCCTTTTCAAAAAAGAGTTCTTTCAAGGAATTGTACGCGGTAAGATCGATGTCGTAGTTTTTTACTCGCTTTCCTGTAATCTGCTCAATGCGCTCAAAAGTTTCAGGTTCGGAATTGGAAAAATTGTCAATTGAAACAACTTCATGATTTGTATTCTCCACAATATCAATGATCGTATGTGATCCTATATATCCCGCTCCACCCGTAACCAATATCTTCATTCTGCTCAATTCTAATTCGAAAGTATAACTGATACCTTTTTTGCACTTAAAATGTTGCGTTATCTTTCAACATTCGCCTTTCGGTTATTTCATAAACGGCACCTTTGTTCGATTAAAATGTACCAATCCGTTCAAAACAAATTAACCTAAATTGATATCCAATCAAATAGCCGGCTGGGAGATTGCACTTGTTCCTATCTATCTTATTGTCATTTTCGGGTTACTCTATCTATACCCACCTAAGGAAGACAAAAAGCTGTTTATGCTCGGACTAGGTGCTAAGATATTAGGATCACTAGGCTATGTTTTTATTTACCTATTCTATTACGGAGGAGGCGATACGATTTCCTATTATAACAGCGCGATTCCCTTTTTAAACCTTATTCAACAAAGTCCTTTCATTGGTATCGAGGTTTTTTTCGATGGATACTCTCCCGAAAACTTCTCCTTTTTCAGCGAAAAAACTGGCTACCCATTAATGTACATCTATATTGAACGGAACACAGCCCTTGTTTCTAAAATCGTTGTCCCTTTTCTGTTTCTCTCGTTCAAAAGTTACCTGCTTTCTTCCATATTAATCGCATCAACCGCATATCTCTGTTCCTGGAAATTATTTCAATTATTCCGGAATTTGGTCCCAAGTGGTGAAAGAATTGCCGCATTTTCAACTTTATTTTTCCCCAGCGCCCTTTTCTGGGGGAGTGGAATTTCGAAAGACACGGTGACATATGCATCCATGTGCTATGTGGCATACGGAATTTATTGGCTCGTCATAAAACGCAGGATTACTCCTGTCGTTCTTTTCTTTTCCATAGTCACTGCATATTTCATTTTAACCATTAAGGCATACATTTTTATCGTACTAATCCCAGGTGCGCTGCTTTGGATCTTCAATGCTTCGATTAGTGAAATTCGAAACCGGTTTATTCGATTGGCGCTGGTGCCATTTACCCTAATCGTAACCATCTTGCTTATTTCCTTTGTATTTACTTCCCTGTCCGATGTTTTAGGTGATTATTCAAGCGATAAAATCATTCAGAAAGCGATTGTTACACAGGAGGATTTAAAAAGGGATTATTATGGAGGAAACTCCTTTGATATCGGAACTATTGAGCCGAGTACTATAGGCGTACTTTCAAAACTTCCGATAGCTCTTTTTTATGGATTTTTTGGCCCTACGTTGGTCCATGTGAAAAACGTTGTTATGCTGCTATCTGCCTTTGAAAACACCTTCTTTTTAGTATTAACCTTACTCATATTTGTGTTTCGCAATCCACTAAGGTCAATCAAACGCATCTTAGATAGCCCTTTATTGACTTTTTGCCTGATGTTTAGCGTCTTACTTGGATTCGGAATTGGACTCACTACAGCAAATTTTGGGGCGCTTGTGCGGTTCAAGATTCCCTTGCTCCCATTCTTTAGTATGTTGCTATTGACCGTCTATTTCAAAAAAGAAACATTGGATAAACCCAAAACGAAACACTCATCAAAACCCTCTGAAAACAGGCCATGAAACTGATTTTCGCCTCAGGCAATAAACATAAAGTTGGAGAAATTAAAAGCAAAATTCCTACTGGAATAGAAATCTTCTCGATGAAGGAAATGGGCTTTGAGGGAGACATTGACGAAACCGGCCAAACATTGGAGGTAAACGCCAAAATAAAATCCGACTTTATTTACTCTCTTTTCCATGAAAATTGTTTTGCCGATGACACAGGGTTGGAAATAAAAGGCCTTAATGGAGCTCCAGGTGTGTATTCTGCTCGATATGCAGGAGCCAATTGCTCATTCCAGGACAATGTCGATTTAGTGCTTAAAAACCTAAAAGGAACGAATGAAAGATCTGCCAGATTCAGAACCGTCATTCATCTTCATTGGAAAAACCAAGAGTTTCAATTCGAAGGAATCGTAAATGGTACAATTACGGAATCACCTATTGGGGAAGCTGGGTTTGGTTATGACCCAATTTTCCTACCTCGTGGTTTTAAGAAAACCTTCGCAGAGATGAACCTTTCCGAAAAGAACGAAATAAGTCATCGGGCAATTGCCGTGAATAAAATGATTGATTTTTTAAGGTCAGAAGTCTAATCACGAAACATCTCTGTCAGCGACAATTCAAAGAATTCTTCCAAAGTATAACCTGAGTGTTTAGCTTGTTGTGGAATTATGCTGGCTTCGCTTAAACCCGGTGTTGTGTTCACTTCGATCAAATAGATACCCGTTTCGCAAATCATATAATCGACTCGGATCATTCCTTTACAATGCAGCCAGCCATAGATGTTCTCAGTTAAGGACGTCACTTCAGCATAAACGCTTGGGTCAATACGAGCTGGTGTAATTTCTTGCGTCTCCTGGTTCAAATACTTAGAGTCAAAATCAAAAAATTCGTTGGCCGGCACAATTTCAGTTACTCCAGTTGATTTTGGAACCCCGCCTTTACTAACACATCCACATGAAACCTCAGTTCCGACCAAAAGGCTTTCGATTAGGGCATCAACTCCTTCAGCTTGGGCATTTTTAATTGCCTCAGTCAATTGTTCTACATGTTTAACCTTCGTAACTCCAATACTTGATCCCCCATCGTTGGGTTTCACAAAACAGGGAAGGCCAACCTTTTCAATGATTTCTACTTCATTAAATGAATGTCCGAGTCGAGCTATGTAAGATATAGCCACATTTACTCCGGATGCCTTCAGATACCTGTTGCACGCTGCTTTATTGAAGGTGATGGCTGAAGCCAAAACCCCACAATTATTATATGGAATTCCAATGATGTCGAAATATCCTTGGATGACGCCATCTTCGCCAGGTGTGCCATGAATAGCGCAGAATACCCCGTCAAATTTTATAGTTTGTTGATTTAAAGAGAGACTAAATTCATTCTTATTGATTGCTACTCGCCCCCCTGCTTCATCTTTAAACCACCATCCATCTCGATCTATGTCAACGAGATACGCTGCAAATTTTTCGCCTTCGATGTATTTACGAACTACTTGAGCACTCTTTTCAGAAATGACTCGTTCACCCTGAAAATCCCCCGTAAATAATTGCAATATTCCTTCGCATGTCAATTTGATCTTATTTCTCAAATTTACCAAGGGTTCGAGCAAAGAGAAACGCTCTATTGCAAGATTATCAACATTCAGAATTTAGTTGGACATGGAATCGAGAATCACTTTCAATCCTTCGTCTAATCCGGTAGACGGCTTATAGCCTACATGATTCAACAATTTGGCGCTGCTTCCGTATCGCCTTCCAATTTCATAGTCATAGCGCTTGCTTGGTGCATCGATGTGGTGAATTTCAGAATTAGAATTAGTAATAGCCTTGATACGCTCGGCAACTGTTCCAATGGTAGCCTCCTTTTCATTCGCCACGTTAAAAATCTCAAAGCCATGCGCCTTTTGAGCTAATAGAATCGTTGCTTTTACAGCGTCATCTACGTAGGTGAAATCTCGAGTTTGCTCTCCTGTACCATAGACGGTAATTGGTTCATTGTTTAAGGCTTGTTCGAAAAACCTAGGTATGACCATTCTGTTATCTTGTCTGATACCGAAAATATTGAAGAATCGAAGAGCTACAGAGCTTATGCCTTTTTCTTCATAGAGCGAGGCTAAGTAAATCTCATTATATCTTTTCGCCATTGAATAACTGGTTCTAGGATCCACTAGAATTTCTTCATCTACACTTTTCTCAAGCGCCAAATGACCATAAACTCCACTTGTCGAAGCATAAACAACTTTAGAAATACCATTTTGAATCGCGGCTTGAGCAACGCTTTGCATACCGTTGACTTCAGTTTCCATCGTTTCAATCGGATTGTCAGCAACAATATCTACACCCAATATTGCCGCGAAATGGAAGATGATATCCGCTCCTTTGGTTAACTCTATCACCTTGGCCTTATCGGCAACATCCACTTTATGGAATTCAATTTTCGCAAGAACATCTTTTGGGATTTTATTTCCACGAATCAAGGTATCAATTACCACAACGTCATTGCCCATTTCAACCAATTTAGAGGTCAAGTGCGAACCAATGAATCCTGCTCCCCCTGTTATTACAATCCGCTTATCTATCATATCCTTAACATTTCGGGCAAATGTGTGAATTATTGGTCAATTCGAAGGTGTTCGAATCTCCTTACATTCGACCTTCCAATTATCTTTGGCGTTTATGATAAAGTTTTTACGCTCAAGAATCTTTTTGATTCAAATATGTCTCGCACTTGTTTTTACTTGTCTTTGCGTTTACGGGGCTTATCTTTTTCTAAACAATTACGCTAAAACAGGAGAGGCTATTGAAGTGCCAAATCTTGAAGGGCTGGATATAATAGAGGCCGAAGCTGCGTTAAAATCCGAAGGTCTATATGCTGAAATAATTGATTCACTTTATCAGCAAGGTGATCGCGGTGGACTTGTTTTGGACCAAGAACCGAGGGCCACCTCACTGGTAAAAAAAGACAGAAAAATATATTTAACCATATCGCGTTATCAAACTCCAACTGTCATTGTACCAAACGTGTTAAACCAATCTATAGCTATCGCAATCAACAAACTAACTAGAAGAGGATTCCTAATTGGTCAACAAATTCCAAAACCAGACCCCTGCAACGGTTGTCCGATTGGTTTGGAAATTCGAGGCAAAAAACTCTTAGAGGGAACAAAGCTTCCTAAAGGAACTAAAATCGATTTGATTATTGGCATGAGTGATGATGAAGGAGAAGTTTTGGCGCCAGCCTTATACGGATTAACCCCAGACGAAGCTAAGCTATTGTTAACTTCCTATGGATTGAATGTAGGCGCGCTCGTCATTACCGATGCAATGAACAATGGCGACAGTCTTGCAGCAAAGGTTTACGATCAATCTGAAAAACCAGGCACTTTCCTTAAAACAGGGTCTGCAATTGGTGTTTTTGCCTCACCAGATATTTTGAAATTACCAAATGTGAATCTTGATTCTGTAAAAGCTTCCATTCAATGATCGTTCGCTTACTAATAGCCTTCATTTTTTGCTTTGTTGCCTCAATGTTTGATGGTCGATCACAAGAAGTGCTTGAAGACTTGCGATACAATCAAGCGCTACAATCTCAGGCGACTGAGTCGAATGATGCTAGTAGAGAAGTAATTAGGAAGCCATTTATATACGCCATTGACACCATCGACCTACCATTTTTTGACGACTTCACCAAAAACCGGATTAAAACATACAATGCCAATAAAGACGGCAATAACATCTCTTTGAAGGTAATTTTTGGGTTTACCGTAAATGGCGATCACCCGACCAAACTTTCTATAAAGCGGGAACCAACTTTCTCTGTGCTTAAACCCATTTCAGGGCCTCCTCAATATGAGGAAAACCCAGTATTATACGTCACCTTTTATGATGCCGAAGGTGAGGAAATTGCCTATGATACCGGATGGACAAATATCATTACCGAATTTAATCAGAGCAGCGGTTTGGTCACCTACGATACGATTGAAGCCGAAACAACATTTGTGAACACCTTCGACACGCTCTATGTCGTAGATGATGATAATTCACTTTGGATCACTCCAACAAACGAAGCACGAAGAGGAGGTGCATTTATTAACAACTCCTTTGCCATCAATCCTATTACTCAGGGTGTGGCAACCTTTGATGGAACCGATTCTAGAGGTTTCCCTTACGATATTACTTCAGAAACAGCCCAAGGGCCAGCCGACACGCTTGAATCAAAGCCAATCGCTTTAGATGCAGCAATGCAAAACATTTTTCTTTCATTCTTTTATCAAGCTGGCGGTCATGGGAATGAACCTGAAGAAGAAGACACTTTAGTCTTGGAGTTTTATGACGTAACGAATGACCTTTGGCGACATGTCTGGAGTAGATCAGGAGGACTGGATGAGCCAGATGAATGGAGTGAACAAGTTTGGATAAGGGTGTTAGGACCAGACTACCAACAACCCGGATTTAAATTTAGATTTAGAAATTACGCAACTCTAAGTGCTAGCATGGATCATTGGAACATTGATTACGTGCGATTAGGTTCAGAGCGCGATAGCATTGCCGAAGACACCATAAGTGATGTGGCATTTGTTTCTTCCTTGTCGTCATTTACAGGCTTATATACCAGCGTTCCATACAAGCATTACCTAGAAAGCTTTGATTCTTTTCAAGAAGACACCGTTTTTGCATCGATCCGAAACCTAGGCTACAGCGATGTTAACGTATTAACGCTTGAGTTTAGGGTAACGGACCCAAGTAATAGCCTAGTTCAATCCTTTAGCACTTCTGACCCAAACTTAGCGGCAAGCTCAACTAAAAACTACGGTTTCTTGCAACCTGCTACTCAAATATTTCCAGACCTTGGAACTGAAATTGGCATTTTCGATATCAACACATGGTTTTCTATTTCAGGTGGAAACGATCAATTTGAAAATGACACCGTTTATTCAAAGCAAGAATTTTACAATTACTATGCTTATGATGACGGGTCTGCCGAAAAGGCCTACGCCTTAACTGGAGCTGGATTGAAGCTTGCTTACGAGTATTATACGCACGTTGGCGATTCGCTTCAGGCAGTTTTAATCAATTTCCCAATGACTCTTAAGAATAATGCAGAAGATTTGGGCATTGAAATCATGATTTGGGAAGACACCAATTCTGCGCCAATTTATGAATCAACTTTTATTGAAACTCCTCGATATACAAGTTCAAATGAATTTGCCAGATACGATTTAGAGTTTCCAGTTTATGTTGAAGGCAAGTATTATATCGGGTTTAGGCAGATAGAATCCGATAAAATTTATATCGGGTTTGATGTGAATACCGCCACGAATAATCGAATCCTTTACAACAGTGGAGAACGATGGTATCAGTCTTCCTTTAAGGGATCCCTGTTGATGCGCCCCGATTTTGGAGAGGATTTATCGCTTGACGTGGCTCCGGTTGATTCACCAGAATGGAGTGTCTCCATATATCCAAATCCAGCAAAAAGCCAGTTTTTTGTTTCGAGTAAAAATGAAAGCATAGACGTACAAATATTCTCCCTTTCAGGTTCATTGCTTGCGTCATTGCGAGTAGATTCAAACCAAAGCGTTTCAACGCAGGACTTGAGCGCAGGAGTTTACATTGTGAGACTAAGTGGTGTAAAATCCAAAGAGACTGTGGTTTCAAAGCTTATCATTGCACAATAAGTCAAGTCTGATAATGAACGAGATTGAGTCGTTTTCTGACGAAGATCAGGAGGAAATTTTTGAGCATTTTAACATTGTCGCTGATGTGGGTCAAACCGTTATCAGAATCGATAAGTTTTTGTTTGATCGACTGCCGAATGCGTCAAGAAACAAAATAGCCATTGCAGCCCGAAATGGTAGCGTTCTTGTAAACGGACAAGCAGTTAAACCAAATTATAAGATCAAGCCTAAAGACGAGGTGTCAATTGTTTTTCCTCATCCAAAGCGCGAACTCGAACTGATTCCTGAAGATATTGCGCTCAATGTTGTTTTTGAAGATGATGATGTCATCATCATCAACAAACCCCCAGATTTTGTGGTTCATCCAGGTCATGGAAATTACTCCGGAACCTTAGTTAATGCCCTTATATTCCGCTTCAAGCATCTACCAACGAATCAAAAAAGTGAATCTGCTTTCCCGGGTCTTGTTCATCGTATCGACAAGGATACAACGGGACTTTTGCTCATCGCAAAAACGGAGGATGCTCTTTCAAAACTTGCTGCTCACTTTTACCATCGAACCATTGACAGACATTATATCGCGATCGTTTGGGGTGATGTGGTCGAGGAAAAGGGCACGGTAACTGGTCACATCGGACGATCGCTAAGCGATCGAAAAGTTATGGCTGTTTATCCAAATGGCGATCAGGGAAAACATGCTGTGACGCATTATGAAGTCTTAGAGCGACTGGGGTATGTGACATTAGTTCGGTGCAAACTTGATACAGGTCGAACGCATCAGATTCGAGCACATATGCGCCATATAGGTCATCCAATTTTTGGCGATCCAAAATATGGTGGAAATCGCATAGTGAAAGGAACAACCTTTACAAAATACAAGCAGTTTATCGATAATTGTTTCGCCATACTCCCAAGGCAAGCCCTTCACGCTCAAACCCTTGGGTTTGAACATCCCCGCACAGGGAAATTCATGAAGTTTGAAAGTGAAACCCCTGACGACATGCAAGAAGTTTTGGAGAAATGGCGTAAATATGTGAAATCACCCACAACCCAAGATTAGAATTTCGCACAAGGAATCAGATACTTGCTTCTCCTTCGCTTTTTCTTTTTCTTCTCACTTGCTATTTCCCAAATCAAGGAAACCTCATGTGCCCCACCAGAGTTTGTGATTAATTTCGAGATTGTTAAGTCGTAAGAATAACCAACGGCAATGTCGTTATACTCAAATCCGAATAAGACCGTAATAGCGTCATGATTTGGTTGGTTATAGGTGTTTCGCTTAATACCCGGCAATCCTCTATAGTACATTCCAGCAGTGATCACCTTATATCGGTAATATGCTCCAATGTCAAATTGATCCCATTTGCCTTGTGCCTTATAATGACCAACAACGGTTACACTTGAAATTTGCTTCTTTTTGACATTTTGACTAATCACATAATTGTAGCCCCCATGCATAGAGAAACGCATTGGCAATCTGGCTTCATCGCCAATTAAAGACTGATTAGGACGATTGACATGGTGAAATGCCATTCCTGCCCACCAATTACGCATATAAGCGATATAGCCTGCACCAAGATCAGGATATCGAATCGGTTCTGTACTGAATGCTTGATTTGACGTTGAGACTGGGTTATTATAAATAATCTGGTCTCCAAACACTAAGTCGGTTTGGTTTATATCACGAAAGGTGTACGAAAAATAGACACCCGGTTTGATCGCCAGTGTGCGGTTGACTCGAACGGTGTATGAATAATGCAAGGCAACATTGGAATACCTAAGGGCGGCACTCCCCGCTCTATCCTGTTGAAAGGCCAAGGCAAAACCACTATTCAATTCATCCACGTTATAATCTACAGAAGCCGCGTAGGACAAGAATTTACCCGGCATCGCTGGCCATTGATTTCTATAATTTAAAACTGCACGCGCCTGCGTAGTGTTTCCTGCAAATCCAGGATTCAAATATGTTGGAGCAGAATAGAATTGAGAGAATTGAGGATCCTGAGCAAGGGTCAATTGGCTCGAAAAAAGCAAGAACAGCAATATGTAAAAATGAATTCTCATTCTTCCTTAACGCTTAAATCAATTGTTAATGGAATCTCAAAAACGCCATTCTTTTCGATGTAGTTTAATGGAAAAGTGCGAGTTGCTGATTCAGTTCGCACCTCGAGCACACCACTTTCATTTGGAAGTAAAACGACTATGAAATCACCCCCTTTCATTCACATTATAAATTCCCTTTGTTTCACTAAAATCTTCACTGAACAAGGCGACTTCCGGATAATCCTCTGCTGAATAATCAGCGATATGGCCTAAATAGACATTCGCTTTTATATTAAAGCCGGGCATATTTGATGTGCAGATATCAAAATCACCTAAGTTGTTTTGTTTTGGACGAATAAAATAGGCTTGACCCGATTTCCAAGAAACTGCAATGTGAAGGTCGTCAGCTGTGGTATTAAGCGGATTGCCAACGCCCATTGGTTCGGACCAAGTAGTGTCATTGATTGATGTTGTTTTAAAAACATCATAGCCTCCCATGCTTTTCAAGTTATCACTTGAATAGTAGAGCGTTTTATCATCTGGAAGTAAAAAGGGAGCTATTTCATTGTATTCCGAATTGATTCCAGATCCAAGGTTTTGAGGTTCACTCAAATCGCCATTACCAAATCGGATCACACGATAAAGGTCAAACCCACCAAAACCTCCCGGTCGATCACTCGAAACATAAATAACGTTTCCTTGGGTATTCAATGCCGCTGAATTTTCCACATACTTCGAGTTAATTGGCGTTCCCAATTTTTTATCTAATCTCCATTCATTTCCTTTCTGGATAGCTGTCCATAAATCGCTTGACTCCAAGTCTCTAGTGGTTTTAAAGACAATCATTTCTTGTCCATTTGGTCGTAGTGCCACCGTTGCTTCATTCAGCAATTGATTGATGTTACCAGGGAGCGGTTCTGCATTTGTCCAGCCATTTTCGGTTTTTCGAACTTGATAGATATTCTCATCATATTCATCATTGAAATCCATAACGGCCTTAGTGTCAATCGGTCGCCTTGAAGTAAAATACAAGGTGGAATCATCCATTGATATGAGCGGTGTATGCTCGGAGTAATCCGAATTAACCTTATGATCTAGCGATTGTACTAATACACCGTTTGCCACTTTCCAAAGCCTTTTGAGCATTAACGCAATGTGCCTTCAGCTGAGCTATTCGCTTACTTGACTGCTCATCAACGGATGCGAGCTCCAAATACTTCAGACAGCGCATTAATATTCCCTTGCTCAAGTAAGAGCGCAGCATAGGGCAAATGAGGCCTCCGAATAATTACTCGTAGCAGCTTTATGCAAGTAAGCATTAGCTTCAGCTTTATATCGAGGTAGGTTTATTCCTGATGCTCCAAGTAAATAGTTGATTTTCGAATCATTAACATGGATATGTGCCAACGGCATTAAAAGACTCCATGTCATTTGATAGTCACTCCGATCAAAATATGCTTCAGCCTCTTCGATAACCTCAGCTTCAGCTGTCGAAAATTGGCCGTAAACTTCTTGCGAAACAAGAGCCATCAAGCATAAGATATATTTCCAAATTTTCCTCATTTAATCAAGGTTACATCGCCTACTCTAGAAAACTTTTGACCGTTAACATATTCCCCTTTCAACTTCCATACATATGCATCTTGGGGAGCAGGTTTACCTCGATAATAACCGTCCCAACCTTGATTAATGTTGTTCGTTTCAAACAGCAGTTCACCCCAACGATTATAAATACTTAGAATGTATCCGTCTGATGATACTCCGGTTAAAACGGGGAAGAACACAGAGTTACTCGTAGAAAACGGATCAAACATGCCGCCATTCGAGCCCGTTGTACTTGGGGTAAATGCGTTGGGAACTTCGATTTCGCCAACTTCAATGGCTAAGATGGGCACCTCATTTTGAAAAGTATCGGCACAGCCAAATTCCGTAAACGCTATTAGAGTTGGAAAGTATTGCCCTCCACGTAAATATGTCTTTTGCGGATTTGATTCTGTACTAAACGTACTATCGCCAAAATCCCACTCATAGCGATCTGCAAATTGTGAGTAATTGATAAAAACCACAGGGTTTGGGATAGAAACTTGATCTGGCGAATAAATGAAATTGGCTATGGGTTGACTGCGCACAATCACGGCCTTTGAGATTTCTTTCACATCTGATTCACCTCCAGGTCCGATCACGGTTAGTTTGATGGAGAAAGTTCCCGGAAATTGATAGGTATAGATTGGATGTTCCGAGCTACTCGTTGCTCCATCCCCAAATTCCCAGAAAAAACTAACCCCGTATAACGATAGATTTTCCACCTCTATGGTGACCGGAGCACAATCGTCAACTGCAATTTCAAAATCGGCAATCGGCAGCGGTGGCTCAATGATAACCATCCGAGAAGTTGTGTCCGAACAATGATCTGACTCAGCCGTTAAAACAATACGATACTTTCCCCAAGTGGAATAATTGTGAGAAACTGGAGTTTGCGTGACTGCCGTTTGTCCGTCCCCAAATTCCCACGTATAGACCCAAGGACCTGCTGTTGTCAAATTCGTAATGGTAGCGTTTGTGTCAGGATACCGTTGCGAAACCGGGTTCACCGTAAATACAGGATTTGGAGTTGGATGAACCAAAATATCGAAACTATCCGCATGATCGCATCCATATGGTGATGTAGTGGTTAACGTCACAGTATAGGTTTCGTCAACAATACCATTTGCCAAGAAGGTATGGCTGGGGTCGTCTAAAAAACTAATGTTACCATCGCCAAAGTCCCATTCAAATAAATTGCCTCCTGATGATAAATTGGTGAAATCAACATCAAAGGGACTACAGCCCTCATCAAAAGCGATAAACTCAGCCACTACCCTCGGAAACACGCTCATTTCCTTCACGATGCTGTCCCGACAACCGTAATTGTTTTCTACGACCAAATACACATTAAAAATTCGAGGATTAGATCCGGAATTTTGAAAAGCCGTGTCTATGGTTGTAGTGTTTATTTCTGCAGGAATACCGTTGTTGGAAAACCTCCAAATGTTGTGCACATTCTGAGTACTGAGGTTTTCAAATGACACCAATTCATCATGGCAAGCTGGTGAAGCATCGATATCAAAGTTTGCTAATGGTTTGGGGTTAATGGTCACCGCAATTATGGTGTCATCTATACAACCCTCAATTGACTCTACCGTAAGCTCGACATTCCGAATAATCGTTGTGGAACTTGTATTCGTAAAACCGTGAGTAGGATGCTGTATAGAAGAAACGAATCCATCGTCAAAATCCCAATCCCAAAGAGCTGGGTTTAAAGAATTATCCGTGAAAGCAGCATTAAACGGATGGCAACCAACATCATTCACAGAAAAGGAAGCTTGAATCTTACGATAAACAAAAACGTCAACGGTAGCCGTATCTGCGCATCCTTGGTCCGTAACAGCAATTACGGTAGGTTGCAAAAATAGGGTGTCATTTGAGCTATTCGTAAAAACATGAGTCTCTGCCGCATTGTTAGATTGAAACTGTGTTCCATCATCGAAATTCCAATGATATGCAGACCCACCTGTTGATCCATTGGTAAATGAAACCGAAAGCGGCTGACAGCCTGAAGATAACGCTGGAGTCAAGGACGCATTTGGCTTAGGAAAAACCGTTACAATTCCAATAGCGGTATCCACACAACCAAAAGGTGAGGTTGCGATTAACGTAACCGTAAATTCTTGATTGTTCGTGGTATTGTTTACAAAAACATGCGAAGGATTTGGACCGGTGGAAGTGGTATTGTCGCCAAAATCCCAGTTATACAAAACGGCTCCAATTGCCACAGGAAATTGAACGCTTAAAGGACTACAGCCTGAATCCGGCACAATGCTAAATCCAAATAATGGTTCGGGATAGACCGTTATAGTTTGAAACGCGCTATCTACACAGCCATTTGACGCAGTTATGGATAAGGTTATCGTATAATTTGAAATGAACGAGGTTTGATTGTTAAACACATGAGTAGGATCCGAAACGGTACTTCCAAACCCATCGTCAAAATCCCAATCCCAAGATACGGCTCCAGTAGATAAGTCTTCAAAATTCACCACCAAAGGTGCACAGTCGAGCACGGCATCGGAAGTGAAATCTGCAATTGGATTCCCTTTAACAATAATGGTGTCTGTAATGCTATCCTCACAACCAAATGCTGAATACACAACCAATTGCACAACGAAGAAAGTGTCTGCTTGACCTGCATTTGTATAGGTATAAGCTGGGCTCATTAAATTACTTGTGTTACCATCGCCAAAATCCCAGTAATAAGTTGATCCAAAGATCGATTGATTCGTAAATGTTACTGTCAGCGGAGAACAACCAATTGAGTCTGATTCTTGAAAGATGGCCGTTGGCCGGGGTTCAACTGTTAGCGTGTCATATGCCGTATCGCTGCAAAAGCTTGTTGAAGCGACCATCCAAATCGAATATGTCCCCGAATCTTGATATGTAAACGTGGGATTCTGGTTAGTTGAGGTATTATTTGATGTGTCGCCAAAACTCCATTGCCAGCTATTGATTGGACCTCCGTAACCAACCGTAGAACTATCTAGAAAAGATGCCAGTGCATCTTCGCAGACATTGAATACTCCAAAGTTCGCGTCTGGGGTATCGTATACTTCAACACTAGCTGTAGTTGAATCAATGCAACCGTTGTTGCTTTCAACAGTCAAAGTAACAATGTGCTGCCCTGTGGTAACGAAGCTGACTGGCGGAGGATTCGACAGCGTACTCGTGTCACCATTTCCAAATTGCCAGAAATATATCGTTCCACCGCTACTCGTATTGATAAAAACAACATTCACGGAATCGCAGCCCCCGCTTGGACTAATTGTGGCACTTGCGGTTGGACTGGGTAAAATCTCAATATTCATGGAGGTGGTGTCGGTACATGACGGAGAGCCTCCTCCAACATTAGCGACAACTATCACTGTGTAATTTCCTGATGCCGTATAAGTATGATTAGATGTCGCTCCAAAACCTTGAAAACCACCACCGTCTCCATAGTCGATAAAATGTGCATTTGCTCCTGTGCTCAATCGGACAAAGCCAACTGGATCGCCAGCGCAGCTTGAGTCGGTGCTCATCGAAAAATCTGCTATTGGTGCGTCCGTGATTTGTATAGTAATAAATGCCGTATCGGCTCCACACATATTGCTATCTGCCATCATAATGGTATATGTACCAATACCAGGAAAAGCAATATTATAACCAGGCTTAGCTGGTGGATCAAACGGAGCCCAGTCTATGATCGAATCGATGCCTTGTCCCCAATAATCTCCGAAATTCCAGTATTCAAACCGTTGAGCAGTATTTCCTTGAGGCACGCAATTCTTTGCCGTTGAATTCGTAAAGTGTACCACAGTATCTGGATAACAAAGCAGTGTGTAATCTGCAGTTATTGCAGCATCGTCTAGATCGAAGATTTGAATCGGATTAAAAGAAGCTACGGTAGGATTTCCAAAACTGCAATAGTTTTGGGCTGATAAGGTCACCGTAGTCACACAGTTCACTGTTCCCTCCTCGTAAGTGTGGCTTATAGTTTGTCCAGCATTTGAGTCACCATACGTCACCGTAGGTGATCCATCCCCAAAATTCCAGACGAAAGTCGTATTGGTAGAAACATCAGTACTGCTATTTGTGAAAACTCAATCATCTGGAGCACAAGTTTGCGTTACTCCTCCAAATGGAATTTGAATCGAAGCATTCACGGGCTCTTCCATTACTACAAGACCTGTAATGACACATCCTCCTGCGCCACTTTCTGTAATAGTTACCGTATAATTTGCGATGTTGGCAGCATATGTATGAGATATATATGCAGGTGAAATAAGTGAA
This sequence comes from uncultured Flavobacteriales bacterium, assembly GCA_943788145.1. Lineage (GTDB taxonomy): Bacteria > Bacteroidota > Bacteroidia > Flavobacteriales_G > Salibacteraceae > SHAN690. The sequence goes on from CALSPD010000001.1 coordinate 72,418, forward strand.
GCAACAGTTGTGTTGGCTGTTCCATCGCCCCAATTAATAGTTAATCCCCCAAAATCATTTGGCGACTGTATGTAGAGGGTATATGACCCTCCGCTGCAACTCACCCATACTGGATTGGTTGATGCATTACCCTGACCATTATAAACTTGGCATTGAGCAAAGACTCCCCAAGGCAAAAAACACAAGAAAAGAAATAATAGGATTCGATTCATCAAAGAGACAACTTGCCTCGACAAAGTTAGCTGAGTAAAAGAGGAAAATTTGTCTAATTGTTGCATTCCACCAAGATTAACGAAGGTTTAGTCTCGTATTTTGATGTTAGCGGATATCAATTGAAGTTGTTCCTTGAGGGGCTCAGAACAACAATAAGACAGCTTTTGATTGGATATAGTTGTCCAGCTCGAAGACTCAGATATGATTTGGACTTTAATTTATACTACTTTAGCCTAAACTACTGTGATCTGTGGAAAGATACGATGTATGCATTATCGGGGGAGGCCCCTCGGGTTATGCGGCTGCCATGAGGGCTATCGATTTTGGAAAAAAAAACCATTCTCATTGAAAAAGGAAAAGTTGGGGGAGCTGGCATTTATGATGGCGCCCTAACATCCAAAACCACTTGGGAAATCGCTCAAAAAGTGGCGACCATCAATGAAATTATGGAACAATCGGGTCGTCCGCGATTCGAAATCCCGTGGGAAGATGTGAAGCAGACTGTCAACGAAGCCATTTTTGACAGGAAGCAACAGTATTCGGCTCATATCAAATTACTTCTCGAAGAAACTTCTACAGTACGCTTCACTTATGCTAGAGGAAAAGGCAAACTTCTTTCTAAAAATGAAGTTCAGATAACTTCTAAAAAAGGCGAAAGTGTCATCTATGCCGATAATATAATTCTCGCTTCTGGAAGTAGGCCTCGATACCTACCAGAAATTGAAACGGACGAAAAAATTATCATGACCAGCGATGGCATCCATCATATGGATGACTATCCAAAAAGTCTTGTCATTCTAGGTGCGGGTGTGATTGGTTGCGAATATGCCACCATCTTTTCTAATCTAGGTAAAACCAAAGTTTACCTAATTGATCGGGCTGATCGAATTCTCCCTTTCGAAGACGAAGATGTCGCTAAAGTAGTGAGCGATAATATGCTAAAGAATGGAGTCACAATACACAGTACAGCGAAATTAGAGCGTATGGTTGTCGTGGATGGCGAAGTTGAATACGAGATCTCTAATCTTGATGGATCAAGGGAAATTATTCGAGTCGAAAAAGCATTATTGTCCGTTGGTCGTATTCCCAATACCGAAAAATTAGGCTTAGAGAATGCGGGGGTAACCCTATCATCCAGAAACTACATCACGGATAGTAAGACCAGAACCAATATTGACAATATCTATGCTGTAGGCGATGTTTCAGGTCATATCGCACTTGTAAACATGGGTGAAATTGAAGCTCGATATGCAGTTGAATTGATGTATAATAAAGTCACATCAGAAATTTCTTACGATAACGTTTGTACTATCATGTTTCTTGACCCTGAGGTCGCTGCCGTTGGAATGAACGAGCAACAATGCATTGAAAAGGGGCTTCCTATAAAAGTCGTAAAACTCGATTATAGCTGCATAGCCCGAGCTATCGCGATGAGAAAAACAGAGGGGTTTTTCAAAATCATCGTTACCGATGACGATGAAATGAAGATTCTAGGTATGCGAGCAGTTGGCGAACATGCTTCAAGCGCCATTCAAGCGATTGCTTTACTTATAAAAATGAACGCCTCTATTTCGGTACTGGCAGACTTAGTGCATCCCCATCCTTCCATTATTGAAGGCATTCAAGAATGCGTGAGAATGCTTCTGAACAAATCCATTTTCAAATCTGCTGTCTTTAAAGATGCCATGCAGTGCTACAGAAGAACGGCTGAAGAAGTAGAGCACCTGCAAGAACTCTAGTTCTTAAAAGGATCCGAATAGGCAGGGTTTGTCACCAAATTTGAGTCGGTAAGCGTCATTAAAAATTTAATTACCGCTGTCTTCTGTTCGGTACTCAAGTCAACGCCTCCGTTCGAGGCAAACTCCATTTTTGGGTCAACCAACGCATAATCATGAACTCCCGTGCTATAAAATTCTAACACTTGTTCCAGTGTTTCGAATCTACCATCGTGCATATAAGGTGCAGTAAAAACTAAATTCCTCAGACTTGGGGTTTTAAACTTTCCAAAATCCAAGGACCTACCAGTTACAGCTGATAATCCTGGCAATACATCTGCTTCACTATCTAATCCATTATTGTGAAAACTGTTATCTGCCAGATTCACATTCTCGGGAAGATGACAATGAATACAATCGCCTTGACCTAGATCTCTAAAAATCTTATATCCGTCCAATTCCTCGGTTGTAAACTGCTCAACGCCTCTTTGGTAGCGATCAAACTTTGTATCTGAACTCACAATGGTCAATTCAAATTGAACCAAAGCCTTAGCGACAAGACTGGAATCAATGGCAACTTCGCCAAAAGCGGCTCGAAACATAGCTGGATAAAGTGGATGATTATTCAATCGATCAATAGCCTCATCCCAAGTCAAATCCATTTCCACTGGGTTCTTTACCGGCTGTAAAGCCTGATCTTCTCGTGTAGGCGCCCTTCCGTCCCAGAAAAATTGATCCATCCACGCAATATTGAACAAGGGCATAGAATGAAACTTTGTCTCTCCTCCATGGGTACCAATACTTTTTGCATCTGGATCGCTAAAGGCGTTTTCCTGTTTATGGCAAGATCCGCAAGAAACATTGTTGTTTTTTGATAAGATTGGATCGTAAAATAAATGTCGACCAAGCATGACTCCTTCCGCTGTGAGCAGATTTTCTTCCCCTATATAGTAATCAGGAAAACCATCCGGAATTGGCAAATAGTATGGGGTTGGCCCGGAGTTATCATCATTGATAAATCGATCTGTTCTAAGCGAGTCTTTTTCACAGGAAAGAAAGACCAACGCAAAGAATCCAAGAATTAATTCCTTGCTACGGTTCATGAGCTATAATAAGCTTGAAGTGTTGCGTTGATTTTCCTGCACATATAGATATCGTATAAAATCCGTTCGCCAAATTCTCCGTTGATACGATCATATGCCTAGCAGACAATAACGCATCTTTTTTCACTAATATCCCGTTTGAATTGAATATGAAAACATCAGCTGATTCAAAGTCACACTCAATCTGAACGCTATTGGAAGCAGGGTTTGGCCAAATTCGAATATTGTGAAGCTCTTCATTCTTGAGTCTTTCCAGACCTAAAGGAAATCCCAATTGAATGGAATCAACATGCATACAGCCGTTGTTATCCGTTAAAGTCACCGAATACATGCCATTCGGAATCCCTGAAAGACTAACCGAGGTATCTCCTGTATCCCAAACAAAAGAATATGGTGGCGCTCCTCCCGAACCGATCGCTAGAATGCTTCCATCACTTGCCAATTCGGAGGAAGATTCTTGGTATTCAAAATATAATGACAAGCTGTCTGGAGCTACCAAATTGATCTTAACAGCCGTTGTACATACTCCTGCGGAATCTGTGGCTGTAACAAAGTAGTCTCCGCTTAACAATGCCGTCCGATTTGCGCCAAAGCTTCCATCCGACCAACCATAATTATAGCCCCCATGGATCGTCACCATACCATCACTAGTTTCAAAACAAGAAGGATCGTGAATTTGCACATCCAATGAAGGACCGCCATTATCCGACAATGGGAAAGTGGATGTAATACTGTCCCCATTTCCGTCCACCACTGTCAAAGTATAAACTCCAGCACACAGCCCGAATATTGAATCTGAATTCATTCCATTAAACCAGAAGTATTGATAAGGCCCAACACTACCAACTAATGTTGCTTCTATGCTTCCATTACACGAATCACAATCTGAATTTGAGCCATTGAAAATAATTTGTGTGCAGATTGAGGAAACGCTCTCAACACTTTTATAAAGATTCAATCGTCCGCCAGACACAACCTTCCCATTGAGGTTTGAAATTTCATCAACGCCTTCAGTCAATAGCTTTTCCTTTAAAAAAAGCGCCAATCCAGCCTGATCATATTTGTAAGCGTTGAACACATCTTCGCAAAGCGCATTGTACATGAGTCCAATCGCGCCAGCTACATGCGGAGTTGCCATTGATGTACCCGTATTATTTCCATAATTATCACCAGGAACAGTCGAATAAATTTTGGTACCCGGAGCGCCTAAATCAATGGTTTCTAATCCATAAGCCGCACTAGAATTGATCTGATCTGACGAAGTTGTGTTCGTAACACTTATCAAGAACGGACTGTCGCAAGATGTTGGAATATCCCCAACCTGATCAATATCGACATTATTGTTGGCCGTTGCCCCTGCGCTTAAAACTCCTTGATAGCCTAGAGAATCATACAAGCTGCACCAAATCGGAAAGTCAATCGGCTGGCCGTTATCGACTCCAAAGGATGCATTAGTTGAAACGATATATGCTCCTTTTTCACCATTCGTCTCATTGTATAATGTCCGCATTTCCAAAACATAGGCGTATGCCTCAACCACAATTGATTCCAAAGTCGAAGAGCCCGTTATGGGCAACACCTTCACGTTCCAATTGACCCCCGTTACACCTATTTCATTATTTCCTTTTGCGCCAACAGTTCCAGCAACATGAGTTCCATGATTGTTGTTCGGATGGATGGGTGAGTTAGTATAGCAATTCCACCCTGAAACATCATCCACGTACCCATTGCCATCGTCATCAAACCCATTGCCGACTATTTCATTTCGATTGATAAAATAATTATCTAGAAGATCAATGTGACTCATATCAAAACCTTGGTCAATAACCGCGACTACTATTGTATCGCCAATGGGGGAGAGACCTCCTGTGGCAATATCCCACGCGGCAAGCGCGCTAATATCAAAAAGACCTGAACCGCCATTGGATCCGTCATTCTCAAAGGCCCATTGCTTATTGAATAGGGAATCATTGGGCTGACCTCGATCTACGATATTCACATGATTGTATTGAGCCAATTGGACACCTGCCTCCCGCTCCACAAGTACTCGCGCATCTTCATCATTTAGCCCAGATTCAAATGAAATGAGCCAAATATTGAGTCGAGAGGAAAGCTCCTTTTCAACCTTAAACTCCACTCCCGACTCTTTGCTAAAAGTTGTGCATAGCTCTTCCGGATTCGCATGCCTCGTAAATTGAACAATGAGTTGACCTAGAACGTGATCGTTTCCAAGCTCGGTTTGAGCAAACCCGAAAGCACAATAGGAACTAGCAAAGAGAAATAGGAGAAAGAATCTTAAGCTCAAATCGGAATGTTTAATTCAAAGACGAAAATCGCAGAATAAAGTTGAATATTGTGGGAAATGGAAACGATTAAAAATTTCGAAGTCTATAAAAGCTCTGCTGGATCGGGAAAAACATTTACCCTGGCCAGTGCATATCTATCCTTAGTTCTAAAATCAGAAGACCCAAAATATTTCCGCAAGATACTTGCGTTGACGTTTACGGTAAAAGCAGCATCTGAAATGAAAGAACGAATCATTTCATATTTATCGGCCTTTGCCGGAAGGCAATCTGAACGTAAGGATATTGCTTCTATGATGGCTGTAGTCTCTTCGAATACAGGATTAAGCGATGATCAAATCATCAATAGAAGCAACAACGTCTTGATTCATCTTATTCACGACTATGGTGAGTTTTCTGTGCTTACCATAGACAAATTTGTGAATCGCATAATCCGTTCATTTTCGGCAGATTTAGGTCTCAATTCGGATTTTGAAATTGAAATTGATCAGACAAAAATCATTGAACAAGTCATTGATGGTCTGATGAATCAAATTGGGATAAATCAGATTATTACCGAACTGATATTAGAGTTTGTAAAGCATCAAATTGATGATCAAAAATCATCCGATATTTCTAGTCAACTCGCATCGTTGGCTCGAGAGGTTTTAAGTGAGGAGTATTACCTCAATTCGAAAGGTCAAACCACGATGGACCCTAAGCTAATTCATCCGTTACAACAAAGGATTCTGAATGAATTGAAGGCCATAGAGGCAAACGTTTCGAACCTTGGTAGGCGCGCGCTGGATCTATTTGACAAATTCGGTTTAGAGGAAGGCGACTTTTATTATTCCAGTCGCGGCATTGCGAAATATTTTCAAAAAGCACGAGAAGCCGATTTGGAATATGTTTCAAACCCAAATACTATTGTCATAAAAACCATAGAATCGGATAAATGGCAATCGAAGACAAAGGAGCCTGCCGTGTTAGAAATAAAGGATCAATTAACCGAATTGTTTAATGCCCTGACGCTTCTAAAACCTGAAATTGAGCGCGTCATTTTTCTCAAAAAGATTCGAACCTTTCTCTATTCAATTGGATTGATTGGTGAGATTATCCAATTATTCGATTCCATCCGCGAATCGGAAAACATTCAATTGCTATCCGACTATTATAAAATTCTCTCGGACAAATTCGGTCAAGAACAAAGTCCATTTATCTATGAAAGACTTGGTCAGCGATACGCTCATATTTTAATTGACGAGTTTCAGGACACATCTGCCTTACAGTGGAAAAACCTACTTCCTTTAATTACAAATTCCCTCTCCGAAGGCAACAAGTCGCTCATCGTTGGCGATGCTAAGCAGTCCATTTATCGTTTTCGAGGAAGCGACCCTGAACAATTCATCAATTTACCATACGCTGGTTACGAATCTGACCTGCTACTTAAAGCTGCATATCAGGAGTTTTATCTCGACACTAATTTTCGATCCTATTCCAATGTAATTGATTTTAACAATCGATTCTTTTCGACACTGCATAAGAGCTTTTTAAGCGAGGAACATGAGCCAACATTTTATCAGTTGCATCAAAAAAAGAATGCTAGAATTGGAGGCGAAGTCTTTTTTCATACCGTTGAAAGATTAGAAGAAATGGATCGAATCGAGTCATTCCTAGTGCCGATGGAAAAGAGAATAAAGATCCTATTAGAAGAAAGTAAGTGCACTGAAAAGGATATATGCATTCTCTTTCAAAAAAACAGTGACGCGTCATTTGTAGCTGGAAAACTGCTTGAATGTGGGTACAAAGTAACCAGCAGCGAAAGTTTACTTCTCGCAAATAACCCAAACATTCAATTACTCATCTCCACGCTTATAGCCGTTCAAAACAACGGAGACCCATTTTATCTTCAACAATGGTTGTCGAGGTTAAATCAAACCAATAAACTTAGATCCGATTATCATGAAACTGCCAGTTGGATAAAAAAAGCTAAGCCCCGCATGCATGAATTGATCAAAAAACTTGAATTGAACTTGAGCATTGATCGAACCAAACTCGACTCCTTTAACGCACTCCTTTATCTCGCTAAATTTTTCGAACTAAACCTTAATGATTTGTTTGTTAGAAAGTTGCTGGATTTTTCGCTGGAATTTGAAACCACATCAATGTACCTAAAATCTACTTTTTTGGACAAATGGGAATCGGAGAAGAGCAAGCTTTGTATCGATCCTTCGGGTGATGCCAACGCCATTAACATTATGACAATTCATAAATCGAAGGGGCTAGAATTTCCTGTAGTTTTTGTTTATCTACCCGAATTCGGAATTAAACGAACAACAAAATCCTTTGCTTGGATAGATCATTGTGAAGATTTACCTGAGCTGAACCAATCCATGCTTCCCTTGCAAGCATTAAACAACACTAAGTACGAACACTTTTATAAATCGGAACGGGAACGAACGAAATTGGATTTATTGAATTCAATATATGTCGCATTTACAAGAGCCGAACGTCATCTAGAAATTTTCACACTTCAAAAAAACGACATCCCACATTCCTCAGAATTACAATTCATCTCGACTTGGCCAGAATGGAACTCGGAAATGAAGCAACTTCATTTTATTGATTACTGAAAAGTGCTCTCACAGCCTCAGTCCTGTAGTTAAAAATTTTTTTTAGCTTCTTCCGCACAAATAGCCAATGAGCAAATTGGCCAAGAATACCAAATGGCAAGGCATAATCCACTATATCTTCCATCAACACCCCACCTTCTATTTTTTTCAAAAAATGCTTGTGATGCCAAAAGGTATATGGTCCAAATCGCTGTTCATCTACAAAGTACTCTTGGTTTTGGCAATGGGAAATTTCTGTCGTCCAGCTCATTGTAATACCCTTGAATGGAGAAATACGATAGTTTATAATTTGGCCAGCGTAGGTCTTTCTACCATGTAAATCACCAAGGATGGTGAACTTCATATCGGGTGGAGTTATTAACTCTAAGTTTTTAGGATCGGACAGAAACTCCCATGCTGCCTCCATGGAAATAGGTAAGACTTGTTTGGAGTGAATTTGATATACTTTCATACCTTAAAAACAGTTAATCCACATCTTAGTTCATGAAACATGCATTTCAATTCAAGTCGTTCGGTAATATCTCAAATGAAATTTGGAATTCCATCTTATCGCTGAGAAGTTCAGTATTCGTTTTTGAGCAGAAATGCATTTATATTGATCCTGATAATTTAGATTCAACCGCCACCCATTGTTACCTTTTGAAGAATGATGAATTAATAGCCTATGCAAGACTATTTAAGCAAGAAACTTGGCATATCGGTAGAGTCATTACTGCAATAAAGTTTCGAAATCAAGGGCTTAGCAATGAATTATTAAAAGAAACTATCGCTGAAATAATGGAAAAAGACCCGTCCCCAAAAATTGAACTATCTGCGCAGACCTATTTACACGACTTTTATGCCCGATTAGGGTTCACGGCAATAGGATCAATGTATTTAGAAGACGGAATACCTCATTTGAAAATGGTTTATTCACCACTTGAGTAAAACTTGTGTTTAGAACTATTTAAAACTCCTTCACCCCAAGCCTCGTCTATAATAGCGTTTTAGCACAAAGATCTCGATGGGTGCATAACAAAACCTCGAATTCACCTTTCGACCGCGACCTAATTTTAACTTTGAAGCATGGAAGAACCGCGTCAAAAATCGGAAAAGAGAGACTCAGGATTAAGCGTAGTACGCAATGCCGCTAACACCCCAGACTATGGAAAACTACCTCCACAGGCTGTTGATTTAGAAGAGGCTGTTCTAGGGGCGCTTATGCTCGATAAAGAGGCACTCACTGATGTGATTGACATTCTAAAAAAGAATAGCTTTTACAAAGACGACCATCAACTTATCTATGAAGCGATTCTAGATCTATTTCAACGATCAGAACCCATTGATATTCTTACTGTAACCCAAGAACTCAAGAAACGAGGTGAATTGGAAATCGTTGGAGGGCCTTTTTATATCGCTCAATTGACAAATCGAGTGGCTTCAAGCGCGAATGTTGAATTCCACGCAAGAATTATAGCTCAAAAACATATTCAAAGAGAATTAATAAAGATTTCTAGCGAAACCATCAAGCAAGCCTATGACGAAACTGTTGATGTTTTTGACTTATTAGATACAGCTGAAGCCAAATTATTCGAAGTAGCAGAAGGGAATATTAGACGAAGTTATGAAGACATGAATAAGTTGCTTCATAAGGCTATCAAGCAACTAGAAATCATAAGTAAATCAGATGGGACGAGCGGAGTACCTACAGGATTCGCAAACCTCGATCGTGTCACTGGTGGGTTTCAAAAATCCGACATGATTGTTCTCGCGGCAAGGCCAGGTATGGGTAAAACAGCATTTGTGCTATCGATGGCCCGCAATGCGGCAGTAGATTATAAAAAAGGCGTAGCAATTTTTTCACTGGAAATGAGTTCGCTTCAATTGGTCAATCGTTTAATCGCCAGCGAAACAGAAATAGCTGGTGAGAAACTTAAAAAAGGAAATTTAGAAGCATATGAATGGGAACAATTAAACGCACGAATTGGTAAACTTACAAATGCCCCAATTTATATAAATGATACCCCTGGGCTTTCGGTTTTTGAATTACGAGCCCAATGCAGAAGGCTTAAAGCCGAAAAGAATATTCAGATGGTCATCATCGACTATCTTCAACTTATGTCAGGTTCTTCTGAAAGCAAGGGGAATAGAGAGCAGGAAATAAGCACGATTTCACGAGCGGTTAAAGGCATCGCCAAAGAACTTGACATTCCAGTAATCGCCTTAAGTCAATTGAGTAGAGCTGTTGAAACAAGAGGGGGTGATAAACGTCCGCAGCTAAGCGACTTACGTGAATCGGGTGCCATCGAGCAAGATGCCGATATGGTAATGTTTATTTACAGGCCCGAATACTATGGCATCACAGCGGACGAAAGTGGTAACTCAACTCAAGGACTAGGTGAGTTAATCATTGCAAAACATCGAAATGGATCTACTGAAGACGTTAAGATTCGTTTCCAAAACCACCTCGCTAAGTTTGTCAACTGGGAGAATGATAACTTTGAGTTCAACCAAAGCCCTAGCATCGATATCGATGATGCATATGCCGGCCAAGTCTTGAGATCCAGCAAATTTGATGATATTGATGAAAATCTTTCTGAGGAACCTCCTTTTTAAAATTCTTTTTTGTTTTTGCCTATTCGGCTTTAGCTCAAATGCTTTCTCATCTAAAATTCTCATTCCAATGGATGAGAACCAAAAGGATCATTTGAAAGCCTATGGCATTGCCTTTTGGTGTCTTGAAAGAGACGTTGAAGTTCAATGGGTTACTTAACTATCGAGGCGGAAGCTTCCTTACAGAAAATCATGATGAAATCGAGGCCGAACTCGTCATCAGAGGTGTCAGTTATGAAATGATTCCCGAAGCCAAAGCGGCATCAATACTTCTGGAGATTAGCAACCCTGAGGTTAACATGGATGCAATTAAACTGGAACAATCGCCAAAAATCGCAGTCTATTCACCTAAATCCGCTCAACCGTGGGATGATGCCGTAACACTTGTCCTGACTTATGCGGAAATTCCATATACTGTCATATATGACGATGAAATCATTCACGGAGAGCTTCACCTTTATGATTGGCTTCACTTACACCATGAAGACTTTACTGGACAATATGGAAAATTCTACGGATCGTATCGAAATGCAAAATGGTACCAAGATCAAGTCGCAGAGTTTGAAGAAACGGCAGGCCGATTAGGGTTTAGCAAGGTTTCAGAACTTAAACTTTCAGTGGCGCTAAAAATTAAAGAATACACCGCTGGAGGTGGCTTTCTTTTCTCTATGTGTTCCGGTACAGATTCCTATGATATCGCGTTATCGGCTGAAAGTGTTGATATCTGTGCGCAAAATGTTTGATGGCGACCCCGCAGATCCATCTGCACCTCAAAAGCTTCAATTCGATCAAGGTTTCGCGTTCGAGAATTATCGTTTAAGTATGAATCCCATGGAATATGAATTCTCCGATATTGATGGAACACCTCTGCATAATAGAGCAGGACAAAAACAGGATTTTTTCACACTTTTTGACTTCTCAGCCAAGTGGGACCCAGTACCAACAATGCTCTGTCAAAGTCACGAATCCATCATTCGAGGATTTATGGGACAAACAACATCCTACAATTTAAAATTCATTAAACCCGAAGTGCTCATCCTTGGCGAGAATAAAGGAATCGGCATAGCAAAATACATTCATGGAGAGTTTGGCAAAGGACAATGGACATTTTATGGCGGACATGACCCTGAAGACTATCAGCATTTTGTGGGAGATCCTCCAACCGATCTAAGCCTGCATCCAAACTCTGCAGGTTATCGCTTAATTCTAAACAATGTCCTATTCCCTGCGGCAAAAAAGAAAAAGCAGAAAACTTAGTTTTTCAATTTCCAAACAATATGGAAAAGGAAGTATCTAGGAATACTCGTATAATTTGGTGCTATAATAGGATTGTCATCTATTAAACCATACAATAAATTTACCGCCTCGAAACCAACATCAACTTGACCTACCGTTATATAGGCCATGGCATCAGCTTGAAAGTAGGGTTCAAACTTTTGGCTCCTCTGTACATAAAATGAATCATAAAAAGGCAAATATCCTCTAGAATAAAACCCTGAATTATACATTGTCCGTATACCTGGATGAAAGGTTAACTTTTCTTTCAAAACATCAACATTCGCCAATACCTCGACTTTATACATCCATTCAGGAAGACTGTTTATGCGATTTCTATTATTCCATTGATAAACACCATTTGCTAGCAGAGTACCAGCTTTCTTCTTTCCAATTATAGATACCTCAGCCTTGTATAATTCAATATTAGTGGCGGCCTGATGTATTCTTCCATACCTATCAAAGTAGATATAATTCATTTGCTTGATATACCCAGGTTGTAAATGAATACTTAAATCTTTCATTTTTATCTCATAAATAATAGCCGTTCTCAACTGTTCTTGAGATTGAAGCGTATTACTATTAGATCTAATACTCGAATAATAATTCGCATGAAGAAGATACGGATGAGACTTCTGAACCGTTAAGCTTCCTTGCAAACTAGAAACATATGAGATTCGATTCGAATCAGAACTTGCCCCAAAAAGATAAATTAAATCAAGAGTTGACGAATAATCCCCTCTGTTATATCCTCCAAAAAAGTATTGGTTTCTAGATCTAAACTCTACATTCTTTTTTGAAAGCACGATTCTAGAAGAAACGTCCTGATTACTATAATCAAGTTGTGTTGAATTAACTCGAAACGTCCCTTGGTTAAAATGTAAAGTTAAGTCCACTTGAAATTGCATTCCTGCAATCCCTGTTTCACTAACATAGCGAATTCGTGGGGATGCTCCCACCTCCATGTGTCTTGATGAATCATTAACTTCTTCAAACAATTCAGTAGTAAATTGTGAATAATACACAGAATCACTTGATAGGTCGCTGTAAATGAATTTAGCTATTCTACCGTTTCCTTGCAGACTGAATAATATGCTGGATCGGTCGTTCTCAGTCGCCAAATACCTAATTTCAGACCTAACAAGAGTTACTTCTTTTCTAGAATATGCTTCTTGTAGTTTAATTGATCCAAGTAAATGCAAATCGTCTGTTCCGCTCTGTTTTATCGAGTAGGTCGAATCAACTAATCCACCATTTTGCTCTCTATCCGTAACTAAATACGTGGCAATAGCGTTCCATTTTATTTTGTTACTTAGGTCTGATTCAATCTTTAATCCTATATCCGTATTTCGAACAAAACTCCTTTGAATCCATCCAGGGTGAGAGTTTCTTGAAATCCGAAATTCAAAACAACTTGACTTTGAAATCGGTCGAAATAATTCAAAGGTTATATCCTGATATTGATTAGCACCCATTCGATAATCAACAAACGAATTAGAGTTTGTGTCAAATATTACATTATCTAACTTCACACTAACCCGTTGTTTTTCAACCTCTTGATTTGAATTGTAACCTACCTCAATCCCTGATTTAAGCGTGTCAATTCCATTAGGTTCAAAGAGCAATAAGCCTGGATTCGAATATTCCAAGACATGACTTAATTCAAACTGTTGAGAATTAGCTCCAAAGTGAATCAAGAATAGAATTAATATATTAAATAATGCACGAAGCGTCATTTGAGGAAATTAAGCAAAAAAAAAGCTCCACACTATAGTGTGGAGCTTTAAAATCGGCAGCGACATACTCTCCCAGGAATTACCCTAGTACCATCTGCGCTATTAGGCTTAACTTCTCTGTTCGGAATGGGAAGAGGTGAACCCCAATGCAATAGCCACCGGAAAATCATCAATATCAAAAAATCTTGAATAATATAAACGAGCAAAAAATCAACGGGCAATTAGTATCGCTCTGCTATGGTATTTCTACCTTTACACATGCGACCTATCAACGTCATCATCTCTAACGACCCTTAAAAGAAGTCTCATCTTGAGGTGAGTTTCGCGCTTAGATGCTTTCAGCGCTTATCTCGACCGAACGTAGCTACCCTGCGGTGCGGCTGGCGCCACAACAGGTACACCAGAGGTTCGTCCCCTTCGGTCCTCTCGTACTAAAAGGAGGTCCTCTCAAACTTCTAACGCCTGCAACAGATAGAGACCGAACTGTCTCGCGACGTTCTGAACCCAGCTCGCGTGCCACTTTAATGGGCGAACAGCCCAACCCTTGGGACCTTCTCCAGCCCCAGGATGTGACGAGCCGACATCGAGGTGCCAAACCTCCCCGTCGATGTGAGCTCTTGGGGGAGATCAGCCTGTTATCCCCGGAGTACCTTTTATCCTTTGAGCGATGGCCCTTCCATAAGGAACCACCGGATCACTATGCCCAACTTTCGTTTCTGCTCGACTTGTCGGTCTTGCAGTTAAGCACCCTTATGCCATTGCACTCTACGCACGGTTACCAAGCGTGCTGAGGGTACCTTTGGAAGCCTCCGATACTTTTTTGGAGGCGACCACCCCAGTCAAACTACCCACCAAGCACTGTCTCCATAAATGGATTAGAACTCAAACAATTGAAGGGTGGTATTTCAAGGACGACTCCACCAGACACTAGCGTCCCAGCTTCGAAGTCTCCCACCTATCCTACACATCAATAATCCAAATTCAATGCTAAGCTGTAGTGAAGGTTCACGGGGTCTTTTCGTCCCGTTGCAGGTAAGCGGCATCTTCACCGCTACTACAATTTCACCGAGCTCATGGCTGAGACAGTGTCCAGATCGTTACACCATTCGTGCAGGTCGGAACTTACCCGACAAGGAATTTCGCTACCTTAGGACCGTTATAGTTACGGCCGCCGTTTACTGGGGCTTCGATTTAGAGCTTCTCCCGAAGGATAACCCCACCTCTTAACCTTCCAGCACCGGGCAGGTGTCAGGCCCTATACATCATCTTTCGATTTAGCAGAGCCATGTGTTTTTGATAAACAGTCGCCTGGACCTATTCACTGCGGCCTCCTAGCAAGCTAGGGAGGCGCCCTTTCTTCCGAAGTTACAGGGCTAATTTGCCTAGTTCCTTAGCCATGATTCACTCGAGCACCTTAGGATATTCTCCTCGACTACCTGTGTCGGTTTAGGGTACGGGCTGTATATATCTGAAGCTTATTGGCTTTTCTAGGAAGAACATTCACTACTTCGCTTCGTCCGAAGACTAGGCTCAACGTACATATCCGTCAGTACGTAATAGCTACAATTCTCCGTCCCCAAATCGCAATATATACAGGTTCAGGAATATTAACCTGATGTCCATCGACTTCCCCAAACGGGTACGCCTTAGGCCCCGACTAACCCTGATCTGATTAGCATTGATCAGGAAACCTTAGTCTTACGGTGTTAAGGTTTTTCACCTTAATTATCGTTACTTATGCCTACATTTTCTTTTCCAGATGCTCCAGAATACCTCACGATACTCCTTCAACGCGGCTGGAATGCTCCCCTACCATAAAATCCATAGCTTCGGTATTTTGCTTATGCCCGATTATTATCCACGCTCGACCGCTCGACTAGTGAGCTGTTACGCACTCTTTAAATGAATGGCTGCTTCCAAGCCAACATCCTAGCTGTCAATGCAGTCAAACCACGTTTGAACAACTTAGCAAAAATTTAGGGACCTTAGCTGATGGTCTGGGTTCTTTCCCTCTCGGACATGGACCTTAGCACCCATGCCCTCACTCCCGGATATATGTTATAGCATTCGGAGTTTGTCAGGGGTTGGTAGGCGGTGAAGCCCCCTAGCCCTATCAGTAGCTCTACCTCTATAACACTCATTCCGAGGCTGCACCTAAATGCATTTCGGGGAGTACGAGCTATTTCTCAGTTTGATTAGCCTTTCACCCCTACCCACAGTTCATCCCAAGACTTTTCAACGTCAACGGGTTCGGTCCTCCACTCTGTGTTACCAGAGCTTCAACCTGACCATGGGTAGATCACTAAGTTTCGCGTCTGCCCCCAGTAACTAACACGCCCTGTTAAGACTTGCTTTCGCTTCGGCTACTTCCGTCAACGGAATTAACCTTGCTACTGAGGAGCAACTCGTAGGCTCATTATGCAAAAGGCACGAGGTCACCCGAAGGCTCCCTCCGCTTGTAGGCAAACGGTTTCAGGTACTATTTCACTCCCTTGTTCAGGGTGCTTTTCACCTTTCCCTCACGGTACTTGTTCACTATCGGTCTCTCAGGAGTATTTAGCCTTACCGGATGGTCCCGGCAGATTCAGACAGGATTTCACGTGTCCCGCCCTACTCAGGATACTGCTAGGTATTGTATTTTTTTCGTTTACGGGACTATCACCCTCTATGGTAGCGTTTCCATCGCTGTTCTACTAAAAATACAAAGTCCACATTGCAGTCCTACAACCCCAAAATTGCCGAAACAACTTTGGTTTAGGCTGTTCCCCGTTCGCTCGCCACTACTAGGGGAATCACTATTGTTTTCTTTTCCTCCGACTACTTAGATGTTTCAGTTCATCGGGTTGGCTTCTATAAAAGATATCATGTCTTCAACATGATGGGTTGCCCCATTCGGAAACCTGCGGATTGGAGATTATTTGCATCTACCCGCAGCTTATCGCAGCTTGTCGCGTCCTTCATCGCCTCTGAGAGCCAAGGCATCCACCGTTTGCCCTTGATAATTTTTTGCTCTATATTATATTATTCAAGATTTCAAAGAACTTATCCTATACTATATAGGAAAGGGTTGTAAAAGGAGTTGCACCTTAATTAAAACTACAACAACACAAATTAAGAACAGATTATAACTTTCACTTAAAAGTGGAGGATATCGGAGTCGAACCGATGACCCCCTGCGTGCAAGGCAGGTGCTCTAGCCAGCTGAGCTAATCCCCCAGTTAAAAACTAAAAAAGTTTCCTTTTTCGGTCAGAACAGGGAGGTCAGTAGACAAGATCTCCTTGTTTTGAATTGAGTAGTCCCGCGCGGACTTGAACCGCGGACCTCTACATTATCAGTGTAGCGCTCTAACCAGCTGAGCTACGGGACTAACAAAACGTTGAACCCGAGCATAGCTGTATCCCTGAATGGGATTCGGGACTTTCAACTCAGAAAGATTATATAAAGATGAAAAGAAGCCAGCAAGTATCGATTGCTTTCTCTAGAAAGGAGGTATTCCAGCCGCACCTTCCGGTACGGCTACCTTGTTACGACTTAGCCCCAGTCACCAGTTTTACCCTAGGCAGCGCCTTGCGGCAACCGACTTCAGGCACCCCCAGCTCCCATGGCTTGACGGGCGGTGTGTACAAGGCCCGGGAACGTATTCACCGCGCCATGGCTGATGCGCGATTACTAGCGATTCCAGCTTCATGAAGTCGAGTTGCAGACTTCAATCCGAACTGAGATAGGCTTTCGAGATTCGCATCTCCTCACGGAGTAGCTGCCCTCTGTACCTACCATTGTAGCACGTGTGTAGCCCAGGACGTAAGGGCCGTGATGATTTGACGTCATCCCCACCTTCCTCACCGTTTGCACGGGCAGTTTCTCTAGAGTCCCCGGCATTATCCGCTGGCAACTAGAGATAGGGGTTGCGCTCGTTAAGGGACTTAACCCGACACCTCACGGCACGAGCTGACGACAACCATGCAGCACCTTGTAAATTGCTCAAAGAGAAGACCTGTTTCCAGATCGGTCAAAATACATTCAAGCCCTGGTAAGGTTCCTCGCGTATCATCGAATTAAACCACATGCTCCACCGCTTGTGCGGGCCCCCGTCAATTCCTTTGAGTTTCATTCTTGCGAACGTACTCCCCAGGTGGATTACTTATCACTTTCGCTTAGCCGCTGACAGTGTATCGCCAACAGCGAGTAATCATCGTTTACAGCGTGGACTACCAGGGTATCTAATCCTGTTCGCTCCCCACGCTTTCGTGCCTCAGCGTCAGTATTGGCTTAGTAAGCTGCCTTCGCAATTGGTGTTCTGAGGCATATCTATGCATTTCACCGCTACATGCCTCATTCCGCCTACTTCAACCAAACTCAAGAATAACAGTATCAATGGCAATTTCCCAGTTGAGCTGGAAGATTTCACCACTGACTTATTATCCCGCCTACGCACCCTTTAAACCCAATAAATCCGGATAACGCTTGGATCCTCCGTATTACCGCGGCTGCTGGCACGGAGTTAGCCGATCCTTATTCGTATAGTACCTTCAGCTCCGAACACGTTCGGAGGTTTATTCCTATATAAAAGCAGTTTACAACCCGTAGGGCCGTCTTCCTGCACGCGGCATGGCTGGATCAGGCTTTCGCCCATTGTCCAATATTCCTCACTGCTGCCTCCCGTAGGAGTCTGGTCCGTGTCTCAGTACCAGTGTGGGGGATAATCCTCTCAGACCCCCTAGACATCATAGCCTTGGTAAGCCGTTACCTTACCAACTAGCTAATGTCACGCATGCCCATCTCTAACCGCCAAAGCTTTAATATGTCAATCATGCGAAAGACACATATTATGGGGTATTAATCCGAATTTCTTCGGGCTATCTCCCAGTTAGAGGTAGGTTGCATACGCGTTACGCACCCGTGCGCCACTCGCCACCCAGTATTGCTACCTGTGCTGCCGTTCGACTTGCATGTGTTAAGCCTGCCGCTAGCGTTCATCCTGAGCCAGGATCAAACTCTCCGTTGTGTAAAATTAATATACAATCGGATATAAATCCCTAGGATACATGCTGGCTTTTATCTTTTCAATCTGTTCAAAGAACTACCCCTTGTTTGTAAGGGAGCGCAAAGATAAGGGCATTTTCATTCTACGCAAGGCTATAGTCAGATAAATTTCAAATAAATGGATGTTTTTTAGCCTCATTGCGCTTATCCCTCTGTTTTTCAGTTGTATAAATATTCAGTTCGGATCACTTTTTTTTATCGAAAACACTTGGCCGTGTACAATTGTCTTAGAAGAAAGGGAGAATTCACAGATGAAGGACGCCATTTCTACGTCATCAACCGGTGCTTTATAGTCTGGAAATGCCGTTTTCAGCATCTCAGTATTGACTGCTCCTAAACAAAGGCAGTTTGGAGTAATAAAGTCACCCCATTCTGCGGCCATACATTCAGTGAGACAGACCAAGGCAGACTTACTCATACTATATGCCCCAAGACCTGCAAATTTTGAAGATCCTTGATATCCCGCCATGCTACTAATATTCACTACATGACAACCACTTGAAAGCTTTTTCGAGTTGATCAAGGTCTGTGTTAGCTTTAGCGGACCCAAAACATTTGCTTTCATCATTCGATTAAGGTCTTCGGTCGTGGTGTGAATTAGTTCGGCAATTATAATTGACGCAGCATTATTGATCAGAATATCTATAGTCGGAAGTTTCAACTTTTCAAGTTTACTTATGAGTCCAACGTAATTTTCCCAATCAAATTCGATAAGGTGCATTCGAGGATTAGATTTTATCTCGGCATCTATGCCTTCAATGCTCCTTGTGATACCAATTACATCGTATCCCTTTTTCGCGAACTCAATGATCATAGCGCGCCCGATCCCCCTGGAAACCCCTGTTACAAGTATTGTCATATATCAAAAAAGATTCTATTGTCAAATATGGGTTGTTTCTTTGACTTAACTTTAAACGTTATTTGCCTAATTTTACAATTCCTTTGGTCAACTTATTTGATCAAAAGACGTCTACAACTTTAGAATCTAGAATACCTACAATATATGTCTATAAAATTTACTCTTGTAACTCTGATTACTGGGCTTTCCTTTTTTGCGAATGCTCAACGCGCAGTTTGTCCTCCGGACACGATACTATATGTATATGAAAAAGCTACGGAATTAGATACACTAACTTTTGATCCGTTTTTCACTTCGGCTGCCTATCAGTATTTTGAATGTCCTCAGCAGATTTCAGTAAATGGCGTGCGCTTTTATGCTTGGAAAACCGACACGACTGACGGGAATAGCATGCAAATAACCGTGGAATTGCGCAAAGCGACTTCGGATAGCATCCCTGGCACCACGCTTTTAGCAAGTTCGGCTCATACTCTGCTTATTCCGGATTCATTAGATGGCCCGCTAAGTCAATATGCAGTTAGTTTGACATGGACACCCACGAGTGTTTCGGAGCCATATATTATTGTAATCAAGACAGATCCAACAAGTCCTCCATTCACCATGCTTCATAGTCACTTAAATGGAGCAAATTCTGATGGTAATGAAGAATGGTTAAGTGGGGTTAGACAAGGTTTCAGCTGGATTAAATCATATGACTACATTGTAAATAGCGAACCATTCGATGCCGATTTTTTAATAGAACCTTTCGTTTCGTATAACATTAACGCTTCCTTTATTAATGATCCAGAATGCCTTTTTGATGAATTAGGTGAAACTGTGAGCTTTTTCAACGATGGTGCACCAATCGTTGATAGTAGAATGTATAATCGGTATGCTTTTCATTATTCACCCAATCGACAAGCTTGGAATTATGGAGATGGAGTAACTCAAAACGCTGCGAATCCCATCCATTTTTATCCTACGAACGGTCCGTACGTTGCTACAATGACTGCTAAAATTTTAAGTTGGACCAGCAGCTTATGTCAGAGTTCTGTTACCCAGATAATAAAAGAGAAACCAGCCCAAGACTTTACTCATAAGACAAACAACCTTGAAGTGAATTTCACTAATGAAACTTTCGGACTGTTTTCAAGTATCCACTATGACTTTGGAGATGGTAATACGAGTGTTAATGAGGACCCCAAGCATAAATACTTTCAACCTGGAACATATTGGGTATGTCAAACAATGATGACCTCATGTGGAGAGATTAAACAGTGCAAGAACGTAGCAGTTGCGACAAATACGGCTCTTAATTGTGGTAAAGACAGCGTTCGATATACTGCTGCGCGTGGTACCGACACTAAAATCCGCAAATTACGACCAACTAACCCGGGAAGATTATTTGGTATTGGACAAAGGTTTGACGCAACTCAGCCAATGATTGTTCATGGATTTAGTTTTTATGCTAACCACGAGGGGCTTTTCAAAGACAGTTACCCCGTGACATGTAGAATTTGGGATAAAGGTGGTAATAATCTACCTGATGGTCCACCCCTTGGAGAATCTGTCGTTCATATTAACAAAATTGAAGTTGACACGTTATACAATGACTCCACACGATACACGGCAATATTTGACAGGCCGGTTCAAATCCTTGACGATTATATCCTGACGATAGAATATGACGGGACAATACCGGTGCACATTGGAGTTAGCGATTGGCTAGAACATGATGGCGATGGCGATTTATTGGCTATTGGAAAAATAAACGATACGACTTGGGTTACTGCGGCTTCGGTTGCGGTGTTTAACTGCGAGGGTGCTGCATGTGATATGGATGTGATAATTGAGCCGTTAATCGAGTTTAACCTTGACGCAAATTTTGGATATGACTTTGACTGTATGGACCTTGATGTGCAGCCTGTTGAATTGTATGACCTTTCCTCTTCAATATTGAGAAGTAAGGTCTATAACACTATTGCTTTCAACACTTCATTCGTTCAAGCTTTTGATTGGGATTTTGGTGATGCAACTGCGGTGGTTAACTTGGTAAATCCATCCCATAACTTTCAAGGTAACGGGCCATTTGATGTGACCTTAACCGTATTTATGGACGGATGGACAAATGACTGTGTTAGCACGCAAGTCCATAATGTCCCGGTACCCCCGACAGGTGGCTTTTCATATGAGCAAGTTACATCTCAGGTTAATTTCATAGACAGCTCATTCAACGCAGAGGAGTACTTGTGGACTTTCTCAGATTTAACAGTAAGCACTTTAGCCAACCCCGTCCATTATTTTACTGAAATCGGCAAATTTGAAGTTTGTCAATACGTCTCTAATGTTTGTGGCTCAGATACAATCTGCGACAGCATTACTGTGAATGTCGTGGGGATTCCAGAGGCTATTACTGAAAACTTGCATATCTACCCAAATCCGGCCAAAGACTATATCACCGTTGATGTAGATTTCAGCAAGCTGGATGGAATCGAGATGGAAGTCTTAGATCTTCAAGGCCGAATCGTTAAAGCATTGACACTTGCGGCTAGTGGATCAAATAATCAAATTTACGTAGGGGACTTAGCACGCGGCAGTTATCTTCTGCGATTAAAGGCTGATCAATTTGAAGGCACAAAAATGCTGATCCTTACCGATCATTGAATCAGTAAAACAAATTAGACAAACAAAAAAGGCGCTTTAAGCGCCTTTTTTGTTTGTCTGAGAAATGTTAAGTATAATCTTAGGACATAATCCTTCCTAAGCGCCCGCTACAATACTCATCTATTTCCTTAACATTACCGTATGATTGTCCATTAATAATACAATCCGAACCTACTACCTTTCCAAGTGAAACATAGGCTTGGTTTGAATTCTTTAATACTTCTTCAAAAGATTTACAATTGGCATCTAACACACCTACAATAACGCGTGACTGAGCCTCTCCAAATAAAACAGCATCAACTCGAATTTCAGTGTTGAGATTAACATCGAATCCTAAATTGTTTGGTCGGGTCATTTCAAAAAGCGCTGCCATTAAACCGCCATCTGAAATATCGTGCGCACACTGAATTAGATCCATTTTGATCGCCTCACTTAAGGATCGATGCAGATTAAACTCTTCTTCAAGATCGAATTTAGGCGCAGGGCTATGCTCAACTTTATGCCATTGAATTAAATATTGCGAGCTCCCAAAATCATCCGAATAACTTCCCATCATATATATATTCAATCCTTTTTGGGTAAATCCAAGAGGCGTGATATGAGCTTTGTTTTCAATAATGCCAATCATACCGATTGTTGGGGTTGGAAGAACTGGCACAGTCACACCATTAATAGTGGATTGATTGTAAAAGCTCACGTTTCCGCCAGTTACAGGAGTACTAAATTTAAGGCAGGCTTTGCTCATCCCCTTTATAGATCCAACAAATTGCCAATAAGCTTCTGGTGAATAAGGGTTTCCAAAATTCAAACAATTTGTTATGGCAGCCGGTGTTCCACCTGAACAAACAATATTACGGGCCGCCTCAGCAACTGCCATTGCACAACCTTGTTCTGGGTCAGCGTAGACATATCTTGCATTGCAGTCAACTGTCATAGCAATTGCTTTACTTGTTCCTTTTATATTAATGATTCCAGCGTCACTGGGATTGTTGGTGGTCATATTGGCACCGCCAACCATCGAATCATATTGATTTGTCACCCATTTCTTGGAGGCAACATTTACATGGCTCAGAATGAATTTCGCCACTTCCTTTAAATCGTCTGGAATTGAAACGGACTCTGGCTTAAAGGATTTAACTTTCTGTATGTATGCTGGCTCTTGATATTCACGTTCGTATACGGGAGCTCCACCTCCCAAAACCAATGAATCTGCAGGCACATCACCGACCAACTCACCAGACATATAATACTTCAAGTTTGGCCCCTTGGTAACCACTCCGATTTCAACACAATTAAGGTCCCATTTATCAAAAATCTCCATGACTTCTGGTTCACGACCTTTCTTCACTACCACAAGCATTCGCTCTTGTGATTCACTTAAAAGGATTTCAAAGGGTAACATGTTCTCTTGACGAGTTGGCACCTTGTCTAGATATATGTCCATTCCGCATCCGCCCTTAGCCGACATTTCCGAAGTGGAGCACGTAATTCCTGCAGCACCCATATCCTGCATACCGATGATTGCATCTGTATCAGCCAGTTCTAATGACGCTTCTAAAAGAAGTTTTTCCTGGAAAGGATCTCCAACCTGAACGGATGGTAAATCATCTGCGCTATCTTCAGACAAATCTCCTGAAGCGAACGTTGCTCCATGAATTCCATCTTTTCCGGTGCTCGATCCAACGATAAAAACTGGATTTCCAACTCCATGCGAAGTTGCTGAAATCGTCTTATTGATATCAACAATACCAACGGACATGGCATTTACAAGCGGATTTTGATTATATGAGGGATCAAAGTATACCTCACCCCCAAGCACTGGAATTCCAAATGCATTACCGTAATCCCCGATTCCTTTAACGACTCCCTTAAGTAACCACTTGGTTCTATCCTGTGAAATGTCTCCAAACCTCAGACTGTTTAACTGTGCTATAGGCCTAGCTCCCATGGTGAAAATATCACGATTTATTCCGCCAACTCCTGTAGCAGCACCTTGATACGGCTCTATAGCACTCGGGTGATTATGCGATTCAATTTTGAATGCACAAGCCATTCCATCACCTATATCCACTAATCCTGCGTTCTCCTCACCCGCCTCGGCTAATATTGCTGGCCCTGTTTTAGGTAAGGTTTTTAGCCATTTAATACTGTTCTTATAAGAACAGTGCTCAGACCACATTACGGAATATATGGAAAGCTCCGTGAAGTTTGGAATACGTCCTAAGTAAGTTACAACCTTGTCAAATTCCTCTGGTAACAGGCCAAGTTTATCAGCCGCCTCGCGAGCTTCGTTTTCGTTATATTGATTCATTCATCCTAATTGAAGTTCAAAGGTAAATTTCTGAGTCTGCAATGATGAATTATCCTTCTGTAAATAATCCACAAAGCATTTACTTTGACCCATGAGCTTACAGGAAGTTTTGTCAACTATTCCTTGGATTCTAATTTGTCTTATTCTCATTCACCGATTAGGAGTGTGCAAAACAGAACAAATTCGGCCGTCATATATCGCTATGATATTTACTTTCAAAATCCTTGGCACTTTTATATTACAAGCTCTATATACATTCCATTATCGCGATAGAAGTACCGCAGATATCTATCGATTTTTTGATGATGGAATCCTTTTTAACCGGATAGCGAGGTCTTCGCCTACTGATTTTTTTAAAATCCTATTCAACTATTATGATGTGAGTGATGGATTTAGAACCAAGTATTTCGAGCAAATGAATACATGGATCAAGCCGTTTGATAGCGGCCTTTACAACGACAATATTTTAATGATTAAACTGAATGGCCTCCTGACATTTTTAAGCAATGGAAGCTATGAAGTGCACAGTGTAATACTATCAACGGCCGCGATGATTGGAATTATCTTAATGATCAAGTCACTGCTTAAACGGTCTAGGCAAATGCAATGGGCTTTGTTTTTAGTTACCATGCTACCATCTTCATTACTCCTTATATCAGGTGGCTTAAAAGAAACGGTATTGATGTTCGGTGCCGGATCATTGTTTTATAGTTGGATGTCAATTTCTCAGGGGCAGGCACGAGATAAATCTGCAATAATTTTTGGTTTGATAGGTTTAGCTGTGTGTTTGAATATCAAGCCATACTTTCTTGCATCTATCTTCCCGGCTTTTATTGCTTTTATGATTATCCGAAAAACCAAAATCATAGATTATGCTTTCACATTGGTTTGTCTTAGCATATTCCTTGTAATGTATGCGCTCGCGTACTCAGGTGGCGTGGACATTCTTGCAAGTATTATTCGAAAACAATCCGAATTTATAAATCACAGTGCCGAAACAAACCCAGGAAGTCTCATACAACTCTATCCGATTACTAAGGATTGGACGTCTTGGCTTCCGGCAATCCCGAATGCCTTGTTTAATGCATTAGCGCGTCCATTACCATGGGAAATTACAAGTGCGCCATTGATGCTTATGTTCGCTGAGAACCTACTTATTGCTTGGCTTGTAGTTAAATCTCTTACCCACCGCATCAGATTCGGCACTGATTCTTCCAATTTCACATTCATTTCCCTTTGTATCATTCCAGGACTAATCCTAATAGGATTAATATCGCCTGTACTTGGCGCAACGATGCGATATCGCGCACCTTTCCTTTTATTATTACTTATTTCATTAACGCCATATTTAACTTCACCCCCATCTGATGAGAATGAGACTACATAACAAATTCGCCAAATTCTTAACAATAATCATTGTATCCATAGGTTTGGTCGGTTGCAACGAGTACAAAAAAGTTGACATGATCGTTCATAATGCAACTATATACAGTGTAGATGATGGAATGAACACCTTTGAAGCAATGGCAATAAATGACGGCCGAATAGTGGAACTTGGCCCAGAGAATCAAATATTAAATAAGTATTCGAGCGACCAGAAAATAGACGCCCAAAAGAATTTCATTTACCCCGGATTCATAGATGCTCACAGTCATTTTCTAGGTTATGGCCTTACCCGAAATCAAGTTGATCTCATTGGAACTCAATCCTTTTCTGAAGTTTTAGATCGAATTGACCAATACATTCAAAACAATCCGAATCAAAATTGGATCATTGGTCGAGGATGGGATCAAAACGATTGGGAAATTAAGGAATACCCCACAAATGAGGTGTTAAACACTCGTTTCCCGAACAAACACATCATAATGAAACGTGTGGATGGTCACGCGATGCTCGTTTCAAATTCAGTAATTGAATTGGCGGACATTTCGAATCTAACGCAAGTTCCTGGTGGTGAAATTCTCAAAATCGATGGGCTCTTATCTGGCTTGTTAATTGACGAAGCCATGACATTAGTCGAACGGATAATTCCCGAACCATCGGTCGAGCACAAAACAACCTGCTTGGTACGAGCTGAAAACGACTGCTTTCAAGTCGGATTAACCAGCGTGTGTGACGCAGGATTGAAGGTGTCCGAAATAGAATTGATTAACCAGCTACATGAAAACGGTCGGCTTAAAATGCGCGTTTACGCCATGTATTCGGCCGACCCTATTTTATCTAAAAATCTCGGTTCTTTCGGAATAAAAACTGAAAGGTTAAACGCGAAATCAGTCAAAGTTTATTGTGATGGTGCCTTAGGATCACGAGGTGCTTTTTTACTAGAAACCTATTCAGACGATAGTTTAAAAGAAGGATCCCTGATAACAGGGAGTGATTCTTTGAGAAAATGGGCAGAATTATGCCTGAAAGATTCATTTCAACTGTGTGTGCATTGCATTGGAGACGCAGCGAATCGAATAACTTTAGACGTCATGGGCCAAGTATTGGGAGAAACGAATGACAGAAGATGGCGCATTGAACACGCACAAGTTGTAAACCAAACCGATCAACAGAAATTTGCAAGTTTCAATGTCATCCCATCCATGCAACCTTCACACGCCACCAGTGACATGTATTGGGCCGAAGAAAGACTTGGCGCTGAGCGTATAAAAAATGCGTATACATTGAAATCGCTACTAAATCAAAATGGAATGATAGCTTTAGGAACAGACTTTCCAGTAGAATCCATCGATCCTCTGAATACATTTTATTCTGCGGTAGTAAGAAAGGATAAATCAAAACTACCCGGATGGAGGCTTCAACCCTGAAAACTCCCTTTCACGACTCGAAGCGTTAAAAGGCATGACCATCTGGGCCGCCATTGCTAGCTTTGAAGAAAATGAGAAAGGCAGTTTGGAGGTGTCAAAGTTTGCTGATTTCGTAATCCTAGACAAGGATATCCTAACATGTAGTGATGAGGAAATCTTGAAAGTTAATGTGATAAAAACCTGTCTGAATGGAGACATTGTATATGAAAAGTAGAACACTATTTCTGTCCTTAATACTCATGTCGCTTCTTTCATCATTGCAAGCACAAGAAACTGATTTATTCCAAATATGGCCTGACACTATTTTATCAAAAGCAAATTCGGCAAGCCAGGTTTCGTATATGTCCGATCAAGAAAAGAATGTTGTCTTTTACATTAATATGTGTAGGGTTAACCCTCCATTATTCGCTGAGACATATTTCACCGATTATATAAAGGAGCGTAAGATCAAAAAGGATAAGGATGTAAAGGGTTTAATAAAATTCCTTGAAAACACTAAGCCCCGCGTAATATTACAACCCAATGAATTGCTAACCGACTTGGCCAGAAATCAAGCAAAAGATATGGGCGAAAGCGGACGTACTGGACACAACTCATCAGATGGAACGGCATATCGAACCAGAATCGAGTCTGCAATGAAATCATTTAATGGGGTGAACGAAAACGCCAATTATGGAAATGAAATGGGAATCGACATCGTAATCGATTTGCTCATTGACAGAGATGTCCCAGATGCAGGTCATCGTAAAAACATCCTAGATCCCGAAATGGAATTTGTTGGTGTGGCTATTGAACCACACAGACGATTTAAATTCAATTGTGTGCAGGACTTTGGTGGTTCGAGATTGAAATAATCGACCTAGAAAGTTACATTTGGGATAACTAACTATTTCAAATGGAGATTAAGAGAATATTCGATATACCCTATTATCAGTTAAGTCACTTTCCAAAAAAGGATTCGTTGTGCGCGAAAATCGATGGAAAATGGGTAGCGACCTCAACACAAGAATTTGTTGATACTGGTATAAAAGTCAGCAAGGCCCTAGTATCTATGGGTATTGATCCAAAAGACACCGTTTCGATCATATCCAACAATCGGCCTGAATGGAATATTACAGATATCGGCATAACAATGTGTGGTGGCATTTGCGTTCCTATTTATCCAACCATTTCTTCAAAGGAATACGAATTCATCTTCAATGATGCTCAAGTAAAAATTTGCTTCGTTAGTGATTCTGACCTTTTAGCCAAAGTGCTTGAGGTTAAAGACAAGGTGCCGACACTAAAGCATATTGTATCCTTTAATAGAATTGAAGGAACCGAACACTTTTCAGATTTTCTTAAACGAGGAAATGAGGTTGCTTCAGAAGAAATTGAGAAGCGCAAAAGTGACATACATGAGGACGACCTTGCTACATTAATCTATACGAGTGGAACTACTGGCAACCCGAAAGGTGTTATGCTTTCACATATTAACATCGTATCAAATGTTTATGGATCTCGGGAACGATTGCCAGTAGATGAAAAAAGTAAAGCAGTTAGTTTTCTTCCATTGTGCCATGTCTATGAGCGAATGGTGTTGTATTTATTTATGTACACAGGCGTATCCATTTACTATGCACAGTCGATGGAAACGATCGGAGATGATATACGAGATGTTCAGCCTCACGTTTTCACAGCTGTTCCAAGACTACTTGAAAAGGTCTATGATAAAATCATCGCGAAAGGAAGCGAATTGACTGGAATTAAACGAGCACTCTTCTTTTGGGCCGTTGAGCTTGGCGAAAGGTGGGAACCATATGGTCAAAATGGTGCATTCTATGAATTCCAATTGTCGATTGCCAATAAGTTGATCTTCAATAAATGGAGAGAAGCACTTGGAGGAAATGTGAAAGCAGTAGCTAGCGGAAGTGCAGCACTTCAAACTAGGTTAGCCCGCGTTTTCAATGCAGCACAAATTCCTGTTCTGGAAGGGTATGGATTGACAGAAACTAGTCCTGTGGCTGCCGTCAATTGTTTTGATGACAGGGGGTTCATGATCGGGACTGTTGGTCGTAAATTGAATAATGTCGATATTAAAATAGCAGCTGACGGAGAAATTTTGATTAAAGGACCGAATGTGATGATGGGATATTATAATCGCCCTGATTTAACGGCAGAAGTTTTTGATGAGGAACATTGGTTTCACACTGGAGATATCGGTGAATTTGTGGATGGTCAATATTTAAAAATAACCGATCGCAAAAAGGAAATATTCAAAACATCAGGCGGTAAATACATTGCACCGCAGCCAATGGAGAACAAATTCAAGGCTTCAAGGTTCATTGACCAAATAATGGTCGTGGGTGAAAACAAAAAACATCCAGCCGCGTTAGTCGTTCCAGATGCAGCATTTTCGAATGAATGGTGCAAGAAAAAAGGATTTCCAGGAGGATCGGCTTCTGAATTAGCCAAAAACGAGGAGCTTAAAGCTCGAATTTGGAAAGATATTGAAGCAATAAATGCTGAATATGGAAATTTCGAACAAGTCAAAAAAATTGAGTTATGCGAAGCGCCTTGGACCATCGAAAGTGGTGAATTGACTCCGTCATTAAAGCTAAAGCGAAAATTCATACTCGCTAAGTACGATCATTTAATGGTTAAAATTTACGGTGCGTAATTGTTCAATCTGAATGTTCAGTTCATGTTGTAAATCAACTTCGCTAATCCTAGCAATTATCGTTTGTAGTTACAGATCGTTAAGTCAATCCAGCAATGACTCCAAAACGGCTTCGAGCACCTATTTTTCTAACCTGTCTGCTGGATTTGGGATGCCTTACGGTGGTCTTGGCGGCAACTTTGAGCTAGGGGCCGGGCATTTTTCTGGTTTTGGGGCATTTGGTTATGCTCCAAAAACATCTGATGGTACGGCCATAATAAAGGCTAGCTACAATTATCAAGCTGGAATTCGATATTACTTTGATGTTGGCAGTAACATCCTTTTCCCAAGAGTTGGGTTAGGTTTTGGTTGGATTACAAATTATTATGATCAACGTATCACGCTTGCGAACTATGATCAGAGTGTAGAAGGAATATCACTTACAACAGGTATTCAAGTTTATTCCTTCGAGGGATTTGTATTCAATTTCGATCTAGCAATGAGCTCAAAGCTGGTTATCACCAATCCAAAAACGCATCCCTTCTTCTATGGATTCTATATTAGACCTTGTGTTGGGATAGGCTACGATATTACCCGGCTTTTTAGTAGAAAGCGCAGCGATACTCTAAAGAATAAGGAAATTAATCCGTTTGACAATTGATTGGCTTTATTGAAAAGACTGCTCAAGTTTCATTTGATTGTACAACATCCGAATGACACCATCTGAGACGCCAATTTTTGGCACAATCGCCACTTTTGACTCGGACCACTTCATAACATTTGAGAATATCTTACCCGCGGGAACAATGACATCCGCTCGATCTGGATTTAAAAAAAGCTTTTGAATCCGTTCTTCGGTGGACATACTCTTAAGTCTTTTATACAAATGATAGACCTCGTCATATTTCAGTTCTTCACCATATTCCTTCATAAGTAGCTTGCAATACTTATTTATGTTTCCACCAGAACCAATAACAGCCAAATTATCCGATACATTTTCACAGGTCGATTTGAGCCAAAGCTTCATCTCTGACCATTCATTTTCCGTGACGGAATTCATTAAAATGCGTATAGATCCGATGTTGAATGATCTGGAATCAACAACATTATGATTATGAAATAAGGTAAGCTCGGTACTTCCCCCACCCACATCCATATAGATGTAACTCCTATCGGCATCCATATTGTCGCGAAGGCCATTGGCATAAACAACTTCCGCCTCTTCCTTGCCAGATATGATTTCTATTCTAATACCGGTTTCCTCTAGGACGCGACTTACAATTTCATCTCCATTGGCAGCTTCTCTAAAGGCGGAAGTAGCAATTGCTCGAAGGTTTAAAGGTCGATACACCTTCAATAGACTTTTAAAAGCGTGCATTGTATTAAGAAAATCCTCTTCTTTTTTTGCTGGAATGTGCTTATTAAGAAAGGCATCCGCGCCCAAACGAACTGGAACTCGAACCAGAGATTGCTTTTTAAAAGTCAGATTAACGCCATCCTCAAAAACATTGCTGATTAATAATCTCACCGCGTTTGATCCAATATCTATTGCTGCAAACTGATAAGTATTCATTCTTTTTTAGCCTTGTTTTTGTAGAACTCGTGTAAACGGTATTGCGATCTTATATCAGGAACAGCATTATGTTCCGCAGAAATATACTCTCCTGATGAATGTAAGACCCTTGCTTTAACATTGTCTGAAAATTGAGTTTCAAAAATCATGTCTAGTTCATCTTTTAAGTCTTGATTCAGGATTGGGAATGTTACTTCAATTCGCCTATCTATATTTCTAACCATCCAGTCGGCCGAACTTACAAAGTATAACGGATTTCCTCCGTTGCAAAAGCTATAAAACCGTGCATGCTCTAGGTATCTGTCAATTATGCTGATCACTTTAATGTTTTCGCTTAATCCTTTTACTCCGGGAACTAATGCACATATACCCCGAATGATCATGCGGATCTTTACTCCGGCTTGGCTGGCAGCGTATAGTTTTTCAATAAGGTTAGGATCAACAAGACTATTGACTTTTACATTAATGAAGGCCGGCTTCTTCTCCTTGGCGTTTTTGATTTCTTTATTAATCAATCTCACTAGCCGATTTCGCAAATAAAACGGTGAAAGCACCAAATGTTTAAAGCGATAATTTGGCCAAATAGCATTTTCAAATACCTCAAAAACGCGTTGAACTTCCTTTGTTATCTGTTGATTCGCTGTTAAAAGGCTCAAATCTGTATAAAGATTTGCAGTTGATTCATTGTAGTTTCCGGTGGCTAGAATGGAATAACAGACTTGCTCACCGTTCTCTTTTCGAGTTATCAAGCAAATTTTCCCATGAACCTTAAGACCCGGGAAACCGAAATACACTTTCACCCCTTCATCTTCAAGGATGTTCGACCAATAAATATTGTTTTCTTCATCAAAGCGAGCCTGCAATTCAAAAACTACAATTACTTTCTTTCCATTTCGTGCTGCATTGATCAATGCATTGATAACCTTGCTTTGTTTTGCGACTCGATACAAACAAATTCGAATTGATTTTACTTTGGGATCAAGCGCGGCCTCTTTCAAAAACTCAATAACGTGATTAAACGTTTGATAAGGATGGTGGAGCATTACATCTTTCTTAGCTATTGCATCGAAGTAGCTGTCATATTTTTCAAAATGAGGATGCCTTTGACTAGAAAGCGGCCTATAATAAGCTTTTGGCAGATTGAGTTTAGGAAATGAAATTAAGTCCTTCAGGTTATGGTATCGCCCTCCTGGAATGAAGGCATCTTCTTCTTTGGTTAAATTGATTTTCTTAGTCAAATACTTATACAAGTCTTTGGGCATATCCGAATCATAGACAAACCTAAGCGCAGCACCTCGTTTACGTGCTTTCAACCCTTTTTTCATCGATTCCATATAGCTCTTAGAAATGTCATTATCCAAATCAAGCTCGGCATCTCGAGTAATTTTAAACGTATAAGCATCCACCTTTTTTGGTCGCAACATTTCGAATGCCGTTAACAAGTTGAATCGAATAATGTCGTCTAAGAGCATGATGTATTTCTTGCCTTCTTCACCAGAAATAATATTGAATCGTGGTAGGCTGGACGGCACTTCCATAAGAGCGTATTGACTCGAAGCCTTTCCTTTTGCATCTTCAAAATTCAGAATACAGGATAAATAGATGGCCTTATCCCTAAGTTCAGGAAATTTCCGCACCTGATCGAGCATGATTGGGCCAATAATTGGGTCTACCTTTTCGTCATAATAATCACGAACAAACTCTTCTTGCTGCCCACTTAATTGAGTCTCATTCACAAAATGAACTCCTTTAGACTTCAGTTGCTCGATTATCTCAAGATAGATCGATTCATACTGTTGTTGTTGTCTTATCGTGATGGATTGAATATCCGCGAAAACATGCTTTGGATCAGAGTCATCTCCATCGATTCTTTCATTCAAAAGCGCAAGTCGTTTGACAGACGCAACTCTAACTCGAAAAAATTCATCGCGATTATTTGAAAATATTCCAAGGAACTTGAGTCTTTCCATTAGCGGAACTGTCTCATCGGCAGCTTCACGTAATACGCGCTCATTAAAAGCAAGCCAGCTAATTTCTCGATTGATGAACTTCTTTTTCATGGTGAAAATGTCACGCAAAAGTAACCCTTGAGTTCAGGTTGAATGTGACGAATAGATTATGTTTCAAGAGTTAACACATTATCTCCAGCTCCATATTATTCAATTAAAACCACGTTGAAAACTCTGTTGATAAGGATGCGTTAACTCGACCCGAACACCCGCTTAATTGCTGGAACTTTGATACACTATTAATTAGTGCCCAAAAGCTATGTTTACAATATTCAAAAAGAAGAAGCTAAGTGAAGATCAATTGGCCAATTTTTTTGTCAACTCCACATTGAAACTGGTTGAAACTGGGTTTGAAGATGTGGCGGAAATAATCAATAACGATCCTGAGTTTTTGAGCCGCCCATGCATTGAATCGGACGATAGTGACCAGTTTCTATTAATCGTAATTGCTGGCAATCTTAAGATTCAAAGCAGTCAATTTGACAATCTAAAAGGTGCGCGATTGGCTGAGAAAATCTACAGAAAACTAGGAAGCACACTTCAAGTTGAACCTGCAGTGCTGAAAGAAACCATCGCCAAGTATCAATCTTGGATGGGAAGGATCAATCATCCCTCAAAAAATATGCACTACGCGATGTCTAAGGGAGTGTTCTTCAAATATGAATTGAATAAATTTCAGTCGGATTACTTTAGGAATATGAATACGCCAAACCCTATCTTCCTTAAGCGGCTGGATGAAGTAATCGGTCAGTTTATTTTTAATTGGACTGAAATTCAAGACACTTACCGCATTGTAGAGGATTAGTCAAACTTAAAATGTTTGATTGCCATATTAGTCACCTCGTTCCCAATCGCTAAACAGGCTGTTGCAGCTGGGCTTGGGGCGTTTAAAACGTGAATGCTATTCTCTTTGTATTCTATTTTGAAATCATCAATCATATTCCCAGAATCGGAGAGCGCCATTGCTCTTACCCCTGCTCGCTCCTCATCTAAATCATCCATTTCAAGGCTTGGGATCATCCTTTGAAGCTGGCTCAAGAACAATTTTTTCGAAAAGGCTCTTCTATATTCCTCTAAGCCATATCGCCAGTTTTTAGCGAAGAATCTCCAAGTTCCTAAAAACTTTATTGCATCTATCGTATCCACTAGGCTAAAATCAGTTTTCCGATAGCCCTCTCGTTTAAACACGAAAACCGCGTTAGGTCCACATTCTACACTTCCATCCGTCATTCGAGTGAAATGGACTCCAAGAAATGGAAATTTAGGATTGGGAACTGGGTAAATCAGGTTTCGAACTTTACTCCTTCCCTTCTCACTAAGCACATAATAATCACCTCGAAATCCCAGGATGGCCATATCTAGAACAACATTATCCCTTTTAGCAAGCCGGTCGGCCTGAAGACCAGCACAATAGATTACCTTCTTTGCCGAGATGACTCCATTGTCTGTTTTGATTTCTGAACCAGATTTATGCCTAGAAACAGACTTGACTTCATGATTCAGGAGAATTTTACTGTTTGGATTTAGCGTTAGCATTAATTCAGCAAGCTTCTCTGTTGTTGCTCTAAAATCTACGATACCTGTACATCCCACCCTTAATCCTGCAATACCAGCACAATATGGTTCGATTTCCTTAATCTGATCACCATCAATCTGCTCCATGTCTTCAACTCCATTCGCTAATCCACGCTTATAAATAACTTCTAGATGATCAAGTTCAGATGGATCCGTGGCCACGATAATTTTCCCACAAATATCATGGTCAATGCCGTGTTTCCTTACAAATTCCACCAATTCGCGCCTACCTTCCACGCAGTTTTTAGCCTTAAAGGAGCCTGGTTTATAGTATATCCCCGAGTGAATTACTCCAGAGTTATTTCCCGTTTGATGATTTGCCAAACAAGCTTCTTTCTCAATTAAACCAATATTCTTATCCGGATAAGCCAATTGCATTTTATAGGCAGTTGCCACACCTACAATTCCTCCACCCACAATTGCAATGTCAAATGAATGCTTCATATCAATAAGTTTTGTTTTGAATTAATGGGGAGATACTCTTTTCGCGTTTCACAAATAATAGCAATATCAATCCTACAACAAAAAAGCTAAGCATGGCAATAGAAGACATTCGCATACTGGCTGTCACCCCTTCTATTATCCCAAAAAGTAATGTTCCAATGACTATTCCGAGTTTTTCAACAACGTCATAAAAGCTGAAATACGAGGCATGGTCCGTTGTTTCCGGCAACATTTTCGAATATGTTGATCTAGAAAGAGACTGGATTCCTCCCATGACAAGCCCAACCACACCTGCTAGAATATAGAATTGAAGAGGCGTTTGGATGAAATAAGCCGAGACGCATATTCCAATCCAAATTATTAGTGCTATCCCAAGCACGGGTACATTTCCGATTCGACTAGATAATCTGGCAAAGCCATAAGCACCCGCTACCGCCACAAATTGAATAATCAAAACACTTGCAATTAGGCCTGTATCTCCTGACCCGCCCCATTCGATTTCTTTTTTAGCAAAAAGTACTGCCATCACCATGACGGTCTGTACACCCATGCTATAAACGAAGAATGATCGTAGGTAACGCTTCAAATTGATTTGATCATTCAATTCAGACCAAACCAATTTAAGTTCTTGATAGCCTTTCCATATATAAGAATTATCTGGTTTTCTAGCGTATACATTATTAGGAATTGCCCGATACGTCACCTGAGCAAAACCAGCCCACCACAGTGCTACTGCGATAAACGCATACTTACTATAGTCGTATCCAATTGTCATTAGAACCGCCAAGATGCCGATAAGTAAAATTGAACTTCCAATGTATCCATAGGCAAAGCCTTTTGCGCTAACCTCATCATGCAAAGCGGGGTTCGGCTATTTCTGGTAAATAGGCATTGTAGAAAACTAGACTTCCCCAAAATCCAATGCTGGCCAACAAAGCGAATAACATGGATAATTCAAGATGATTGGGATCAAAAAAATAAAGCATGCCGCATGAGACCGAACCCAAATAGCAGAAAAATTTCAAGAATTTCTTTTTACTTCCTGTGTAATCTGCTATACCGGATAGTAAAGGAGATATTAAGGCTACAACTAAGAAGGACAACGACATCACATAGCTGTAAAGTTCAGTATTGATAAACTCAAGCGAAAAAAATCGCACGAATGCCACTTCTTCTCCGTTGATCACCCCTGACATGTGTGTTTGTTTGACTCGAATAGTAAATTGGGAAAATCGCAGTGGAGATAACCAGAGAATAGACAGAATTAGCCCAATCATAAAACGCCCATGCGCGTATAGTTTTAGGATTGTTTATTTCTATCATGGTTTTAAGAAAGTAAAAAGCCCCGAAAATTCGAGGCTTCTTAGATTATACTGTCATAATTAATTCTTGCTAATGACAGAAAACATCACTCGCCTATTCTGCGCCTGACCTGCCGAAGTTGCATCTTTAGTAATGGGTTCAAAATCTTGAACGCCAACTACGAGTAATTTACTTTCTGATACACCAAAGTCGACTAAAGCCTTTTTCACTGCGTTTGCCCGGTTCAGCGATACATTTCCGGTAGACTTCGCCTCTTCCACAGGATCAGTATGGCCGATAATTTTCACTTTATACTTCGCGTGGTCCTTGAGTAATTCAGCAACTTTCTCTAAATCAGCCATGGCTAATTCGCTAATCAAATCGCTTCGATCGTCAAAATAGACTCGAGTTCTTTCAATGTCTTGAGACACATCCATTTCCATGTCTGTGCTTGTTTCAACGGAATAAACCACATTAAGCGACTTTCCACCAGCATCAAGCTCGCAATCACAATCTTGAAGACCCGCCATGTTCATAACACTAACATCATCAACAAAATAGTATGCACCCCGCGCCTGCATTCCTGTGAAGCCTTTTGGCTTCTTTACCTTCTCATTTTGTGTAGCATCTGCTGTTCCAAAGTTTCCAATTGTAATGTATTCTTCACCACCATCAGCTATGTATGTCTGACAAATGGCTTCCCAATCAAATTGTTCTTCAAAAATTCTGTTCTGAGAATGAATGATCTGAGGTTGAATGTTTTGAGCAGCAATTTCCTCAGCCGTCAATGGTTTCGCGCTAATATAGATTCCAATGTTGTTTGAAGAATACTTAGATAGCATGCTCAACATCACATTCATTTTAACACAATATACTTTTTCTTCAACCATCTTCTCTGTAAGCTTGGCTTGAAGGTATTGTCTAGGGGCCTCATCTTTATAACTGTATATCATGATGCCGGCATAGTTCTTCCCATCAAGTGGATCTGTATCCCCATACAAATTGGTTGGCGTTTTATATTCGTCAGATTTGGCATAAGCACTAAACACATCTGCTTTGCTATCACTAGGCGATGTCCAACCTGTTGCAGACTCTATCATACCGCCCTCCTTGATCTTCTTACCAACTGATTCAAAACTTCCATTTTGAATCATATTTCCTTGCCCTATGCAAAAAACTGAGGTGAAAACTGCTACAATACTTAAAATTTGATTCTCCATACTTAAATGATTACTGACTAATTTGCTTTAATAGTGTCAATGAATAGTTTGACTTTTTTCCAGTCTGTATCTGGATAAACACCGTGGCCCAAGTTAGCTATGTGAGGAATTCCGCTAAACGAAGTTAACATCTCCTTAGTCTTTTGAACCACATATTGGTCATCTGCGTACAGAACTGTCGGATCCATATTGCCTTGTAAAGTCTTTTTTGAACCAATATGAGCGAGATCCGCGGGGTTCAAGGTCCAATCTAGTCCTACTGCATTGAAATTACTGGATAAAAGATCACTCATTGCAAAGTGGGCACCCTTAGCAAAAACTATACTTGGCACTTGAGAAACTTCCTGAGCGATTCGATTCAAGTATGGCATACAATACTCCTTATATAGCTCGGCACTCAAAACACCTGCCCATGAATCAAAAACTTGATAAATGGAAACACCAGCTTCCACCTGGAGCTTTAAATAATTGATGGTGGACTGTGTGATTTTTTCCAACAGGTTGTGAGACGCCTCCGGGTTTGCATGCAACCACTTTCTTGCTTCTGAAAATGTTTTACTGCCTCTTCCTTCGATCATATAGCAAAAAATAGTGAAAGGCGCTCCAGCAAAACCAATGACAGGAACTCGTCCATTTAATCCTTTTCTGGTAAGCAAAATGGCATCATAGACATATTGAAGCTCACTTCCCTCCGCTACATGCAGCGCATTAATATCACTTTCCGTTTTGATGACTTTCGGGAACCACGGTCCTCTTCCTTCTTCCATTTGGTAAGGAAGCCCCATTGCCTCGGGAATTACCAGGATATCTGAAAAAATGATGGCCGCATCAACCCCCAATATATCCACTGGCTGAATCGTTACTTCGGCCGCAAGTTCTGGTGTCTCCACCAACTCTTTGAATCCAGAAATACTTTTTCGGATAGCTCTATATTCGGGCAGAATTCGACCGGCTTGTCGCATTACCCAAACTGGTGAACGTTCGGTCTTTTCGCCCCGGGCCGCTCTTAATAAAAGATCGTTCATCTATTTAAGTTTTAACCGGCCGCTTGAGTCTTGATTAAATTCAATGCACTTCCTGCTCTAAACCAATCGATTTGAGCATTATTGTAGGTATGATTCAAGACAATAACATCCTTAGTTCCATCACTATGCACGACTTCAAGTTGCAATTGTCGTCCTTGAGTAAATCGATCCAAATCCGAGAAATTGAAAACATCTGCTTCTTGTATTTTGTTATAATCGGATTCATTAGCGAATGTCAAACCTAACATGCCTTGCTTTTTGAGGTTGGTTTCATGGATACGTGCGAACGATTTTACGATTACCGCACAAACACCTAAGTGTCTTGGTTCCATTGCGGCATGTTCCCTAGAAGAACCTTCGCCATAATTATGATCGCCAACAACGATGGTAGGAATTCCCGCTGCTTTATAAGCTCGGGCAACATTCGGCACTTCATCCACTACACCTGTTAATTGATTAACGACAGCATTGGTCTTTTCTCCAAATGCATTGACCGCACCAATTAAACAGTTGTTAGAAATGTTATCGAGATGACCTCTATACCTTAACCATGGACCAGCCATAGAAATATGATCCGTTGTGCATTTACCAAGAGCTTTAATCAATAACCTAGCTCCGGAAATATTTTTCCCATCCCAAGGAGCAAAAGGTTCCAATAGCTGCAATCGCTCTGAATCAGGTTTTACAACCACACTAATTCCACTTCCATCCTTTGCTGGAGCTTGATATCCCGGATCTCTTACATCAAAACCTTTAGGGGGTAATTCGTGACCGGTTGGTTCAGATAGTTTTACCGCTTCGCCTTTATCGTTGATTAAGGTATCGGTGATGGGATTGAAATCTAATCTTCCACTAATAGCAATGGCCGCCACCATCTCTGGTGAAGTTACAAATGCATGCGTATTTGGGTTCCCGTCTGCGCGTTTAGAAAAGTTTCTATTGAAGGAGTGAACAATAGAGTTCTTCTTCTTTTCTTCAGATCCAGAACGCGCCCATTGGCCGATACAAGGCCCACAAGCATTCGTAAATATCGTAGCGCCTAATTGCTCGAAAATGTCAATAAATCCGTCTCGCGCGATGGTATATCTAACCTGTTCAGAGCCTGGATTTATTCCGAATTCTGCTTTTGGCTTTAATCCTTTATCAACCGCCTGTTTTGCAATCGATGCTGCTCGGGAAATGTCTTCATAAGAGGAATTGGTGCAAGAACCAATCAACCCCCAGTCAATATCTCCTGGCCAATCTGAGTTTTTCAAAGTTTCTTTCATCTTCGAAACCGGTGTCGCCAAATCTGGCGTAAACGGACCATTAATATAAGGCTCTAACTCTGAAAGGTTAATCTCGATGACTTGGTCAAAATACTTTTCTGGATTTTCATAAACTTCTTTGTCGCCAGTGAGGTGCTCCGCTACTTGGTCTGCTAAATCAACAACTTCCTTACGACCAGTTGCGGACAAATATCTACGCATACTATCGTCATACCCAAATGTGGATGTTGTCGCACCTATTTCTGCGCCCATGTTGCAAATGGTTCCTTTTCCTGTACACGACAATGATTCAGCACCTTCGCCAAAGTATTCAACTATACATCCAGTTCCACCTTTGACTGTCAGGATTCCCGCAACTTTCAAAATGACATCTTTTGGTGCCGTCCATCCACTCAGCTTTCCTGTTAACTTAATCCCAATGAGTTTCGGAAACTTAAGTTCCCATGCCATACCAGCCATAACATCGACTGCATCTGCGCCACCAACTCCTATAGCAACCATTCCTAGTCCACCCGCATTCACAGTATGACTATCTGTTCCTATCATCATTCCGCCAGGGAAGGCATAGTTTTCTAATACGACCTGATGGATAATACCAGCTCCTGGTTTCCAAAAACCAATTCCGTACTTATTTGATACCGAGGAAAGGAAATTGAAGACTTCGTTATTCTTATTGAGCGAATCTTGCAAATCTTTATCTGCGCCTAATCTTGCTTGAATAAGGTGATCGGCATGTACAGTAGAAGGTACTGCGGCCTGGCTTTTGCCAGCCTGCATGAATTGAAGTAATGCCATTTGTGCTGTTGCATCCTGCATGGCTACTCTATCTGGAGCGAAATCAACATAGCTTCCTCCACGAACAAATTTTTCATTGGCGACACCATCCCAGAGATGAGTGTACAGAATTTTCTCTGATAAGGTCAGAGGGTGGTTCAACAACTTTCGTGCAGCGGCAATGCGCTCGGGATATTTGGCGTAGACCGCCTTAATCATATCTAGATCAAAGATCATAATTTTTACTTTTTTTCGAGGTTGACAATATTACATGAACGCAGCGAAAGAGCGAGGTATTTAAACCAAAAAAGGGAAGCACAAGCCTCCCTTTTTCGATTATTTATTGTTGTAGTCAATTTTACTCACCTACTACTTCGAATGAAATGGTTTCGATCACATCTCTGTGAAAGGTCACTTCAGCTTCATAAGTGCCCGTTGATTTGATCGGCTCATCTTTGATTTTCACATGTTTTCTATCCACGTCAAAACCAAGCTTGCTGATCTCTTCTGCAAGCTGAATGCTATTTACAGAACCGAAAATCTTTCCAGACTCTCCAACCTTAGCACCAACTGTTAATGTCATCGCTTTCACTTTAGCCGCGGCTTTTCTAGCGTTTTCACGCTCCTTCTCAATTCGCTGAGAACGTTGCTTAACTGTTTCAGCGTGCATCTTTTTCACTGATGCCGTGGCCAAAACTGCCTTTCCAGCTGGGATAAGAAAGTTTCTTCCGTAACCTTCTTTGACTTTAACTAGATCGTCTTTGTAACCCAGTTTTTCAATGTCTTCTTTTAATATAATTTCCATTGTTTGTGGGTTTACTATTTGTACATATCGGTTACGTATGGCATCAATGCTAAGTGTCGCGCTCGCTTGACAGCGGTAGACACTTTTCGTTGATACTTAACGGATGTTCCAGTAACTCGTCTCGGCAACAATTTGCCTTGTTCGTTTACAAATCGAAGCAAGAAATCTGCGT
Organism: uncultured Flavobacteriales bacterium; assembly: GCA_943788145.1. Classification (GTDB taxonomy): domain Bacteria; phylum Bacteroidota; class Bacteroidia; order Flavobacteriales_G; family Salibacteraceae; genus SHAN690. Next base: position 114,439 of record CALSPD010000001.1, read on the forward strand.
CTTTGTAATCGACATATTTAATGCCAGCCTTTTTAAACCAGCAATACTTATCCTTTTTTGTCTCGATCTGAATCGGAGCGAGATATCTTACATCGTCTGCCATGGTTTTTTAATTATCAGCCGCAACTGCCGCTTTTTTGTTTGACTTATTTCTTCTGCTTTCAGCGAAAGCAACATGATGCTTTTCCATTCTTACATTTAAGAATCGCATCACTCTTTCATCACGGATAAATTCCGTTTCAAAAGGCCTAATGATCGTAGCTTCTGCTTCGAATTCAACTAGGTAATAGAATCCAGTGGACTTTTTCTGGATTGGATAGGCTAATTTCTTAAGCCCCCAGTTTTCCTCATGGAGAATTTTCGCTCCATTATTCTTGAGGTAACCGGTAAATTTCTTCACTGTTTCCTTTGCCTGGTCCTCAGACAAAACGGGAGTCAAAATGAAAACAGTCTCGTAACGGTTGTTCATGTTTATTAATTTACTTTTCTAAAAATTTGGGGTGCAAAGATAGGATTCCCTTGCATTATTGCAAGGGTGTCATATCTCTTCTCGATTTATTCCATTTCAGATTATCGATTGATGATTATCGATCGCTCATTCGTTCCGTTATCGTTTAAGACCCTAACAATGTATTGACCACTAGCGATATGATTATCCAATTCGATTCTCAATGATGTCAATCCTGATTCTAGTTTAGCCATTTGCACAATTGCGCCTTTAAGATCTAGGATTTCAATTTGAGTTTCTTGTGTAGTGAATTCAGCCAATTGAATATTTATTTCCAATGCGGCAGGATTTGGATAAATCGCGAAGCCAAAATCATTCATTTGATCGTCTATGCCAGTTGGCCAAATTTTCGCCTTTTTAGAGCCTTCACCTTCACAACCATTCAGATCGGTCACAGTGCACGTATAGGTTCCTGCAACGGAAACAGTAATTGTTTGAGTGCTCGCATTATTATTCCAATAATAGCTCGTGTATCCAGAGCCCGCATCTAAGGTAACTGGTGCCAAACTTGACGTAGAAGTGATCGTTGGTACCGGGTTTGAGACCACACCTGTTATTGATGCGGAGGCACTACTTGAGCAGCCGAAAAAGCTTGTAACAGTAACGCTGACGGTTCCGACAGAATCCATCAAGAACAATTGCCCCGTTGAACCGTCATGCCATACATACCCCGCGGCTCCTCCACCTGCATTAAACAAGAAGGAAGATCCTTCGCAAAGGACCGTGTCCGTAAGATTAACAGTTGGATTAGGGAAAACCTCTAAATCCACGACATCCGAACCTTGACAACCAATAGTGTCAGTGACGGTTACGCTGAAAATATTGGTTTGATTGGCCGTAATGGTTTGCCCAGATTGACCCGTACTCCAGTTGTAGTTTACATAACCGGCCCCTGCATTTAAAAGATATCCGGCACATACCTGCGAGTCTGGCCCCAAATCGATTACAGGCGCAGCAAAAAAGTTCACTACCGCAGTTCCAGTTATTGCACTCGTATCAGCAGGACATCCTGACCCATCTGCCACATAAACAGGCTCATATACACCCGAAGTCGTTACTAATATTTGAAAAGGATTACTTGTAATGTTAGACACATTTTGTGGTGTGGTTCCATTTGTATAGCTCAAATTCCAAGGACTGATACCTGTGAAAGTAAATGTAACCGTATCCACTTCTCCCTGGCAAGAATTTCCACCCCCGCTGGCCATTACTCCAGGAGTAGCATACATAAGCATATGACCAGATAAGGTATCATTAGCCGGATTAACATCGCCAGAATTGTCTACCTCAACCTCGAGGGTCCATTCGCCTCCCATTGATGTGTTGAATGTCAATAGATCGACCGTATCGCATCCGCAAATGGGCAACGTGTCTGGATAAATATATGTAACTGTGGTTCCGTTTGTGTCAAGATCAATTGAAAATCCATATTTAGGCACGACACTTATATTGCAAATTGAAGCCTGAACGGTTGAATTCGATGTCCCACATAAGGAATCTGGATAAAACAATTCTAGCACGGCAATATCGTTCGATTCAGCAATTAAGATGTCATCAATTCCGAAGCCTTCTTGAGTCGTATTCCCATCAGCGGCCATAACAAATCGAATAAAGACAGCTGTATCTGAACTGTATGAGGCTAAGGAATGTTGCATAGTAGTCCATGTTGTGTTATTTCCTGTCCAACCGTTTCCGTTGCCTTGTGAGCTTAAAGCGGAAACGCTGCTTGAATTGTACCAATTTCCAGAGCTAGAAGATCCTAAAACGGAAAAGGTTGCACCGCTATCGGCCGAAATTTTAACCTGCACTCCATCATCTCCATTTTCAAGATGTCTGATGGTTTTCACCTTCATCACTGGATCAACCAAAGTTTCTAGATTAATTAAGGGAGACTGCAAATAGCTCAATTCATCGTTATTATAATCCCCATCTAGATTTGTGACCCATGCATAGTCACCTGTCGCAGCACTGCTAATATTTGTATTGTCTGGTTCGCCATGTTCCCAAGAAGAAAGAATACCGCCTGCATTCCAACCTCCATCACCATTCTCAAAGCTTTCACAGTATGGGAACGTGCCCAATCCATTTACTAAATCAAATCCAAAATACATTTCGTGTGATCCGCTTCCTTGTGGAGTCGTTGCTGTATAAGGAGTTGCATAGTTTCGATAAGCGCCAGAAGAAGCTGTAGGTTTTACCCAGTTGTAGAAATTAGCAAAGGATGACTGCACTGCCTTCACCTCCACTAACAATGGGAGGTTAGGGTTATATTGAAATGGGGTAGTCAGGTCTATCGAATGCCAATCTCCTTGAATAGGATAAATTGAAAAACTCGTTTCTGACAAAACAACAGTTGTGCCTGTTTCATAAGCACTTGAGTTCAATGAACTAATGTTTGGTTGAGACATTGACACCTCCAAAACGGAATAGGTAACTATGCTTGGTGGTGTCGCTCCTGGATAGGCCGCATAATATATCCTATTAATGTATTGACCGTTAGGAACGGTACCAAAAGCACCAGCCGGCCACAATTGCTGGCCGTGAACACCTGTATTATTATATGCCCAAGGAATTGAATTACCTCCAGATCCTGATCCAGGACCATTTGAGTATTCTGGTTGCGCAAAGACCGAAAAGGAGATGAGCGACAATGCTAAGCAAAGAACTGATTCAATTGGATTCATATTTTCTATGTTGGTGAGTGATTAGTGCAGCACAATTAATGGTCGTTCCTGAGAAATATAGTTGTCTTTAATTCGGATTAGGTATTGTCCATTGGCAATTCTGTCGACAGGAAGAGATACAACTTTAGATCGAATTTGATCAGATTCAAAAATAACTCTACCTTCCATATTGAGGATTTGAATTACTGAGGTCTTTAATTCAAATTTTTCGCTGACTAGAACTTGTATAGCATCTGACGCTGGATTCGGGTAAAATTCAAACGCGTTATCCTCAGAGACATTCTCTATACCAGTTGGCCAAATTTTGGCTTTTCTACTTCCCTCTCCCTTGCAGCCGCTTGCATCTGTTACTGTACAGGTAAAAGTGCCTGCCACCGCTACTGAAATAGTTTGAGTGGTTTCATTTGTATTCCAGACATAATCGATATAACCAGCACCGGCATCAAGGGTTACAGGCGCAAGACTAGAGGTCGATGTAATGTTTGGAGTTGGATTAGGAACAATTGCTGTAATTGCCGCTGATTTAACCGATTCACAACCAAAGAAACTCGTCACAGTTACCGTTACTGTACCTACAGAACCCATGGAAAACAGCTGTCCAGTTGATCCATCATGCCATAAATAACTAGCTGCTCCTCCACCTGCGTTAAAGAGGAATGTTGCTCCTTCGCAAAGTACAGTATCATCAATAGTAATAACCGGGTTTGGGAACACTTCCAAATCCACAACATCAGTCCCTTCGCATCCAATCGTGTCTGTAACGGTAACGCTAAACACATTCGTTTGACTGACATTAATAATCTGGGTGGACTGCCCAGAACTCCATTGATAATTTGAGTATCCTGCGCCTGCATCCAACATATAACCCTCACAAACAGACGAGTCAGAACCTAAATCAATTATTGGCGATGGGAAAAAGTTTACGACCGCTTGACCAATAATCTCACTGGTATCAGCAGGGCAACCACTTCCATCTGCAACATAGATCGGTTCATAAACACCGGAGCTTGTGACAATTATCTGAAAAGGATTCGCTTGAATGTTCGAAATGTTTTGGGGAGTTGTTCCATTCGTATAGCTCAAGTTCCAAGGGCTAGTACCTTCGAAGG
>CALSPD010000002.1 GCA_943788145.1 uncultured Flavobacteriales bacterium
TTCCCGACAACGTGCAATACCTCAAATAACAAGCGGTTCCTTTTGGAAACCATAACGATATCTTCACGATTCATCCTTTTCTCGAATTAATCCCTTTTTATAGGTGGAATGTACTTTGGAGTTTGTAAAAGGAGTATCAAGGGTTTTGGAAAACCCTCTTGAAATTGAAAATTCATCGAAGAGAAAGGCGTGAAAAAAAAAGCGTTTGTTAAATGAGATAAATTTTTGTAATGTTGGACCACACAAGAATCAATCGACACAAATTATGCTTTTTACTACTATCTCAATATTTACCTCAATCGCTGTATTAGCTTCGTTAGGCTATATAATTTCTGCAGTATTTGACATTAAAAATTCTAATCTCATAAATGTAAACAAGACTATCTCAAAATTTATTGGGAAAGAAAGTTGGATTTCGATGGTCTCTCCGATTTATGGACTAATGCTTCATTTTTACAATGTTTTGTTATGGGCAATATTTTCTATCCATCAGATATTCAAGGTAATTGCTGTTATCTTTTCTCTGATTTTGCGAATTTTTCAATTCGTAATTGAAGTATTCAAGTGGCTTTGGAGTGAATTAATAGATCCAACAATATTTTTTGTTTTAAAACTTATCTGGCATTACGGTGTAAAGTTTATCTGGAAATTTTTTGTCTTAGCAATATCATTCATTGCCCCTACATACAGTCAACGAAACGTACTTCTCACTGTTAAAGGTATCCTAAAGCTAACATCGATTATAGCTCTGGGATATATTATAACTTCATTATTTGATTGGTTTGCGTATATAGCATTAACGGCTTCATTCATTTATTTGATCTACACTTTGAATGTCATCAATGTAAAGTTAAATATTACTGAAGAAGCAGAAAATCTAGCATTACGTTTGACTCGAAAGAATCTTTTTTGGTTTGGCATCGCAGGAGCGGATATCGCTATGTTGTATGTGTTTCAATCTAACTCCCAAAATGATTTTATCAGCAATTTAGCTTTTCCAGGTTCTGAGTTTTTAGTGCCTGTCGGACTGATTTTCTTATTTGCTTCATTATTTGCTGGAATATTTTTGATCGCTTTTGATCATCATGAAAAAGAAAAATCTGGAGTGCTGGACTTCATTAAATCTATCCTTCGAAGAATACCTAAAATTATATACTCCTCTCCTTTCGCTGGAATTGCGTTAATTATAGTGTACATTATACCAGTCTTATTATATTTTTTCATTAATTGGGGGGTCAATGAGTATTCAGGTAAAGATGTGGCTGAACATTACGTTGATGTGGTGGAAATGATTGGAATTGACAATCAATACAGAAAGCTTGGAGAAGATATAGAGACTAATGACTCGCTGATCATAAATTTAGACTCGACTTTTATTGTTGACTCCACTGCAATTGCAAATCAAATTCTTTCCAAAGAAGAAGAAATTACTAATCTGGAAGGAATTGAGGCACACTTACTAAAGGAGACCATCTATACACATGACGGGGGGGTAAATGTTAACGATAATCAATTTTTTAGTTTGCCTCCATTTCCAAATAGTGAATCAATTACATGGATTGTTTTCGATAGCAATAATAAGGTCATTAAAAAGGTAACGAAAGGCTCAGAGTCAGAGAGCTCTAACCTATTTAATCACACATGGAATGCTCCAGGCGATTATTATGTTGAAGCCTATTTTGATAATTCATGTGACACATCAAGTAAATTCACTACAAACATAGAGGTCAAAGACTTAGCTACAAGAATTGGCTCTATAAATGGCCCAACTCAAATTTGTAGTGGAGACGAAATAAGTTTCAGTGTTAATCGAAACAACCTTGATCTGTATGAATGGGAAATACCGAATGATGCGGTAATATTAGAAGGCAGACAAAGCAATAAAATTATAGTTAAATGGGGAAAATCTTCTGGATTGGTGACTATTAGAGCTAAGGAAAAAGATAAAGAATTTTCGTCCAGATCCTATATTTCAGTTTATGTTCCACCCATACTTGGAAGTTCTGAGCCGTCAAATGAAATCACCTTACCTGAAGATTTAATCAGTTCTGAGCTGCCGGATCGCCCCTTTGTTTATTATGACATTGCTGTTGTCAAGGATGCTATCTATTCTGTTTCCAATGAGATCGAAGAATTAAATGCTGCGATTGTAAATCTTTCTGCAGAACACACTGTTAGCGTAAACAGTCTTGAGTCAGAAAACTCCGGATTATCCTCCCAACGCACAGATTTAATTGTAAGATGGTTTGCACTACTTTTCTCTTTGCTCGGATTGGTAATTCTTGTATCGATTTTACTTACGCCAATAATAATTTATTCTTCACTATTTAATTTTCGCATTTATAATTATGAAGAAGAAGGGGCGAATTATTTTTCAGAGAAATTAGCAGGATATAAAAACAGGAACCCTCAGCAGCCTCTTTTTGGATGGTTTATGCTTGGTGTAGCTATAATTTTGACTTTTCTTTATACTTCTGGAGCGTTTCTGGTGGTTTCTTCAAGTAGCATGTTTGAAAGCGAGAATCAGTCTGCTTTCAATTATTCTGATGTTAGTGCACAAAGCCGAGATATAATCAATGATTCAACATATGTTGCCACTGGAGTGGATCAACACTTACTTACTAATGAGAAATTTTTGGATCCTGAAGAAGATAGTTATGATCAAGAAGATCAATTTGATTTGCTCGATCGATTTATAGCCTTTTTTGAAAATGATAAAGGTTCTGAGGGGATTGAAGAATTAGAGAAGGATTTGATAGACTCATCATCTCTCACAGTTGAAATCTACAGTAGTGAAGTCTACAGAATTCAATTACTGAGTGGAGATTTGAATGACTGTGAACGAGAAATTCGGAGGATTGAATCAAGTAATAATAAATTAGACTTAGAGTGCTTCTCAAATGATTCCAATAGAATATTATTACTCTCAAAAAAGCTATGTTACTCCAAGAATGATGCTTGTGAAATGCTGAAGAAAATAAAAGAATACCAGCCAAGGGCTTTCATAGTTTCTCACGACCTTGATTCAGACAAAATCCTCCCCACCAGGCTCGGAGAAAGTTGTTAAGTTCTGGCTGCTATGATCTCTTGATCTAACTCAAGAGTTGACTTTATAACAATGCTGTCCTAAATAATTTCAAACGAAGATCTAACCTCCTTATTTGATTGAATTAGGGCTAATATAGTAGCCAGTACTAAAAAAGAACCCCTTGGATACAATTTGGTGGTGCTTTTGAATGGTCATCAAAGGGCTTGTCAAGCCATTTTTGGAGTTCTATTTTGACGAAAATATTTAGCCTGATAAATGCAACCAGATTAGATAGCTGCCAACCATATTTTGCCGTTGCTTTCATCACTTTGAGTAGTAAAATAGTGATCAAAGCTGTCCATATTTGGATCATCACCGCGTTTTTAGACGTCCCTATCAAGGTTTTAATGTGTAGCAACTGTTTGATGTCTCTGAAAAACATCTCTATTTCCCATCTTGATTTATAAAGGTCTCCGATTGTTTTTGCGGCCCAGGCCAAATTGTTGGTGATCAGTTCTATGGTCTGTAATACCTCCATCTTTAGGACAGGAATCAGTCAAAGTTAAGATATGATTTGGTTCATTATTTAGGCAGCTTTTCTTAGTGATTGATAAACTTGATTGGGAGTTTCATAGTCGAGTGATTGATGAGGTCTTTGGTTGTTGTAAAAGTCTATATATTCCTTGATTCCCTTATAAAGTGCGACTCCGCCATTGGCAGGGTTTAGATAGACATATTCGACCTTCACGCTTCTCCACAAACGTTCGATAAACACATTGTCGATTGCCCGTCCTTTGCCATCCATAGAGATTGCAATGTCATTTTCCTTGAGCAGATCAGTGAACATTAATGAGGTGAACTGGCTTCCCTGATCTGTGTTGAATATTTCCGGGCAACCGTGCATGTTTATGGTTTCTTTGAGAACCTCTGTACACCACGCGGCATCCATCGTGTTAGATATGCTCCAGTTCAGCACATATCGACTTTTGAGATCGATAATGGCCATCATATACATAAAGCCTTGTTTCATGGGGATCCAGGTTATGTCTGTTGCCCATACCTGGTTGATTCGCTCGATTTTCAGTCCTTTGAGCAAGTAGGGATATTTCTTATGCCCTTTGTCTGGTTTGGAGGTGTTTTTTCTGGGATATACCACCCGAATGTCCATGAGTTTATACAATCGAGCAATGCGTTTTTCATTAACCATGTGGCCAGAATGCCTCATATGATGTGTCATCCTGCGGACTCCATAAAACGGTCGATCAAAGATTGTTTGGTCGATCAATTTCATCAAATACAGATTCAATGTACTCTCGCTCCGTGGCTTGTAATACATGCCACTTCTATGGATGCCCAACAGTTCACACTGGTGTGATATGCTCAGGGTTTTGTGTTCGTGATTTACCATCTTGCGTTTTTGATAAATGCTTAGTCCTCGCCCAAACTTTTTTTTAGAAAATCTACCTCCATTTGAAGCCTTCCGATTTTCTTGTAAAGCTTCTCATGGTCCTCTTCTGCGGACTTCGAGACTGGCTTGACATCACCCTCAAAAACACCCTCTGCAGAATCTAAAAATTGCCGCTTCCACATACTGATTTGGGTTGGGTGGATCTCATAACGAGCCGCAAGCTGGTGGATTGTCTCGCGCTCTTTTAATGCTTCCAAAACCACTTTGGTCTTGAATTTACTCGTAAACTTTCGTCTTGTTGTTTTCATTGTTCAGGTATTAAAATTAGGTGTTTTCCTATCTTAACTACCTGCCTTAATTTCGGGGAGCATTACATGTCAAACCTTATGTTTAACATTGTACTTGACACGCACATCTTAAATTATGCTTATGCCTAATGACAAAGAACACCCCGTTGCTGTCCCAAACGTTGAGCATAGGAAAGTCGTTGTAATATCTGTCAGCCACCACCACCGAACCTTTTTCTAAAGGGATATTATACGCTCCTTTATTGTCGGCCACACTTCCTTCTGTAATATTCACATAAACAGGTAGTTTACCATCATATTCTAACAGGGTGTGCATTTTAACAGCTCCTTTTTTAGTACGAAATGTAGCCCAATCAAACATCGAAAGGCACAAACTAATGACCGTTGCGTCCAACAAGTAGACAGGTACCTTGATCTTCAGTTTGACTCGTTTCAAGGCAGCCTGCTGTCCTAAACTCTGTAGGAGAGAATAATAGAGTTCTTTGAATAAATCAGCGTCCCTTCGCTTATTTTGATAACTGATACTCGACTTCGATGGAGCTTTAATAATGCCCAAATGGTTGAGATTACCGGTGGCGGAGCGCAGCCCATTAGAAATATCTCGAACTGAGGTGCTCTTCGCAAAATGGCAGAAAAGCATGAAGACAAGGTGTGTCCAGCTATCAAAACCCTTACAACCCTTATCCGTCTGCTTTTGGGTTACTAATTTTTTGAAAATAGATCGATCAACCTTTTGGATGATCTGCGAAAACATTGTAATATTACCCATGAGAGAGGTTGTTTTTGGTGCAAACCCAAAATATACGTTTTGGGCAAAAACTTCAGCCTCTCTCTTTTTTATTTAGGACGCTATTGAACAATACTCTTTTTTTGTCTAAACTCGCAATCCGACTAATCGTTTTGCAAAACCTATTTTCTAACTAAACCCAATCTATTCTATGAGACGTATTCTCCTGTTTTCAGCTATCCTCTGTTTGGGATACGCTACGATGGCACAATCGCCCTCGAAATTTAATTATCAAGCCGTTGCGCGTGATGCAGGCGGTGAATTAATTGCGGACAAAACCATTGCGGTTAAAGTCAGCATACTAATCGGTTCGGCCACAGGCACTGCCGCATACTCTGAAGAGCATGCGCCAACCACCAACGCATTTGGTCTTTTCAATTTCAAAATTGGCGAAGGAACCAATGGAACGGGTAGCCTGGGTGGAGTAGATTGGGGGACAAACACACACTTCATCAGTGTCGAGGTTGACCCTGAGGGTGGCACAAACTACACCATTTCGAGCACTTCTGAATTGGTATCCGTGCCTTATGCTATGAACGCAAAGACAGTTGAGAACGATGCAGTTGATGATGCCGATGCCGATCCAACAAATGAAATCCAAACGCTCAGTTTGACTGGAAATTCGCTAGATCTTTCAATAGGTGGTGGTTCAGTTGATTTAAGTGCTTACGATCAATCTACCGCATTGGCTGCTGAAGTTGCCGCGCGTCAAGCCGACTCGGCTTCCTTCCAAGGACAAATTGATGATAACACTACAGATATAGGAACCAATGCAACAGACATTGCTACTAACGCAACGGACATTGCAACCAACACAACAGATATCTCGACCAATGCAACGGACATTGCAACGAATGCAACGGATATTGCTACCAATGCGACAGACATCGCAACAAACGCAACCGATATAGCCGCAAATGCAGATTCAATTGATCAAGTTGCGGCAAATCTAGCTACGCATGTTGCCGCTGATATGGATGTTGATTCTACAAACGAATTGATTACTGGTGCTGCCTTTGTAAACGACAGCAGCTTGGTGATCTACGAAGCTGGCGACAGCTTTATAGTTGACCTTTCTTCCTTGATCAATGATGACGATTGGGTTCGATCTGGCGACACCTTGTCAAACTCAGCCGACTCACTACTTTCTATTGGTGCTTCTGGTCCAAACAATGTGAGCTATAAATTAAGTTTAAGCCCAGGTCAAAACCTTGGAGGCCTTTCCATCCGAACAGACTATAGCTCTAGCGATGATTGGGCTATCTACAATATGGATAATTATCATCAAGGAACCATTCGTGGCATGTTAAACTATTTCTACGATGGAACTTCAGGTTCAACTGGACTGGAAAACCTTTCATATTACATGAACAGCACTTCCTATGGGGTGCGAAATAACATGTATTACAATACAGGAACGGATTACGGTGTTTATAACAACATCTATGATCCTAGTGGCTATGCCTATGGAATTTATAACCAAATTTCCTATGGTTATTACGGATACGGAACATACAATAACGTTTCTTACTCCGATTACAACGGATATGGAAACTATTCAAATGTGTATAGCCCAGGAAGCAATGGGTACGGTGCCTATAATCAAGTTCAATACGCAGGAAGCTATGGCTATGGTACATACAATTACGTGTACGATCCAAGCGGCAATGCTTATGGCTCATACAATCGAACTTACTATGGTTCTTATGGGTATGGCAGCTATAATCAAGCTTATTATCCCGATTATTATGGATTTGGGTCATATAATGAAACCGATGCCTCTAATGGATATGCCCAATATGGGTCGTACAGTGATGCCTACAATGGCAGTACGGGTACTTCGTATGGGTCGTACAATCAAGGACGAAGTTATGGAAACGGCTACGGTTCGTACAATTACGGATACTCTTATGATCCGTCTAGTGGGTACTCGGCATACGGGTCGTACAATTACGGTTATAAAGGCGGCTCATATTACGGCACAGCCTATGGTTCATACAACTATGCGTATGCTGGTGCTTCGTATTATGATTACGCCTATGGTTCTTACAATTACGCTGGAGGGGGTTATTCCGGAAATTATGCAACCTATTCAAATGGAGTTACTTATTCTTCTGGAGGGTTCACAAGTTCTGACAGAAAATTGAAAAAGAACATTCGAGATTATGAAGGGGCAATTGGAGATTTAATGCAACTAAAGCCGCGTGTTTATGACTTCGATTTGGAGTCTTATCCAACCATGGGGTTGCCCGAAGAAGAGCAACTCGGCCTAGTGGCCCAAGAATTAGAGGCGGTTTTTCCAAATTTGATCAAGGAGACGCATAATCCTAAAATTAGAATGCCAGAAACACAAGCTAAGGAAGCAGGTTTTAAATATGTTGTGATAGAACCGGCAATGTATGATGAGGAAGGAAACTTAACTCAAGACGCAATGGTAGATGCTGGTGACGAGGTCGACTTCAAAGCCGTCAATTACACCGCTTTAATTCCAGTGCTAATTAAAGGTATTCAAGAGCAGCAAGCTCTCATCGAAGCGCTTGAAACACGCATTGAGCAGCTTGAAGCTGAATAATTTAGAAGACTATGAAGATTAATCATAAATATTTTATCGTTACACTATCGCTACTCACTGTGGTCGCATTCAACACGAATGCGCAACAATTGGAAGTGATAGGCAGCGCTGGAACCGTGTCCGAAAGCTCGGGAGGAACCATCGCCTACACCATCGGTGAAATGGTGATTGAAACTGGAGAGACGGCCGGGGGTATTCTTACCCAAGGCTTTCACCAAAGCTTCATTACCATCACAGCCATCGATGAGCTTCCCAGCGATTTATCGTTGAAGCTTTACCCAAACCCAGCCACGGACTTTGTTATCGTTGAATCGGATCAACTGACTCGATTTGATCAAATAGCATTGTATGACATGGCAGGTCAATTGGTGTGGAAAGCAAATGGAAGCAGCGCTGTGGACAACAGACTGACCATAAACTTTGAAAACCGCGCTGCAGGAAACTACATCGTTCGTTTGAGCGATTCCAAAGCCCAGCAAAGTTTTTCTTATAGCTTGATTAAATCACATTAATCAACCTCCACTTTTAGAGAAAGCCGCGACATGTGTCGCGGCTTTTTTATTGCCATTTTTACCGAATGAATCGAGCATTTCTTGTGTTTCTCTTGCTGTCAAATTTGGCGCATACCGGGTTTAGTCAAAGCAGCTATAAAAACGTATTGATTTACGAGCAGTCCGCGTTGGGATATGCGCCTTGCGAGCCAAGCATTGCTATCAGTAAAAGCGACCCGGCCTATATGGTCGGTGGTGCCGTCTTGAAATATGTCTTCATTTCGTCTGATTCGGGAAAAACTTGGAAAGCGGACAAAATGAAATCGAGGCATGGCGTTTATGGCGACCCATGTCTATTGTCCGACAATAGCGGCAAGTTTTATTATTTCCATTTGAGCGACCCAAGTGGTCGCGGATGGGCGAGTCCAAAACTGCTCGATCGTATCGTTTGCCAATATTCCACTTCAAACGGCAAGCGCTGGTCGAGAGGAAGCTCCATTGGATTCAACCACCCGAAGGATCAAGACAAAGAATGGGTTTGCTATGATCCAATCAACGACAGGCTGATTGCAACCTGGACGCAATTTGACACATACAACGATGCCAGCCCTAGCTGCGAATCAAACATTCTCCTTTCTACGAGCAAAACGGGCAAGCAATGGAGTGAAGCAGCGACCTTATCAACTGTTCCTGGAAATTGTATTGACGACAGTCGAACGGCCGAAGGCGCAACATCAGATGTGGACAATGAGGGAAACATTTATACGGCTTGGAGCATGAATGGGAAAATCCGCGTGGTTATCGGATATACAGATCGAGCCAGTGGCCAAATAACCGGATATTCTGATGAAATTGTTGCCGTTGAATCCTTGGCCGATTGGGACTTTAACATTCCCGGGCTAGGCAGAGCGAACGGTATGCCCATCATAAAATGCGACCGCTCGAACGGGTCAAATCGCGGGACGCTCTACATCAATTGGGCCGATCAACGCAATGGAACGGACGACACAGACATTTGGATGATTAAATCTACCGACAAAGGCGTGAGCTGGTCTTTACCGACTCGAGTAAATGACGATGCGTCAGGCAAGCATCAATTCTTCACTTGGATGGATCTTGATCAAAGCACCGGGTATATATACACCATCTTTTACGACAGAAGGAATTACAGCGATAATCAAACCGATGTTTATTTGGCTGTAAGCCGAGATGGCGGCAATAGCTTCCAAAACGAGCGCATAAGTCAAAAGCCATTTACAGCTCCGGGCTTTGGATTCTTTGGCGACTACAATAACATTTCCGTAGTGAACGGAGTTGTGCGGCCCATTTGGACACACTATGAAAATGGAAAACAAAGCATTTGGACAGCATTAATTAATGACTTCGATTAATGAAACTTTCAATTATTTTCGCGCACTCAATTCACCTGCCCAGGTGGTCCCAACTAATAGTCGGGATAAACTCCACCACTGGGCAATTGAAATGAACGCCCAGGTGGCGGAATTGGTAGACGCGCTGGTCTCAAACACCAGTTTCTTCGGAAGTACCGGTTCGACCCCGGTCCTGGGTACGAGTGCAACGAGTGCACAGAAAGGCTAGCCGTGAGGCTGGCCTTTTTTTGTTTGGGACAAACAAATCAAGGGGAGAGGTTTATGCCGCTGTATTTTTTCAAGGGATGTAAGGCCGTAGAAAAAAACAAGCGGTAAACCCGGTCCTGGGTAAATTTGAAAAAAGACTCACTGAAAAGTGGGTCTTTTTTGTTATTTGTTCCGTCTTGAAATAAGGTGATACAAATTCCACAATTAATGAAAATATCCTACTTCTGAGAAACTAGTACCGGTTCGTCCCGATAGCTATCGGGACCGGTCCTGGGTACATTTAAAAATTAAGGCTTGCCTATCGGTAAGCCTTTTTTTATGTCCTAGCGTTTAAGGGGGAGAGCGCAATCCTCATTATTATCAGGACCAATGTCCGAAGAGTGCTCGCAAAGCACTGCCCTCAAGACTCTACAGACGTATAGATCGCAACTCTCAGGGCACCTAACATTCCCTTCGAATAAACTACAATATCCCTTTTGACAAGCTACTCATTTACTTACATTTGCACCCCTTTTTAAGGAAGCGCTATGTCCAAAGAAGTAAAAATTTGTGCCGGTACAGCCACTATGGTTTTGGGAGAGAAAATCGCCCAGAGCTACGGCATCAATTTGGCCAACGTAAACATACTGCGGTTTAGCGATGGCGAATTTCAGCCTTCGTTTGAAGAGACGGTGCGCGGTGCCGATGTTTTTATCATCCAAAGCACCAATCCTCCTGGCGACAACTTAATGGAGCTATTGCAAATGGTGGATGCTGCGAAACGCGCTTCAGCTAGACACATCATCGCTGTCATGCCTTACTATGGATATGCTCGACAAGATCGGAAGGACAAACCGAGGGTTTCCATTGGCGCGAAACTGGTAGCCAACTTGCTTGGAGCTGCTGGAGTTACGCGCATAATGACCATGGATTTACATGCCGATCAGATTCAAGGATTTTTTGAAGTTCCCGTAGATCACTTGTTTGCATCGAGTATTTTTCTTCCTTATTTGCAAGGCCTGAATTTGCCTGACCTTGTAATGGCCGCGCCAGACACAGGAGGCACGAAGCGCGCCAATGCTTATGCCAAACACTTGAACTGCGACTTAGCTATTTGCTACAAGCAACGAAAGGTGGCGAATCAAATTGAATCTATGACGGTGATTGGCGATGTAGAAGGTAAGGACATCGTTATTGTTGATGATCTCATTGACACAGCCGGAACCCTAACCAAGTCCGCTACTATGATGATGGAGCAGGGAGCTAAATCCGTTCGAGCCATCATTACGCATCCTGTTTTGAGCGGTCCAGCATACGATAGAATAAATGACTCGGTATTGACTGAATTGGTAGTCACAGACACCATTCCGTTGAGGTATGAGTCACCAAAAATAAAAGTACTTAGCGTGGCAGATATTTTTGCGAGCACCATGCGAAGTATTGTTAGTTACGAATCAATAAGCTCGCAATTCATTATTTAATTAATCACGAATCGAAATGAAAACGATCGAAATCAATGGACATCTACGTGAGACATTAGGCACAAAAACAGCCAAACATCTGCGTAGAGAAGGTCAAGTTCCGTGTGTTGTTTATGGAGGTAAAGAGAATTTACACTTCCATGCAGACGAACGCGAACTCAACAAACTCATTTACACTCCAAACGTTTATCAAGTAAAATTGAACCTAGACGGTAAGGAGCTTAATGCTGTAATGAGAAACCCAGAGTATCACCCGGTAAGCGATAAGCTCATCCACTTAGACTTCATCGAAGTTATAGCAGGAAAGCTTGTTACGATGCGTATTCCAGTTCAACTGGAAGGAACTGCAATTGGCGTGAAAAACGGAGGTGTTTTAAGACATAACGCAAAGAAACTACTGGTAAGAGGCCTTATCGAAAATATTCCAGACACGATAGAAGTAGAAATCTCCAAGATGAAAATTGGTACTTCTAAGAAAGTGGGAGAACTCGACATCGCAAACTTGGAAGTGATGGAATCATCAAATCGAGTAATTGTAGCCATTAAAACTTCTCGTAAAGCTGTAACTACAGAAGAAGGTGAGGAAGAAGGCGAAGAAGGAGCTGAAGCTGCAGAAGGAGCTGAAGGAGCATCTGAAGAATAGGCAACATAGCCATGAAGTATTTAATTGTTGGACTTGGTAATCCTGGCGCGGAATACGCAGATACCCGGCACAACATAGGTTTTAAAGCATTGGACGCACTTGCAAGTGCGTCCAATGTTGTTTTTAGCCCAGGCAGGTATTCCGACAAATGTGAAATCAAGCACAAAGGGCGAACGTTAATTCTAATCAAACCCATGACCTTCATGAATTTGAGTGGAAAGGCGGTCAATTATTGGATGCAGGAGGAAAAAATTCCCATTGATCGAATTCTTGTCATTACCGATGACCTAGCGCTTCCGTTCGGAAAAATTCGCATCAGAGCAAAAGGCAGTGCTGGCGGTCATAATGGGCTGAAAAATATTCAAGAACTTATAGGAACTCAAGACTATCCGAGGTTGCGGTTTGGTGTTGGATCAGACTTTTCATCGGGACAACAAGTTCGCTATGTACTTTCTGAATGGAACGAAGAAGAATCTGCGGCAATAACAGAGCGTTTAAAGCTGGTGCAAGAGGCTGTGCTGACATTCTCAGCAATTGGCTTAGCTCGGACGATGAATATGTTCAATAATCGCTAGCAGTCCGCAGAACAGTCTTATCATTGTGACTCTTTGCAGTTCTAAATTGATTAGTTTAAACTACATTCTGCATGGCATCCTTTTTACCAACCTAACGTCCTGATAACGAAATACTCGTTCTTAACAAAAGAGTTATAATTTTGAATTCAATCCAAACGGCAATGAAAAATCTGATCTTAACAAGCTTAATAGCACTTTCTTCCCTAGTTTCTTTATCTCAGGACCCGATTTATGTTTTCGTTGAAACTGAAGCTCAAAATGGAGCCACGTTGCGAACATTCTATATTGAAGGGAATTATTGCGACAAACTGATTGAGCAGTTTACCGCTGATTATGGAACGCCAAACGTTGCAAGTACTGGCATCAAAAAGTGGAATAACGTTAGCATTACTGGCATCGGCACAAGCCTTTCGCTTGAGCTGAACGATGGTGTTCAAATTTTTGACGGAAGCAACTGGTCACACAGCACGGCCATCAACGCGGCCGATATGGAGTCTAAATTGTATGCCGACCCGTCTCGTGCTCGAAGAATGTACATCACAGTCAAGAAAGGCAACAAGAATAAAGTCGATAATGAGGAAAAAGAGGGCATTGTCGTTTCCATGGTAGAAGACATTATTCTGGCCGAATAGGAATTGACAACTAGGATTTTATCCTAGCCATTTTCAGTGAAACAAAAAATAAAGCAACTCAAAATAAAGGCGCTTAAAAAGATCTCAGATCTTTTTGGCGCCTCTTCTTTTTTCATTCAAGGCCGAATGGATATAGACCCCAAATCCTTGTGGTTCGACCCAGATTTTAACAACCACACAGGCGGGTTTACCATTCACAACGACAGTATAAATCGAAGAGAGGTTAATCTCCCTCTTCATGATAGCGTTAGGCGTGACATGCTTACGCTTTTATGCCGGAGTGTTGCGGAACGCAATATTTCTGGTGCAATTGCAGAATTGGGGGTGTTTCAAGGTCAAACGGCCCGACTTTTACATTACTACTTCCCCGAACGGAAACTCCTTTTATTTGATACGTTTCAGGGTTTCGACAAACGAGATGTTGAGGCAGAGCTGGAAACTACCGGATTAAAAACCACCGAGGAACACTTCTCAAATACAGCTGTGGATAGCGTGCGAAAGCTCATACAACCGCTCAACGACAACATTCAATTCATTCCAGGCTATTTTCCGTCATCCATTCAGGATGCTGAAATTCCATCCGAATTCGCTTTTGTTCATATTGATGTTGACCTCTATCAACCAACCTTGGCAGGGTTATCCTACTTTTTTCCAAAGCTTTCACACGGTGGCATCATCGTTATCCACGATTACAATGCGTGGCCTGGCGTACGAAAGGCCGTTGAAGAGTATTGTTTGACGCAGAGCCTCATTCCTATACCTATGCCGGACAAAAGCGGGTCTTGCATGATCCTAAAAACGTGATTGAACCGACATGGAAAACATTTACGATCCAAAAAAACTTGAAGCGCTTATTCAACGTATTCAGCAATTAACTCCCGATTCTAAACCACTTTGGGGTAAAATGACTGTTGCGGAGATGCTAGCACATTCAAGTTTGGTCTTTGAATACAACAATGGTAAACGACAAGCCAAAGTAAACCCGATCATGCGCTTCCTTTTATCTCCTATGATGAAAGGGGTTATCATCGGCCCTAAGCCTTACAAACGAAACTCGCCCACAGCACCATATTTTAGAATTGCCTCCACCGAGGGGTTTGAAATCGAAAAAGCACGGCTGATTTCCAATTTAAGCGCCTATTCTAACGAAGGGCCAGAAGTTGCGTCAAGTCGGCAACACGTTTGGCTTGGAAAACTCTCTTCAGAAGAATGGAGTTGGGCTATGTTCAAGCATTTGGATCATCACTTACAGCAATTTGGCGTTTAATATGGTACCTAAAAAAATCAATGTCCAAGAAAAATTTCAACTTTTCTCCGATCATTGGAATCCACGCATTTTAACTGAACTCAATGGACAAGTCGTTAAGGCCGCCAAGTTGAAGGGAGACTTTGTTTGGCATGCTCATGAACTAGAGGACGAACTTTTTTATGTGATTTCAGGAAAGCTTGAAATACAGTTTCGCGATGGAACAATCGTTTTAAATGCAGGCGAAATGCTCACCATTCCGAAAGGAATCGAACACCGGCCGGTAGCTCAGGAGGAAGTTTTAGTACTGCTATTTGAGCCCGCATCCACGGTCAATACTGGAGATCAACCCCAGTCTGAGTTAACCAAACAAAATCTTGAGCGACTTTAGAAACTATATCTAAGGCTTAAAATAAAGTTTCTTCCTGGTGCAGAAATTCCAGAGGAATATGGGCGATAACGCACATCTAACAAATTCTCAAGACCACCAGTTGCCAGAAAGGAATTGGTCAGTTTATACGATGCTTTGAGATTTACGGTATACCAAGCTGGGGCATAAGGCTTCCCGTTTGCATTTAGCGCATATATATAATCCTTCTCTTGCTCACTTGGGGCCAAGTTTCTATTGCTTACCTCACCGTTATAGTCAACATAAAGCTCCGAAACCAAGCGCTTTCGTTTATACATTACTCGAACAACTCCAAATATGGGAGGTGCATGACGAAGCGGAGCAACGGAGCCATCATCCAGCTCTTCTTCCCCTTTTTGGTAGTTGAATCTTGAAGAAACACTTATTGCTCTGCCTAGCTTTAATTCAAATCCAAGCTGAACACCATAAACCGTTGCTTTAGCCGCGTTCTGAATGGCCTGAACTCTACTCATTTCACCTTCGAACATGACACTGTCCTTTCCTGCCAATTGATAATCTCTTCTAACTAAAGCGTTATTTAGATAGGTGTAGTACAGAACGCCATCAACCTTCAAAAACTGCTTAACAATTTTGACCATTCCAAGCTCGCCATTATAGGCGTATTCGGGCACTAAGTTGGCGTTTGGCACCACTACTGAACCCGGTTCCGAATCGAATATTTTACCCACATCATCAATGTTCGGAGCTCTAAATCCAGTAGAGAAATTGGCATTTAACTGCCATTTTGATGAAGGTTTGTAAGCTATTCCTCCACTCCCTGTGAGGGCGTCCATAAATAGGTCAACCGATTGGCTAGGAAAATCAAAAAAGGTCGTATCAATCTGTGCTTTAACCTGAACGATGTTATAGCGCAATCCGCCCAAAAGGGTAACCTTATCATTTAGCCGAAAGCGATCTGAAGCGTACGTAGATGCCGACATCCAATTTGAACCATCCGGGTAGCGCGACTGTGCCAAATCGATTGATCCCGTCTCGATGTTTTTATCGGTGGCTTTTGAGTCCACCCAATTCATGATGGCCTCCGCACCATAAAAAACCTCATGTCGTTCGCCTATATCTTGCTCGAAATCTGCATTTAACGAATAGGCATAAACCCGCTCTGTTCGATTGTAGCGGATCGGTTTCTTAAAATCCCTGTCGTGGCGGCTTTCTTTAAAAGTCTGGTATGCTGCCGTAATACTCATCTTATCGTAAAGCTTGTTTTTCTGAGTGTTTTCAGCACTTACAGCATGCATCATCCACTCTTGAGGCCCATAATTCCATTCCGCAGATCGCAATTGCGAGCCCTTGTATCTGATTAGTCTATCATAACGGGAATAGTCTGACGTAGTCGAATAGTGTCCTCCATATTCCATGTTCCAATATTTGCTTGGCTTAAACCGAATTTTTTGCATCAAATGGACCTGACTAAACGCGGTCGGAACTTGAATCCGCGAATCGGGATTTTTTACTATCGTATCTACCCCGTTTATTTGAGAAACATATTCAGGTCTTAAATAATCTTTCGGGCCATTTGAACCCATTCTAAGATCTTGAAAATCCGAAAGAGAGGCGCTGGAAACAAAGGCCCATTTCTTTAATCCAATATTAAAATCTAAGTGTCCCGTTCTTTCGTTATTTGCCGTTGATCCACGCACAAACGCTGATCCTGATGCGATCGGCTCCTCGCCTTGAGCAAGTTTCGGTTCTAGTGTGTAAAAACTCATCACGCCCCCTATGGCATCGCTTCCGTAGATTACCGATCCGGGTCCAAAAATGACTTCTGTGTTTTCGATTGCTAATGGATCAATGGAAATTACGTTTTGAATGTTGCCACTTCTAAAAATGGCATTGTTCATGCGAACACCGTCAACCGACAGCATAACTCTGTTAGTGGCAAATCCGCGAATCATAGGACTTCCCCCGCCTAATTGACTCTTTTGCACATAAACTTCACCAGACCCGCTGATAAGATCTGCGGCAGTTTGGGGGTTTTCGAGCCGAATTTCATCTGCCGATATGGTTCGGATTTTAAGCGGAATATCCGTTTTCTCTTGCTTCCACTTTGTCGCGCTTATGGTTATTCCTCCAAGATCGAAGGGGTTTCGATTAAGTAAGACTTCTGCGTTTTCTAAACTGTCAAACAAGGTCGAATAGGCGATGTTACAAGGCTCATAACTAACCAGCTGAAACTGGATATTTTCACTGTCCTTAAAGGCAGCCATGATGGCCTGGCCCATATGGTTTGTTAGCGCAAAGGCATCCGGATTCTGACTTGCAATTGCGACAAACTCGAGCGGTTTTCCCGAGGTTGCATCACGAACCACCACTACTTGCGACTGCGAAAAAAAGAAGGTCAAGACAAAGGAAAGGGTGAACAGCTTCTTCATAAATCAAAAGCACCATTTTAAGCAAAAATCAAACCGAAAGTGCTATTGGTTGACTTTTAATCGGCTCTGAACGATTCTTCGAATTTCGTCAATGCTAATGCGCTCCTGTTTCAGGTCGTCTCGATCTCGAATGGTTACCGTATTATCCTCTAAGGTTTGATGATCAACCGTAATGGCGTACGGAGTACCAATTGCATCTTGCCTTCTATATCTGCGGCCTATTGCGTCCTTCTCATCATATTGACACATAAAGTCTTGCATCAAATCCCCAAGAATTTCTCTGGCCTTTTCTGGAAGTCCATCCCTTTTGAGCAAGGGCAACACGGCTATTTTATAGGGTGCAAGTATCGCGGGCAATTTAAGCACAGTTCTTTCTGAGCCATCTTCGAGTTTTTCTTCCTGAAGCGCATGACAAATCGTAGCTAGAAACATTCGGTCTAATCCAATACTCGTTTCGACTACATATGGCACATAGCTTTCGTTGGATTCTGGATCGAAATACTGCAATTTCTTTCCGCTATGGGCCTCATGCTGTTTTAGATCAAAATCTGTCCGCGAATGAATTCCTTCAAGTTCCTTGAAACCAAAAGGAAAATTAAACTCAATGTCTGCCGCTGCGTTAGCGTAATGTGCGAGTTTAATATGGTCGTGGAATCGGTATTCAGAAGCTGGAATCCCCAAGGACAAATGCCAAGCCATACGCTCCTTTTTCCAGCTTTCGTACCACTCCATTTCAGTTCCTGGTTTCACAAAAAACTGCATCTCCATTTGCTCAAATTCTCGCATTCTAAAAATGAACTGTCGTGCGACTATCTCATTTCTGAACGCCTTTCCAATTTGCGCTATTCCAAAAGGAATTTTCATGCGTCCAGATTTCTGAACACTTAAATAATTCACGAAAATTCCTTGTGCTGTTTCTGGCCTGAGATACACCTTGTTCGCTCCTTCGGCTACCGACCCCATTTCGGTGCTAAACATTAAATTAAACTGCCTTACATCGGTCCAGTTTCGAGAGCCGCCTACCGGGTCGACTATTTCTTCATCTTCAATGAGTTGTTTAATGCCAACCAAATCATCCGCCTCTAGGCAGCTTTTCATACGGGCTTCTATTCCTTGAATTTTTTCTATGTAAGCGGAAACTCTTGGATTAGTTTGTTTAAACATCGCCTCGTCAAAGCTTTCACCAAAACGACCTGCAGCCTTATTTACCTCTTTCGCGACTTTCGCTTCTATTTTGGCAATGTGATCTTCAATGAGCACGTCAGCTCGATAACGCTTTTTACTGTCCTTGTTATCAATTAATGGATCGCTAAAAGCATCAACATGGCCAGAGGCTTTCCATGTTGTTGGATGCATAAATATGGCGGCATCAATGCCTACAATATTCTCGTGCATTTGCACCATGCTCTTCCACCAATATTGTTTGATGTTGTTTTTCAATTCTGACCCAAGTTGGCCATAATCATACACAGCGCTAAGGCCATCGTATATCTCGCTTGATTGGAATACAAAGCCATACTCTTTTGCATGGCTAATTACGTTCTTAAATTTATCCTCTTGGTTCATGGCGGCAAAGGTATTCAGACGAATAGAGCTAAAAGAAAAAAGCCCCGGAGAAATTCTCCGAGGCTCTCAATCAATAAAAAAGTACTATTACTGCTAATTTACATCCCAAAAAACCTTGTCTGTAACCTTATCGCTACCGCCATTAGCTGCGCTAGCTGCAGTTCCGTTTACAGAATATTCATCCACACTGTAGTTGTATCGCGTTGGAGGAACTGTTCCTGCCTCAGCCGCCTCCTCCATCTGTGGTGCGTCATATAATCTCCATGTTGACCACGCTTCGAATCCACGATCGTACATCGCCACCCACTTCTGAGTTGCAATGATCTCTTTCCATGTTTTTCCAGCAGCAATTTGCACATCATAATTCACATTTGGATCGGCCAAGAATGTATCTAGGTCAGCTCCCCAAAGTGACATGGATTCTGCAATTGCATCGTCATAGTTGCTCTGAACAGTTCCGCCTACCGCCCAGCCCCTTGCTGCCGCCTCGGCTTTGAGGAACATAACTTCATCATACGTGATCAAAGAAGCCGGAAAACTTGGGTCTTCCAAAATATCTCCTGGTTGTGAGAAGTTATTGTAAGCACCACCAGAACCATGAGGATTACCTACCACATTGCCAAGAGAATCAAGCGCTCTAAAGTATATCCCTCTTCGCGGGTCTTTAGTCGTATTCATGACGTTGCTTAATGTCTGAGAAGCGATAAAGTCAGTTCTACCACTTTGCACTAAATCCTCCCATAATGGATTGGTATTAGGCGGAGCGCTCTCAAAATATAAGGTTGCATTTGATCCACTTGATGACAACGCTCCACTTGCTGCTGCCTCCGCAATTGCTTGCGAGCCAGTATTTACATCAGCTGTTCTAAGGGCCAATTTCAAGCGCATAGATTGAGCAAATTCAGTCCAAAGTGAAACATCGCCTCCGTAAATTAAATCTGAAGCCCCAAGTTCACCAGAGCTTCCTCCAGCATTCAAATCCGCAATTGCTGCTGTAAGTCGAGTCTGTAGGTCGGCATAGATGTCGGCCCCATTGTCGAACCCAGGTGTCAATTCCTCAAGAAGCATTACCGCTTCAGTATATGGAACATCATTGAAGATATCGACCAAAACATGATAAGTATAAATCTCGATGAGAGATATCATTGCTGTTTGCACTTTTGCATCAGCCGCTGAAATGACTTCATCTTCAGCTATGATGGCTCTTGCATCGCTTAAATCGCGCAGCACATCTGCGTATAAACTATTGAAAACCCGACCATTTATATTTCGCTCGGTTAATTCATAGTTTGATTCATCGATATACGTGGTTTGAGTCCAATGCTGAGACCAGAGCCTTAACGTATTGGTGTTAACATTCGGGCTGGCCATATAATAGACTAGGTCTTTTTGTGCATTGGCAAAAAGCATTGCCGCTGGCACATTTTCTGGAGCCTTAGTGTTTGTGTTTAAATCTGTGATATCCTTTGTACAACTCGCGAAGACGAAGGCAATCAGTGCTGTATATATTAATTTATTCTTCATTTTTTCTTCGATTAGAATTTGAGTGTTACATTGAATCCTACTTCACGAACTGCAGGATAAGCTCCTGACTGGTATCCTTGAACATTTCCCGCACTTAATCCAGCTTCTGGATCCGTGTATGGACTGTTCTTGTATAGGATAGCTAAGTTTCTACCAATTATTGAAAGATCTAGCCCTTGAATAGGCCATTTCTCAATGATAGACTTAGGAAGTGAATAGGTAAGTGACATTTGACGAAGCTTAACGTAAGTAGCATCATAAACGTGCATTGCATTTGGTGCAGTTGCCCAACCTGAAGCATTTGAGTAGTTACCATAGTATCCATATTCTGTGTTGGCCGTTCCGTCAGAAGTAAGGTTACCGGTTTCCTCATCATAGATATAATCACCATTTGCATCTGTAGCTGCAACAACCCCTCCTAATGGCAATCCTCCACCATCTTCAGGATTATCACGAACCGGGTTACCCTTGTCGTTTGTTCCTGAAGTGAAGTCATAAATACCTGTTCCGTATCCATACCATGTGTCAAGCGAGAAGAATTGACCTCCTTTTTGAACATCGATCAACGCAGATAAACTTACATTCTTGTAAGAAAATGTATTTGTCCAGCCGCCTGTCCAATCTGGCAACATGTTTCCAATTTGCTCAGTTGTGCTTGTCTTGGCATATCGAACGCCTCCAGCAGGATGATCATACACAATTGGCTTGTCTTCATCACCATTATAATATACATAGTTGGTTCCTTTGATTACACCGTATGGTTGACCCACTTCGGCCTCAATCGTGATTCCACCTTGAACCGATGCCAATTGATAGGTAGTTAAATCCCCATCAAGCTCAATAACTTCATTTCGGTTAAGCGCCCAGTTCACTCTTGTCATCCATTCGAAATCATTTGATTTCAGGACAGATGCGTAAAGAGACAACTCAATTCCTTGGTTCTGAATATTTCCAGCATTAACGTACTGATAGATTGTTCCTGTAGAGCTAGAAACCCGAGCTGCAATAATTTGATTAAGCGTGTTTGTCTTATACAGCGTCAAATCAAATCCTACTCTGTCTTTTATGAATTTATTTTCAAATCCTAACTCAAACGTTTTGGTTAACTCAGGCACAAGGTTCGCGTTTGGATTTGTGTTTTGAGCACTGGCAAGAGCCGTTCCCGCAAACGATGTGTTCAAGTTATACACCGATCGAATACTCTGAACTGGTGCGTCATTACCAACAGCTGCATAATTCACACGAATTTTTCCAAAATCCATGAAGCTGGCATCAAACAACTCTGAATAAACAAAGCTTACAGATGCTGCTGGATAGAAAACGGCATTTGCGCCAGCAGGCAACGTGGAGCTAATATCATAACGACCAGATAGATCTAAGTATACGAATCTCTTGTATCCCATGCTCGCACGACCAAAATAGCCGTCAACGGCTCTGTTCCATTCGGCTTCGTATGGTTGAGTCAGAATCTTGTAGTCATTAGTTGACGGCAAGAACGTTGGTGCTATAATTCCATTGACTCCATTAGACAACGAATACTGACCAGGAACGATTAAACCTCCGTTGGTTTGGGCTTCCGTCTCTTCGCTGTGTTGTCTTCTGAAGTTCGAACCCAAGTTAGCGTCAAAGTTCCACTCATTATCGGTACCAAAGCTCTTATTCATTGATAAAATCAAATCGTAGTTTCTTTCGTAGTAGCTCCTTGTATACTTATAATACATAGGTACATCCACCGAACCAACGGCAATACGCTCTTCACGCGTCTCGTCATAGCTATCGTTCGTTACTCTTGCCATCACGTTCAACCAATCCGTAACTTGATAAGTAGCCGCCATGCTTCCGATGAGTCGATTACGTATATCGTTTTGATAACTTTCATTTCGCATGAAATATGGGTTATCAAAATAGTGTGGTTGCTCCCGAGTTCCTTCAGGGAATGTGAAGCCGTATGGATTCCAAGTTAAGTTCTTACCCGTGCTCTCGTAAGCATCCTTTTGTGCTTGCATATCGGTGTTAACTTGATACCATTGGCGGAAAGATTGATTTGGATTTCTTGAATCGTAACCCGTTCCGTATCTACCTTCTCCCAAAGTCTGTATTAAACTTGCAGATGAAGCAACCGAAAGTTTATCCGTTAACTTATACCCTATATTAACAGAGGCATTGTTTCTTTTTAAATGGCTATTAGGTAGAACACCTTTTTGACGCATGTCCGTAAAGCCCAATCTGTAATTTCCTTTATCATCTCCACCTTCAACCGAAACACTATTATTTACCATCACCGATGTCTCATAAAAAGTAGTCGCATCATTGTCGGTAGCTTCGTAAGGTTGCGGCTTTAAATATGTGTCTGTTAATTCTGGATATATAGACTCCCAAGAAAGTAACTTGTCTGCCTCATCAAAGGCAAGTCCATAGGACGCATCTTCACCAAGTGGAGAACTCAATCCGTCAACTACGCCATCGCCATCAACATCAACCTCTTCAACATATCCGTTGTAAATTTCTCCCGAAAAAACAGTATCTGGTCCATAATACTGGCCGTAACCTGGTCCGTACTCTTTTTGATATGTTGGCATCGTATTCTTGTTGATTTTACCAACAATAACACCCGAGGAAATAGTTACCCCCGCGCCCTTCTTCTTTTTCGAACCTTTTTTTGTTACTACAAGAACAACTCCATTCGCAGCTCTAGCACCATAAAGAGCCGTTGCAGCCGCACCTTTTAATACCGAAATGGATTCAATATCTTCTGGATTGATGTCCATTGCGGCATTTCCATAGTCAAATCCACCGCGACCTGTTCTTTGGTTAGATGAGTTTGAAATCGCGTTACTAATAGGAATTCCATCTATAACATATAGTGGCTGATTATTTCCAGCTATAGACTTATATCCTCGAATAATAACATTCGCTGAGCCGCCCATTGTACCGCTATTCTTAATTTGAGCTCCGGCTACTTGACCAGACAAAGAACTCATAAAGTTAACGTCCTTTACTTTGGAGACATCGTCTCCACTGACAGTTTGAGTGGAATAACCGAGCGATTTCTTTTCTCTCGAAATACCTAGGGCGGTAACCACTACTTCATCCATGACTTTGCCGAATTCCATTCCGACATCTAGTGTGGAATTAGCACCGACTGGTCTCTCGACATCAGACATTCCCACGAAGGAGAAAACAAGGACGGCTTCATTTCCTGGAACCTCAATGGAGTAATTACCATTGATGTCCGTAGTTGTTCCTGTCTGTGTTCCTTTAATCATTACGGACGCTCCGGGCAGTGTTTCTCCATCGTCAGATTTGACGACTCCGGTAACGGTCCTCTGTTGCGAGAACATTGAGCCGCAAAACAGCAGCATCAGTGCCCCGACTAGGCATAATTGTTTAGTCATTTAGTTAGGTTTTAGTTAGATTTACAGGCGCAATTTAAGAACATTCAGTTAACTCAACTTCGATTAACGTAAATTTTTTTTCGACTAACCCAATTATAGTAACGTCAAAAGGATATCCCCAATTAAGCATGATTCAAATTAATGACCAACTCATTTCTCTCGATGTTTTCTCTCAGGAATTTGTTTGCAACCTCAGTGCATGTAAGGGCGCTTGTTGTGTCCAAGGTGATTCTGGTGCCCCACTTGAGAAAAAAGAATTAAAAGAACTTGCGAAAGAGTTTTCATCTATTCGTCCATTTATTTCTGAAAAAGGAATTAAATCAATCGAACAACAAGGAACAAGCATGAAGGATAAGGATGGTGATTGGGTTACCCCTTTAAATGACGGTAAGGAGTGTGCATATACTGTATTTGAATCGGACGGAACGGCTAAGTGCGGCATTGAGAATGCGTGGAGAGCGGGCAAAACCACTTTCAGAAAGCCCTTATCTTGTCACCTCTACCCCATCCGTACCAAGCGTTATCCAACATTTGAAGCAGTTAATTATGATCGTTGGAGCATTTGTTCTGATGCTTGTGCTTTGGGAAAAGAACTCCAAGTTCCAGTATATAAGTTTTTAGAGGAACCTTTGATTCGAAAATTTGGGGAGAAATGGTTTGACCAACTCGAAATTGCTGCTACCGAACTCAGATTGATTAATCAGAAAGATGAGACAGCCAAATAATTTTAATGTCATTTCCCGGAATTAACACCGCTTAATTCTTGCAACTCCTTCTCACCTTGGGTTAAGGTTCGTGAATTATTTTTTTAAACAATTTCGATTCAACCCAAGTGTTCAAAAAGTCAACCGATTGTCAATAAAAATGGTTTGCCTTGGGAGGCTTTTTTCTCAAGTTTTGTGGAGCAATAAATGAAGAGGCGTTTCGGACGCCACATTTCATCTAAAGTAAATTTAGCTTTTAACTTATTGTGTTTCAGTTTATTAACCCGTTGCCGAAGCAGGCGACATGGAAATGTTTTCGCTTCCATTTTGAACTAAACACCTGATAAACAAAGCTTACCGAGTCGACCAAAATTTAAAAACCCAGCCAAGCGATTTTTCGCTTTAAAAGTCCAGTTTCATGCAAGAAGAACCCATACTAAAAGAAGATGCCAAGCGATTTGTGTTGTTCCCAATTCAACATGATGACATCTGGGCGTTTTACAAAAAAGCAGAAGCAAGTTTTTGGACAGCTGAGGAAATCGATCTTGGAACAGATTTAAATGATTGGGAAAACAAGTTAAGTGACGATGAGCGATTTTTTGTGAAACACGTTCTCGCATTTTTTGCTGCCAGTGATGGCATCGTGAATGAGAATCTAGCAGAAAATTTTGTAGCGGAGGTTCAATATACAGAGGCGAAGTTTTTCTATGGTTTCCAAATCGCAATGGAAAACATACACAGTGAAACCTATTCGCTTTTAATCGACACTTACATCAAGGATAGCGCAGAAAAAACCAAACTGTTTAATGCTATCGACACGATGGACTGCGTTAAGAAAAAGGCCGACTGGGCACTCAGCTGGATTGATAATGGATCCTTTGCCGAGCGATTAATCGCCTTTGCCGCTGTAGAAGGAATCTTCTTTTCTGGATCATTTTGCTCCATTTTTTGGCTTAAAAAACGTGGGTTAATGCCGGGCTTGAGCTTTAGCAATGAGTTAATATCAAGAGATGAGGGTATGCATTGTGATTTCGCTTGCTTGCTTTACAATGACCACGTAGTAAATAAACTACCTAAAGAAACGGTCACCAAAATAATTGCAGATGCGGTTGAAATTGAAAAGGAATTCGTTTCTGATTCTTTACCCGTTTCGTTAATTGGCATGAATGCCAAACTAATGATGCAATACATCGAATTCGTGGCGGATAGACTTTTAACAGAGCTCGGTTGCGAAAAGCTATATAACTCAGACAATCCATTTGACTTTATGGAAATGATAAGCCTACAAGGGAAAACCAATTTTTTCGAAAAGCGTGTAGCAGAATATCAAAAAGCAGGCGTGGCCTCAGGAAGCGAATCACAGGTTTTTAAGTTAGACGAAGATTTCTAAACCAACCCAATAACAAGACACAATAACCTTAACCTATTAGAAAATGTTTGTATTAAAAAGAGATGGTAGAAGCGAAGCAGTAAAGTTTGATAAGATCACAGGTCGAATCAAAAAGCTCTGCTATGGTCTTCACCCAAGTGTTGACCCGGTTAAAATTTCGATGAAAGTGATCGAAGGAATCTATGACGGAGTAACAACTACCATCCTTGACAATTTAGCTGCTGAAACGGCAGCTTCTATGACGACAACGCACCCTGATTATGCCCTGCTGGCCTCTAGGATTGCTGTCTCCAACTTGCACAAGAACACGGAAAAGTCATTCTCCGCCACCATGGAGATGATGTACAATTACACCGACCCCAAGACAAAGAAAAAGGCGCCACTCTTAGCGGACGATGTCTATAAAATCATTTCAGATAACGCGGAACACTTAGACAGCACGATCATTTATGATCGTGACTTTGGCTATGATTATTTCGGTTTCAAAACCCTAGAGCGATCGTATCTTTTAAAAATTGATGGCGAAGTAGCCGAACGGCCACAGCATATGCTTATGCGTGTTGCTATAGGAATTCATAAAAACGACATTGACGCAGCAATTGAGACATATGATCTGATGTCAGAACGCTGGTTTACCCACGCTACGCCTACGTTATTTAACGCTGGAACGCCAAAGCCACAAATGTCAAGCTGCTTTTTATTGACGACAAAAGACGATAGCATTAGTGGCATTTACGACACATTAACACAGTGCGCAAAAATTTCTCAATCAGCAGGTGGAATCGGTTTGTCTATCCATAATATTCGTGCGACAGGTTCATATATTAGAGGAACTAATGGAACAAGCAATGGCATCGTACCGATGCTTCGTGTATTCAATGACACCGCTCGTTACGTTGATCAAGGTGGTGGAAAACGGAAAGGCTCGTTTGCTATATACCTCGAGCCATGGCATGCTGATGTGTTCGACTTCCTTGATCTTAAGAAAAACCATGGAAAGGAAGAACAACGAGCTCGTGACTTATTCTATGCGATGTGGACTCCGGACCTTTTCATGAAGCGCGTTGAAGAAGGCGGAAATTGGTCGCTCATGTGTCCAGATGAATGTCCAGGACTATCAGACTGCTGGGGCGAAGAATTCGAAAAGCTTTATACGAAGTACGAAAAAGAAGGAAAGGTTAAGAAAACGATCAAGGCCCAAGAACTGTGGTTTAAAATCCTTGAATCTCAAATTGAAACAGGAACGCCATACATGCTTTATAAGGATGCGGCCAACTCGAAATCAAATCAACAAAACTTAGGCACCATCAAGTCGTCCAATTTGTGTACAGAGATTATGGAATACACCGCTCCGGACGAAGTGGCTGTATGCAACTTGGCTTCGCTTGCCTTACCAAAGTTTGTATCCAACGGAAAGTTCGATCACAACAAATTATTTGACATCACTTACGTTGCGACCAAAAACCTCAACAAGATCATCGATGGCAACTATTATCCAGTAGCTGAAGCTAAAAAATCAAACTTCAGACATCGACCAATTGGCTTGGGCGTTCAAGGACTTGCAGATGCATTTATCCTTATGCGATTCCCATTTGACTCAGCCGAAGCGAAGCAGTTGAATAAGGACATTTTTGAAACGATTTATTATGCCGCTCTAACTGCATCCAAAGATTTAGCAATGGAGCATGGCGCTTATGAAACCTATGAAGGATCTCCTATTTCAAAAGGCAAATTTCAATTCGACCTTTGGAATGTCTCTCCAAGCAATCGATGGGAATGGGACGTGTTACGTGACGAAATCAAACAACATGGCGTACGCAACTCTTTATTAATGGCGCCAATGCCTACTGCATCTACTAGTCAAATTTTGGGCAACAATGAATGTATCGAACCATACACTTCGAATATATATAGCCGAAGAACATTGAGTGGTGAGTTTGCGGTAGTGAACAAGCACCTCATGCGAGACCTAGTGAAGTTAGGGATATGGAATGAAGGGTTAAAGAACAAACTCATTGGAGCAAATGGATCTGTACAGTCGATAGACGAGATTCCTGATAATCTCAAAGAATTATACAAGACAGCATGGGAGATTAGCCAAAAGGTGATTATCGACATGAGTGCCGATCGTGGAGCTTATATCGATCAAAGCCAGTCGTTGAACATATTCATGGAGAGCGCCAATTTCGCAAAACTTACTTCAATGCACTTCTACGGTTGGAAAGCCGGATTGAAAACAGGGATGTATTACTTAAGAACCAAAGCAGCGAGAGACGCCATTAAATTCACTGTCGATAAAGCCAAGTTAGAGGAACCTTCTTCCAAATCAGTCGATGAAGAAGTGGTGAGTGTAGAACAACGACAGGCCGAAATTGCATGTTCACTTGACAATCCTGAGGATTGCGAAATGTGTGGCAGCTAGGTAAATAAATCATAAAACCCTTAGAAAGCCCGCTCTAACGATGCGGGCTTTTTTTGTGTCAAATTCCAGTGGTTTAGTTCCCTATCTAGCCTCAAACCTTTGGAGATTACGAATAGAATTTGGATTTTTACTGGCTTTACCAAACCAAGTTGTTAATTCAACGTAACTTTGCGCCAAACTAACCCTATTTTGAATAACCGTGTTCTTTCCTAGATCCATATTTCTACTTCGATTAGCATCATTAATACTCATGTTTTTCGTTGGTAATTTGACTTTTGGGCAGATTATCGTCACCGACACATTTAATTATACTGGTTCTGTTCAATCCTTTACGGTGCCTGCCGGTGTGGATTCCATTACGGTGGACCTCCGAGGAGCTCAAGGAGGAAGGGCATATGTTTGCGGCTCCATTGGTGGCACAGGAGGCTATGGTGGCAGAACTACTGGTACTATTAGCGTTTCCCCTGGTGATGTGATTTATATATATGTTGGCGGTCAAGGATCAACTGCCGCTTCATCGATAGGAGGCGCAGGAGGATATAATGGTGGCGCATACGGCAATAACCATAGCAACAATCAGTCAGGTGGTGGTGGTGGTGGTGGCACTGACATAAGACTTAACGGAACCTCACTAACCAACCGCATTGCCGTTGCTGGTGGTGGTGGTGGGGCTTCTTGCGGTAGTTGTTCGGCCTCTAATGGAGGTCATGCTGGCGGACTCACAGGTGTTGGTGGCACTAACTGTTGTTCAGGAGTCAACCCTACTGGCGGCACACAATCCGCTGGTGGAAGTGGCGGTTCATATTCTGGATATTGCACTGCTTCGTCAGGATCACTTGGTTCGGGCGGCAACGCGTGCTCACCTTCTGGTGGCGGTGGTGGTGGCGGTGGTTATTATGGTGGTGGTGGTGGTGCTTGGGCCTCTGGCGGTGGCGGAAGCAGTTATATCATATCCAGCGCTGTAAATTACGCCCTTGTTGGCGCCAGCAATACGGGTAATGGAATTGCCTACATTACCTATAAACGTTGTAGTTTACCGACCATTGACGATCCAATTTCTTTTAGCCCACATTCGAGGCAGGTCACTTTTAGTAATGTTAATATTAACAGTTCCGGAAGTAATGTAGCATTTGTTTCACCCGGGCAATCGATTACTCTGGCATTTAACTATACGATAACGCAAAATGGAACATATTGTCCCGGTTGTGTTTCTCAATATTACATCGGTATTTATGGTTTTTGGCAAGATTGCTTTCGAAATTCTGGTGGCTATTGCAATTGTTCTGGATCTGAATCCTATAGTATAACAGCGCCAACAACGCCAGGCATCTATTACTTCACTCAAGGAAGAACGCTGAATTTCACTTGTGCCACAGGCAACACTACCGTTTCCAGTGGCACGGATGGTATCGCAGCAATTATTGTGAGGGAAACTTATTCGAGTAGCGTCACAGATGAAACCTGTGTTGGCGACCTCAATGGTTCTATCGTAATGACGCCTGACTCGGCTACAACAGGAAACACTTACAATTGGTCAACAGGAAACTCAACAAATACTTTGAGCTCCATTGGAGCAGGCATTTACACAGTAACAAGCTCAGATTCATACGGCTGTTTTCAAATAGATACGATAGAGGTATTTACAGATACCATCGCTCCTATAGCTGATGCGTTTGAGTCTGCCACGATATACTTAGATGCTACAGGAAATGCAATTGTTAGTGCAAGTTCGTTGGATAGTGCCAGTTCGGACGCTTGTTCTTTAACTTTTACCTTATCAGATTCAACTTTTAACTGCGCTGACACGGGAGTTCAGAACATCACCTTCTATGCCACTGATCCAGGGGGATTAATCGGTTCGGACAACATTCAACTTACGATTCTAGATACGGTTGCGCCCAACGTCATTACTCAACCTCTTACGTTAAACCTTGGTGCTTCAGGAATAGCAGTTATTTCAGCATCTAGTGTGGATAATGGAAGTGCCGATGCCTGTGGCATCGATGCTATGGCAATTAGCAAAGACTCTTTTGACTGTAGTGATATTGGCATTAATTCCGTTACTCTATATGTAATGGACAACAATGGAAACATCGATTCAGGTGAAGCAATAGTTACTGTAATCGACAACATCGCCCCTGTGGTTATTACCAAAAACCTAAACCTATTCATTGGTTCAAGCGGATCGGTTTCTATACTTGCCTCAGACCTTGACAGCGCATCTTCGGACAATTGCGGGATCGATTCTTTATATGCGAGCACCACTTCCTTCACATGTTCGGATGTTGGTTCAAACACAGTAACCCTTTATGCTAGCGATGCCGATGGGAATGTGGATTCAGCAAGTGCTACCGTAAGTGTAACAGACACAACTACGCCTTCTCTTTTTCTTTATAACTCGAAAACCATTTACCTCGATGGCAGCGGAATGGCTACGATAAACATAGATACACTAGACAGTGCAAGCTTCGATAACTGTAATTATTCTTTCAGCTTAACTAATGGGTATTCTGGCCCCTTGAACATAGCTAATGGGACAACTACAGGCGGAGCAGCATCAATAGTTAAATTTGAAAGCGGAGGAGGAGCCGTTAATTACAATTCATCAATAGGAACCGCTTGTAATGAAAATTGGTATGCTTTAGGGTCTTTGTGTGACGAAGGGTCAACGCTTAATAGCCCAGATAGCAGCTATAAATCAAATACGAATTCAGGCGCCACTTGGGATAACACTACACCTGGTACTTCATACGGAATTCTCGTGGTTGATCTGGCTTCGGTTAAATCCATAGAGGCAATGTCCGTGTTTCAGATGTTCTCAGATGGAAAAACAACGCACATCCGGGCTTTTTCACATCCATCCAGTGACACTATTTCTCCTTCCACCAATGACGCTGGTTGGAGTGAGTTTTTAACTTCTACAGCCGTTGGTGCTGGAGGCATTTCAAGCGGATATGCATATAATCCGCTGCAGCTTTCTTTTAGCAATATTCAGTCTCGCTATGTTAAGTTGTACCTCTACAATTCGGGTATTTATGGGAACAGTAGTTATATCGAACTGAGGTCCATTAAGCTATTTGGGTCAGACATTACCAAAACATTTAGTTGCAGCGATGTCGGTTCTCAGCCACTGACCATTCATGCCACTGACTCCTCTGGAAACTCTGATAGTGCTTACGTAAATATTATTGTGATTGACACGGTTCGTCCTGTCGTATTAACAAAGTCAGCCACCATCTATTTAGGCGCCACAGGAATAGGGACGATAAACGTAACAACCATTGATAGCGGCAGCTCAGATGCTTGTGGAATAGATACCATGTACCTCAGTAAGGACAGCTTTTCGTGTGCCGATATCGGTGTAAATACGATTACGTTATTCGCCATAGATGTGAATGGAAATCTCGATTCGAATCAAGCATTCGTAACTATTGAAGACAATATACCACCAACGGTATTTACACAAAACATTGTTGTAGCTCTTGACTTTAATGGTGATGCAACAATATCAGCGAGCATGGTTGATTCTGCCTCTTCTGACACCTGTGGAATCGATACCCTTTGGCTGAATAATTACAGCTTCGACTGTTCTGATATTGGAGTGAATACCGTCACACTATTCGCTGCGGATGTATATGGAAATATAGATTCTGCATCCGCCATTGTAACGATAATTGACACAACACCTCCAACGCTTTACCTGCAAAACATTACTGTTTATTTAGACTCCATTGGCCAAATCAGTATTTCATCAACGGATATTGATAGCGCTTCTTTTGATGCATGTGGCATCATTTCAATGTCGCTCAATGATTCCCTATTTGATTGTTCTAATATTGGTTTAAATAATCCGGTGACGCTAACCGCCCTAGATGCAAATGGTAATTCAAAAAGCGACACGGTCTATGCAACTGTGCTTGACACCATTGCACCAAAGGTCATCACCAACAATCTTGTTGTTTACCTAGACTCATTCGGAAGTGTCGCCATTACTCCGCAGGATGTGGATCAAAATTCTTGGGATAGTTGTGGTGTAGACACGCTTTACCTTGATGTTTATGCTTTTAATTGTTCGGATATAGGATCGAATACTGTCATCCTAACGGCAGTTGATATATATGGCAATACGAGCTCAAGCCCCTCAACTGTGACAGTAATGGATACAATTGCCCCTGAGGTAATTACACAGAACATATCCATTTACCTTAACGCTTCAGGTCAATACAATTTGAGCCCAAATGAAGTGGACAATGGCTCATGGGACAGTTGCGGAATAGCCACATTCAGTTTAGATACTTCGTCTTTTAGCTGTTCGGATACGGGTGTTTTCAGTGTGCAATTGACGGTTACTGACGTTAACGGAAATCAAAATAGCGCAATTGCTCAGGTAACATTATCTGATACTTCGTCACCAAATATGCTTACCCAAAGCATTACCATTTATTTGGATGCGTCTGGTGATGCTAGTATCACTCCTAATATGATCGATGACGGGTCAAATGACAACTGTGCCATTGACACTCTTTACCTTGATGAATATGACTTTACTTGCGCAGACACCACATCACAAATTGTTACTCTAATTGGTATCGATAAGAGTGGTAATACCAGTTCGGCAAATGCCGTAGTCACAATTTTAGACACTGCAGCTCCAACAATTGTCACGCAAAACTTAACGCTATACTTAAATCAGGACGGTGAGGCAAGCGTTAGCGCTGCGTCAGTTGATAACGGCACCTTCGATAATTGCGCGGTTGACAGCATTTGGATTAGCGATACACTCTTTACTTGCGCAGATACCATTAACACTCAGGTTATAACCTTTTTTGCGCGAGATGTAAGTGGAAACGTCAACAGCAGTTTGGCTTATTTGGACCTGTACGATACAATAGCCCCAACGGTTAGTGCGCAAAACTTGGTTATCTATCTTGATTCCTTCGGAGATGCTAATATTTTCCCATCGCAAGTTGATAGCAATTCACTTGACAATTGCGGAATAGATTCGTCATGGATAAGTCAAAATACCTACGATTGCTCGAATGTAGGTGACACCGTGACTGTGTTGCTTTTTATAAAAGATAATAGCGGCAATGTCGCTTCTGACTCCGCTACCATGGTGACGCTGGACACAATTGCTCCTCAGGTGATTAGTCAAAACATCACCGTTTATTTAGACTCATTCGGCAGCGCCTCAATCAGCGCCTCCATGATCGACAATGGCACTTGGGATGCATGTGGTGTTGATACCCTCTATCTCAACCAATACAGTTTTGACTGCGGCAGCATGGGCGTTAATTCTATCCTATTATTTGCCGCTGATATTCACGGTAACATAAGCTCTACAAACGCAAGCGTAACTGTTTTTGACACAATTGCGCCTGCTATTGCGTTATTACCCCACATCGTTTACCTCGACTCGTTTGGTTCAGCAACCATCACGTATTCCGATTTAGACAACGGCACATGGGATAGCTGTGGAATCGCATCCATAGTGATTGACTCAAGCAATTTCACTTGCGTTAGCCACGGTGACACTATTTCAATCCTATTTACAGCCACTGATGTCAACGGAAATATTAGCGAAGATTCAACATTTGTAGTAATTCTGGACACGTTAGCACCCGCGGTTTTTGCGGGTTCTACAACCGTATATCTTGATTCAAGCGGACAATTTATACTTGATGCCTCGACCGTTGATTCCGGTTCGTACGACAATTGTACACTCAGTTCAATTTATCTTTCTGATTCTGTCTTCTCCTGTGCAAATGTTGACTCCACATGGACAGTATGGTTCGTGGCTGTTGATTCCTTTTTTAACGTAGACTCCATCCAGATTCAAATTACTGTACTGGACACCATCGCCCCCGAAATTACTTGCCAGGACAGCATCATACTGAATAACGACACGGGGCAATGTGGTGGAATAGTTTCCTTTAGTTGGCCAGCAGTTTGGGATAATTGTTCGATCGACACCTTGATACAAATCGACACTACTGGACTCGATAGCGGAATGTTTTTCCCAGTCGGAGTTACAACGCTCACCTACGCTGTCTTTGATCAATCTGGAAACAGCGATACCTGTTCGATCATTGTTGAGATAATTGACACAGAAACTCCCGTGTTGGTTTGCATCAGTGACACGTCTATTTGCGATAGCATATTCACTTTTGATCCAGTAACTTATCAGGATAATTGTGCTGGGCTCGATGTAGTTCAAATTGCTGGTATCGAATCTGGCCTCACTTATCCTGTTGGAATTACGGTGAACACCTTTGCTGTAACAGACCTTTATGGAAACACCGATACTTGCTCTTTCGAGGTGCTCCGATTTGATTACCCTTCTCTTGCGGAAGCAGGAATAGATCAACTTCTTTGTGAGAATCCTACTACGGATTTAACCGCAACAGCTCCCATTGTTGGAAATGGAGTATGGAGCCAGATAATAGGTTCGGCTATTATTGCCAATCCTCTGTCGGCCACAACTGCTATTAGCGGAATGGATACGGGAACGTACGTTTTTGAGTGGTCTATCAGTAATGGCGTTTGTCCTGTAGATCGTGATTCAATCACCATTGTAAACTTTAGCAATGCATCTGTCATTGACGCAGGTCTTGACCAAATTCTATGTGACACAAATGCAACCAACTTAAATGCCACCGCGACTATAATCACTGCTGGATATTGGACGAGCTTAAATTCAACAGCAATAATAGATGACAGTCTATCTGAAAACAGCTTGATTTCCGGTCTTGCGCTGGGTGATTATACATTTGTGTGGAATGTGAAAAACGGTGTTTGCGCAGCTGGATATGACACGGTTAGCGTTTCGGTACATCCGCTGCCAATTGTTACTGCCAATTCAGATCAATTCATCTTCCCTCCCACTGCTGTCGAGTTAATCGCAACAAGCGACATTGCAACATCCTTCGCTTGGTTTGATTCAGAAAATAACCCTATTGGCTCGAATCTATCCGTATCAGTTTCCCCTTCTTCTACGACTCACTACGTTGTGATTGGAACAACAGACGCTGGCTGCATCAACTCAGACACGATGATGGTTGGAGTGAACGATGATCTTGAAATTCCCACCGCTTTTACGCCAGATGGAGATGGATATAATGACGTTTGGAACATTAAGGAACTTGCAAACTATCCCGACTGTAATGTTTCGATCTATAATCGATGGGGAAACAAGATGTTTGAATCTGACGGATATGGTATTCCGTGGGACGGAACATATAATAGCGAACAATTGCCATCTGGAGCATATTTCTTTGTGATTAACCTAAACGTTGGTGAGGTAAAACCATTGACGGGATCAATAACCATTATCAAATGAGAAAAGCGCTAGGACATATTTGCGGTTTACTGATTTGTTCGAGTCTGATCGTTTCAAACATGAACGCCCAGCAGGTCTATCAATTCAGTCAATATCAACAGAATCTATACATTCTAAATAGTGCTTCTTCGGGGGTGCATGACTATTTGGAGGTCAACATGAGTTATCGGAAACAATGGGCCGGCATAACCAATAGCCCAACCACCTATTATGTTAGCGCAAATATGCCCATTGGGAAACGGCTTGATATCAACCCAAAAGTTTCGTCATCAAGAATCAGTTCACCAAGTACGTATAACACCATCACCAGAACATCTTTTCATGCTGTAGGAGTTTATGCTGCTCAGGATTCTTATGGTCCTTATGGCTTAAACATCATCTCGGCTTCGTATGCATTCCATTTACCCATTGCAGAGGAATTGACACTGAGCTTTTCACCGAATGTGTCATTCAACTCCGTAACATTTGATCCAAACAAAGCTGTTGTGGAAGATGCCGTGGACCCTACTTATGCCAATTATCTTGGGAATCGAAACCAAAGCAGTCAAATGGACATTAACTTGGCTTTTTGGCTTTACCACGATCGATACTTCGTTGGCTATTCTTCCGATCAATTGGTTCAGGACAAATTGAAGCTTTCGAATCAAGTTACGTTTGAAAAAATAAAAGCGCATCATAATTTCATTGCAGGTTACAAGATTCGATTAAATCGGAACTTGGTTTTAACGCCAAGCGCAATGGTGAAATATGTGAGTCAAGCCCCACTTTCTGCAGACTTAAATCTTCGACTTGACATTCAAGACCGCTTTTGGACTGGCCTCACTTATCGCAACAGCAACACCCTATCTGGCATGGTTGGACTCTATCTAAATAATACCCTTCGATTTGGTTACTCCTTCGATTTCACCTTGTCTTCCTTGCAGCTACAGAATTCTGGTAGTCATGAGGTTATGCTGGGAATAAACTTGTTTAATAAGGAAAAAGCCGTTTTCTAAACCCAAATGAAAAAAGCCCTTCTTCCCTTTCTATTCCTTTCAGCAACTGCGTTTTCGCAAGTTGATTTTAGCTTTTCTG
The DNA here is from genome assembly GCA_943788145.1 of uncultured Flavobacteriales bacterium. Lineage (GTDB taxonomy): Bacteria > Bacteroidota > Bacteroidia > Flavobacteriales_G > Salibacteraceae > SHAN690. Next base: position 36,962 of record CALSPD010000002.1, read on the forward strand.
ACGTTGAACTGCTTTCTAATTCAATTAATTCGAAGTTTGAAGAAACCGCGCCAGTTTATGATGCTAAAAACGACATATTGTATTTCACGAGATCTCTTCATGTTGACAACATAGGTGGACCCCAAGCCGGCCAAGATGTTTGGTACAGCAAGTTCGAAAACGGTTCGTGGTCAGTCTCAGAAAACAACCTGCCTACCCTGAACAACAAGCTAAATAACTCCGTCATTGGAGTTTCAGCGGATGGAGAGGTTCTTTACCTCCTGAGCACTTACGCCCGCAAAGTGAGTCTACAAGATGGCTTTTCTTCGGCACAATTTAACGGAGAGATATGGGAACATCCTGAAAAACTAGACATTTCAGGGCTAAATTTTAAAGGTGATTTCTATAGTGGATTTGTAAACGAAATGGGCGATATTCTGATTATCTCTATGGATGATAAAAATTCGCTTGGCCAGGAAGACCTGTACATATCCATCTTAGAAGCTGGAAAATGGTCAAAACCTGAATGGTTAGGCGATAGCCTTAACTCTGCTGGTTATGAAATATCACCATACCTGTTCCCGGATAATAAAACATTGGTTTTCGCGTCCAATGGACATGGTGGTTTGGGCGATTGTGACATTTTTTATGCATACAGAAAAGACAGTACATGGACCAACTGGACAAAACCAATAAATATGGGCGCACCTATCAATTCTACAGGCTTTGATGCATACGCCTACCCAGCCAACGATGTACTTTTCTTCTCATCCAACCGAGTTGATTCGCTGAGCAACATTTTTCAAGCACAAAATGAGAGTTATTACAAAGAGGCAGACACGGTTCGATTGTCATTTCGCATGCACAAAACCTCGCTTTCTAGAGTAAAGGTTGATGTTTTTGACATGGCCGGAACCGCAATGGGTAGATACAGTTCCGCGAACGGAAATGTTGTAAACATACCTGGGCTGAGGCAAAAGCAGGAATATCAGTTTATAGCAAGCCACGAAGACGTAAACGTTGCGCTGTTCACTCCTTACGTTCTAAACGTAAAAAAAGAGCCCATTTCCGAAATTGAAATAGATAAGAATGGTGAGATGCGTATAACTCCGGAATCGAAGGAAGCCAATAATAAATCCCCTCGACTACCAGACCCGGTTTACGTTAAAGGCATGTCTGGAATTTTTGAATTAGATGGGGTTCCGGTTCGGGATGTGATGTTGGGTCTCGTTGATAAGGATGGTTTCCCGACTCAATATGCACAAACAGATGCTGAAGGACGTTTTGAGTTTGCTGACACTCCTGACTCTGCTGAACTTTTTGTTGAAGTCATTTCAGACCTTCAATACATTAAGAAAAATGGAGAACTGTTCTTTACGGACAACAATGGAGACAAACTCATAAAGGCCGAAACAGACGAATCTGGTGTATACACTTATCAAAATCTCAAGGCCAGTGAAATGGCTCAACTTCAGCAAATGAAGGAAATGGATGCTAACAACCTGGTTGAAACGGGTGGCGTTTTTCGATATAAAAATCTTCCTCGAGAAGGCGTTAAACTGTACTTACTTGATGAGAACGACAACATTATTGAAGAAGTAACCACTGACGCAAATGGAGAATTCAAATTCAAAAAACTTCGACCCGATGGTAATTTTCAAATTCGCGTTTCAGAGGAAGAAGACAGCGAATTTAATTCAGATGGCTTCGTTTACATGCTTGACGCCCAAGGCAATGTAGTTGGCGCATTAGAGTCGGAAACCAATGGTGGTGGATTTACTTATCGCGCACTTAGCAGTCAATTGGCCAATTCATTAAGAAAATTCGAGGAAGAAGATGCGGGAATGTCGCTCCAGCGTAACGTATTTTCTGTGGGTCTATTCAAATACAAATCGCTGCCGGCTGAAGGCACAATTTTAAGATTAATTGATGAAAACGACATGGTCATAGAAACGGCCACAACCGATGCAAATGGTCATTTTGTGTTCTCAATGCTCGAGCCAGATCGGTCTTATCGCATAGAGCTTGTTGGGGCTGATGAGGTATACTTAAAAGAAACAGAAATGTATTTTGTTAGTAAAGAAGGTAAGGTTGTTACAGCCAAGAACGCCCCAGGCTCGCCTACTTATACTTTTTCGAAACTTTCCTCGGATTACTTCTTTAATGTAAATCAAATTAACGAACGCGAAACCCAGCTTCAAATCACAGAAAGCTTCAAAGATTTCAAGGGGCAGTTTAAATACCAAACCCTTCCCAAAGCCGGAGTTAAGCTTTATCTATACGATGAAAACGATAAGATCATTGATACGGTCTATACGGATGAAGAGGGAAACTTTGTGTTCTCAAAACTCGCGCGTGAATCAAATTATTTCGTTCGATTAGCAGAGGAGGATATGTCGCTACTGGATGGCGCATCCTTCACTTTAGTTGATGAAGAAGGCAAGGAAATCGTGCAAGAAGAAGTCAACGAGGACGGTGGGTTCAGCTTTAAAACGTTACCTCGTTCGAGTCAAGCGGCATTGCTCGCGCAAGATGAGGCCAGTGATGGGAGCTTAGACGCTTCGCGATTTCTGAACTCAAACAAACAGGTAAAAATGGGCACTCCGAGTGAGTCAGCTAAAACACAAACCGCTGGGCAGACCCTCAAGCTAAATACAACCTATTTTCATTTTAATAGCGTTCGTTTAAGCGACAGAGATCGATATAAAATGAACCGAGAGGTCATAAAGGAGATTTTAAAAACTAGGCAGCCAATTCTGGTTGTTGGTTATTCTTGCGATTTAGGAAGCCCTGAAGAACGAGAAGCCTTTGCAAGGCTTCGAGCAGAAACAACTAAGGCTTATTTGATTAACGCTGGACTTACCGCAGATTTAATCGAAATCGGGACCGTTATTGACTCTTTGGATGGAACTCCAAATCCAACGTCAGACCAACGCGTTCAGAGCCGAAAAGTTGAGATTATTCATTTGATCCCCTGACATTGTTATGACATACTTGGTTCGATTCTGATGGACTTTCGCGCTCAGTTTGAATCAATTTAACGTAATAGCATTAACCCACCGGCAGCTAGGTCTCGATCTAGTTGGAAAGTACCATATAGAACCTGAATTACAGGCAGCTAGATTTAGACCCCACTTCGAAGAATTCGAGATCAAGGAGTTTGTTTTTCTTTCAACTTGTAATCGAGTAGAGTTTTTCTTTCGAAGCACCCAAATAGTAGACACAAAATTCGTTTTCCGTTTTCTCTCTGTCTATTATCCAACTATTGAACATGAGCACTTAAGTATAAGCGCGGAGAATTCCCGCATTTACAATGGTTTAGACGCCATAAGACATCTTTTCCATGTCGCATGCTCTCTCGATTCCCTAGTAGTTGGTGAACGAGAAATTATATCGCAAGTAAGATCTGCTTTTAACCGTTCTGTTGAATCGCAAATGTGTGGCGACTTTATTCGAATCGCAATTACCAATGCGATCGAAACGGCCAAACAGGTTTATACTGAAACCGAAATAGCTACTAAGCCCGTTTCTGTGGTTAATTTAGGGTTTCGCAAACTACTTGACCATGATTTTGGCGATAACGCCAACATCGTCTTTATTGGCGCTGGAACCACTATGGAGGCAATCGCGGGTAATGTCAAGTCAATGCCATATAAAAGCCTTAAGGTTTTTAATCGAACCCCTGAAAAGGCGAAAGCCTTGGCGAACAACTTGAATGGACAGGGCTATGGATTGGACTTAATGGAACAAGAAATTGGCGATTTCGATGTCATCGTTACCTGCACAGGCTCGGAGCTTCCCATACTTACTTTAGATAAGTTTCGATCATTAATTAATGGTTCGAAAAAGCGCAAGGTAATTTTAGATTTGGCCATTCCGACCGATGTCGATCCGGCCATTTTAGAGGAGTTCTCAATTGACTACATTTCAATTGAAGATTTAAAAGTTGAGGCAAAAAACAACCTCAAAGAGCGAGAAAAAGAAGTTTTTCAATGCGAAAACTTGGTAGAACTTCGCTTGATTAAATTTGAAGAAGCCTTTCGAACTAGAAAGCTTGAGTTGGCCATGGCAAGCGTTCCAAAACTTATGAAGGAAATCAAAACCACGGCCATTGATAAAAAATTCGCCAAGGAAATTGAAATCATGGATGAAGCTGGCCGACAGACTATGTTCAACGTTTTAGATTATCTCGAAAAAAAATACATCTCCATTCCAATGAAAATGGCCAAACAAGTGGTTTTGGATAAAGATTTAAAGGATTCTATCATTGACTAAACCAGTAATAATCGGAAGCCGAGGTAGCGATTTAGCCCTCTGGCAGGCAAACTTTTTTCAAGCATCCTTAAATGAGTTAGGAATCGCTTCTGAGATTAAAATAATATCCACAAAAGGCGACCGAATCCAACATTTAAGTTTCGACAAAATAGAGGGAAAGGGGTTTTTCACCAAAGAGATTGAGGAATCTCTTTTAAATGAAGAAATCGATGTTGCGATTCACTCCCATAAGGATTTAGAAACTAGGTCTCCCGAAGGGCTTACAATAGGGGCTGTCAGTTATCGTGAAACTCCCACCGAATTGTTGTTGGTACACAAATCAGCGATTGACCCTTCCATGCCTTTCGGCTTCAAAAGGGGCGCAGTGGTTGGTACATCTTCCGCCAGAAGAAAATCTCAAATCAAAGATTTGCGTCCTGATATAACGCTAAAAGATATTCGAGGAAATGTTCCCACTCGAATTGAAAAACTAAAAAGCGGTGATTTTGATGCCATTCTACTGGCTACTGCTGGCGTTAAAAGACTCAAGTTGGATCTTGTAGGAATTTCGGCTAAAGAAATAGATGCTCGGCTATTTATTCCCGCTCCTGCTCAGGGAGTTTTAGCCTTTCAATGTCGCGCAACCGATGAACGAATAAAGGCTATCCTTTTGAAACTCCACAATCGTGAAGTTCAGGCTGCCATAGACATTGAGCGGGGAATATTGTCAAGTTTTGGCGGGGGTTGTCAAATTCCAATTGGCGTTCATGCAGAAAAGCAAGAGAATCATTTCGTTGTGCGAGCTTCATTTGCAAATGATTGGTCCGATTTTACGCGAAGAGTGAGGTTTAAAGCCGATTCGATAAGCGAGGCACTTTCCCATTTCCAAAAGTTAAAAACTAAGCCGCTTCCGAAATCTGTATTTATTTCAAAAGCTTTAGAATCAGATGATTTGCTTGAACGGGCCAGTAAATCTTTTGGCTTTCAATTATATGGAAAGGCGCTTATTAAGATCACTCCATTCGAATTTGAACTTCCAGATAATTTCGATTGGATATTCTTTTCTTCTTCCAATGGCGTAAAAGCCTTTTTTGACCAAGTGAAAAATGCTTTTCCTGCTGGTTTGAAGTTCGGTGCTTATGGCGAGGCCACGGCACAGACATTGGCTCAGTATGTGTCTCAAATTGATTTTGTAGCTTCTCCTGGTCAACCCAATAATGTCGCGTTTGAATTCAAAAATGTCCTAAAAGAGGATGTTGCGCTTTTCCCTTCTTCTGATATTTCTATGAACTCGATACAGCGTGATCTAGCTCCAAATCAGTGCATAACCTTAAGTGTATATAAAACAACTGAAGTACACGATAGCCGTATTGACCCTTGTGAAGCCTATATTTTCACAAGCCCCAGTAATGTGCGGGCTTTTCACAATAGTTCCAATGAAATTTCATCATTAAGCAAGGTTATTGCCATAGGAACAAGCACAGCCAACGCATTGTCAGCTTTTGGCATAAATGCCGAAATTGCGGACTATCCGCATGATGCTGAATTATTTACTTTGCTGTGCTCTTAAAATTAGAGACTTTTGCACTCAACCCATCAAGAGGATTCCTCGCATTAACGTCACGCTACAACTAAAAAATATATCCATGAGAATTAATTTATTTCTGTCGCTTATTGTTGCATTAGCAACAACTTATAGCGCACAATCGCAACTTTCATCATCAAGTACGTTCATCAACGTGACCTGCGCAGGTGACAGCAACGGATCCATCACTTTTAGTGGTGTTGAAGCTTGCTTTGCACCCATCACAGTCGTTCTCGATTCGATGCCGCCTATGTCGTTTAACACTTTGAAAAACGATGGTTACGACTATATTAATCATGGTACGGGAACTGGCGGAGATGTAGCTTTAGGGGTTGCTTCTGGCTCAACTTCGATTGGAGATGTATATGTGACAACAGGATGGTTTAAAGACTCCATCTCTTTTGACACCTTGACTGTTTATGGAAATGGCGGTTCGTCCGAATCAGCTTTCATGGCTTGCTTTGACGCTGCCACGAATCAGGTGCTTTGGTTAGACGCTGCGACCTCAGGGTCGGGCACGTATAATCGCGCATACGGAGTCGATCTTATTGGTGACAAAGCATACGTAGTCGGTTATTTTGAGGGAACCGCAAACTTTAACTCCGCAACCATTGTGTCAACAGGTTCTTACCAAGGATTTATTGCCAAATATGACATTCCAACGGGCTTGATCGACACCGTCATTCAGGTGGGAAATGCCGGTTTAGATGAATGCTCAAATATTCGAGCTGGGGCTGATAACAGACTTTACGTAACAGGTGATTTCACCGGTTCGATCAGTTTAGCCGGCAACAACTATAGCACAAACGGCTCCTACGATGCCTTTGTCACGTGCTATGATTCCTCATTGGCAACAAACTATTGGGCAACCACTGGTGGTGGTAGTGGTGTTGATATTGCTGCTGATATTGTTCCTTATACCGAGAATGGCGTAACCCAACACGCTTATCTCGTTGGATACATTGGCGGTAACGCAACTTTTGGTTCAAATTCACTAACAACGGCTGGGGGTCAAGATTTCTATGTGGCCAAAGTTGACACCTTAGGAAACTGGATTTGGGCGAAAAGAGGAGGCGGAACATCTACAGATAACGCATTCACCATTGACGTCAACTCTACTGGAGACCGATTATACGTTGGCGGCCAGTGGCGCAACACAATGACGTTTGGTGGTCAAAACTTCACCTCTAATGGAAACGCAGATGGTTTTATCGCTTATTTAGATACTGCAGGTGCGTTAGATGATTTATATCAAATTGGTGGAACCGGCTTAGATGGTGTTTACGACCTTCAAAGTATTGATGACGATTACTTGGTGTTCGCTGCGGGTATTGTTGGTACTTGGACTTATGCCGATTCAACATTTGTTTCCAATGGTGGCGTAGATGCGTTCGCAGCGAAAATTGGCCCTGATCAACACGAAATATGGGGTAAGAACTTTGGAAGCGCGGGCACAAATGGAGATGCGTTTAACTCCATTTCAGCAGGACCAAACAAACGATTACACTGTGCAGGATATATTGGGTCTAATGCTTCATTTTACCAAGCTGGACTAATCGCTGTAGGGTCTAGTGATGCCATTGTCGCCAATGGCACCATAATGGGGTTTGCAGATACAACCATTGTTTTGAGCAACCTTGGCGGTGGCGAACACTACATCACAATGACAGACTCCAATGGGAATGTTGTTATTGACACAATTATTATCTCCGAACCAAATCCTATTTCTATCACAGGAGTGGTGACAAATGCATCATCAGGCGGGTCTAGCGATGGCGAAATCGACATTACAGTGACGGGAGGAACACCTGGATACACCTTCCTTTGGTCTAATGCAGCAACGACAGAAGATGTTACCGGTCTTGCGTATGGAAGCTATACCGTTACCGTTACCGACAGTAATGGATGCATCGACACAGCTTCATTTTTAATAGATACGACCTTGAGCATTTTTGGTGTAACAGCCCAAATCACTAATCTAGCTTGTGGTGGAGACTCCAGCGGAGCCATAGACTTAACTGTTACTGGGGGCACAACGCCTTACACATTCGCATGGAGCACTGGAGCATCTTCAGAAGACATCTCAGGGCTTGATGGCGGTGTTTACACAGTCACAGTTACAGATAGTGACACGAATTCTTATATCGACTCATTTACAGTTACTGAGCCTGCTCCAATAATGATTTCGGGAACGATTACTTCGCCTTCAACGGGTACAGCGACCGATGGCGCAATTGATGTTACGGTTAGCGGTGGAACACCGCCTTACGCCTTCCTTTGGAGCAATTCAGCAACGACAGAAGATTTGTCTGGAATTGGAATAGGCAACTATACCATCACGGTGACCGATTCCACTGGCTGTTCAGCTTCAGCATTCTTTTTAGTAGATACAGTAGCATCTCTTAACCTTGCCCTGACATCAAGTGATGTGACCTGCACAGGAACAGATAATGGCGCAATCGACTTAACGGTTATTGGAGGCGTTTCTCCATATAGCTTCGCATGGAGTAATGGCGCAACAACGGAAGATATCTCCGCGCTTGCAGCTGGAACATATACCGTAACTGTCACAGATAATGCATCTCAAGTCGCAAGTGAATCCGCTATAATAGTCTCAAACCCTATTTACCCTGATCCAATTGTTGGTCCTATAACGGGTGCGGCATCGGCTCAAGCTTGGCTTTCATATAGCTACAATGTGCCAGCAACAACGGGGTCTAATTTTGTATGGACGGCAAGTATTGGTACGGTGCAATCAGCGGCCAGTAATACTGCTTCTATATTATGGAACGCAGGGCCTAGTGGCGCGGTGTATGTTTCAGAAACCGATGCCAATGGTTGTTCGGCCGTTGATAGCCTCGAGGTAACCATTCTTTTTGTGGGAATAGATGAGTCAGACGAGAATGCGATTTTGGTTTACCCAAATCCAACTAAAGATCAATTGCACATTGAGCTTCCTAGTTCTTTTGCGAATCCTACGTTGACAATAAACGACATTAGCGGACGCATGGTTTATACATCTCGAACCAATAGTTTGATGAACACAGTTGATGTTAGCGACTTTAAACCAGGGATGTACATTCTTCATTTGACAATAGGCGACACTAATATCTCACACAAGTTCATTGTAGATTAGACTTCTACATAGTCTCCATTAGACATAGAGCCCTAATCCACCATGTTGGATTAGGGCTTTCTTTTTGATTTCTATTCTTCGAAGAAACTTAATGATTCAAACCGCAACCATAATAACACGTGTTGAATCCGTTTAACGGCCAATTCGTCATTCGATGATGATCTTTTAGGTTAATTGAATCTGCTCTATATAGGCTGCCGAACACAGCATAAAAAAGGGGCAATAACCATGTGGTTATTGCCCCTTTTTTGTGTTTTTAATAGCTACTTTATCTCACGTAGATCTTTTCAGAAGCTTCGGTGGTATTTGTTTTCGTTACTAGGACATAAACTCCGGTTGTCATATTTCCAGTATTAATCTCAAGTTGCATAGAACCTAAACCATTCGACTTAGAGACCATTTCGCCTAACAAATTATAAATCCTCACCTCTTCAATTATACTTCCCGATTGGATTTTAACCACTTCGGCATTTTGAATAACCTTCACTTGTTTCGCGTCTAATTCGCCAATACTGAAAGGAGTTCCAGCAAAAGCATCGAGAACATTCACCGTGGCGGTTACGTTAGATCGGCATCCACCAGCATCGCTTCCAATGATTTTTATAGCTATCGCTCCTGGTTCATTTGGCGAAACCGTTTGCACATTTGAAGTTGTCTGAAGTGTGGAATTTGGAAATTTCCATACATAGCTCTCACAGCTAGGACATACAACTGTAATAACGTCCGTCTCATCAAGCTTTATAGGACTGCCATTCGATGACTGCGTGTAGTTCATTGATGGTGGATTCAAAACTGTAACGGTAAACGAAGTATCGACTTTACATCCGAGCTTAGTACCAACTACCGTATAAGTTGTCGTGGCAGCCGGGCCAGCCATCACCTCTGTTCCCGAACTTGCACTTAGCGTAGCCGAAGGAGACCAAACATAGCTAGAAACAATTCCAACTCCTGTGGCCAACAACGTTGCCGAATCACCAGGGCAAATTTCACTTGGACTAACCGAAACAGAGAAAACAGGATAGGAGGACCCAACTTGTACAATTTTTGATGCGGAAACTTGACAGCCATAAATATTAGTCACCAATGCCGTGTAAGTAGTGGCTTCAGCTGGTGAGGCCATAACCATAACCCCCGTATTCGTATCGAGACCTGTTGATGGACTCCAAAACACACTTGCTAACGTTCCTGTATCAGAGACTGCGTTAAGCGTTGCGCTTGAGCCAAGACAAATAAAATTGTTGTCTGACGCGGCAGAACTCATTATAACCAATGATGGATTCGGATTGATAACTATACTTATCATCTCGGTATCAGCCATGTTTAAGGCGGTATCAAATCCAATTATCATTATCGTATGGCTACCAACAGGTGGTGTGGTCATAACCGTATTTCCCGCATTTGTATCCAAGGATACGGTAGACGACCAACTATATTCATCTGCACCCGATGCCATAATCGTAATTTCAGTCCCTTCACACGCTGAGGTGTCACTCGCAGTGACAACCAATTGCGCTTGACTACCTGCTGCAATGAACAGGAATAATATCATGTAGCCAATTCTCTTCATAGTTAGATTTTTGTGTAAGATCGCAAATCTACTGATAAAACGATACTTCCCAAGTCATTCAACTGTATTAGACCCCGTTTTAAACTAAGAACTACATGGAATTAAACCCCTTTTCGGACGAATACTTTATGAAAACCGCCTTTCACGAGGCGCAATTGGCCTTTGAAAAAAAGGAAGTTCCGGTAGGGGCCATTGTAGTTTCACGCAATAAAATCATTGCCAGAGCACATAATTTAACTGAACAGCTTAATGACGTGACGGCTCATGCAGAAATGCAAGCGATAACGGCAGCTGCTAATTATTTGGGTGGAAAATATCTCGAAGGATGTACGCTCTTTGTTACGCTTGAACCTTGTGTGATGTGTGCAGGCGCGCTTTTTTGGTCAAAATTAGATCGGGTAGTTTTTGGGGCTTGGGACAAAAAAAGAGGTTTTAGTTCATCGAGTGAAGCTATTCTCCACCCTAAAACTGAGGTGCTTGGCGGGGTCATGGAACTCGAATGCGCTGAGCTAATTCAAAATTTCTTTCGAGAAAAACGCGGCCAATAATGCCGTTGATTTCATGCGCTTTTGATTGATTACCTTCGCATCCAAATATTTAAAACTATGTATCCAGAAGAAATCGTTGCTCCAATGAAGGCAGAGCTTACAAGCGCTGGCTTTGATGAGCTTAAGTCTGCTGCAGATGTAGATGCCCTAATGAACAGTATGAGCGGAACGGCTCTAGTGATGGTGAATAGTGTGTGTGGATGTGCTGCGGCTAACGCTCGGCCAGCAGTTCGCATGGCTATTCAGCATGATAAGAAGCCTATAAAGTTGACAACTGTTTTTGCCGGTGTTGATGCTGAAGCTACAGCTAAAGCGCGTCAGTATTTTCTACCATATCCTCCGTCATCTCCTAGCATCGCTTTGATGAAAGATGGTAAGCTTGTTCATTTTATTGAACGACATCATATTGAGGGAAGACCTGCAGAATTAATTGCGGAAAATTTAAAAGCCGCTTTTGACGAGTATTGCTAGACATCGCATTAAGTAAAATGAAAAGCGCATTCTTTCGAATGCGCTTTTTTTATGCCTTGTCCAAAACTTTAGGAACTTTAAAATAGTCTGAGTCCTTAGATGGTGCGTTTATCAATGCTTGACTTTGACTGAGCTCCACCCCAATTTCATCTTTTCTCAAACGCAAAGGCTCGTCCGTCATATATATTAACGGGCTTATGCCAGTTGTATCTACTTCTTCAAGTTTATCCACGAAGCGAAGCATCCGCTCCAAATCATTTTTAATTTTTATCCGCTCCGGACCTTCAAATTTCAATCGACTTAAGTCGGCAAGTTTGGCAATAACCGCGTCAGTAATCTCCATAGCTATCTCTCAAAGGTTTTTCTATTATTTCAAATATATCCTGTTTCATTTTAACCACCCCAAGCGCCTGGTATGCTTCCGGATAAACGGGCGGATGAATAATGACTCTAGATATTCCAGGTCCACCCGAATTCCTCAACGCGGGCCCAGCTTGTAATCGCCTCCAATTATTCACAAAAGTGACGGGGACAATGGGTATGTTTTTTTCCAACGACAACTTGAACGCCCCATTTTTAAACGCCCGCATTTTAGGAGCCGTTGTTGGGATTGTCCCCTCTGGAAATATCACAATATTATGTCCATTATCGCATTCTCGTTTTGCCCGTTCAAACGCTTCATGAGCGCCTAGTTTGCTTTCGCGATTAACTGAAATATTCATCCCTTTCGTGAAGAAGATCCCAAAAAAAGGCCATTTAACAATTTCGATTTTCCCCATGAAAATGAAGTAGTCAGAAAACACCCTATACATGGTGATTATGTCCAAGTATGACCCGTGGTTCGGGCAGATCAAATAAGGACTCTTAGGCATATTTTCGGGTCGCTTGATGTCCATCACAAGTCCAGAAGCGAAGGTCAAGGCCTGTGACCACATCAGCATTAATCGAAACGCTTGATGAAATCGGCTCTCCTTTTTGAACAAATAAACAAAGGCGGGATAAAGCATTATCATGGACACTACAAACAAGAGGAAGAACCAAATCTTCCACAATACCCGAAATGGTTGTAGCACATAATACATTTTGCAAATGTAGCTGTTGAATGATGCTGCAAACGACTTACTTCTGATTCATGACACGAAACAAAACGGAGATGTGTCCATTCACACAAAGATCAATGGTAAGCGACCGCTTCTCAATGCAAAATTTGAAGTAGGTTTGGCCAAAAAAGGACCATGGCCCGCATTTTAACTGGTATTCAAGCAACTGGAACACCTCATCTTGGCAACATATTAGGTGCTTTAGTTCCAGGAATAGAGCTTTCTAAAGATCCAAAGAACGAAGCCTTTTTCTTCATCGCAAACTTGCATTCACTCACGGCCATAAAGGACTCCGACCTTATTAGCGAAAATTCTTACGGAGTGGCTGCTGCTTGGCTCGCCTTCGGCCTTGACACTCAAAAGAACACCTTTTATCGTCAAAGTGATGTCCCTGAGGTTTGTGAGCTCATGTGGTATTTGAGTTGTTTTACTCCTTTTCCAATGCTGGCCAATGCGCATTCATTTAAAGACAAATCTGAAAACTTAGCAGACGTCAATGCCGGACTTTTCACTTATCCAGTTCTGATGGCTGGCGACATTTTGCTTTATGACGCCAATTACGTCCCTGTAGGGAAAGATCAGCGCCAACACTTGGAAATGGCCCGAGACATGGCCGGAGGATTTAATCACAAGTACGGTGAGGTCTTCGTTTTACCAGAAGGAAAGTATGACGATAGGGTAATGATTGTTCCTGGAACAGACGGGCGAAAAATGAGCAAGAGCTATGATAATTTCATCAACATATTTTTGGAGGAGAAAAGTCTCAAAAAGCAAGTAATGAGCATTATAACGGATAGCCTAGCACTTGAAGAACCCAAGAACCCAGACACCTGTAATGTTTTTGGCATTTATAAGCTTGTTGCCAGCGAATCTGAAACAGCCGACTTAAGAAAAAAGTATTTAAATGGTGGTTTCGGTTATGGTCATGCCAAGCTAGCCTTGCTCGATGTGTTGATGTCAGAATATGCGACCGAACGGGCAGAGTTCACGCGATGGATGAACGATAAAGGCGCAATCGATAACGAACTCTCCAAAGGCGCTTTGAAGGCCAGAGAAGTATCTTCTGGAGTTTTATTAAAGGTTAGGCAGGCCTTAAGGTATTCTTAATCTAGTGGGCTTGTTTCTTAGCGTATTTTTCGAAGAGGGCTTGTTGGTGGTTTTTCAAGCTCGTGCTTCTACCTTCAATAAAAATGGCTTCCACTTGATTGGTCGAAAGGTCTAAGGCATCCCCAGTAGATATAAAAAGCGTGGCTTTTTTACCCGATTCAAGGGTGCCATATTTAGCATCAATCCCCATCAGTTTAGCAGGGGTTTGAGTAGCGGCTTTAATTGCATTTTCGTAATCTAAACCATAATGCACAGCTGTTCCCATTTCAAAAGGTAGGTTTCTACTAATCATATGTTCCATGCCCCCGCTCATTGCGAATGCAAAAACTACTCCGGCTTCTGAAAGCTGTTTGGCCAAGGTAAATGGTTGATCTAATGGGTCATCGGGGTGAACGGGAAGCTTGTGCACTCGGTCAATAATGACGGCAATGTTACTTTCTTTTAATTCAGTCAAAACCAAATGAGCTTCTGCGCCTCCAACAATCGCGACCTGCTTTATTCCCATCTCTTTGGCGAATTGGACTACATCTAATATGTCTTTGGCCCAATCAACCCGAACATAAATTCGTTTGCTCCCTTCAAAAATTTGACGCATTGATTCAAACGCTAGGTTGGTGACAACGGGCTTCGACTGCTTCGAATATGCCTTTGCGTCTTGAAAATAGGCCAACAATTCTTGGCAATCTTCGCTATACTTCTTATTCATTTTCGCATCACCTGGTTCGGCCCACCATCCTCTGTATCCATATCGCGAAGGCCAATTCACAAAGGTGCCTTCATCGGCTTCAACGGTGGCATCTTGCCAGTTCCAACCATTAAAATGAACGCAAGAAGAAGACCCTGAAACCCTACCTCCAGTAGGCGCTATTTGCGCCATTAACACCCCATTTGTGCGAACAGTCGATATAACCTTTGACTCCGAATTAAATGCTGGTAGCGTTCTTACACTCGGGGTGTATTCCCCCGTTTCATTAAAATCATGTGTAGCCGCAATGGCGTCAATTTCGTTAAGTCCCAACCGGCTATCCATCACAATAAACCCGGGATAGATGTGTTTTCCCTCTGCATCAATTATGGAATCATAGTCGAGAATGTTTATCCGCACGTTGTTTCCATTTGCCAATATGCCTATTTCATCTCCCTCAATGGTCAAGTAAGCATTATCAATCACTTCGCCATTACCAACATGTGCTGTGGCATATCGAATCAATATTTTCTTGGGCGATTTTAACCTTGGACTTGGTGTTTGACCATAGGTGGAATCTATCCCTATAACAATAAACAAGGCCATCCCGATTATACCAATCTTGCTCATTCCTCTAGATAATTTTCAAGAAGCGTGTCACAGTGCATGTGCTTTTCCTCCTTATGTTTTGGCGTTTTCTTGTTTGGCGTTTTGTCCTGAATCATGGTTTGAATTAATCGCGTTCGTTCGGATTGAATTGCCGCTTGTTGACCTGATAATTTTGACTGCTCAAAATACAAGACCCCCTCAATGAACGTTTTCTCTGCATGGCTATAAACTGAAAGCGGATCCCCAGACCAGATTACTAAGTCTGCGCTTTTACCTGGCTCGATGCTCCCAATTTCATCATCAAGATGGAGCATTTTAGCTGGATTTATCGTTACAAGTTTTATGGCTTCTTCTCGTGAAAGTCCGCCATACTTCATCGTTTTGGCGGCCTCTTGATTTAAACGTCTACCCATTTCTGCGTCATCCGAATTAATTCCAGTATTTACTCCCGCTCTTGTCAACATTGCTGCATTGTAAGGAATGGCATCGTTCACCTCAAATTTGTAGGCCCACCAGTCTGAAAATGTTGAAGCATTGGCGCCATGAGCTCGCATTTCTTCACTCACCTTATATCCCTCTAAAATATGTGTGAAAGTGTTGACCTTAAACCCGAGGCTGTCGCCTAAAGCCATTAACATCAGGATCTCAGATTGAACATAACTGTGGCAGGTAATAAACCGTTCTTCATTTAAGATTTCCTTTATAGCCTCCAGCTCTAGATCTTTTCGTTGCAAAGGTTTTGTTGACGTTTCTTCTCGCTTTGATCCTTTAGCTTCAGGCTGCGAACTAGATGAGCGTTGATATTCTGAGGCGCGTATAAATGCATCAGCGAACGATTGTTCCACGCCCATTCTCGTGAGCGGGAACCGCCCTTTTGGATCACGATTATTCGATCGTTTGACGTTTTCACCAAGGGCAAATTTGATGAAATTAGGCGCATTGTCAATCAACATTTCCTCTGCGCTTTGACCCCATTTTAATTTGATCAACGCACTTTGACCGCCAATAGGATTTGCTGAACCATGTAATAATTGAGCCGTTGTGACGCCTCCTCCTAACTGCCTATAGATATTGATGTTCCATGGATCAATTGCATCGCCAATTCGAACTTCAGCTGAGGACGATTGGGCCCATTCGTTCACCCCACCTCGAATACCAATGTGGCTATGTTCATCAATCAAACCGGGTGTAAGGTGTTTGCCGTTGGCATTAATGCGTTTGATGTTGTCAGGAAACAAGGATCCCGTGCCAACCGACTTGATGATTCCATCCACCACGTACACATCGGCATGTTCTAAAACGCCTTGACTTGAAGCGGTCCAGACCGTGGCGTTTGTTATGATGAACGTGCGTTCGCCTGACAAGGAATCCCAGCCATAAGCCATATTTGGATGGTTGAAATTAGGTCGAACTGGTGCTTGAGTCTTTGATTTTGATTCGGCCTTTTTCGGTGTGGCCTTTCTGTCCTTAATAGCTGCCCAATTAATCCAATCACCTTCAGAGTTTTGTCCGCGGCCGTCCCAAACTCCTCCTTGAAAACTAATCTTACCCGTGAGCTGATACAAAACCTTTGGAAGCGTGTCATTCGATTGAATTAAAATCGCCAACAACTCCCCTTCTCTTTTAATCGAGGCTCTAAGTTTTTCACCTTTCGTTCCAGCAGTCAATTCCGTCTTAATCTCTTTATCCGAAGTTGGTAAAACTTTCAGCATGAAATCTTTGCCATCAACGACAAGGTTATAAACTCCCTGCATGTCGCTGTAGCTTGGGTCTGACTCAAACACTTTTACCCCCCTAGTCCAATGCGACTCAACCCGAAAATCTTCCTGGTCCATTGTGGTATTGCAAATCATCAAATTCGCCATTTTCCCAATTTCCAGGCTCCCGATGTTCGACCCCAGATTTAACCAGGTGGCCGGTGTGATCGTTAAAGCGCGCAGCGCTTCCTTATGGCTAAGTCCACAATCCATTGCCTTTTTCAAATTTTTCAAGAACTCTTTTGATGAAGCGATTGTGTCTCGGGTTAGGCAAATCTGCACGCCATTCTCAATCAAAATCACGGGATTAAAAGGTGCCGCCTCCCAATGTTTTAACTCTTCAAGCGAGCTCATTCTGGCCAAGTACGGATCTTCAACGGCTAACGCTTTTGGGAAGTTTAACGGCACAATCATTTTAGATGTGCTGGTCATTTCCTTCAACGCCAAATACTCTTTACCAACACCAACCATGATGAAGGTTTTGTCAAATTCTTTTTCCAAAAGTTCCACATTCCGCACCGAAAGCGAATGATTGAGTTCGATGATATTTGGCAAGCTTGTGCGTTTATTAATGGCTTCAAGTGAAGGGTTCACTTCCTTTTTGGTCGCACCAAGACCAGCATACCACTTCGCATCGTAATAGGTTTGTCGCATGAGCGCGATAGCTCCAATAAAGGATGAGGGATAATCATCAGGGCTTGTGCCTTTCGAAAAGCTCAAATGATTAGCTGCTCCGGCCTGTATCAGCGCCTCGTTCGGATTGTTTTGACCCAGCATTATCACGCTGGACGTGCCCCTCATAATTCCATCTCGGTCGTGCAGGTTAACCACACCAAATCCGCTTTCGAGCCAATCGGCTGTTTTCTTTTTCTCCGTTGGAAAAGTGGCAGCATAATCAAACTCTGGCCGAATAGCAGGATTCCAGTTGCCAGCTTTTTGCACTTGAAGTGGCTTAGTCTTCTCCTGAATTTTTCCTCTTTTAGCTACGTTCAGACCAGAATAAATATCGATAAATGAAGGATATATTGTTTTCCCTTTACAATCATGAACAACTGTTTCGGCTGGTAAAGCCAGCCCTTTTCCCGATACCACAACACGTCCTTCTTTGATCAACAACGTTGCTGAATCCATCACCACATCCGGGTTGACGAAGATTTTAGCATTGGTAAATGCATGATAAACTTGTCTAACATCGTGCACCCCGTTCACCGGAAAAGTTTCCTGTGCGGATGCGTTCAATACAAACAAGGTTAAGAGTCCGAAGACGGTTGAAGTCAGTTTCATACGCGGGGTCAAAAATAGCTTCGGAAAGGTCGCTTTCATAGGTCTTAACTTCGGGTTAATGACAACGGATAGTTAACGTCACGAGAAGGACTAACTTTGGCAAAATTTTTTTCGATGATTACAGGCCTTACCCATCTACACAGCAGCTTTAGATATGTTGTCTTACTCTTATTAGTCTTAGCTATAATCGATGCTGTAATCTCCATTGCGGGAGATAAAACCTACCGTAAGCAAAGCAAAATGCTCGCTTTGTTCGCTCTGATCTTTTCACATATTCAGTTGCTCATGGGTTCCGTGCTTTATTTTTTAGGCAATCGGGGTGCTTTCGCTTCCTTGTTAGAAGGAGCAAGCACAATGTCAAATCCGGAAGCGCGTTTCTTTGCAGTAGAACACATGTTGGCTATGATAGTCGCAATCGCGCTTATTACTGTGGGCTATAGTCGCTCCAAAAAACAAGAGGTCGATAAGAAAAAGTACGCATCTATACTTATGTTTTACAGCATCGCATTATTGCTCATATTTGTTATGATTCCTTGGCCATTTATGAAAGACTTTGGACGTTGGTTCTAATTCTTACACACCAAAAAGGATAATCCAATAAATGGGAGGATATTCAAACGAAACCAGAGAGTCAACGGCTGTTATAGTCGGTCTGGCACACCGAGAGCAATCTAGGGAAAAACTAGAAGAGTATATGGTTGAGCTGGAATTTTTAGCTGAAACTGCTGGAATCAAAACGCTTAAATCGTTCAGCCAATACCTAGACACACCTAATCCAAAAACCTTTATTGGTGCGGGAAAACTCAATGAAGTAATTGCCTACGTTAAAGAACATGATGTTGAATTTGTCATTTTTGATGACGAGTTGACTCCTTCTCAAATGCGCAACCTTGAAAAAGAAATCAAGCGCAAAATCTTTGATCGAAGCTTGCTCATCCTAGATATTTTTCAAATGCGTGCCCAAACCTCTCAGGCCAAAACCCAAGTAGAATTGGCGCGCTATGAATACCTGCTCCCACGATTGACGGGGCTGTGGACTCACCTTGAGCGACAGCGAGGTGGAACAGGAACCAGAGGTGGTTCTGGGGAAAAAGAAATTGAAACCGATAGGCGAATTATCCGCGATAAAATTGCGTTGCTGAAACACCAACTGGTAAAGATTGACAAGCAAATGCATGTGCAGCGCAAAAGCCGTGTAAGCATGGTTCGTGTTGCATTGGTAGGCTATACCAACGTTGGTAAGTCAACCATCATGAATTTGGTTTCTAAAAGCACCGTGTTTGCCGAAAACAAACTATTTGCTACGCTAGACACGACCGTTCGAAAAGTGGTGGTAAAAAACCTGCCTTTCCTTATGGCCGACACGGTTGGTTTCATCCGCAAATTGCCCCATCAGTTGGTCGAGTCCTTTAAATCTACCTTGGATGAAACGCGAGAATCGGATTTGCTTATTCACGTAGTGGATATATCTCACCCGCAGTTTGAAGATCAAATTCGAACCGTTGAAGCGACCCTCGCGGAAATCGGAGCAATAGACAAACCGACCATATTGGTTTTTAATAAAATCGATCAGTTTCCCGAGCCGCCAGATGAGGAGTGGAAGTGGGATGGAGAAATTCACCCAGCCATGCGATTGGATGACTTGGAGAAGTCATGGATGGCAAGAGCAGATCATCAAACCATTTTTATTTCCGCGAAAGAAAAAATCAACCTTGATAAGCTTCGCGAGATCTTGTACGATAAAGTCAAGGAAATCCACATTAAGCGTTATCCTTATAATAGTTTCTTGTATGATTTACCCGAGGAGTCAGAAGGCGCTGATAACCTTGATTAAACCCCCTTTTTCATGTCGCTGATGACAAAAACTGCTTCATTCAAAAAGACATCTTTATTTAGTTTTTTCAGCCATTTTTCATTCAATTCAACTTTCACGGAGTCCGTTGAAATGTCGTTCATATCCGAAACTATATTCGATACACTCAGGCTCTCAATAGGCTTCATTAAATCATCGAATGCTTCGTCTTCTTTGTCCAACTCCAGCTTACGCAGCTTGTAGGTGTCGTAATTCAATGAAACAATGGTTTCTTCCGTTTGAGATTTTAGTCGTTTCGAGTTTTCTTCGACCTTGACCATTACTTCATTACCGGCAATGCGCTCTTGGCTCGATTTAACGATAGAAGCTTCGTTATAACTAGGCTTCCAAACACTGTATGAGGCCGCTGGAATTTCATCCCAAGGCATGACAAAATCTTGTTCGCCCTCACCCATATCCAAATACTTGTATCGATCTGGCATGCTGATATCGGAAGCAACGCCACGCAATTGTGTAGCTCCTCCATTGACTCGATAAAATTTTTGCGTTGTAATTTTTACCGAACCAATTGGGCGATATTGGCTTTCAGAGCCCGCCAAACCTCGATCCAAATCAAAAAAGCGCTGCACTGTACCTTTTCCAAAACTCTGTGTCGATCCCATGATGATTCCTCGATCGTAGTCCTGAATGGCAGCGGCTAAAATTTCAGAAGCCGAGGCGCTAAAATGATTCAACATAACCACCAACGGTCCGTCATAGATTACCCCGTTTTGACGATCAGACATAACTTCTGGTTTTGAATACCGGCCCTTCACCTGCACCACCGGTCCATCTGGAATAAAATGTCCTGTCATTTCGATGGCGTCTCGTAAAGACCCTCCTCCATTGCCTCGTAAATCCAGAATAATCCCTTCGACATTTTCTTGCTTCAATTTCAATAGTTCTTTCTTGACATCGTCTGCTGCTGCGCGTCCACCCGATTGGTTGAAATCTGCATAGAATTTCGGGAGGTTAATGTAGCCTACTCTTGTTCCTGTTTCATTCTGAATGATGGCCGATTTGGCATAGGTTTCTTCCAGTATAACAACGTCTCGAATGATTGATATTTCCTTTATAACTCCCGAAATCTTTTTAATAGTCAATCTTACTTCCGTCCCTTTTTTTCCGCGTATCAGTTTCACCGCTTCGTCCAAGCGCATATCAGTGACGTCCACAGGATCACCTGAACCTTGTGCAACTTTCAAAATCAAATCTTCCTCTTCTAATTCGCCTTGACGATAGGATGCGCTGCCCGGAACAATGTTTGTCACTTTAATAAATCCATCTTTTTCTTGAAGCTGCGCCCCAATTCCTTCCAATTGGCCACTCATGCTGATGTCGAAATTTTCCTTGTCTTTTGGTGCAAAATATCCCGTATGTGGCCCAAAAACATTGACCATCGAATTGATGTACACTTCCATTTGATCCTCACGGTCCCATTTGGTCATTCGTTCGAAGAATCGGTCGTTGCTCTTCAACACCTTCTCCCGAGCCGTGATTTCAAGTTCGGTAAATTCCTTAATGACAACTGTGTCTGATTCTTCGTGTCGTTTTTCTTGCTGTTCTTCCATTTCAGCGATACGTGTAAGACACTGGTACTTCAAAATTTTCCTCCAATGTTCTTTAAGCTCATCATGGCTAGCAGCAAAATCTCGGTTTTCCTGATCCAATTCCAAGTCTTCTATAACCTTGTAATCAAAAGGTTCAGCCAGTATTTCGCGGTAATAACCTTGGGTTTCTTTCAATCGATTTTGAAGTATATCCCAACTCTTGTCGAACAAGGTAAAATCAGATTCATTGACTTGATCGTCAATTTTAGTTTCATATGCTCGCAAGGCCTTAACGTCCTCCTGAAGCAAAAACCGTTTGGAGTAATCCAACCGTTCTAAATAAAGTCCAAATGCCTTTTTACTAAAATCATCATCAATATTAATTGGAGCGTAATGTGCGTTTTGCAAGCTCGACATGAGCGTCTTGATAAGCACCTTATCCTTTTCGTGATCGTCAGCAGGCGGAGTGATGGTCGCACCTGAATCGAACAGGATAAAAGAGCAAAACAGAACGGCAGCGGCCGTAGAAATAGTGAACTGAAGGCTTCGTGATTTCATAGTAAGCATTAATATAGCATCGCAATAAAGAACAAGTTTTACGATCTAATGTTATCAAATGTAACAAGCGCCCACGTAAATTTATCCGTCCAATTATAAACTGAACAAAGCATCCATGATATTAAAAGCAACGCAACTCTTATCCATTCTGCTGATTACTTGTGTTTTAACTGCACGATCGCAAAACCCAGCGATCCTGCTAAAACTTCGTTCCGGTGATTTTGAATTAACAGAAAATAACGGTAGCCAATTTGGTTCTGCAAATATCTCAGACTGGCCGGGTCATTTAAATTCTCGGGTTGGTATCGTTTCATTAAAAAACTATCCTACGGATTTAGAGTGGTCTGAATTGGAACTAAAAGGCATCCATAAATTGGAGATTTTTCCTTCGCGATCATTTCTCGTTTCAATCTCTGAAAAAGCCGATTTCAGTGCGTTAAATGGTTTTTCAGTCATAGGCTATTCTCCCTTTCAATGGGAAATGAAAACATCGATCAATCAAGAAGCCGTTCCCGTTCGAGCTAAGTCTTCTCGATCAAACATTTTGGTAAATATTCATCCAATTTCAGGAACAGATATGGATGGGGTGTCCAGCCAAATGCAGCATCTAGGTTTTAAAGTGGAAGAATCGCGAAACGCACTGGGTTTTATTACGATTGAATGTAAGCAATCCGATATTCAATCTATCTGTGAGCTCGGATTTGTTCAGTTCGTTGACTGGAAATACGATTTTGGCGCACCAGAAAATTACACAGGCCGAACGCTACATCGAACAAACTTTATTAGCCCAGAAAACACGAATGGCATTAATTACGATGGTTCAGGAATCAGCGTAATGCTGCAAGATGACGGTTTTATCGGACCGCACATAGATCATGAAGGAAGGATAATCGAGCAGTTTTGGGCGACCAGCGATGGCGACCATGGCGACCACGTTGCGGGAACCATCAATGGTGCAGGCAATTTAAATCCATACAATGAAGGCCAGGCAAAAGGATCGGATATTTACGTTTATAAGGCCGCCCCTGAATATCAAGGGTTCGATAGTATCGTAAACCACTACACGTCCAAGCAAATTGTTATTACTTCAACCTCGTACAGCAATGGCTGCAACGCTGGATATACTGCACTTGCCCGCACTATGGATGAACAAATCCACGATATGCAAAACCTCATCCATGTTTTTTCCGCAGGAAATAGTGGAACATCGAACTGCGGATACGGAGCCGGAAACACTTGGGGGAATATTACAGGTGGGCATAAGGTTGGTAAAAACACCATTACTGTGGCCAACTTGGATGAAGACGATGTGGTTGTAAGCTCTAGCAGTAGAGGTCCAGCTCACGATGGGCGAATTAAACCCGACATAAGCGCAAAGGGAACAAATGTGACGTCCACCTTAGATGGCAACACCTATGGCGTTAAGAGCGGAACATCCATGTCTTGCCCGGGTGTTTCAGGTACATTGGCTGTGCTTTACGAAGCTTTTGATGACGTTCAGGGCGACTTGCCAAAATCCGGACTTATGAAAGCGATCGTATTAAATACAGCCGATGATTTGGGAAATGTTGGCCCCGATTTCATACACGGCTGGGGAAGAATCAACGCGCGAAAAGCATACGAAGTCATAGCAAATTTATACTTCAGCTCAGGAAGTGTAGCTGATGGAGATTCCGTACAGTTTACGCTGATTGTTCCTACAAACAAAACCAAAGCACGCGTGATGCTTTATTGGATGGACCCTGAGGCCTCCGTGAATGCATCCACCGCGTTAATAAACGACTTGGATTTAACCATAACTGATCCATCCTCTACCATTCATTTGCCCTATTTACTAGATCATACGCCTTCTATTTCAGCCCTTTCAGCGCCAGCCATTCCTGGAGTTGATCATTTGAACAACATGGAACAAATAGAATTCTTTAATCCTGTTTCGGGGAATTACCTTGTAAAAATCAAGGGATTTGATGTGCCGAGCGGACCACAAGAATACTTCGTTGTTTATTGGTTCGAATCGGAAGACCTGACCTTAACCTACCCTGTTGGTGGTGAATCCTTGGTTCCGTTTAATACTGAAAAAATACGCTGGGATAGTCCAGACACCGCTGGAACGGCCATGATTGAATATAGCCCTGATGGTGGGTCCACTTGGAACACCTTGGTTGCCTCAACTCCTGTGGCCTTAGGCTATTACAATTGGAATGTTCCAAACCTTGCTACAGGAAATATTAAAATCCGAATTAACTATTCCGGTCAAGTAGTTACTTCTGATGTGTTTTCAATCATTCAGACACCATCCAATTTAACAGTCGAGTTTTCATGTCCAGATTCCATCGGTCTAAGTTGGACTGCCGCGTCAAGCGCCAATGGCTACACTATTCACCGTTTAGGAAATAAATACATGGAAGAGATAGGCATCTCGGAAACCACTGAATTCACAGATACGCTTTCTAACCCTCTTAGCGACAAGCTTTGGTATAGCGTTTCGAGTTTAGGAGCAAACGGGGCGGTTGGAAAACGGATGGTAGCCGTCCAAAAAGCTCCTGGTATTTTTAATTGTACGATCAACGATGATGCTGGAATAACTAGCATCAGCCCAACAACAGGAAGCCTTTTTGCTTGTCATGGCGACAGCGTGCCCGTTACACTCAAAGTCCGAAATCATGGTGTTAATCCTATAGTAAGCTTGAGCGCTTCGTATGTCAGTTCGGATGGACAAACGGCAACAGAAACATTTACGCCCAATATCGCTCCCAACACTTCGACAACGATTATATTTAATACGCTTTACGAGATTCCAGCGACATCATCTAATCTGACGGCATCAGTGAGTGTTAGCAATGATGGTAATCCATATAACGACTCTCTCGTGGTGAGTTATCATCCACAAACAACACCTGCCGTGCAGGCAATCTGGGGCGAAGACTTTGAGTCGTTCACGCTTTGTGGCATTGACCCAGATTGTGGCGTCACATCGTGCGAAATGCTTCAAGGCTGGGTCAATGAATTGAATGGCGAAACAGATGAAATCGATTGGAGAACAAACGCTGGATCTACCGCTTCGCAGAATACTGGACCAAACGAAGACCATACTACTGGAAATAGTTCAGGAAAATACCTTTATCTTGAGTCGAGTGGCAGTTGTAATCAAGTGGAAGCTTTTTTAACTTCACCATGTATTGATTTAATTAATGCCACTGAACCATTCTTAACCTTTTGGTATTCAATGTACGGTGCCGATATGGGCACCCTCTATATTGACGTTTTTGACGGTCAAGAATGGGATGAAAACGTGTACAGCATTTCTGGAAACCAGGGATTTGGTTGGAATTTTGCTGAAGTTGATCTCAGCGATTTTATTGGGAAAATAGTGAACGTCCGTTTCCGAGGCCGTACCGGAAACGATTATAGAAGTGATATGGCCATTGACGACATTTTGATTTCACACCCACCTGTCGCCAATTTCGCATATGCTGTTCAAGAAGATGGACTGACCATTAATTTCACAGACTTGAGTTATGCGAGCGATTCCACGCTTTTCGAGCTAGGAGAAGGAACAATAATCGATTCTATGCCTTCCTCATACACGTATCCACAAATTCAGGTTTACACAACAACTCAACGAGTATATAACGAAATTGGTGCAGACACTATGATTCAGCTCATTACAACACTTGGTAATTATGAATTAGGAGATCAGCAAACCTTGATTTTTCCAAACCCTGCAAACAATTATTTATTTGCCCGAAGCCTAGAGCCAATCTCATCATTTGTTTTAATCACATCTGACGGTCGAATTGTAAAAAAATTCGAGGCCAATGGAGAAACAATGTGCACTATGAATATTTCCTCGCTTAGCGATGGTGTCTATTTTCTTCAGTTTGAAAATGGTGCTGTCGAAAAGATCAGTATAACGCATTAACTCAGACATTCGTGCTCCGAAATCAGATCTAATTAAAACTTGGCAGAGTGATTGTAATAAGTGATTTATCATTTTACTCATGAAAAAATCATTTCTTTACGACCAATTAATCCCTTATGACTATGAGAACCGGCTTAATCCTTTTATCGCTCTTTTTATTTAGTATTGGCGCTTCCGCCCAAAACGCGGATGATATTTTAGGCATCTGGTACAATCAGGAAAAAACGGCTAAAGTTGAAATATTCAAGAAAGGCGAAAAATATTTTGGCAAGGTTGTTTGGCTAAAAGAGCCTTTGAGAGACGGAAAACCAAAACTTGACGTTGAAAACGAGGACGAAAAACTAAGAACCCGTCCAATTATGGGTTTACAGCTTTTGAATGATTTTGAATTCGATGATGATGAATGGGAAGACGGAACAATTTACGACCCGAAGAACGGAGAAACATACTCTTGTTATATTACTAAAGAAGGAGATAAACTGAATGTTCGAGGGTTTATCGGTTTCTCCTTCATCGGAAGAACTTCAATATGGACTAAAGCAGATTAATACTAAAAATGAAAAAGTTAATTCTAGGCCTTTCGGCACTGTTGTTCACACCAACACTATCAGCTCAAAAAATTCCCGGAACAGCTAATGTTATTGAGGGAAAAGTGGTTTTTATAGAAGCTAATCCAGCCATTCAATATCGCCACATTGGAACGGTTGAATGCTCTGCATTTTCTCCGGACAAATTTGACCTAATGATGAAGCATATGCTCGTAAAGCGCATGGCCAAGGAGCACGCTGAAGTAGAATTTGATGCGCTTATTTTTCGCCCGGGTAGCGCTTTTTGTAAAGCTGATGTGATTCAATTCTATAGAGATCCAAAGGCAAAAAAGAAGAAGAATAAAAAAGGAGAAGAGGTTGAAGTTGATCCGGAATTCAGAAAGTCTGAATCTGTAGGTCGAGGAGGAATAAACTTGTTTATCGAAAATAACCCAACTGCAGAGTATACATTATTAGGAAAAGTTGAGATTCCAACGAATTTCCAATCCGTTGATTACGAAGCTGTCATTAAAGAAATGACCCGAGTTGCAACAGCAGCTTATCCTGATTTAAATGGAATTGTTTTCACTACTGGAACCGATCTTCGAAAGGCGAATGTGATCAAGTTAAAATAATCACAACCTTTTCGATCTTAGTTCCGTCTTAAATTAGACTCAAGGCTAATGATCGATCAAAAAGACATTGAAGGGTGCCTGGCTAAGGACAGGAAATCACAGAAGAAGGTGTACGAGTTCTTCTTTCCTTTGATGCTCGCTATTGTAAGGCGTTACATTAAGGACGATGAAGAAACCTTAGATGTCGTAAACCAAGGATTCATTAAGATCTTCAAAAAAATCGATCAGTATCACTTCTCGAATTCCTTTGAAGGCTGGTGTAAGCGAATCATTATCAACACCGCCTTAGATCACCTTCGCGCCAACAAACGCTACAAAGACATTTTTTCCTTTGAAGCTATTATGCCAACCTATCAAGTATACAATGATGGGCTGAACAACATGTCCATCGATGAGCTTTTTACTTTAATCGACACCATTTCTCCGGTTAGTAAGGTGGTATTCAACATGTTTGTGATAGATGGTTATAGCCATAAAGAAATTTCAGACAACTTGAATATTTCGGTAGGTACATCAAAATGGCACCTCTCATCGGCCCGAAAGCAAATTCAGGCCAAGCTTAAAGTTTCATACCCTGATTTGTATCTCGCATATGGATAACATGCATGACGATATGGATCAAGCTTTTCGAGACCGTTTCAATGGCCTTCGCGATCATTCTGTTGACCCAAGCACGGCTTGGTCATCGCTTCAGTCAGGATTATATACTACATCTGCATTGGTTTCTAGTTCAACGCTTGCAGGAAAATCGCTTTTATTAAAAATTGCCGCCTCTTTTTCAAGCTTTCTCATCATAGCTGGAGTATCCGTTGGGGATCGTGAATTGAATTCTCGAAGTAATAACCCCACCTCGGTATCGTATGCTCAAACTGCTTTCAACACGAAAACCGACAACGACAAATCATCGGTTAATGGTGAGGATTTAAAAACCACTTTATCTGTTATCAACCAGAAGCGGTCAGCTCATTCAGCGCTATCTCTTAGAGTAACCGGCCCTTCGACAATAGCACAAAGTGCTGTTGATCTAAACGTTACGCAAACAAATTCTGTATCCGAATACGTTGGTAATACAATAGATAAAACTTCTAGAGATTCTCGTAATAGTGATTTTCTTTCCTTGATGCCAATACTCGATTTACTACCAACTGAATCCAGCTTGGCGCTTAGGTCAAATAGCGATGGTCCAACAATTGAAACTTGGAAAAGCAATCATATTGTGTTTTTCAAAGCTGGTGTTCGAGCTGGCACGGGTGAGTCTAACTCATTTGAAATAGATTCAAAGTGGCAGGCAAACTTGGCTATGTCATTTGGGTATGGATTCTCTTTATCTGACCATTCATATATTACGGCTGAAGCTGGTTGGCTGCGTAGATCGGGAAATGGAATTGAGCGCACCCGTTCATTAGAATTGAATCCATTGGTTGAGTTAATCACCGAATCTACGAATGGACCTGGCTTTTCTGAAGAAGTATTGATTCACGAAAGCCTTATTGCTACACAAATGGATTATATCCATTTGCCCGTTTCTTATCACAGACTTTTTAATCGCAGTGTAGGCTTTAAAGTTGGCGGTTTTGCCGACTATCTGATTAATGCGAAAAACGAGGCGTATATTGTTTATAATAATACGCAATATCAATCGTCTGTAATTGGAAAGACAGAGCTTAGCTCGCTAAAAGGTCTAAACAGATTCCGATATGGAATCGTTGCGGGAATCGAAAAATCATTTCAAAACCATTTCATGGTTTCATGTGAAATGATGGTTCCGTTAAATAGTGCTGTTGACGACAAGTCGGAATATCGCGTAATTGACAACTCAAACAAGTTGATCGACTTTCAACTAGGGCTCACTTACCGTCTTTAGAAGGTTCTGATTTTACTCTTTTTACGTTTCTTGCCGAAGTCCAGTTTAGGTGCCTTAAACCGCTTCTTTTTTTCCTTTATCCCTTTTGTTTTATAGGATTTCCCTTTTTTTCCGTTTTCTCTCTTATTCTTTTTCCGCTGATTGTAGCTTTTGCCCTTTTTTCGTTTGCCTTGTTTATAGGGTTTGTTGCTAATGGATGGGGCAAAGGAATGGCTCAATGTCACCTGAGCAAATAAGTAGGTGTCGTTGCTATTGCTTCCACCTCGGGGCTGATTTTTTGTATACCAATCCGGGTTTGGCACATCGTCCAGCAACACACTTGGGTTAGCTAAAATGGCCGCTAGTTTCCCATTATTTTGAGCTATTATATCATTGTCATAATAATACCCGCTAGCGTCATCGATATAATCTGTAGTAGTCCAACGATACGACACATCGACTCCTATCGTATAATTCCAATTCAATAAATATGTGACACCTCCACCTAACGGAAACGTAATATTCAGTCGTTTATATGGTTTTGGGCCATTTGGCAAGCCTTGGCCCTCGGTGCCAAGTGGCTTCAAAGCATACCATTCGCCATTTAACTCCGCCTTTGGATTGAAATAGAAAACCCCAGCTCCTGCCGAAACATAAGCTCCAAGTCTGTTTCCATTAAATATTTGGGTCGATCGTGCGCCAGCGAGGTGCAAAATTTTCGGTTTTAATAAATACAGTTCGTAGTGACCCGAAAGCTCCAAGATGGGGGACTTGAAGTTTAGATTTCGATAATGGCGGTTTGGATAATTGGTAGTGGCGTCACTTCCTCTGACCCTCGCATAAGAAAAAGTGCCCTTAAACGCATGATATTCGCGGAGATAATAGCGAGCTCCTCCAGAAAGCGAATAACGCATTTGGGTGGGCTCGAAATCGTACAGGAAAGGTTTGGATGGCCCATCTTGTCCCCCGAGGTCACCCATAAATGCGCAAACCCCAGCACCAACTGTATATTCAAATCTCGTTTTGGTCCAATCCGAAGAGCTGTTATCTAATTTTGGTGTCTTATAAGTCGAAGCCATTCTTCCCTTATTATTGCCACTTGGATCCTTTCCAAAGACTGCCTTTTTTTGACAATGACCTTGATAAGTAAGGAAAATCGCAACTAGAAGTAGAAGAATTTTATTCATTTAAGCCCCGCTTTGACGAGGAAGCAAAGATACAAGGAATGATTAAGCATAAACAAATCAGTCATTTATGCCAAATGGGGGCCATATTATGGTGCATTTGTCTATTGCTTTTCCCTACGAATGCCATTTCGAATAGTATCGCTCTAGAGCATGTTTTAGACTTTGACGCCCATATTTCGAACTCAATTGCTCAAGTTAACGCCAAAATCAGAAGAAAAAGTCAAGATAGTGCAATCGCGGAGCTCGATTCATTGACGCTAATTCTTTTTCAAAAACCAGATTCCTCTATGATTCGCTATGGATTTGACATAGGTAGCGCTCATCGGTCCCTTCATCGATATGAAACCGCAGCTAGTGTTTATCATTGGATCGTCAAAATCTCTGAAACCACTGGAGATAGCATAAGCCTTTCTCGGAGTTTGTATTATCTCGGACAGTCCTATAAAAATCTAGGATTATTGAATAAAGGACTCGAGCATCTTTATCGGGGCTTGAGCATCTCCATCGCTCAAGGGGACATATCGAGAAGTTGTTTGATTCAATCTCAAATTGGAATCATTAAAAAGGATCAAGGTTTGATCGATGAGGCAATATCTTATTTCAATGACGCCCTCGAAAAGTCATTGGAGTTAAATGATGAAGGTATGGTAGCTGCTGTATATAACAACCTTGGCTCTGCCTATAAAATGAGTGGGTATTACGCTCAAGCGAAGGAGTTTTTCTTAAAAGCGATAGAAATAAACAAGCGAATCAATCATGAGCAAAACCTCAGTTATAATTATAACAATCTCGCGAACATTTTTGAAGAAACCGGTGATCTAGATAATGCAATAAATTATCAACTCAAAAGCATCGAATTGAAACAGAAGATCGATGATTTTCCGATGCTTTCAATAAGCTACAGCAACATGGCCCTTATTTATATTAAAAAGGGTGATTATGAAAGCGCGGAATCATTCGTGCTAAAGGCGCTTGATTTGGCCAAGGCATATCAAGTGGCGGCCGCCCTTCCCGTGATTTACTCCCAATATGCCATCATTCTCTCCAAGAAAGGTGAGTATAAAGCCGCATTCGAGGTTATGAACGATTTGAATGATTTTAAGGATAGTCTTGCCGTAATAGACAAAGAGGTTATTCTCAGCGAAATGGAGGCTAAGTATAAGCGACAATCTATCCTCAATGAAAACGCGCTTCTTAAAAAGGATGAGGCAATTACAGAGGCTAAGGAATACCAGAAGAAAACATTTATGTTCATCCTTATTATTTGCAGCGCTCTGCTCGTATTAACTTCCGTGCTCTACTATTTCTTGTTTCGGAGTAAAGTTTCGGCTAACGAAATGGTTCTAAGTCAAAAAGAGACGATTGCAGTTCAAGATGAACGCATGAACCAATTGAAAGAAAAACTAACATCACTCATGTCGACTCTCGAAAATGTAAAAAAAGACAAAGAAGCCTTTTTTACCACAATGAGTCACGATATGAAAGGCCCGATAAGCGCGCTAATCAGCATTGTTGGTTCATTAAAAAAAGAGCCTGAGTCAATCCAAAAAGAAGAAATTCAGATTTTAGATTATTCTACTCGTTCATTATTGGGCTTAGTTGAAGACGCGCTTGACTTTTCAAATATTGAATCCGGTCGCCTTCATATTGAACATCGCGCTTTCTCGCTGACTTCAATAATTACTGATACATGCGCCTCTTTTGCGTTCATTTCAAATGAGAAAGAAATCGATTTAATCATTGAATTAAATGATCTGCCAGAACAATTATTAGGAGACCCTAAAAGGATAGGTCAAATACTATTCAATTTAATTGGTAATGCGTTTAAGTTTACAAAGGAAGGCTATGTAAAAATCAGTGCCAACTCTGTGAAACAAGAAGATGGGCGAGAGCTTATAGAAATACTGATTGAGGATTCCGGGTTGGGAATTCCACAATCAAAACTTGATGTAATCTTCCATAAATTCGAACAAACAAACGCCAGAGTTTTTAAAGATTTTGGGGGAAATGGCCTTGGATTGTACATCGTTAAGGCACTTATTAACCAAATGGGAGGAAGCATCCATGTAGAGAGTAAAGTAAATGAGGGAACAACCTTCCTGTTAATGTTTAGCCTTCCGATCGCCTAAGTGTGATCACCGTTATTTCTGGTAAAATACCCAATCGACCAGGATAACCCAAATATCCAAAACCCCTATTGACGTAAAGATGCTGGGCACCTTTTGTATAGAGGTCTGCCCATTCTGGATAGAAATACTTAACCGGGCTCCACTTCAATTGACCTACTTCAATTCCGAACTGAAATCCATGAGTATGGCCTGAAAACATTATATCAACGTCTTTAAATTCAGGTAACACCTGCTCCTTCCAATGACTAGGGTCGTGTGAAAGCAAAAGCTTTATGGATGATTTTGCTGTACCCTTCATCGCCTTTTCAAGATCCCCATATTTTGGGAAGCGACCTTTTGCGCCCCAATTCTGAATTCCAACTATCGAAATCTGATCATCTCCTTTCGAAATGGTCCGATTTTCATCCATTAATAAGTCCCAGCCCATGCGCTTTTGCGTTTCGATCAAGTCGGTTAGATTTTTTCGTTTTGCAGAATCTGATTCCCATTGAACATAATCGCCATAATCATGGTTACCCAAAACACTATAAACCCCCAGATCAGCTCTAAGTGATCCAAATAAATCGGTCCAGCCATCTAGCTCAGAGGTAACATTGTTAACCAAGTCCCCAGTGAAAAAAATCAAATCCGACTTCTGTTCATTCACTAAAGCTATTCCCCTCTCCACGGCATTTCTGTTCCAAAATGAGCCTGAATGAATGTCTGAGATCTGGGTAATTGTTAATCCATCAAAGGCTTCAGGAAGATTGCTCAACTCAATTGTGCGCTTTAATACTCGATAGTCATGTGCGCCAGAAACAACACCCCAGCCCATTCCTAATAATGGTAATGCCGCTGAAACAGCCCCTGCCTGAGTCAAAAACTCGATTCTTGAAATTCCATCTTTTTGAACCACCTCGACTTGAGGGTTAAGCTTTGCCCAAATCAATCGGGCCAGCCTGATTAAATCATCAATTAATAACCATATCGCAAAAAGTATCTTGCCTAAGATATTTGCAATGCCGATGGTCATGAAAAATGTCAAAAACGATCGTGTGGCGGCATTTTTTGAGAGCGGTTCGAAAAGAATGAATCCTGTAAATGTAATCGTGCTAAGGGCAAAAAAAAGGAATTTTGAAACGCGCTGAAACGCATCGGAAGTTGAGCCAACGGCTACTTTCAAGCCTTGATAACTATAATATTCAATGGCCAATAAAACCATGGAAAAAACAATCAAAAGGAATAATCTATTCATCGATATAAAACAAAAAAACCCCGAAAAAGTTCGAGGTTTTACTTGAGGTCTCGAGCGGATTCGAACCGCTGTAGATGGTTTTGCAGACCACTGCCTAGCCACTCGGCCACGAGACCATTAAGGCTGCGAAAGTAACTATTTATTCAACTGATTTTCTTCAACTATTATAACAGACACATTGTTGACCATATACATGATCGGAGGTTGTAGTTTTCTTACGCAAACTTCAATCCTAATCGCCTCCCCGAAAACTTCCCAGAGCGCGTCAATAATGTTTTTGGCAACTGTTTCTATCAAATTGCACCTAAGGCTCATTTGAGTATTAATTATCTCCATAATCTGCACATAGTCAACCGCCTCTGCGATGCTATCCGTAGCGACTGCTTTAGTGAAGTCCGTGTCTATATGGACGTCAACCTCAAACTTACCTCCCGTTTTTCGCTCTAAGGGATGGCATCCATGAAAGGCAAATGATTCTTGGCCTATGACCGAAACTCTAGCCATTTTGCAGCTTTTGTAAACCAACCGACAAGCGATCTAGGCTTTCTGCTTTGCCTAAAAAACACATTATATCAAACATCCCCGGCCCTGTTCCTTGACCTGTTACCAACACCCTCAATAAAGGAAGAACAGCTCCCATTCCTAACCCATTGGACTGAAGAAAGTCATGAAACGCTTGTTCAAGCGACTGACTATCAAATTCCATTTTTTCAAACATGGATATTAGCTTTTGAATCATAGCTGGTGAATCGGCAGTCCACTTTTTTTGAATCACCTTTTCATCATACTCCATTGGCTTTTCCAATAAATATCGACCTTCCAACATATCTGAGACAAAGGTGGCTCGCTCTTTCATCAACTCTACATAAGCCGGAAGTTTATCGTCCTGAATTGTAAGGCCCTCATCTTGAAGTATCGGTCTAAGGGATGACCCTAGCTCCTGATCGCTTGTTGCTCTAAGGTATTGTTGATTGTACCAATTTGTTTTTGCTGCATCAAATTTTGACCCTGACTTACCCACTCGACCTAAACTAAACGATTGAATTAATTCGTCCATAGAGTAGAGCTCTTTCTCCCCCCCCGGATTCCAACCTAGAAAGGCGAGCATATTGACAAAGGCCTCGGGGAAATATCCCTTCTCTCGATATCCAGAAGCTTTTTCACCTGTAGTAGAATCGATCCATTCCAATGGAAAAACTGGGAATCCGAGTCGGTCACCATCCCTTTTACTGAGCTTTCCGTTGCCATCTGGCCTAAGAATTAAAGGCAAATGCGCAAACTCTGGTTTCGTATCATCCCACCCAAAAAATTTATAGAGTAAAATATGCAAAGGCGCTGACGGCAGCCATTCTTCTCCGCGAATAACATGGGTTATCTTCATCAAATGATCATCAACAATATTTGCCAGGTGATACGTTGGCATTCCATCTGATTTAAAAATGACCTTATCATCCATGGAATTTGTATTTACTTGAACCCATCCCCGAATCAAATCGTGAAACCTTACTTCCTCGTTTCTAGGCACCTTGACGCGAATTGTATACGGATCGCCCGCTTCTAATCGCGCATTTACTTCGTCTTGTGAAAGTGTCAATGAGTTCTTCATTGTCATTCTCACCGCTGCGTTGTATTGAGGACTTGGCACTTTAGCTCGAGTCAATCTTTCTCGCATTTCTTCAAGTTCTTCGCTCGTATCAAAGGCATAATATGCGTGTCCCGATTCGATAAGCTGATCAGCATATTGTCGATACATCTCTTTTCGCTCCGATTGACGATAAGGTCCATAGGGGCCTCCTTTCCATGGATCTTCAACTGTTTCCATCCCTACCCAGTCCAAAGCCTTCTTTATATATTCTTCTGCGCCAGGCACATATCGATTTTGGTCCGTATCCTCTATTCTTAGAATAAAATCGCCTCCTGCTTGTTTCGCGAATAAATAATTAAATAAAGCTGTCCGCACGCCTCCCATATGAAGCGGGCCCGTTGGGCTCGGGGCAAATCGCACCCGCGTTTTTCGTGATTTTTCCATGGATTTAAAAAAGATCGCGAAGATAGACACCTAACAATGTTCCATCAAAGCTCGTTTGAGTCATTGTTTAATACTGATTAACAACAATTCGAGTTATTGGATAATATCTTTGATCCCAAATGAATCAAGTAGACCGATTAAAATCAAATCTCGACAAGTACATTTCTAGGTTCTATTTAAGCGACATCGTTAAAGGTAGCCTAGTAAGTCTTGTAATTGTGTTGTCTGGATGGCTTGTAATCGCTCTGTTTGAGCACCTTTTAAACTTTTCTTCTCAGGTTCGAACAGCCATATTCTTTTCCTTTTTGGCTTTTGTTGCTTCACTCATAACTTTTCAAATCGTCATTCCGGTATTGCGTTTATGGCGTATTCTCAGCGGCAAGGATCAACCGGAAGCGGCAAATGAAATTGGCAAAGCAATCAGCCTTGTTGAGGACCGAGTTTCCAATGTTCTGAATTTGAGTAATCAATCAGAAATGGCTAATAATGAGTTGCTTTGGGCGAGCTTAAATCAACGAGCGGCCTCGCTTAATTCAATCGACTTTGCTGGAGTAATTGATATAAAAAAGTCGTGGAAACTGGTTAAATACCTAGCCCTCCCTTTACTGGTTTTTATTGGCCTAACCCTAGTTGACCCGGAGCTGGTCTTGAATAGCTCAAAGCGATTAATTGCCTTTGATCAATCCTTTACTCCTCCCGCGCCCTTTCAATTTAGCTTTGGAAACACTTCCCTTCAGACTCCTGAGGGACAATCGTTTACACTAAAGGTTTTAACCCCCGGCACCCAACTTCCAGAAAATGTATTCATCCGTCTCAATGATTCAAAGATTCGACTGAAAAAAATCTCAGCCGGAGTATTTGAGTACATTTTTGAGCGACCATCTGCTTCTATTCCGTTCGAGCTGAGCGCATCCGGAGTCTACTCTGGAAAAGAAACACTATTAGTACTGCCTGTTCCTAAAATCCTAAAAAATTCAGCTACGATCGACTACCCTTCATATACCGGCATAACCGATGAAATTTTACTGAATCGAAGTCAACTAAATCTACCAATTGGCACAAAGATTAATTGGTTGTTCGATCTGAAAAATACCGGCACAGTTACGGTATCAACTGGCGCAGAAAACACTCGTGAAAACATCGAATTTGATGACGACAAACTAGCCTATCAACTTGAGCTTCGATCGCCAACGACACTGAATTTAACAATGATGAATGATGACGGTTTGAGTGACAATGCGGAAATTCAAATTAGCATGATTCCTGACGCATATCCATCTGTGGCAGTTAGCGAGTTTAGGGACTCTTCGACTTTTGGTGTCGTGTATTTTTCTGGTAAACTGAGAGATGATTACGGGATTTCTAAACTTACTTTCGAGATTAATCGCTTAACCGATTCAGGGCGTGAAACGATCGACAAACAAACAATTCAAATCAATGGTTCTGCTGCTGAGCAATCGTTCAATCACTTTGTGAGTTTCCAGAATTTTGAATTATCGGCCGATCAGGAGTTAGAATATCATTTTGAAGTATGGGATAACGATGGTGTAAATGGGCCAAAGTCAACGAAATCAGTCAGTTGGAAACTGAATGCCCCTTCTAACAAAGAGTTATCTGCAAAACAAGACAAGACTGCTGAAAAATCAAAAACCGAATTGGCGTTTCAACTAAAGGAAATCGACAAAATCAATAAAGAACTAGACGCTTTTAAAAAGGAAATGCTTCAAAAAAAGAAGCCCGATTGGCAAGACAAAGAGCGAATGAAAGAGCTTCTGGAACGACAAAAATCGATGATGGAAAAATTGATGAAAAAGTCAATGGCCCAACAAAAGCAAAATGAACTGAACAACCAGTTTCGTCAACAATCTGAGGAGCTCCTTGAAAAGCAAAAAATGATTGAAGAAATGTTTAATGATCTCTTCGACCAAGAATACAAAGAGAAATATGAAGAGTACAACAAGCTTCTTGAGCAACTAAAAAAAGATGAATTATTGGATCAGCTAGACGACATGAAGTTGGACAATGAACAGCTTGAAAAGGAGCTTGATCGCACCCTTGAGCTATTTAAGCAGCTTGAATTTGAGCAAAAACTGGAACAATCTTTAGAAAAGTCTATTGAGTTGGCAAAAAAGCAAGAAGCTTTATATGAAAAAACGGAAAACAAGGAAGAAAATCAGGCTGATCTAGAAAAGCGCCAAGATGAACTTAAAGTGGAACTAAAAGAACTTACTAAGGACCTAGAAAAGTTAGAAGAGCTGAATGACGCTTTAGAGGAAAAGACAGCGCTTCCAGACACTGAAGCCGAAACAGATAAAGCTGAGGATGGAATGGAAAACGCATCTGAAGAACTAAAAAAGAATAATCGCAAGAAGTCATCGGCCGAGCAAAAGAAAGCGCAAGAATCATTGGAAGAATTAAGTAAGAAGTTGAATGCTTTTAAGGAGCAACAAAGCGAAGATCAAGCGAGTGAAAACCTAGATGATATGCGCCAATTATTGGAAAACCTCATCGATCTATCCCATCATCAAGAAAAGGTAATGGAGGAGTTGAAAAACACAAGTTCCCGGGACCCGATGTTTACTCATTTAGCAAAAGAGCAAAAAGACATTATCGATGATACAAAGGTTGTAGAGGATTCTCTTCTGGCTTTAAGCAAGCGTGTGGTTCAAATTAGCCGAAACATTAATGACGAAATTTCTGAAGTCAAGGCAAACATGAACCAAGCTCTTGAGAACATGACTAATCAGCAGCCAAACCAAGAGCTTAGATATCGCGAATTGACGCTTGTTAATCAACAGCTATCTATGACATCATTAAATAACTTGGCTATATTGTTTGATAGCATCATTGAACAAATGCAAAATGAGTCACAGTCAAAAATGCAAGGCACTGGACAGTGTAAAAAACCGGGCCAAGGTAAGAGCGGAAAACCTTCATCGGCAGAAATGAAAAAAGCTCAACAAGACTTAAATGAGCAATTAAAAAAGCTCAAAGAGGCCATGGAAAAAGGAGAGTCTCCAAATGGGAAAAAGCCGGGTCAAAAGCCGGGAATGGGTCAGCCTGGAATGAGTAAAGAACTAGCTAGAATGGCTGCGCAGCAATCGGCCATTCGAGAACAATTAAGGGCGCTTAGTAATTCGTTGGATGGGGAAGGTGGTGGCCAACCTGGAAATCAAATGAAGGCTATAGAAAAGCTAATGGAACAGACTGAAGAGGATATACTTTATCAAAACATAACGCAAAAAACGCTTGATCGTCAACAGGAAATATTATCAAAACTTCTTGAATCCGAGAAAGCGGAGCGCGAGCGCGAGCTTGACGAAAAACGCGAGTCAAAAACCGGATTTAACACCGATTCTATCCCGAGTGAAGTTTGGAGAGAATACCAAATAAAAAAGGAAAAAGAGTTGGAATTATATCGAACCTTACCTCCTTCCATGAAACCTTTCTATCGTAATCAAGTAAATCGGTACTTTAGCGAATTCGAAGCTCAGTGATGCAACCCTATTCAAAAACCCTTTCACTTCCCTCTAGCATTAACAACCTTGTTGAAGTAGAGGCACAAATTGATCAGCTACATGAGTCTGGATTAATTTCTGATGCGATCTATGGCAATGTCTTAATTGCCACAACAGAAGCCTTTCTGAATGCGGTTCAACATGGCAATCATTCCCTGCCTTCAAAGCTTGTAAAAATAGATTTTATCGTTTCGAAAGACCTTCTTGAAATAAGTGTGCTCGATCAAGGCTTGGGGTTCGATCACAACTCACTGCCTGATCCCACAGATCCAGGCAATATCGAGAAAGCAAACGGTCGCGGCATCTTCATTATTAAAAACCTTGCAGACTCGCTCATCTTCGAAAACGCAGGTTCCCTTTTAAAAATGGAATTCAATTTAAAGGTGAAGGAGCTTATAGACGCTTAGCTTTGCCTTAATGTCCAACACACAAACTAATCTCTTTCTGGAGTCAGAAACAGACTTAGATCTAAACCCAGATCTAATAGATAAAGTCTTTGAACTTATATGCACTGAGCATAAGCTTGAGAAAGGCTGGATTAACATCATCATTCAAAACACCAGCGAACACAATGATCTGAATATCAAATATTTAAATCATTATGAGCCAACTGATGTCATAACGTTTAACTTCAATGACGATGAATTAATTTCTGGGGAAGTATACATCAATATTGAAATCGCAAAATTGAATGCTGAGACTTATAAAGCGAACCTGAATTTGGAGATTAAGCGACTAATAATTCACGGAATATTGCATCTAGTTGGATATGATGATCATACCGATGATCTGCGTGCGGAAATGCATGGCCTAGAAAACACCTACCTTAAAAGTTTCATGTGAAACATGGAAAATAAATTTGACATCATCGTAATAGGCGCTGGTCACGCTGGGTGTGAAGCTGCTGCTGCCGCTGCCAACCTCGGTTCACGCACACTTCTCATCACCATGGATATGACCAAGTTCGCCCAAATGTCATGCAACCCTGCAATGGGAGGTGTAGCTAAAGGGCAAATTGTCCGTGAAATAGATGCCCTAGGCGGCTACTCGGGTATTGTGAGTGATTATAGTTCGATTCAATTCAGGATGCTCAATCGATCCAAGGGACCCGCAATGTGGAGCCCAAGATCGCAAAATGACCGAACAATCTTTTCAACTAAATGGCGCGAACTATTAGAGTCAACACCAAACCTAAGTTTTTGGCAAGATTCAGTAAATTCTTTAATCATAGATAGAGACGATTCACTCCAAGGAGTTAACACGACCTTAGGAATCAGTTTTTACTGCAAAGCCGTAATCCTTACTTCAGGAACGTTTATGAACGGTTTGATCCATGTTGGGGACAAACAACTAAGCGGTGGACGAATGGGCGAAAAGGCATCTAAAGGTATCACCGAGCAACTTAAGGAAATAGGCTTCATTTCAGGTCGAATGAAAACCGGCACACCACCGAGGTTAGACGGCTCAAGCCTCCATTATAAAAACATGGAACGCCAAGAAGGGGACATAAATCCATCGAAATTCTCCTTCTTAAATACGATTCCACTTAGAAATCAACTGGCTTGTCACATTACATACACCAATAAAGAAGTTCATGACATTATTGGTGCTAGCCTATCACAATCACCTTTATTCAATGGGCAAATACAATCAATTGGACCGAGATACTGTCCTTCTGTAGAAGATAAAATAAACAGATTTGCCGATAAGGAGAGACATCAAATATTCGTGGAGCCCGAAGGTTGGAATACGAAGGAAGTGTACGTCAATGGATTTTCAACTTCTTTGCCATTTGATATTCAAGTTAAGGCCATTCGCAGAATCAAAGGATTTGAAAACGCCCAATTCTATAGGCCGGGATACGCCATCGAATATGATTACTTCCCCCCTACACAGTTAAAGCTAAACCTTGAAACGAAGCTCGTAGACAACCTCTTTTTTGCCGGTCAAATAAATGGCACAACCGGATACGAAGAAGCA
Source organism: uncultured Flavobacteriales bacterium (assembly GCA_943788145.1). Taxonomy (GTDB): domain Bacteria; phylum Bacteroidota; class Bacteroidia; order Flavobacteriales_G; family Salibacteraceae; genus SHAN690. The sequence continues at coordinate 78,008 of CALSPD010000002.1, forward strand.
GCAGCTCAAGGTATAATTGCGGGTATTAATGCACATCGTAATTCTAGGAATATGGAGAGTGTAATACTATCACGGAAACAAGCTTATATAGGTGTACTTATAGATGATCTGATAACTAAAGGAACCGAAGAGCCATATAGAATGTTCACCTCAAGAGCCGAATATCGCATCAATCTCCGGCACGATTCCGCAGACGAAAGGCTTACACCACTATCTCATAGCATTGGACTAGCAAGCTCAAAACGTCTAAAGCTTTTAGAATCTAAAATCAGTCAAAAAGGCGCAATTATTAAAGTCCTTGAAAAAACAAGTATCTCCCCCGCAGAGGCAAATCCAATTCTTGAATCCGTTAAATCGGCAAACATAAATCAAAGCGTTAAAGCAACAAGTCTTCTTGCTAGACCAAACATTTCCATCGACACGATCAAACAAATGAGTGAATCCGTACTTACCTTTTTTAAGAATCAGGGCGTCTCACCTGAGGCTGAATTATCAGCAGAAACCGTTCTTAAATATCATGGATATATTGAGCGTGAAAATGAACTTGCTCAAAAGATGCTGCACTTGGATAATATTAAAATCTCCAAAACGTTTGACTATTCGCGTCATCAATCATTATCAAACGAATCAAGAGAAAAACTTCAAAAAATCAGACCAGAAAACCTTGGTCAAGCCAGTCGGATACCAGGAATAAAACCGGTGGATATATCGGTCCTTTTGGTTGCATTAACATAGAATGTTTCACATGAAACTAATAAACGAACGCTTTAGGGAAAACAGGTGCCAAATGAACCTGGACTATCATTATACAACTAATCGTCCAACTGAATAAACCACTACGAGCCGACATTATTTGCTTGATTTTCAGGTATTTGCATAAACATAAACTATATTCCCTTCTTTTACGTTCATTACATCTCATGAAAATCACTATCGCCTCCATTTTTATCCTTTGCCAAGTCCAAATTTTAGCACAGTCACAAATTGGCCAATGGGAAGCCCATGTTCCCATGTCAACATTCACTTGGATCGGAGAAACGAGTTCGCATGTCTATGCAGCAAATCAATACGGTGTACTCAGCTATGATCGTGAAGAAAAAAGCACCCAAGCCTTAACCAAGGTAAACGCCCTATCCCAAACAGGAATTACTGCCTTTGCTTGTAACGCACGCAAAGAAGTCTGCGTTATCGGATATAGCAATGGAAACATGGACATCATTTCAAATGAGAACAACATCATTAATCAACCCGCGATAAAAAATAGTCAAACCATTGGTGACAAAAGCATCAACAGCATCCTTTTGACTGACACTATAGCTTGGCTATCAACGGGAATCGGAATTGTGCAAATGGATATAAGCACTTACAACATTCTCGAGTTTACGCCAGTTTCATACAAGGGCGAGAATCAGCATATAAATAACCTAGTATACTCCTCTGATGCAATCATCATTCAAACCGATGACTACATCTTACGAACAGATCCTAATAAACTGTTCGTTGCGCCCCAATATGAAGAACTATCATTTCCAAGATCGATTTCCAACATAACTCAACTTTATAGACTGAATGAAGACATTTTTGCCCTCTTTAGAACGGATGCGTTTCTTCAAGACACCATATTCAAATTAGATCAAACATCCTTTCAGCCCATCGAATTTCTTGCTGGAGAAGGCATACGATTCATTTCTTACGATTCAAATACCATTTTAGCATCACTTGCCACAACTATAAGCGAGTTTAACTCTTCTTATGAGCCTATACGAACCTTATTCACCTATGGACCTACGGGACTTAATCCATCACAGGCTTTATACTCAATTTACACTAACAAAATAATCGTAGCCGATGAGGAACATGGTGGAGTATTGGTTGATTTTAATAACCAATTCAATGGTGAATTATTTGCTAAATCCTCTCCAAGGCCTTCTTCTAGTTTAATTACAAAACTTGCCGTGGTAAATGAGGATATCTATGCCCTACCAGGAGGAAATGAATACACCTACAATAGGCCCAACATACATCATTATAGCGAGAACAATTGGTCTTCAAAAGAACTCGTAACAACATCCTTTCCCAATTTCGTGAACGGTAACGGACTAATAGAAAATGACGATAAATTATACATCTCTTCAGACCGCGGAGGACTAGCCATCACCGATCTTAACCTTAACCTTGAAACGGTATACACAGACGAGAATAGCCCTCTAATGGACCTCCACGAGGACTACAACTACTTTGGACTAACAGGAATGGGAACAGATGATGATAATAATATCTACCTCACCCACACAAAGGATCCTTTCCCATTAAAAGTATTTCTCAAAAACGGGAAATGGGTCGAAATACAATTCGAAGAAGAAGAGCTTACCGCCCCAAAAGCGCTCGATCTTCTTGTCCTTCAAAACGGCTACATCCTACAAATTATTATAGATGTAGGTATACTAGTTTACGACAACAATGGAACGCCAGCTAACTTATCTGATGATAGACACCGCCTCCTCACATCCTCGCCAACCGCAGGATCACTGCCAAGTAGTCAAGTATCCTGTTTTGTTCAAGACAATGATGGTGAGGTTTGGATAGGCACCAGCGAGGGCATTGGAGTAATCTTTAGCCCTGACAACATCTTTGACTCGAATTTTGAAATTCAAAAGATCGTTGTGAAACAAGACAACTACAATGGCTATTTATTTGCTACTGAAACAGTTGAAACCATCGCAGTTGACGGAGCAAATAGAAAATGGGTAGGAACAAACAACTCGGGCCTCTTTCTTATATCAGCAGACGGCCAGGAGCAATTAATACATTTTACTGTTGACAACAGCCCTCTTTTTGATAATAAGATCTCAGATTTAGCGATATTACCTTCAACAGGAGAGGTCTTTATAGCCTGTGAAAACGGACTTGCTTCATTCCGATCTACTGCAACAGAATCAGCTGAAAACTTAGAAAATATACAGGTGTTTCCGAATCCAGTGCCATCTGGATATAGCGGTCCGGTTGCAATTTCTAACATTACAACTGAGAGTACGATTCGAATCACAGATGCAGCTGGAAACCTCATTTACGAAACCGTCAGTCAAGGTGGTCAAGCTATTTGGAATGGGAACGACCTAAACGGACAGCGCGCAAAAACAGGAGTCTATTTAATCCATATCGCAACCGTAGATGGCCGGCAGGGAAAAACATCAAAGCTCCTTTTTAATCGATAACAATGACGCGTGGTTTAATCCTCCGGAATATCCCATATTCTGACAGTTCGCGAATTATTAGATGTTTCACATCTGAGTCCGGAATAAAGGCCTACTTCATTAGACTCTCAAAAAACAAAAAACAAACTGGACATCTACAGGTAGGATGTTTCATAGAATTTCAGACAAAAGGAACCAGTAATGGCATAACGTCTATAACCGAAAGCCGTCCAGACTCTGCAATCAATCAGTGTGAATTGCATCCGAGTCTAATAGGAGTTTGGCTCTTTACGATCGAATTACTCAATAAATCATTGCCAGAAGACTTTCATGTACCTGGCTTAAGTCAAGCAATAGACACATACTACACGCATTTAAGCCATCAATCCATATCTGCAGAACCGCTCATCCCTCTTATACTGATAAGCTCTAAGCTTGGTGTTCACGACCCCTTAACTTGCGAGGTGGAAGAGAAAAGCACCCTTGCCGAATCCCTCTATCTTCTGAACATTCAAACGACCCCCTCATCGGTCACAAACATTAAATTTTTACCCACCCTCCACGAGTTCCAGCTTCACTTCAATATCAAGCGTATAGAATCCCTCTATCTTCTCTAAGCTCATAAATCGTGTAACTTAGCGATATGTCAGCTCGATATAAATTCATTCTATCGATATCACTATGCATCAACCTTTATGGATGCTCAAGTGATGACAAAAGCCGCTTGCCGGATGCATTCAGTAGTAACATAAAATCGCGGACAAATAAGGAGCTATCAACGCCTTTTACAACCAAAGCAAAAAAACCAAAGCAAAAACAAGCACTAAAATCACCTTTTTCCAAAAAGGTCACAAAAGCCATCGAGCGAAGCGACCTCAGGGATCATTTTACAAAGCCTTCAAGCACAAAGCCAATCTCAACGCTTTCCGATGCATTTCTCAGAACAAGCGAAAAAAAAGAAAGAGCCGCCCTTCAAGATCATTTCACAACCAATAAAAAACAAGGTGTACGAGCAAATTTGGATGATCACTTCGCCTCAAATAAAAAAAACATCGTGCATAAAGAATCGGACCTACACAGCAAGGGCGCACAACGAAAACTTTTCCGCAAAAACTTTCAAGGTGAGCGATTTCGATTGTTTAACAAAGACCCCAATTCATCCCGTGGAAAAAGAAAGGCCTTTCGAAATAAATCAAGAAAAAAAGACCCTTTTAGCCGCAATAAAAGAAAGCTTGATACGCCCCAAGGGCCTAAAGGCGAGGGCGACTTGTTCCCCAACGGGGTAATGCCGAAAATGGATGACCCCAGATAATCCCAGTTAAAACAAATCACGCAATGGCAAAAAAAAGAGTCTGAACATTCAATCGAATGCAGACTCTCTTTTTAGCTCCTCCTCTTGGGCTCGAACCAAGGACCCTCTGATTAACAGTCATGAGTTCAACCCACACAAGTTACTGTATACCAGGACATTAAACATCTAATAAATGTTTAACTGTCTAAGAACTGTCTGTGAGAAATCTAAGTTACCCCAAGGTTGGTCAAACCAAAGACCTTAAAGTCTTCATCTCGTTTCATCTGAATAATCAGAAAATAAGGTTGTATAGCGGCAAGAGAATTAACAGCTCGTTACATCCGAATAACCACCCAGCTGAACATCGTCTGTCAATGGCTAATTTATTAGCTGCGGAAGTTTATAGTCACATCACCAAAGGGGGTGTTCTAAAGTCACATCGAAGAGAAACAATCCAATCAGGTCGATTATCTGACCTAGAGTACCTGAAGCTTGCTTTAGAGAGTAAGCTGAATAGCAACTACTCGGTCAAATACAAAACAACCCTTCGTTACACTTACAGGGATATTGTCGATGCCTCCAATGGCAATAAACTATGCGCTGATGGGCTAAGTGCTATGCTCAACAGATACACCAATGCTACAAGCTATAACACCTTTAGGAGACATGTAAACGCCCTAATAAACGAGGCTGTGAACCTGGGTATGGATGAGAGGGACCTATTGAAGAATAAGAGTAAAAAGGCAAAGGCTAAGCTCCATAAACCCTTCAGAGACATCGGCCTCATTCTAGATGAGATAAAAGCCTTTAACAGTAACCTCTACCTGTGTTGTCTTCTGACATACGGATGCCTCCTCAGGCCACATCGAGAAATAAGGGAGTTATGTTGGGGTGACTTCTCCAACGACCTGAGTCAAATACACCTATCAGGGCATCGGAATAAATCAGGACGAAACAGGATAGTTCCTGTCCCAAAGTACATCCGAGAAAACCTGCATGCTGGAGACCTAAACTGTAATGTGTTCAGTGGTAATCAGAAGGCATACAACCAGGACTACTTTAAGTGCCTTTGGAGGCGATTTAAGAGCCAATCTAAGCTGATTGACACCAATCAGACTCTATACTCTTTTAGACACTCAGGGGCGATAGAAATCTACATGCGTACAGGCTCATTCAAGCCTGACATTTTCAAACCCGATGAAAAGGTTTGAATCGGTTTACAAGAAAATACCCCCACCCCCTCTTTAGGTAGGTTTACTTCTAAATCGAAGAGTTTATTTGAGGATTTGTTAAGTTTGGTATTATAATAAAACACTCCCTTGATGAAATACCTCTTAATCATACTATTCCTAATACCTCTAACCTCCTATTCTCAAAAGGTATTCTCAGTTGAGTATTCAAATCAATCTGATGTAAAGGTGTTTGTAGTTGAATATGAAAATCAATGTGATTTAAAGGTATTCAAAGTAGAATACCCAAATCAATCTGATGGGAATAATGGGTTGTGGTATTTTGTAGATTATCCGAACCAATCCGATAAGAAGATATACTTTGTTGAATATTCTAATCAAAGTGATTTGAAAATATTCTTTGTGAAGTATAAAAATCAATCAGGTTGGAGAGATAAATCAAAACAACATTTGATGTATTAAATACCCCCACCCCCTAAGGGGCTTAGAGGTAGCTGAATTAACCGAGGAGGATATGCCTAAGGTTTAGGTAAACTCATTTTCACCTAATACGCATCTTTTTCACCTTTTTTGATCGTTTTATTTTTTTTGACTTTCAGGTTTAGTCTGTTAATTTTTTCTTTATTATTGGGACCGAAAACTTTAAAATATTTTATTACAAAAAAATTAAAAACCTATGAGAGTCAATGTTCCATGCTCCATCAAACTGAGTTTGTACGCTCAGTTCAAGCTCATTCTAGTGATAATTAGTTTCGGCGCCATTAATCCAGCTTTTTCGCAACAAGTTGTATTTGATTATGATGGGAACACTTACACAATAGGAGATTATGGTGATCAGTCTTGGACACTTCAAAATTATAGATGTACAAGTTATGCTGATGGTACACCGATACCCGAGTTTAATGGCACACAAAGTGAATGGGCAGCCTTAACCACAGGAGCTTATACTCACGTAAACAACGATTCTACAAATGATGAAATATATGGACTACTCTATAATGGCTATGCCGTGAAGGGAGTTCATGATAATGATGCATCTACGCCTAATAAAGTTTTTGCTCCTGAAGGTTATCAAATACCAAGCGCTGAACAATATGTTTCTTTGGGTGCATGGCTAGCAGATAATGGCTTCAATTTTACAAGCAGTGTAAATGCTTACACCTCTGCAGCTGCACTAGCGGCTGGTGAGTGGGAATCAAGCAATGCTCCTGGAAGCCCAGGTAAGTCTTTGGACACTAATGGCATGGCGTTAAACACTAGCGGGTTTGGTTGGTATGCCACAGGCTGGAGGGATAACATTGGGTTTGAATTGATGGGTAAATATGGTCCCCATTGGACTCGAACTGCAGCTGATTGGGATGCTTCGGAGGATTGGAGTTATACTGTTGGTATTAATTGGGAGAATGCTAGAGTATTCCTGAACGGGTGGACTAACAATGTTGGTTTTCCAGTGCGACTTGTGCAGGATAAAATTTGCGAAGAATATAATAATGGAAGCGTATTTAATGAATCAGTTAGATATGCAAGTGCCATCGATTGCTGGACAAATATTGACGCAGATGGAGACGGCAGGTCTTGGGGCGCTGGACGAGGACAAGCTGGAACTTTTGGAACTGATGTGTCATTTGTTTCCTCTTCATATTGGGTCATTTCACAAACCAGTGGGACAGTTCTCTATCCAGATAATTGGCTTATCAGTCCTGCAATAGATTTAAGCTCTTATTTGCCTTCTGATAGTTTGACACTTGAATACAATGTAACAGGAAGAACCAAGGATTATTCGCAAGAGCATTACTACGGTCTACCTGGCTCAGGGTGATGCTATTTCAGACTTTGAAGAAGCTGGTGCGTTGTTTGCTGAAACGCTCCCTGAGGTTGGTCCTGGAACCGGTTCGGAATTTAAAACCGTAAAGTTAGACGCTTCGGGTTTTGCTGGATTATCCGATGTGCACATTGCATTTAGACATCATGAATCTTTTGACCAACATGAAATTCATATAAATGGAATATCTCTTGAATCTAAGTATCCACTCAATTCACCTGAGATTATTTCTAGGAATACACTTATATTTCCCAATCCGAGTAATGGAGTTTTTCATCTATCTGACTTCGAGAAAGGAACATACAATCTGCGTAATGTTAGCGGAAAATTAGTTGGTAGAGGCTCGACAGAAGCCTTACTTGATTTCTCGAAACTATCAACTGGTGTCTATTTTCTTGAACTTAATGGCAACGATGGCTCAAATCAACATCACAAAATCATTCTCAATTAAAGAGTATCAAAACTTAAGTGATGACATGGTTCTTTAAGTACTGCCAAGCATTGAATCAACAATCTAAAACACCTCAATTCTCACCCTAAACCAACAAAAACCTGAACCTTAAAACCTAAACCCTCAAATCACCTCAGTGGTGGGTTGTTCTAAATCAGTTTTTTTGTTTTGCAGTGTGCTGTTGAGGGTTAGTATGACCTGAATTTTGGGGGCGTATAGATTTACTGAGAATAGTATATTTGTTCGGGAGATTAATAAAATTACTGATTCCCCCAGAACTTACCAGTAAGATTTAGCAACCGCCAGAGTAAGTCTATCGAAAATCCTTTCACCGAAACGTCTACGGTTGAGTTTGTAACAAAACTCATTTAGATAGTTTTGCAAGTACTTCCCTTTTATCTTGTGGAATATACCCAGTAAAGTGCGTTTAGCGTTGCTTATAGCAATATGTACCCATTGCAATGTTGTTTTGGTAGTGTTTGCATCCGATTTCTGTGTAATGTGCATCTCCACGTGCTTTGCAATGTCTACATAACTGGTGCTTTTATCTGAGAAGACGATGTTTTTCTGATTAAAGTTCTCTTTCACCAACTCAGTGAGAGTATCTGAGTTGTGGTCTTCAATAACCTTCATTTTGAAGTACCGGCACTGTCTCGAACGTACACCAGTTTCTATGTCTTCCAACGGGGTAGACTCTGCCATTACGGCCACCTGAGCCTGTCGTTGACTTCCCCTTCCTCGCTTGATCTTCACATGTTTTGAAGTGGCCTTTTCAAAGTAACCTTCATCAAATTCCACTGCACCATCCAACTGGTAGAGGGCATCGCGCTTTCCCATCGCATGGCGAATTTTATGCATCAGACGCCATACTGTATCGTATTTTGGATGATCTAACTGACGTTGTAATTCCGATGCTGAGATACTCTTTTTACTGAAGGTCATAAAGGCCATGGCTAGATACCAGGTGCGCACGCTGACTTTCGAGCCTTCCATAATACTACCACTTTTCAATGTGGTGCGGAAGCCACATTCAATGCACTGCCATTGCCATTTGGCCCGAAGCCAATAATGGCGCTCACTCGAGCAGTGTTTACACTTAACACCTTCGGTTTCGCGCTGAGCACGAAAATGTTCTTTACAGCTTGTTTCTGTGGGAAATTGTTTGGTGAATTCTAAGATGTTCATCGGGCTTTCGTTTATTTAGAAGCACGAATCAACCATATCAGAATGTAATCTATTTACGTTGTGGTAATTTGCGGGGGAATCAGTAAAAACAATCATGAAACCGAGTCGTGCCAAGACTTTCAACAAAATAAAGACGACCTCTGACTGTTAACAAAAAAGCCCTGCATCTCTGCAAGGCTTAAAGCTCCTCCTCTTGGGCTCGAACCAAGGACCCTCTGATTAACAGTCAGATGCTCTAACCAACTGAGCTAAGGAGGAATTTTCCTTAAAGGGGTGCAATATTACTTTAACCATTCCTAATCTGCAAGCTCTATTTTTATATAAAGAATAACCACCTTCGCAGCCTTAATTCAAAACATCACCGAATGAAACTAGTAGCAGTGGGTACAATGGCTTTCGATTCCCTTGAAACTCCTTTTGGAAAAGCCGAAAAAATCGTTGGAGGAGCGGCCACATATATCGGTATATCAGCTAGTTACTTTACTAAGTCAACCCATTTGGTTTCCGTTATAGGGGACGACTTTCCAGGTTCATTTCTAAGCACATTAAAAAACAGGTCCATAAACCTGGAAGGCGTAGAATTAAAGAAGGGCGAAAAGTCTTTTTTCTGGTCAGGAAAATACCATAACGATATGAACACGCGTGACACCCTCGACACGCAGCTAAACGTATTGGAAAACTTTACACCTGTCGTTCCTGAACAGGCCCGAAACGCTGAATTCTTAATGCTAGGAAACTTAACCCCCTCGGTTCAATCATCTGTTATAGATCAGATGACTGAGCGTCCAAAGCTTATCGTTCTTGACACGATGAATTTTTGGATGGATATTGCACTCGATGAGTTAAAACAAGTGCTGAAACGCGTTGACGTACTTTCCATAAATGACGAAGAAGCTCGACAATTAAGCGGAGATTATTCCTTACTCAAAGCGGCCAAAACAATCATGAATATGGGACCGAAGCATCTCATTATTAAAAAGGGTGAGCATGGTGCTTTGTTATTCTCTTCCAATGAGGTTTTCTTCGCTCCAGCCTTACCCCTTGAAGAGGTTTTCGATCCAACTGGAGCTGGTGACACCTTCGCAGGCGGATTCATAGGATATCTTGCCGCAACGGGCGACATTAGCTTTGAAAACATGAAGCGCGCCATAATCTATGGTTCAGCAATGGCGTCCTTTTGTGTGGAAAAGTTCGGTACAGACCGAATTCTTCAACTCGATCACGAACAAATCGAGGCACGTGTGCATCAATTCATCGATCTTACTTCAGTAGAAATTAGCTTTTAAGCCTATTCGCACGTCATTCCAAAAATGGTTGACACATAAACCGTGACTTCGGGCCAAAGAATGCTTTTTCCGTCAGCACCCTTATGTAGGTCCTCACAAACCTTGTTCAGCTTATCTATGCCGCCTTGTGCGTTCCAATCAGCCATATTCAGCTCAACTTTCGCCTCGAATTTATTATCGACAACGGTGTAAGTGCCCTCCACATTCTTATTGATTCCGTTAAGACTAAGGTTAAAGGTTACTTTGCCTTCGGTCTCACTTCCTTCCACGGACATAACGCTTCCTGAAATCGAGCCGCCATTAACAAGGGTTCCAAAAAAGCTTTCTACAATTTTCGGATCTCTTGTTGGATCTCCAGAATTCACCGATCCCGTTTGAATTTCAAACGTGGCTCCATTTAAAACATCTGAAGGGTTCGCGCCAGTACTTGTTCCCTCCACTTTAGTGTCCTCGAATTTTCCATTAACACCTGTTTTTTGAGTGTATTTATAAGCAACCCACATCACTTGCGTTGTAGCCTCTTGATAGGAATAAACACAAGCGGTTTCATGCCCCTCCTCAATAATTGGCTTCTCGGGCGCAACCTCTTCTTGTTTAGGTGACGAACAGGAAACCACAACAACGGCCAATATGGCGCCTATTAGATTAATCTTCTTCATAATTATTCGAATGTTATTAGAATTACATTTTTATCAATTGCGTCACCCTTTGCTACATGCAATGACTTCACCGTGGCATTGCTAGGTGATTTTAAAATATTTTCCATCTTCATCGCTTCAAGGACAACGAGCGCCTGACCTTCAACCACTTCATCTCCAGGCTTCACACGAAAATCAAGCACTAGTCCTGGCATTGGTGCTTTTAAAACTTTTATTTCTTTTTTGGCCTTGATGTTCATCCCTAGGCGCTCCAAAAGCAGGTCAGTTTCACTTTTAACCACAGGGGCATACACCTCACCATTTACTTTAATTAAAGGGTTGTTCTCATTCCAATCAACTACCTCGATTGAAATGCTGGCGCCATCCATAATCATGTTAAATCGCCCCTGTCCAAGATCAACACAATCAATTTCCTTGAGCTTGCCATTAACCTCAACCAACTTACCGCCTACCTCTGGCTTGGTAATATAGGTTCGACCTTGAATTATTACTTCTTGCATGTTGACAAAGGTATAATTAGCGCTTTATCCACATATTTGAAGTAATGGCAAAATACAAGCTGTACAGTCCGCTCCTTTTTCTCGTTCTGGTTATAACCATGCACTCATGTTCTAGCTCAAGTCGGTCGCGAGGTAAATCCCCTAAAAACCCTATCGTGCTTGATACTATTGAGCTTGATTATGGCCCAGCCCATCATCCCCCATACAAAATTGCACCGTCTATTGAAATTGATGTGGTTCACATTGAGTTAGACCTACGATTTAACTGGGAGAAGGAAGAGGTTATAGGAAAGGCGAAAATTCTACTCTCAGCCTTTAATAAAGCCCAAGACACGATCCGTTTGGACGCAAGAGGATTTGAACTATTAACCGTAAATCACGTTCGAAAGGACACAAGCTACACGCCCGTATACGTATATGATGGTTCAGAAATAGCCATTGTTCCGAAAGTGCCGCTTGAGGCTGGCGATACAACAACGATCATCATAAACTACATAGCAAGACCAAGCCTGCTTGATGTTGAAGAAGGCACAGCCATTACATCAAACCAGGGTCTTTACTTTATTAATCCTCGTGGAGAAATCAGAGGTAAGCCGCGACAATTATGGACCCAAGGCGAGCCAGAATGTAATTCTTCATGGTTTCCTTCCGTTGATCATCCTCATGAAAAAATAACCCACGAGATTTTTCTCACGGTTGACTCATCGCTTCATACAATTTCAAACGGAAAACTCATTTACTCTTCGGTTAATGAAGACGGGACACGAACAGATTATTGGAAACAAAGTCTTCCACATTCGAACTATTTGGTTATGATAGCAGTGGGTGAATTTTCTCTAATCAAGGATCAGTGGAGAGACAAACCTGTTTGGTACTATGTAGATTCTGCATACGCTTCGGAAGCGATGAACATATTTGGCAATACTCCAGAAATGTTGGAGTTTTATTCTAATAAACTCGGAGTAGATTATCCTTGGGAAAAATACCATCAAGTTGTTGTAAAAGATTTCGTTTCGGGAGCAATGGAAAACACTTCAGCGGTCATTCATGGGGACTTTGTTCAACTAACAGAAAGGGAGCTTCTCGATGAATCACATGAAGATGTTATTGCTCATGAATTATTTCATCATTGGTTTGGCGACTTAATTACCTGCAAAGATTGGTCTCAATTGACCATGAACGAGGGTTTCGCCACGTATGGAGAATTCCTTTGGATGGAACACAAGTATGGGATAGAAGAGGCAAGGCATCACCTCAAACAGGATTTGGATATTTACCTTTCAGATGCGCAAGGAGATCAAAAGCCGCTAATTCGGCATCACTACTTCTCTCCTGATGACATTTTCGACAGCCATACATATCAAAAAGGAGGGCGCGTTCTTCATCTTTTAAGAATGGAGTTGGGTGATGATGTTTTTTTTGCAACCCTTAACCACTACCTAACAACTTATGCGTATGGTTCAGTTCAAGTTCATGATTTTCAGCGCTCGGCAGAAATAATTAGCGGCAGAAGCCTTTCTTGGTTTTTTGATCAATGGTTTAACCGATCTGGGCATCCCGTTGTGTTGGTTGATTATCAGGAATCTCCCGAGGAGCTTCACGTTATCATTTCGCAACAGCAAAATCTATATTCATTAGACGAGCCGTTTCAATTTCATCTTGATGTTGCTATTGGTTATCCTGATGGCCATGTAGAAACCAAGCGCATTTGGGTCAATGAATTATCCGACACAAACACCATTAAGCTAAATAAATCACCTTCTTGGTATTGCGTTGATCCAAAAGGGGAAATGCTTTGGCAAGCGCATGAGAACAAATCATCAACTATTTGGGAAAATCAGTTGCTCAACGCCCCATCCTTTATCAGCAAGGAAAATGCGCTAGTACAGCTATTTGAATTGGACAGTTTAAAGGCGCTCACTCATTCTGAACTCCTCTTGAGTGATTCTTTTTGGCTAATCCGGGCGTATGGGGTTGAGCTGCTCACCATGAGTGGCAAATGGTCTGAATCGATTAAAGCCCAACTAATTGAATTGACGCAACTCGACCCTAAATCATATGTTCGGGCTGCAGCATATAGCGCCATTGACAGCCTGTCTCACGGAAATAAGGAGTTTAATCAACTCTTTACGTATGGTTTGAAGGATCAATCGTACGAAGTTGTTCGAGCCTGTCTTGCTAGCCTTTATTCCATCGATGTATGCTATGCGAGTGAACAAGTGGGTTTTCTAGAATGCGAAACGAACGAATCGGTCCGTTTTTGGGTATCGAGAATATACGCTGCCTGCGGAGGGTTGGAGAAATCTTCCTATTTCAAAACCAATACTCAAGAAGCAAAAGGCTTTGATCTTTTTCTGTTGCTAAACGATTACGCAACGTTTGCTAAGCGACAAGGTAACGCTGCGGTTTATAGTGATTTGACAAAACAAATGACATCGTCTGGTCTGGGTGAAGATTCTTGGTGGGTTAAAAACGCTTGTATTCAAGGCCTAGCTAACGTTCAAGCATATTATCTGGCCGAAATAAACAAAATAGAATCAAGTAAAGAAAGCACCTTAGATCAAATGGAGGAATTATCGAAATTAAGGGCACGAGAGGCCGAGTTGACCAACACAATTAATGAAATCACGATCCTACAAGATCAGTCGGGGCCAAGCTCAATGCTCAACCGTTAAACCCTGATTCTCTTTCAAAAACAATGTCCTGTTGTAAGTCACTTCCGGTGGCGGCCTCAACCGCTAGCGTATCGCAACGCTCATTCAAAACATTCCCATCATGGCCTCTAACCCAGACGAAGCGGACGCTATGCTTTGGATAAATGCGCAAGAAGCGCTGCCACAAGTCTGCATTCTTTTTTCCCTTAAACCCTTTTTGAACCCACCCGAAAACCCATTTTTTCTCAACCGAATCAACCACATATTTACTGTCGGAATAAATCGTCACTGCATGACCCGTTGACTTAAGGCTTTCCAGCGCGACAATTACACTTAAAAGCTCCATACGATTGTTGGTTGTATGTCTAAACCCCTTACTGATTTCCTTTCTATGTGCCCCTGAAAGTAGCACAACTCCAAACCCTCCAGGCCCAGGATTACCACGTGACGACCCGTCTGTATACACCTTTACTTCAGCCACTATTCAAATGAAAAAAAGCTTTCTGGATTAAGCGCCACACCATTTCTCCACATTTCGAAATGTAAATGTGGGCCCGTTGAAAATTCGCCCGCTTGTCCAATAATTGCTATCGCTTCTCCTGCCCTCACTTTTTCACCCTCCTTTTTCAACAGCACTGAATTGTGTTTATAAACAGAAATCATGTCGTTATCATGCTGAATCTGAATAATATGTCCTGTTTCGGCTGTATAAGCAGCAATAATCACGGTCCCTTCATCTATGGACTTGATGGTTGCATCTTTTGCTGCGCCCACATCCACACCAAAATGTCCGGTCTGAGCGTTGAACCGATTGGTAATTTTCCCTAAAACTGGGGGGAAGAGCAAATAGGATGAGTTCTTATCTCGATTAAAGTTTGGATTTAAATTCACTAAATCTTCTTTTTCCATTTCAACGCGCAACAAAGAATCTTCTGAGCTACGAGTAAAGCCAACCTTTTTAGGGTCTAATGCCTTAGAAGTTGATGTATCGGGATTAACAGTTTCGATGTTTCCATCCACAATATTTCGAACGTTATTCATATAAGCATCCCTTTGTGCCAATGCTAGCTCGAGCGAATCTGCTTTTATGGCCGCTCCAACGGCAATTTTCTTTACTCGAATTTCGTCTGCATAGTCTGGTAAATAAAACCTCAGGGGTGTCCAGCCCAAAAGCATAAAAGTCACAGTGATGAGCAGAATTAACCCAATGCCACCTAAAACAATAACGTTCATTGGCGTAAGTAGCAGGGAAAACCGTTCTTCGAACGTATCCACATTCAGAACAACCAACTTGTAGTGGTTTTTCAGCCGTTTCAAGAGCTTTTTTCGCTCGCCTTTTTCTTTTTGTTCTGCCATTTGGAAATTCAAACCTACATGATTTTTTTACGTTGTAACCGCCAATATTCGCAGAGCAATACCGTTGTGAATCTTCGCGAAAAGAATAACGATAATTTTGCGCCTCATTTGATTAGCGTGTTTTTTAAGTATTGAAGATTAGACTCCACATATTATTCGCTTTGATTGTCTTGTTAGCATCTGCGTGTTCACAAGAGAAAAACACGATTGTCAATCGCGGCTATCACAACATGACAGCCCGTTACAATGGATTTTTCAATGGCCGGCTAGCGCTTCAAGACGCACACAAGAAAATGAAACTCTCATACACAGAGGACTATTCTGTTCTGTTGCCCATTTTTATTTATTCAAAAGACGAAGTTGTTCAGCCCATTTACCCAGACCTAGAAAGAGCCATCGCGAAAACATCAATGGTCGTTGACCGACACAGCATGGATATTAGCGGCAAGGAAAATTGCAAATGGATAGACGATACTTGGATTGTTATGGGTGAGGCCCAGTTTTTAAAGGGTGAGCTAACTCAAGCAAAACAAATATTTGATTTCACAAAGCGCAAATACCCAGACCCTCAGATAGAGCAACTCAGTCGCTATTGGTTGGCTCGTGTTTATACCCGTGAAGAACAATATACACGAGCTGGAGACGAATTGAGGAAGCTTGGAGATGGAGAAGCCTTACCTGACCGAGTGCTTGGCGATTTGTATGCATTCAAAGCCGACTATTATTTGAAGCAAAAGAAAAATGAAGAAGCCATTGGAGAGCTCCAACGTTCCATTGAGGTGACGAAAAACCGGGATGAAAAAACCCGAAGAATGTTCATTTTGGCCCAACTGCTGCGCATTGAGGGAGACGGCACATCATCGAGTAATCTCTACGCTGAAATCATAAAGCGTAATCCCGATTACGACATGTCGTTTTATGCTAAAATCAACCGCGCTTTGGCATATGATGTAACTGCAGGAGATATTGAGGGTATTCGTAAAATCCTTTTCAAAATGCTCAAGGACGAAAAAAACGCAGAATACTTGGATCAAATTTATTATGCCTTAGCCGAACTTGAACTAAAAGAACAGGACGAGCCTGAAGCCATTGATTATTTGAAATTGGCAACGAAGAAATCCGTTAAAAACGGCAACACCAAAGGGCTGGCTTTTTACAAACTTGGTGACATCTATTTTCAAAAGAAGAATTATGAAACCGCCCAAGCCTATTACGATAGCACCATTACCTTCCTGAGCACAGAGCATCCCGATTATGATCGCATCCTAGCCACGGCAAATAGCCTTACGCAAATGATGCGCGACATTACCATTATTGAAACTGAAGATAGCCTTCAAGCCTTTTCAAAACTTCCCCTGAAGGAGCAAGAGAAAATAATCGACATTAAGATTGATGATTTGATTCAGGCCGAGCGCGATGAAGAAAGACAAAAGCAACTTGAAGAAAGCCAAGCTCAGGCAAATAAATTCAATCAAAACGCTCCAATCAACAGAAACATAACAAAAGGGGAGTGGTATTTCTATAACCCCGCAGCCATTGGATTCGGAGCTCAAGAGTTTAAAAAAATATGGGGCTCTCGAAAAAACGAAGATGATTGGAGGAGAAAAGATAAGACCTCAGTGGCACCACTTCTAGTAAGTTCGGAAGAAGGGTTTGAAAACGAAACGGACACCTCTGCAGGCGCCAATGATCCCAAAAACGCGAAGTATTATTGGAAGTCCGTACCAGACACAAAGGAAAAATTAGAGCGGTCTGACGCCTTGATTATAGAAGCCTTATATGACCTGGCTCATGTATACAAGGATTTAATGCTCGATGAAAACATGGCGATAGCCACGTTTGAAGATTTGATTTCACGCTATGACAGCTCTAAATATCACCCTAACGTTTATTACCAGCTTCATCTTATCTATTCCAAACGAGGAGATCAAGCTAAATCTGACTACTATAAAAACTTAGTTCTAACTGAGTTTCCTAAATCTGACTACGCTAAAGTCATAGAAAACCCGGATTATGCTGCCGAGTCGCTTGCTTCAGAAAACACGATACGGGAGGTGTACGAAAAAAGCTATGCTAATTTCCAACAAGGGTTTTATCGAAACGCATATGACATGTCTGCTAAAGCTTTAGAACAGTTTCCAGACAACATTTATACTCCTCAGTTTAAATTCTTGCAGGCGCTTTGCTATGGTTATATAGACAGTGAGCAACACATGATTCAGGAGCTGGAAATCATTGCAACTGTTTATGGAAGTCAAGAAGTTGGTCAAGAAGCGCGTAAGATTCTCGACTACTTTAAAAATGGAAAAGAAGGCGATAGTTTAAAGAAAGCAGAAGAGGCGGCACTTGAAGAGGAAATCGAAAAGAAGAAAAAGCAATATACCTACGACATCGGTTCTCAGCATAACTTTGTAATCATCATACCTGACACAGCCAACTATACAAAGCTCCAGGCCAACCTTTCGGATTTTAATCGGAAATACTTTGCGACTAAAGGATTTAAGACCAGCCTTATTCCAATTAAAGATGGAAAGGCGATGATCGTTGTTTCAAAAATCGGTTTTGCTTCTCAGGCCTTAGACTACCATGGCACGTTTTCAGGAGCCGGATCAGATACAGATATGTTTACGAAACGTGGATATCCTTTTTTCCCTATTTCTTTTGATAATTACGCCCACTTTTACAAAGATCAAGGTGTAGAAGCGTACTTAGCCTTTTTCACTGAAAACTATCTCAAAAGCAAGTAATTACATCATCTGTTTAATTTTGAATTCTAATTTCGCATGAAACGCCTATTTATGATAAGTAAGAGCAGTAAGAACCAAGAATCAGAATTTGGAGCCCACAATCAAATTGCAAAAGGAACTCAAGTTCAGGGCGATATTAAAACAGAAGGAGTTTTAAGAGTTGATGGAACTTTGATTGGCTCGATTGAATCGACAGGAAAGCTTGTTGTTGGTCCTTCCGGCAAAATCGAAGGATCCATTACTTGCGCCTCAGCAAATATTAGCGGTACAGTCAAAGCTAAGCTTATCGTCAAAGAATTACTCCAACTACAGGCGTCTGCCGTGGTTAACGGTGAAATTACAGTGGGTAAACTAGCCATCGAACCCGGAGCAACCTTCACTGGTTCTTGCAGCATGGGAGGAATTGTTAAAGACATGGCCCAACAAGAACGCAAACAGGTTGCAGAAAAAACAGCCTAACTCTTTTTATAAATACACATCAATGGCCACCAAAATGATGGTCATTTTGATTCTATTCACTTTTGGAGGAAGGGCGCTAGACAACAATACTGCGTCCGATTTTCCAATTTTCACCCTAGTAGGCGCATTACTGGGTTGCGCATTATCCATTTACTCGATGATTCGCGATTTAATAAAATGATTAAACAACTAGCCATATTAGTAGGCTTTGCCATTCTTGTGGCTATTCCTCATTTCTTCATCTTCCAATATCTCAATTGGGACTTTAAAGTGTCCATCTATTTTCTCTATGCGTTTATGATTGTCTTGACTTTTTTGTTTGACCGTTTACTGGTGACAGAAACAAGCCCAAATCGTTTCATTAACTATTACATGGGGTTCAGTGGCGGTAAGCTAATACTCAGCCTTTTCATTCTTTTGCTTTATGGCATTTTGGACAAAGCATACCTTAGGCCATTCGCAGCTAGTTTTCTGGTTATTTATTTTTCATTTACCTCGCTAGAAATCGTAAGATTAGTGCGGCATTTAAAAAACTAAGAGAAAGATTTTTTTGTCAAATACATTCTTCTACTTTTGCGCCACAATTTGAGACAGTATCCAAAGTGGGGAAAATGCTAGAATTCAGGGGGTTTAAGTCAAAAATACAGCGAATATTTTTTGTTCTGATCGTTCAATTATTTGTTGTTTCTGCTGGTTTTGCGAGTGATCATAACGATTCGACCTCCGTTTCCGAAGGTTTTAACGCAGGTGAAATGATCATGCATCACGTACTCGATGCAAACGAAATCCACATTTTTGACGGGCTCAGTTTTCCATTGCCGATTCTTTTATACACCGCAAATGGGTTTGACGTATTTAGCTATGGTCAATTCCTTGATGCGCATCACCATCCTACATTAGATTATACAAGCCCTTCAACAGGCAATACATACCGCTCAAACCATGGTCACCTTGTTCAATTAAACGAATCGGGTGAAGAAATCGCCCATTCTGGCTGGGGAGTGAATGACCACAGCTTCGTGGATTTTTCAATCACAAAAAATGTCGTTGGAATATTCATTGTTCTTATTGTAATGTTTTTGGTCTTCCTGTCGTCTGCGAAAGCTTACAGTAAGGGAATCGGAAGAACCAGCGCACCAAAAGGCGTCCAATCTTTTTTAGAACCAATGATCCTTTTCATACGCGATGAAGTGGCTAGACCTTCCATCGGCAAGAAGTACGAACGATTCATGCCCTTTCTACTCTCTATTTTCTTCTTTATTTGGATTGGAAACATTCTTGGCTTAATCCCATTCATTGGAGGCCTAAACATTACCGGAAACATAGCTGTCACTTTAGTCTTAGCTACACTAACCTTTATCGTTACAATATTCAGTGGTAATAAAGGGTTTTGGATGCATATTGTGCAGCCTCCTGGAGTGCCAGCGTGGTTGCTCCCTATAATGTGGCCTATCGAGATTATTGGAGTAATCTCTAAGCCAATTGTTTTGACATTACGACTTTTTGCGAACATCACCGCAGGTCACATTATCATATTATCATTTACAGGACTCATTTTCATCTTTTATAACTCATCTGGAGCTGGCGTAGCGTATGGCGTAAGCGTAGGATCGGTATTATTCAGTGTATTCATGCTTTCGCTTGAGCTACTGGTAGCCTTTCTTCAAGCTTATGTATTCACATTATTAAGCGCAATTTACTTCGGACAAGCTGTAGAAGACCATCATTAATTCGTAACTATTCAATTCTATATAAAATGGAGCTATTAAGCATCTTGTTACAGGCAGCAACAGAATCAACTTTCGGAATAATGGGAGCTGGTATTGGAGCTGGAATCGCTGCGCTTGGCGCAGGTGTTGGTATTGGTAGAATCGGTGGTTCAGCGTTGGAGGCAATTGCCCGCCAGCCTGAAGCTACTGGAGATATCCGTGCTACCATGATTGTAGCTGCTGCACTTGTTGAAGGGGCAGTATTCTTTGCAATCGTTCTTTGCCTTTTGGTTATTCTTTAATAACCGAACAAAAAGAAAAACCAGTCCTTTTGCGGTTGGCCGAAGGGCTGGTTTATTAAAGATTTGAATTAACATAAGAAAGAACAACTCATGGATTTAGTAACCCCTGGCTTTGGTTTAGTTTTTTGGACAACACTAAGTTTCCTAATCATCATTTTTTTACTTGGGAAGTTTGCTTGGTCGCCAATTCTAAAGGCAATAAAAGAGCGTGAAGACACGATTCAGTTAGCCATCGAATCCGCTGAAAAGGCGAAAGAAGAGATGCGTAAGCTGAAGGATAGCAATGACGCCCTTTTGCAAGCTGCTCGTGAAGAACGAGATAAGCTTATGAAGGAAGCGCGAGACACCAAGGATCAAATCATTTCTGAGGCAAAAACGAAAGCCAAGGAAGAGGCCGAAAAAATTGTTACAGCGTCTCGTGAAGAGATTCGAAACGAAAAGGCTAAGGCAATTATCGAACTTAAGGATAAAGTCGCGGAAATTTCATTTGAAATCGCTGAGAAAGTCCTTTCTGAAAAATTATCATCTAGTGATAAGCAAAGCGACACGGTTAAACGTGCGCTTTCTGAAATCCGATTTAACTAATGAAATCGACAAAAGCAGCAGGGCGCTATGCGCAATCACTTTTGGATCTTTCGGTCGAATCTGGGGAACTAGAATCGGTGAAAGCCGATATGGAACTCATCCGTAACACGATAGAGGGTAGTTACGATTTGGAATTAATGTTGGAGTCTCCGGTCATAAAGCCAGACGCTAAGCAAGCCGTTCTGAACAAACTGTTTTCGACCCGAATCAGCAAGCTTTCACTTCGCTTCGTATTGTTAATAACGGCAAAGGGGAGGGAGTCAATTCTTGGACCAATATCACAAGCCTTTCTCGACCAATATAGGGCACATAAAGGAATTGTAATAGCTCGAGTAGTTTCGGCCAGCGCCTTAACAACAGACGCTAAGAAAGCACTTATCACAAACCTGTCTTTATCAGGAAATACGATAGAGCTTATAGAAAAAATCGACCCTAGTTTACTAGGCGGTCTTCGGGTAAAAGTTGGTGATCAATTAATTGACGCTAGCATTCGAAGAAAATTGAACGACTTAAAATCAGACATCTCAAAAAACAAACTTTCAGCTATCTAATTAGATTACATTATGCCTGAAATCAAACCAGCAGAAGTATCAGCAATTCTCCGCGAACAGCTTAGCGGATCTAAAACAGCCGCTCAACTTGAAGAAGTTGGCACCGTATTACAAGTAGGTGACGGAATCGTTCGTATTTATGGCCTTTCCAATGTGCAAGCAGGAGAGCTCATCGAATTCGAAGACGGCTTACAAGCTATCGCTTTGAACTTAGAAGAAGATAATGTTGGGGCTGTATTGCTCGGACACTCAACTTCCATTAAAGAAGGCGATACCGTAAAACGAACCAATCGAATTGCGTCCATCAAGGTCGGAGAAGGAATTGTTGGCCGAGTGGTAAACACGCTCGGAACACCTATTGACGGAAAAGGAGACATCGAGGGTACTCTATACGAAATGCCACTTGAGCGAAAGGCGCCTGGTGTAATTTTCAGACAACCCGTAAATGAGCCTCTTCAAACTGGTATTAAGGCGATTGACGCTATGATTCCTGTTGGTAGAGGTCAGCGAGAGCTTATTATTGGTGACCGTCAAACCGGAAAAACTACTGTAGCGATTGACACCATCATCAATCAGCGCGAGTTTTACGATCGAGGTGAGCCTGTATATTGCATTTACGTTGCCTGTGGTCAAAAAGCATCAACTGTTGCTGGAATCGTTAAGAGACTTGAAGATAACGGTGCGATGAAGTACACCACCGTTGTTGCTGCAAACGCTTCTGACCCAAGTCCAATGCAATTTTATGCACCAATGGCCGGAGCGGCAATTGGCGAGTTTTTTAGAGACTCTGGTCGACCAGCTTTAATCGTATTCGATGATTTATCGAAACAAGCCGTTGCTTACCGCGAAGTTTCTCTTCTTTTGAGAAGACCTCCGGGACGTGAAGCGTATCCTGGTGATGTATTCTACCTTCACTCACGAATTCTTGAGCGAGCTGCAAAGGTGATCAATGACGACACCATCGCAGCCCAAATGAATGATCTTCCTGAATCGCTAAAAGGCATCGTTAAAGGTGGTGGGTCGCTAACAGCGCTTCCAATCATTGAAACCCAAGCGGGTGACGTGTCTGCCTATATTCCAACCAACGTAATTTCCATTACTGACGGTCAGATATTCTTAGAAGCAAACTTATTCTTATCAGGAGTTAGACCAGCGATTAACGTTGGAATTAGCGTATCCCGAGTAGGTGGAAACGCTCAGATTAAATCCATGAAAAAGGTTGCTGGTACATTGAAACTAGATCAGGCGCAGTTTAGAGAGCTTGAAGCTTTCGCCAAATTTGGTTCTGACCTTGACGCAGCTACTAAATCAGTTTTAGATAAAGGTGCTCGAAACGTTGAAATCTTAAAGCAAGGTGAAAACGCTCCCGTATCAGTAGAAAAACAAATTGCTATTATTTACTGTGGAACTAAGAATCTATTGAACAAGGTTCCTGTAAACAAAGTCAAAGAATTTGAAAGTGAGTATGTTGACTACTTAGATCGACATCATCGTGACGTTCTAGATCAACTTCGTGCCGGAAAACTAACGGATGAAATTACGGACACACTTACAAAAGTTGCGGCAGAGCTTTCAGCTAAATACAACAAATAAAATAAGTCCAAGCCAATGGCTAACTTAAAGGAAGTACGGAATAGAATCACCTCGGTAAACAACACCATGCAGATTACCTCTGCAATGAAAATGGTGAGTGCGTCCAAGTTGCGAAGAGCACAGGACGCGATTACTCGGATGCGGCCGTATGCAGTGAAACTGCAAGAAATCTTACAAGGTCTAAGTAGTGGAATGGACACCTCAGAGAACGCTTACGGCAGAACTGGTGAGGTAAACAACATTCTTATTGTCGCTGTTACTTCAAATCGAGGCTTGTGTGGGGGCTTTAACTCTCAAATAATCAAACGCGTTCATACTATGATCGCTTCTGACTATCGAGACAAAAACGTCACGGTATTAACTTTTGGTAAAAAAGCAGAAGATGCATTTAGAAAGACAAGTTACTTCATAAAAGGAACCCTCCTTCCTAGGCACACGAATGAAATATTCGACAACCTAGACTACGACCATGCAGCAGCAGCAGCTAAAAAAATCATGGATGCTTTCGCAGATAAACAATTCGATAAGGTCATTCTTGTTTACAATACGTTCAAGAATGCTGCGACTCAAATTGTAACAGAAGAGCAATTTCTTCCGGTAGTTCCAATTGAAAGCACAGAAACATCATCAACCAATAATGATTACATATTTGAACCCTCTCAAGCAGAGATCGTTCATGACCTTATTCCTAAGTCATTAAAAACTCAATTGTACAAAGTACTCTTGGATAGTTTTGCTGGTGAGCATGGAGCTCGAATGACGGCCATGCATAAGGCTACGGATAACGCTACAGAGATGGTGAAAGAACTAAAGCTTACCTACAACAAAGCACGCCAGGCCGCGATTACAACAGAAATTCTGGAAATCGTTGGCGGAGCCGAAGCGCTTAACGGATAACGCGTAAAACATGTAATAAAAAGGCCAAGTGTATGTTTGGCCTTTTTTTTGCTCAATATTTGCACCCAACCTCAAGTCCAAATTTTGAAACTAAGAACTCGTATTATTCTCGCGATGACGGCTTTAATGCTCGTTTCTCTTTTGGTAATTGGCGCAGTTACTGTCTTCTTTTTTCATTCACAAAACGAGCAATATCATCAGGAAAGGTTAGCAAGAAAAGAACGAGCCATAAAAACAGAAATGGCATATTTCTCACAAGAAGAGGAAATGCAAAAAGGTCTTGATATTGTGATCAAAGAGTTTGAAGAAGAAGTCATTAGACAGTCAGCCGTTCATAATCTCGAAATAAACATTTACGATACGCGCGGTTACATGATTGTTTCCGCTAGACCAGAAGGTCTTCATTCTGAATACATGGATAGGCGTGTTCCACAGGCAGCTCTTGAGCAATTACAGCAAGTCGATCGAATCGTGTTAAAAGAAGCGCGTGACAGCCATGAATACCTCTCGGACTATACCGTTTTAAGAAACGCGAAAGGCGAAAGATTAGCGATTCTCAACCTTCCTTATGAACAAGACGAAGCGGTTCAGCAAAACGACTTACCAGAATTTTTAGGGTCGATAGGTATTACTTATTTTTTCTTGTTTTTGGGTGCCATTGGTCTCACAGTGCTTTTCTCAAACTCCATTACTAAAGATTTTTCAATCCTTAGTGACCGCATGGAGGCGGTCGATTTAAACGCCAACAACGAACCCATAGAATGGAATCAGGATGACGACATCGGTCGATTGATTATGGCCTATAATGATATGTTGGCTAAGCTCTCTGAAAGTCGAGATCTGCTTGCAAAAAAAGAACGTGAAGAAGCGTGGAGGGAGATGGCTCGCCAAATTGCGCACGAAATAAAAAACCCATTGACTCCAATTAAGCTGAGCGTTCAACACCTCCAAGCTACATCCGATTTTTCATCTGAGCGTTGGCAATCGAAGTTCAAAAACACCATGGCTATGATTATTCAGCAAACTGAATCGTTAAATAAGATTGCAAGTGAGTTTGGAGATTTTGCAAAAATTCCAAAACCATCAGAAGAACGTGTGCTGCTTACTAAGGTTATTGACGATGTCATTATTCTTTTTTCAGACACCCCAACGTCAATCAACTTAATCAATGAAGACGGGGAGCTAGAAACAATCATTGACCAGGACGCACTCCGAAGAGTCCTTGGCAATCTCATCAAAAATGCGAATCAAGCGCTTGTCGATACAGACAGAGGAGCTATAGAAATCCGACTCCATCGATTTGGCGATAAGGCTCGTATTGAAATCGCTGATAATGGGCCTGGCGTGCGTGAATCCCTAAAATCAAAAATTTTCCAGCCCAACTTTACCACCAAATCCAGCGGTACAGGCCTTGGACTAGCCATTTGTCAGCAAATAATTGAACAAGCAAAAGGAAAAATCTGGTTGGAGGATAATGAACCAACTGGTGCTCGATTCGTGGTTGAGCTACCATTGGCCAGCACAAATAATTAATCTTCACTTCGTTACTTTCGCTCATACAAATATACCCTTATTATGCCTTACCACTATCTGCTTATAGATATAGAAGCGCAAACCGCGCTTGTTACTATCAATCGACCCGATAAGCTAAACGCTCTTAACTCTGAAGTCATTCAAGAGTTAGGAAAATGTCTCGGAGAGCTTGAAGGCAACAATAAAATTCGGTGCATCATTCTCACTGGGTCAGGTGAAAAGGCGTTTGTAGCTGGCGCAGATATCGCTGAATTTGCTGAATTCAGTGTGGAAGAAGGAAAAACACTAGCCGCACAGGGCCAAGAAAAGCTTTTCAACCTTGTTGAAAAACTGAGCACGCCTGTTATTGCAGCCATAAATGGTTTTGCCCTTGGTGGTGGATTAGAACTCGCCATGAGCTGTCACATGAGGGTAGCTTCAGCCAACGCACGAATGGGATTACCAGAGGTTAGTTTAGGTGTTATTCCAGGTTATGGAGGCACTCAACGACTGCCAAGGCTCATTGGAAAAGGACGGGCGTTTGAACTCATTGCCACGGCTAATATGATTGACGCCCAAAAAGCGGCAAACTATGGTCTCGTAAATGATGTGGTAGAATTAGCTTCTCTGATTGAGACCTGCAAAACCATCGCTTCTAAAATCGCTCGAAACTCACCCACGGCAATTGGATTTGCTATAGAGGCTATTAACGCAGGATTTGACGACAAAACGGGATTTAATGCTGAAGTCGAATTGTTTGGAAAAGCTTTTGGAACGAATGATTTTAAAGAAGGTACCACTGCTTTTCTAGAAAAGCGCAAACCTGAATTTACTGGATCCTAATTCAACCAATAATAGGAAAGCACCAGTCTTTCAAAGTCGGGTTTTGCCGCCTTGAAAAGCTTTTCATCTCGCGTACCCATTACGATCATTATTACGATTTCGCCTTGATCAATGTAGGCAACCGACTCAAAGTTCTTCTTGGCAGGATTCATGAAATCATAAATGGTAGCTTTTTTTCGCTGAGTAAAAGTCAATATCTCCTTGTTCTTGGTGGCCTTCACACCCGGGGAATCCTTTGTAAAATGCTCAATATCTAAATTAATAACCTCTTCTAAGGCTTGATCATCATCCGTTTTATAGGTTACGTTGGCGTATATAACAACAGATGACTTAGACCAACTTGTAGAGTCGGGAGAAAAGGCGGCATTAAGCAACATTTCGCGTGCACCCTTTTGATCGGGTTTCCATCCCTTTGGCGCTGTTAAAGTATATCCATAGCCCATATCCTGAACAATCACGGTGCTCGATTCTTGACTTAAAACGCCCTGCGCCATTAGCCCAAGCATCAAAACCAGCAAGCATGACTTTCGAAAATCGTCCATGGGGTAAATATAACTCGTTTACCTAGTCCCTAACATTCCAGCTTGGGAAACCATGAGTGGTTGAAATCTTTAACAATCCGAACACATTCCTCTGTGAATTGCACGTTTCTTTGCTAAACACATGGCCTCACCTCTCAAAAAACTGGCTTCTCAAACGGCCATCTACGGTCTTAGCAGCATACTCGGTAGGTTTCTGAACTACCTGCTGACCCCGCTTTATACGAGCGCTGAGGTGTTTCAAACGGATCAATACGGCATCATTACAGAAATGTATTCCTATGTCGCTTTCTTGGTCGTTTTGCTGATGTATGGAATGGAAACAGCTTTCTTTCGATACTATTCTGACGCCAAAAACAAAGACGCTGTCTATAGCACTGCGCTGTGGTCGATGATTATTTCCACTACCGTATTCGTAAGCGCCACAAGTCTATTTGCCCAACCCATAGCTTCCTTTTTAGGTTATCCAGACCATAGCGAATACATCTCTTGGTTTGCACTAATTGTTGGGTTGGATGCCTTGATTGCTATTCCCCTGGCGAAGCTTCGGGCAGAAAATAAGGCCATTCGATTCGTTTTCATCAACTTCAGTTTCATTTCCATCAACATTGGATTGAATCTTTTTTTCTTGGTTTATTGCCTACAGGGATATAACGATGGTAATACCAATTGGATCATTGATTTTGCTTACGATCCAGAGACCGCGGTCGGTTATGTGTTCATCGCAAACCTTATCGCTAGTGTATTTCGGTTTTTGTTGGTCATGCCAGATATGATCAAAATTCGTTTCGTTTTTGATCGTGTGATTTGGAAAAACCTGCTTCTTTATGGTGCGCCACTTTTGATTGTAGGTTTAGCAGGAAACATTAATGAGGCACTAGATAAGCCGCTTTTGAAATGGTTGTTAATTCCCTCCTTGGGCGAAGAACAGGCGATGTCACAAGTTGGGATTTATGGTGGCATTTACAAACTCTCTATTGCTATTACTCTGTTTGTGCAGGCCTATCGATACGCAGCAGAACCCTTTTTCTTTAGCCAGCGAAGCAATGCGCAAGCACCAGCCGCCTATGCGAAAATGTTGCATCTATTTACCGCATTCGTTCTATTTGCATTTCTCATAATTACCCTATTTATCGATGTGTTTAAGCAGTTCTTACAGAGTGACGAATACTGGGTGGCGCTGGGAATTGTTCCCATTCTTCTTTTAGCCAATATCTTTTTAGGAATATACTATAACCTGAGTGTCTGGTATAAGCTGACTGATAAAACTATTTATGGCTCATATATAGCGCTTGTGGGCGCCTTGATAACAATTAGCTTGAATGTATGGCTCATTCCGATTATGGGCTACAAGGGTTGCGCTCTAGCCACCCTAGGCTGTTATTTCACCATGGCTGTCATTTCTTTTGTGATTGGTCAACACCATTACCCTGTTCCTTATTCCTTGCCGAAACTTGGCTTCTACTTTGCGCTAGCGCTTTCCATATATTTTCTTAACCTAAACCTTAACATTGAGTCGTTGCTATTGACAAGCATAATTCGCCTTTTATTAATTGGCGGATTTTTATCCATAGTCGGCTATATTGAATTTTTCAGATCCAAGATACATGACACCAAAAATTGAGATTGTCAACAAGAGTAGTCACGCTCTTCCTTCATACGCTACGCTCCTTTCTGCAGGAATGGACCTTCGCGCAAACCTTCCTGACGGATCCACTACCCTAAACCCTTCATCACAAATGTTGATTCCAACAGGGCTTCACATAGCGTTGCCTTCAGGATACGAAGCTCAGGTTAGGCCGCGATCTGGACTAGCCTTTAAACATGGGATAACCGTTTTAAACGCACCTGGAACCATCGATGCTGACTATCGAGGCGATATTGGCGTTTTACTAATAAATCATAGCTCAAAAGCGTTTGAAATTTGTGACGGAGAGCGTATCGCACAGCTTGTTATTGCGAGGTATGAATCCATCGAATGGGAACTAGTTCCAGAGCTAACCGAAACGTCTCGCGGAACAGGGGGTTTCGGAAGCACCGGGATACAATAATTAACCCGTAACTTATAATAACACCGAAATCGACAGCGCAACCCGACCTGTGAATCGTAATTCGCATTTTTGCGCCTTAAACAAAGATCTAT
Source organism: uncultured Flavobacteriales bacterium (assembly GCA_943788145.1). Classification (GTDB taxonomy): domain Bacteria; phylum Bacteroidota; class Bacteroidia; order Flavobacteriales_G; family Salibacteraceae; genus SHAN690. The sequence goes on from CALSPD010000002.1 coordinate 107,476, forward strand.
GAACTTGATAATTCCAATGGCTGGCATGGGTAAGCGAATGAGGCCGCACACATTGATCACGCCTAAGCCATTAATTCCAGTTGGAGGAAAGCCTATTGTTCAACGACTAGTTGAAGACATTGCCGCACTTTGCGAAGAACAAATAGATGAAATCGGATTTATCATAGGTGATTTTGGAAAAGACGTTGAGGCGCAATTAGTCGCTATTGCAGAAGACCTTGGCGCAAAGGGTAAAATATACTATCAAACAGAGGCTCTAGGAACCGGACACGCGATATATTGTGCAGAGCAATCTCTTAATGGGCCTGTGATTGTTGCGTTTGCTGACACACTCTTCAGAGCAGACTTTAAAATTGACGAGCGTAAAGAGGGTGTTATTTGGGTAAAACAGATCGAAGATCCAAGTCAGTTTGGTGTGGTGAAAGTTGGGGCCGAAGGAGTTATAACAGACTTTGTAGAGAAACCAAAAGAATTTGTTTCGGATTTAGCCATAATTGGAATCTACTTTTTTCGTGACGGAGCCCACCTTCGAAAAGAATTGAAATATCTGATAGACCATAAAGTCGTTAAGGGTGGTGAATATCAGCTTACAGATGCATTAGAAAACATGAAGCGACAAGGAGTCGCTTTTCAGCCAGGTGAAGTCGCTAGTTGGATGGACTGTGGAAACAAAAACGCAACGGTCGAAACCAATCGAATGATCCTCGAATTTGAGAAAGCTGATCCTAAGATTTCAAGCGATGTTCAATTGATAAACAGCTCCGTCATTCAGCCCGTTTTTATCGGAAAAGGTGTTCGAATTGAAAACAGTGTTATCGGACCCCACGTTTCTGTTGGTTCGGATTCTAATATCAGCGACTCGCGAATCAGCAATAGCATTATCAGAGAAAACGCCACAATCAAGAACACCGTAGCGACAAACTCACTGATCGGAACCTATACCAAGATAGAGCCTAGCGCTTCAGATTATAGCTTGGGAGATTATTCAAGCATTGGTTAAGATTGGGCAATAAACACACATATCTATCTGCGGCTTTTTGCCTTATTTGCTTTGTTGGATTTGGTCAGAACAAGGCACGCTTAAGCGAACCAGAAACGCTTGTTTTCACCCAGAAATACATCAACGCGGGCAAAGAAAAAATTCTCGGTAATAACCAGGAGGCATTTAAGTTGTACGCTGAATGCGCAGATCTCGACCCGAAAAACGATGCCGTTCACTATGAAATCGGTCGCCTTTTTTTAACTCAAAACAACCTCGTTCGTGCTGGTGAAGAATTTGAGCTTGCAGCAAAACTCGACCCAAACAACAAATGGTACTGGACGCCCCTAGCCGATGTGCAAACATCCAAGCATGAGTATAAAAACGCCATTAAAACCTACGACAAGCTTCGAAAACTCGAGCCAAATGATCCGACATACATTTTAACTCAGGCTTCCCTTTTATTGCATACTGGCAAAACCAAGGACGCTATAAAGGCTTTTGACGACTATGAGTCGCTCGTTGGGTTAAGCCCAGAGGTGTCTTTGAAAAAGTATCAATATTTCATTGGTGTAGAGGCTTACGACAAAGCTGTGGTTGAGATTGAATCTCTTATTGAAGCATATCCAAACGAACCTCAATATTATAGCCACCTAGCCGATCTCTATAAAGCGCAAGGAAAAACACAAAAAGCATTGGAGGTGTATGCCAAGGCACTAAAAGTTGATCCTGAAAACGCATACATTCAATTATCGCTTGCTGAATACTTTGAGCGCAATGGCCAGCGAGATTCATCCTTCTATTATTTAGATAAAGCCTATTCAAATCGCTTTTTGGACATCGACACAAAAATTGGCCTCTTATTGAAAATGTACCCTGAAGCCGAACGCTCGGTGGTTGTGCGTGAACAAACAATAAACCTGTGCAGCCGATTGGTTGATGCACATCCGGATGAAGCAAAGAGTTACTCCGTTCAAGGCGACTTTTTCTACCTTGACCATCAGCTCGAAAAGGCCCGAGAGTCTTACTACAAAACCATTGAGCTTGACCCTTCTAAATACGCCATTTGGAATCAACTTTTACTCATCGATTCGGAGCTCAACGATGAAACATCTATGCTCAACGATAGTCGTGCAGCCATGGAATTATTTCCGACTCAGCCTGGGGTTTATCTATTCAACGGCATTGCTAACAATCAGAAGAAAAATTATAAAGAAGCCGCCAAGAACTTGAAAATCGGGTCTCAATTGATTATTGGAAACCCATTTCTTTCCGCTCAAATGCTGGCTAGCTTGGGAGACGCCTACCATGAGTTAGGGAAACACACTTCATCTGATAGTGCATATAATGCTTCTTTGAAATATGACTCGAACAATCTCTATGTGCTCAACAACTACAGCTATTTTCTTTCGCTTAGAAATGTTGAGTTAGGCAGGGCGCTTAAAATGTCGAAGAAAACTATTGCTAAGGAGCCGCTGAACGCTTCCTATTTAGACACCTATGGATGGATCCTTTATTTGAAAGGCGAATTTAACGAAGCCGAAAAGTATTTGTCTAAATCCCTCATGAACGGTGGTGAAAAAAGCGCAGAAGTGCTTGAGCATTATGGAGATGTTTTATATCGGTTAAACCGAAAAGATGAGGCTAATGCTTATTGGAAAAAAGCAAAGGAAGCTGGTGGTTCAAGCGAGGCGCTAATTAACAAAACATCAAGCAAGAAACTGGATGATTAGACGGCTTTATATTTCCCTGTTCCTAATAGCCCTAGTCATAATCAGCTCTTGCAGCAGTGGCAGAAAAGCTGGCGGAAAAGAGCGAAAGAACATACCCAACCGAAAAACAGCTGAACTCATTGACTCCATCAAGCAAAACGACTTAAGCTGTGAATGGCTGAGCATCAAATATGACGTGGAAGTCAAATCACAAAAGGTGGACGATAGTTTCAAAATGTACGTTCGCTTGCGACAAGACAGCGTAATCTGGATTTCTGCAACCTACTATGCCGTAGAAATTGCGCGGTTCTTATTCACACCTGACAGTGTGCTGTACATAGACAGAAGAAACAACAAGTATTACGCAGGAAACTACGATTACATCACAGACAAGTTTATGATAGAAGCGGACTACAACACCCTTCAATCCCTCATTCTAGCGAACGGTTCCGCGTTTATCGATCAGTCTGATGAAAAAATTCGCAGCTCAGAAGAAGACAATAATTACTACATCAGTTTTATAAGAAAGGGTCAGTTAAAGCGCGCCATAAAAAAAGAGGATTCGAAAAAACCCCTCGATTTGGTTGTCAGCATATGGGTTCACCCATCGTCATTTCGGATAAAGAAGGCAACGGTTGTCGACTATGATGAGGGGAGAAGCTTGTCTGCTGAATATTCAGATTTTCAACCACAATGCAATTCATACTATCCAAACGAGATTGTTTTTCTAGCCGAATCGCCCAATGAACAAGCGAAAGTGAAAACATCGGTAATTAAGGTTACATCTGACAAGAAAGTTAGCGTTTCCTTTACCATCCCGGAAAAATATGAACCACTGGTGCCTTAGCATATTGTTTTTATTGTTGTCCTCCACCTTCGTGGTTGGACAAACGAGTGATGAGCTAAAAAAGAAACAACAGCAGCTAGCCAGCGACATCGCTTACAAAGAGAAGATCATAAAAAAGCTCGAGGAGGATAGTAAAAACACCCTCTCCAGACTGAAACTCGCAGATCAAAAAATCCAGCAGCGAGAAGAACTCATAACAACCCTTTTGCAGGAACTCGATCTTATAAACGAGAAAATATCCGAAAACCAAGATTTAGTAGCCGCGCTAGAAGCAGACATTGACGCTTTGAAAGGGGAATACGCCAAGATGGTTGTTCAGGCCTATAAGACCAGAAACACAGCCGACAAAGTCATGTACATCTTTGCCAGCGATGATTTTGAGCAAGCCTATCGGAGAATGAAATACCTGCAACAATTGGCAGAGTATAGGCAGCGTCAGGCCGAGGCAATTCTTAGTACGCAAGCTAGTTTGGAGAGCAAGCGCATTGCGTTAGAAGCGCAGCGAGAAGAAAAGAATCGCGTTTTGAATAGCCACAACCAAGAAAAGGTGGTTCTGAGCAAGGAAAAGCAAGATAAAGCCAAGAAGCTGACCGAGCTTAGTACACAAGAAGTAAAATACAAGAAAGAGCTTCAAGAAGCGAACAAGAAATCCGAGGAAATGCGGCTTGCCATCAAAAAGGCGATTGAGCGAGAAATATTAGAGTCCAACTCTGGCACGCCAGCAGCGCCAAGTAAGGTCATTAAGCTCACGCCCGAGGCGTTAGAGCTGGGAAATAGTTTTGTTGCCAACAAAGGCAAGCTCCCTTGGCCCGTAGACAAGGGTGAAATTGTAGGTCTCTTTGGCGAGCAGCCTCATCCGTTTTTAAACGGCATTATTGTTAAAAACAATGGTGTAACTATTTCGACCACCGAGGGTAGCCGGGCTCGTGCCGTTTATGACGGAGAGGTGACCCGAATTATCATTATGGCAGGTGCGGGAAAGATTGTTATGGTTCGCCACGGTGAATACATTACCGTTTACACCAACATGAAAGAAACTTTTGTGAAAGCTGGAGACAAAGTTAAAACCAAGGAAGAACTTGGTATCCTGCTCACTGACAAGGGTAAAACAGAGTTTGAATTTCAACTTTGGAAGGGTGTTGAATTACAAAACCCTTCACAATGGATTTATAAGGCGAGGTAGAACGTTTCCCTTTTTTACCTTCGCACCCTAAATTAAGATCATGGGCAGCATAGGACCTTGGCAAATCGTATTAATCATAGCAATCCTCCTTTTGCTATTTGGTGGTAAAAAAATTCCTGAATTGATGCGCGGTCTTGGAAAAGGCATGAAGGAATTCAAAGACGCCACGAAGGACGACACCGACAGCTCTGACAACCGAAAAGACTAATTGCTTAGCACTATTCCTTTGGAAAACCAAGCATTCATTTCGCTTTCTAACACACGTGAAGACATATTATCGGGCAAATATTCCGCAAAGGATCTTTGTCTTCATTATGTCAAGAAAATCAAATCGGAAGATCGTTTCAACGCTTTTCTAGAGGTTTTTGAAGCGAGTGCGATGCAAGCCGCAACAGTTCTTGATGAAAAAGTTTCGGCTGGATTCAAGGGTAAACTAACGGGTGCAATCATCGGTATCAAGGATAATCTGTGTTATAAAGACCATCGAGTTTCAGCGGCATCGCAAATTCTTGATGGATTTGAATCTCAGTTTACAGCAACCAGTGTTCAGCGTCTGATTGACGAGGGTGCAATCATTATTGGCCGGCTAAACTGCGATGAGTTCGCCATGGGCAGTTCTAACGAAAACTCATCCATTGGCGGAGTCAAAAATCCTTTAAACACCGAGTATGTCCCTGGTGGTTCTAGCGGAGGCTCAGCTGCAGCTGTTGCTGCAGGATTGTGCATGGCTACTTTAGGTTCGGATACTGGTGGATCAATTCGCCAACCAGCTTCCTTTTGCGGGATAGTTGGTTTAAAGCCTACATATGGCCGCATTTCAAGATATGGCCTAATTGCTTTCGCATCAAGCTTTGATCAAATTGGGCCTTTAACAAAGTCTGTAGAGGACGCAGCCTTGCTCTATCAAGTAATGGCTGGCGCAGATCCAATGGATTCAACTTGTTCCATAAAACCCGTTGAAGGAAGTATAAAATCAAGTAAACCACGAACCTTCGCCTACCTTCAAGAAGTGATGGATAGCCCCGGATTACATCCAGATGTTAAAGCTGCATTTAAACATAAATTAGAAGCATTAACGTCAGCAGGTCATACTGTGAAAGGGGTCTCCTTCCCGTACTTAGACCACATGGTGCCCTGCTATTATGTTTTAACTACAGCCGAAGCTTCTTCAAACTTAGCTCGATATGATGGCGTGCACTACGGAAAGCGCAGCGCAGCGTCCGAGGACATTCCATCAACTTATTTCAATTCAAGAACTGAAGGTTTTGGGCCAGAGGTTAAGCGAAGAATCATGCTTGGAACCTTTGTCCTAAGCACTGGTTATTATGATGCTTATTATTCGAAAGGTCAAAAAGTGAGACAACTCATAAAATCAGCTACGGATGCTATTCTTGCAGAATCGGATTTCATTATTTCTCCTACCACACCTCATCCAGCTTTTAAAACAGGAGAAAAAGCTGACGATCCTATTGCGCTTTATTTAGAAGATATATTTACGGTTCAAGCGAATCTTGCTGGAAACCCCGCGATTAGTGTTCCCCTGGGTAAAACTGCTGTTGGATTACCTTTCGGGATTCAACTCACCGCAGGATCATTTAAGGAAGCTGACCTCTTCGAAACAGCCGCTCAGATTTAAGTTCATAGCGATCTTAGCCAATCTGGTTGAGTATCAGCTCCATTTCGTCTAAATGATGTCGGTCAATAAAAAGATATTTGAACCTTTAGCGTTAAGATTACCATACCCCATTGTCCTTAATATGATTCGAAAAGTTAATTTCCTGGTCTGTTTAACTGCTTTTCCGATTGTTACCATGGGCACGTCATTGCCCGACAGTCTTTCAACAGCAGATTCATTATTGCTATTAAAAGACGATGCATACGCGGCCCAGCTCGACAGCGCCATTCATTGCTATTACGAAGAGTTGATTGCCTTGTCTCAAGATCTATACTCCATCGATGATTTAGCTATGGAGGGATCAAACCCCACTTTTACCGCAGAAGAGTATGCTACAAGACTTGAACTATTAGATAAGACAACTCCGTTTGACCTAACCTATAACAGCACCGTTGAGGCGTTTATACACCTTTATGTTTCTAAAAAGCGATCCTTGAGCGCGCACTGTCTTGGACAAAGTGACTATTACTTTCCACTCTTTGAAGAAACCCTTGATAAACACAACTTGCCGCTAGAGCTAAAGTATCTAGCCGTTGTTGAATCTGGTCTAAACCCAACCGTAAAAAGCCGAGCTGGGGCAACTGGTTTGTGGCAATTCATGTATGGCACAGGAAAACACTTTGGTTTAGCCATAAACTCCTATGTGGACGAGCGCTGCGACCCTATTAAATCTACTGAAGCTGCCTGCAAATACCTGGCTTATCTATACGACATGTTTGGTGATTGGGATCTAGCCTTGGCCGCCTACAACTGTGGTGAAGGCCGGGTTACGAAAGCGATTCGCAAAAGTGGAGGCAAGAATACTTATTGGGAAATTTACCCTTATCTACCGAAAGAAACTCGAGGCTATGTGCCTGCTTTCATCGCTGTCAATTATCTTTTTGCCTACGCAAAAGAACACGCCATAGTGCCTGTTCCTGCTGAGCTACCAAGCTATGCTGTTGATAGCATTCATTTGAATCAGGCAACATCGTTTGCGCAAATAGCCACAATTTTAGAAATGGACGAGGAGCTGGTTGCTAATCTTAACCCGATCTACCGAGCTAAGGTGATTCCAGGGTATGGAGATTATAATGTGTTATATCTACCTAAAGACAAATTGGGGCTCTGGGTAAATAATATTTCTGCTATTGAAACGCGCCTAGATGAAGAGTCGGTTAAACCTGAGGTTGCCCCTGTTGTTGTGGAGCCACAAGTGATTTATTACACCGTCCGTTCAGGTGACTATTTAGGTAAAATAGCAGAACGAAATAGCTGCTCCGTTCGCCAAATTCAACAATGGAATAACATGTCGGGAACATCTTTGAGGGTAGGGCAAAAATTAGTGCTACACGCGAACAGCGTACAGCCTCAAAAACCTTCAACTCCAACGCCTGCCGTGATTGAAAAAAGTGGTAACAACATTTATTACAGCGTTCGATCAGGAGACACCCTTTGGGACATCGCTAAAGATCGTGGTATTTCATTGGAAGACTTAAAACGATGGAATGCTGGCGTTAATTTCAATAACATGAAGCCCGGTCAGAAATTAATTATTGGTAAGGGTTAATGAAGAACGTTATTTCTATCCTACTCCCCTTTATTCTTTTTCTTTCTTCTTGTGAAGAGGGAAACCAACAAAGCTATTTACCTGGAAATTCTGGTAATCAAGGCGAATTACTCATCGTAGCACCCGCTTCGTTTTGGAATGATTCTGATGCCGATTTCTTACGTCAAGCCATGTTGATGTTGTATCCCAGCCTTCCGGCTTCTGAGCCTTTTTTCACTTCGGTTGAAGTCAAGTTAGAGGGGTTCAATGATCTGTTTAAAACACATCGTAATATACTAGAGTTTAGAGTTGATCACACGAATGAAACCTCTATTTCAATCAAGCGGAATGTTTACGCGAAACAACAACTGCTCGTCATAGTAACATTGAACAAAATTGGCGACCTCAAATCGTTAATGGCCAATCAGTTTGAACAAATTCTATTCGAATTTCACAAAGCTGAACTGAGCCGTTTACAATCCAGAAATCGCGCCTTCGGAAAGGCCGAATTAAACACTTTAGTAAAAGAAAAAACGGGTCTAGAAATTACGCTTCAACAGGATTTTGAAATTGCCAAAGAGTCTCCTAATTTTTTATGGCTTCGCTGCGATCGCCAAAAACCAGTTGGGGGTTATCAACACCAAATCAATCAAGGTATTCTCATCTACTCTCGTCCCTATACAGACACCGCTGATTTCAGTGAAGAAAGCATAGCAGCATGGAAAAATGACGTAAATAAATCCAATATTGACGGACCGGGAACCAGCTATATGAGCATCAGTTATCGGCTCTATCCGCCCGAATTTAAAACCATCACATTCCACGATCAAGCCGCGCAAGAAATTCGCGGTCTCTGGCGAATGGAGGGAGGAAAAGGTGTTTTTATGGGCGGTCCTTTTTACGGTTTGGTTTTCTACAATCCTGAAAACGGATTACAATACATAGTCGAGGGTTATGTATATGGTCCTCAGTTTAATAAGCGCGCCTTTATGCGCGAAGTTGAAGCAATCGTATCCAGCGTTTCACCCGTTCTCTAGGGCAACGATTTTAAATCAACATTTCCTCCGGTAATAATTACCGCTACTCGCTTACCCTTAAGCTTGTCTGCGCATAAATCCATTGCAGCAAAAGGTACTGCTGAAGAGGGTTCTATAAGCATCTTTGTTTCTTGCCACAACAAATACATCCAAGGCAAAATGTCTTTCTCCTGGGCTAACCAAACTTCCCTGACGAGCTGTTGAATAATGGGAAATGGATTTACACCAACCGTGGTTCTCAACCCGTCAGCAACGGTGTTTGCTAGCGCTTTTACCTCTCTCTTTCCCGCCTTAAGCCCTCTATAACCATCTGCGGCATTAGCAGGTTCAACGCCTATTACAACCGTTCTTGGTGAAAAATAATGTGCCGCCAAAGCCGAGCCAGAAAGCAAACCACCACCACCAAGCGGTGCTATAATCATATCCATTTGTTTATCCTCCCTTATGATTTCCATCGCGGTTGTTGCTTGACCTTCTATAATCCAGCTATGGTCAAATGGAGGGCAAACAGCGCCTCCTTTTTCTTTCGCGATGCGCTCGCACTGAATTAACCGGTCTTCTATCGTTGGTTCGCAAAATGTCAATTCCGCTCCCCACTTCTTTGTGTTTGCAATTTTTAGTTGATTCGAATTTGATGGCATGACCACATAAGCTGGGCACCCCAACTTGTTTGCCATGTAAGCAACGGCTTGCGCATGATTTCCAGAACTATGGGTAATCAATCCTTTGGCGCGATCTTCTTTACTCAGTTGCAAAGCAAAATTGCTCGCTCCTCTAATCTTGAAAGCTCCTATTGGCTGAAATTGTTCGCACTTGATAAAAACATCCGCGTTCCAACGATTACTTAGAAAATCACTGTGTATTAATGCTGTTTCCGCAACATGAGTCCTTATTCTTGAATAAGCACGCTCGAGTTCGAGTTTAGTAATTCTTTCTGATGCTAGCTGCATGCTATTTTATCTACCCTTCGTTGATGTCTTCCTCCTTCATATTCAGCAGACATATAAGCTTTTACTATTTCTAACCCTTCTTCCTTGGTAATAAACCGGGCCGGTAATGCAATGACATTTGCATTATTGTGCTGTTTCGTTAGACTCGCAATTTCAGGCAACCAACATAGTCCACATCTTATTCCTTCATGTTTGTTAGCCGTCATAGTCATACCATTTGCGCTGCCGCAAATTAAAATTCCAAACGCTCCCTTACCTGCCAATACATCTTCACATACAGCATGTCCAAAATCAGGATAGTCCACACTAGCGGGTCCATTTGTCCCATGATCCTTAAACTCAATCCCTTCTGCCGTCAGCGATTCTATCAGAAAATCTTTTAATTCATATCCTGCGTGGTCACATCCAATAGCTACTTTCATAGGGTTTAAATTTGACCGCAAAGTTAGGCCTCTATTTTCGGTCTGAAAACCTGTTCATTGTAGTTGATTTAACGGTAAAACTTTTCCTTGTTCAATTCAACTGAAATGCAAAAGAGATTTATACTTCACATACACAATAGCGACTTATTGTTTTTACAAACCAACTTTATGAACGTAGATTTTCCTTTTTTCACAATAATGTTATCGCATTTTAGATGCTTATTAAGGATATGAACAACTTGTCAATAAATCCTAAGACCAGCAGAATCATTCAACCTTTGTTGTTCATTCGCTGTTCATTTACTTTCATAAGTGGATTGAACAAGAAAAAAGGCATTAATCTCTCCACAGAACTAACAGCCTTTATAGTAGTAATATATTTATTTAAACTTTAATAGTTATTAGTTAAGTGCATAAAGAAATACGCTACATACTTCTCCCCCTGATTCTCTTGGTTCTAAGTTTGGCTCATGAAATACAAGCACAAACTAACGACCCAAACGGATTCAATAAATTCTATTTCGACAATGGAAACGTAAGCAGTGAGGGCGATTTAAAAGATGGAAAACCAGAAGGCTTTTGGAAAAACTATTACCGGTCGGGTCAATTAAAATCCGAAGGAAATAGAAAAAACCACCTCCTGGATGGCAACTGGAAGTTTTATACCGAAGAGGGCTTATTAATTGAAGAAATCGAGTATGCTCAAGACAAACGAAACGGTTTAACAAATACCTATTCCAAAGAAGGGTTTTTGATCGAGTCAACGCGGTTTGTAGAAGATGTTAAGAATGGTGTGGCCTTTACCTACTACACCAACGGTGGTATTCACACCGAAACACCGTTTATTGACGGTAGAGAAGATGGTAAAGCCTACACTTTCAATCCACAAGGGGATATAATAGGAATCCGCACGTATAAAAATGGGATTTTGGTGCGTCAAGAAAATATAAATCAACTGGACAGAGAAGGTAAAAAAGAAGGGCTTTGGAAAGAGTTCAGAGATGACAGAACAGTAAAAAGTGAAGGCGAATATAGAAACGGGGAACGCGAAGGTTATTGGAAAGAATATTCCATCAAAGGAGACCTCCTAGAAACCACAAAATATGAAAATGGGGGCTTAGTTACTGATGCTGAGGAGCTTAGTAATTTAGATGTGAGGGAGCTTTATTATACCAAGGAAGAAGCTGAAGGACGATTAAAATTTAGAGGCACTTATCGAGAGGATAATCGACATGGAACCCACCTATGGTTTGCAAAGGACGGAGAAATTGATAGTGCTAAAATATTCCGAAATGATGTGTTGGTAGCTGAAGGTGACATGGAGCGCGGAGGATTAAGGCAAGGCGATTGGAAAGAATACTATTATCCAGGTGGAGAATTAAAGGCACAAGGTGCTTATAGCGGAGGTTATAAAAATGATGTTTGGGTTTATTATTATCCTAATCAAAAGGTGGATGAACGGGGTAAATATGATGGCAAAGGCCGACCTGATGGTGAATGGAAATGGTATTTTGAAACGGGACAATTAAAACGAGAGGAAAGTTTTAAAAACGGACAAGAGCATGGATGGTTAACCGAATACAACGATTCGGGAGCCGTTATTCTAAAGGGAGAATTTGTAGATGGGAAAGAAGAAGGCGAGTGGATTTATGAAATTGGCGATCACAGAGAAGTAGGAAACTATGAATATGGAGCCAAAATGGGTGTATGGAAACACACGTATTTAACAACAGATAAACTCAAATTTGAAGGCGAATATTTTGATGATTTACCCCAAAACAAACACACATGGTATTTTGATTCTGGCCAAAAAATGTTGGAAGGAAAATACGTGAGTGGGGTGAAGGAAGGTGAATGGAGAAGGTATAATGATGATGGAACAATTCTAATATCTATTGAATATAAATCAGGCATTGAAGACAAGGTTGATGGGGTGAAAATGAAGGAAGTAGAAAAATCTGGCGAATAATCCACTACCTATGTCAAGTAAGGGCAATGAAATATTTTTATCTTTCACGCTTAATACGACACAGTATCCATGAAAATTTTAGTAGTAGAAGACGAGAGTATAGTAGCAAAAGACATTCAAGTATGTTTAAGAAAACTTGGATATGAGGTAGTTGGAATGTGCTCAACAGGAGAGTCTGCTATTGAAATGGCTAAGGACAAAGAGCCCGATTTAGTCATGATGGACATCATGTTAAAAGGCGAAATGAATGGAATTCAAGCAGCCGGGACGATTAGAGACCATAGTGACATTCCGATTATTTTCTTAACCGCTTACACAGACAGGGACACGGTTGATAAGGCAAAAGAAACGGAACCTTATGGGTATATAATCAAACCGTTTAAGGAAATAGATATCCAAACAGCTATTGAAATAGCATTGTATAAACACAGTAAAGAGAAAGTCATACGTCAAGAAAGAGACTTCTACTACAGTCTTGCCGAGAAGCAAGATTCGGTGGATATGATTTTCGTAAAAGCAAATCAGCGTCTGATTAAAATCCGATATGCAGATATTTATTTCATCGAGGCCTTAAAGGACTATGTGGTGATAAATACGTTAGAAAGACGATATACTATTCACAGTACAATGAAGGACATCGAGCGAAAAATGCCCGAAAAGGATTTTGTTCGCGTTCATCGATCATTCATCATCCGGTTAGATAAAATCAAGGAAATCGATCATTCTAACGTTGTCATGGATAACGACAAAAAGATCATTCCAGTTGGGGGTTCCTACAAAGAGCTGTTGCAGGATAGATTGAATATGATCTAATCTTTATTGGAGTTTAAATAAGCAGCGAAGGAAAACCTTCCTTCTTCCCATACTTTTCCTGTAAACACGAGCGGAACGCCAAATTGCATGAGCGTATCCGGATTACTATGGTCCAACCATCCTGTTTTTACAATGATGATAGTATCTGAATGCATTACCTGATCTTTCATAGCACCGTTTCTAACAAATTGTTGTTCGCGAGGTGTTATGATCACTTTGCTAGGGTTGCAAATGCCTAATACATAACTGTACCAATAATCGGCAATAAAATAGCGCGTTCGGTTGGTGTCTATAGACTTCAAATCTTCATAACTGATGCGCCTTTCTGGACCGATGGCAGCCGTGGCGCGAAAGGAAAAAACGGACGAAATGGATATCAAGATTGATATCCATATGGATGCATTAGTTAAGCTCGATTTAGCATGAACTGTTGCGAATAAGGCTACCCAAAAAAGAAGAAAAAGAGGTATCATATACTTAAGCATCACATAGTTGATGGAGAACCATCGCAGCAACATGATGAAGATAAAACCTAACACAGCTGTAATAAGGAAATAGCTTATCCAAGATGTTTTTGGAATCGAGCGCTTGTAGACGCTTAAAGCGAATAAGCCAATGGAAGCGTAAAAACCAATTGAGTTCCAAGCGGTGTCGGCTTCAAAAGATGCAGCGGCTACTACATAACTCCATAGGGTTAAAATGGTGTGTGTCAACTCTTCGGGGTTTGCAAATAGTTGGGAGATGTAATTAGGGTCCTTGAATGTGTGGGTTTTAGCATAATAGAGACCTGCGCAGCCTACAAGGAAAACAAACATGGCAGAACTCAACCGAATAATGCCTTGTTTAGATTGTATTGTTTTTTTCAATTGACTCAAGATTTGAGTCCGATAAAAGAGCATTAGGCTAAGGTAAATGAAGGCGGAAAAGTCGCTTACCCAAATAGCGAGAACAGCAAACAAAACCATTAAGGGCAAGTAGGAGGTTTTACTTTTTAAAATGGCTTGATGAAAACAAACAAAGGAGCAGCCTAACATGGCCATTTGGGCGGCATAGGGGTGACCAGGCAGCACGTGAAAAACAAGGGCATAAAAAGGGAAAAACCATAATACCGCCAGCAACAAACGCATCCAGCGGTTTGGGATGAAATACCAAAAAGAAACAAGGCCAAGTAAAAGATAGAACCATTGCGCAATGGAAACGGACCAGATTACGGATAATGGAAAAACGGATTTCAGCGCGAATGCGGTTAAAGGCAAAAGACTACCAAGTCTATCTTGCGACCAATAGTACCAATCCTTACTAAATGAAAAGGACTCCGCCATGTAAACATGAACGGCTATATCTGAGTTTAGAAAGGAATAATAGGGTAAGGAGAAAACAAAAAATGACGACAGGGCGATTCCAAGAAGAATGAGCCAATCTAATATTCTATTTGATGGAATTGTCAACGCTCAAAGCTACATGATCTTCAAATCGATCCGCCTGTTTTCCATATCGGCTGCGGCCACTTTCACAGAAACCTTTTGACCGAGCTGAATCGTGCGTTTGGTACGCTGACCAACAACAGCCATATTCTTCTGATCGAAGAAATAAAAGTCACCAGGAATATCCCTCAAACGCACCATGCCTTCGCATTTGTTTTCGATGATTTCAACAAAAATCCCCCATTCAGTTACACCACTAACTACTCCGTCAAATACCTCACCGACAAACTCAGACATATACAACACCTGATAAAGTTTGGTGGATTCGCGTTCTGCGTCCGAAGCTTTACGCTCCATAATGCCGCTGTGCTTACACAGCTTATCTATAGGCGCCTCCTTAACCGAAGGAGCACCATTTAGGTAGTCAAACAGCAGTCTGTGCGCCATCATGTCGGGATAGCGTCTAATAGGTGAAGTGAAATGGCTGTAATAAGGAAAGGACAGTCCAAAATGACCAATGTTCTTGGTCGAGTATTCCGCTTTAGCCATAGATCGAATGGCTAACATTTCGATCATGTTTTGCTCAGGCTGGCCTTTTACCTTTTCCAGCATTCCGTTTATCGAGGAGGCAATTTTCTGTGGAGTGTTCGTATCTATATGATATTCAAACCGCTTAACAAATTGCGCCAAATCTTTGATGCGGATTGGGTCTGGGCTATCATGGATTCGATAGACAAAGGTTTTTATGTTGTCCGATGACTTTTCTTTCTTTCCAATTTTAATAGCCACCGCTTTATTTGCCAGCAGCATAAACTCTTCTATAAGTTTATGAGCGTCTTTTTGAACTTTAAAGAATACATCGGTCGGTTTCTTTTTGTCGTCTAGCTTGAAGCGCACCTCAGCCTTATCAAACGCGATTGCTCCTTGCTCCATGCGCTCAGATCGAAGCGTCTTCGCTAAATTGTTTATAGTGGTCAACTCATTGCAATACAGCCCATTTTCAGCCACAAGAATTTCTTGAACCTGTTCATAGGAAAAGCGATGGTCACTGTGTATGACCGTTTTACCCAACCATGTGTGATGAATTTTTGCATTTGCGTCTAGCTCAAAAACTGCGCTGAATGTGTATTTGTCTTCGTGTGGTCTGAGCGAACAAAGTTCGTTTGACAGCGTTTCGGGTAACATTGGAATAACGCGATCCACAAGATAAACAGATGTTGCGCGGTTTTGTGCCTCTTGCTCAATGAGCGACCCAGGGCGGACATAATGAGTGACATCCGCTATATGTACACCTATTTCAAAATGACCATTATCGAGCGCTTTAAACGAAAGGGCGTCATCAAAATCCTTGGCATCTTCGGGGTCGATGGTGAACGTAAGTACTTTCCGAAAATCTCTTCGTTTTGCTACTTCTTCATCGCGAATGCTTCGATCAATGGTTGCGCATTCTTCCTCAACTTCAGTTGGAAACTGTAAGGGAAACCCGAATTCTGCGAGTATAGCATCACCTTCGGCCCTCATATCGCCTGGACGACCAAGCACGGCATCAACCGAACCAACAGGGTTCATTCTTGGGTTGTCCCAATTGTCAAACCGAACAACCACTTTATCTCCCGCCTTTGCACCATTAAGCTGTTCGGCTGGGATGAAAAAATCGGTTGTGATTTTTTGATTATCCGGAATGGCAAAGAAGTTACGATCGTTTTGGAAAATGACAGCTGGAAAGATGGATCGAGCGCGTTCTAGCACTTCAACAACTTTACCCTTTTGTCTAGCACTCTTTCGTCCGGTTGACAATCGAATCAAAACGCGATCTTCATGAAAAGCGTTTCCTGTGAAGTGCTCTGGAATCATTACGTCTTCCGCTTGGCCCTCAATGGCCACATAAGCGTTTCCGCTGCGGTTGAATAAAATTGTCCCTTCTAATTCTTCAACAGGACCTTTCCAAATGAACTTTCCACGAGCCACCTCTTCTAGCGATCCGTCTTTAACCATTGATTCTAAAACCGCAACAAGAACTTGCTTTTCTTCGGCTGATTCAAGGTCGATTTTTGCAGCGAGCTGCTTATAATTAAAAAGTGATTTTGGGCTGTCTCTGTAAACTTGAGTGACGAAGCTCCGCATGCGTTTTACCTGCTTTGCGAGCTTTTTGTGTGTCTTTTTTGGCATATGTATGGTACAAAGGAAGTTGATTTAGTGCGTATTAAGATCAATTCTATCTTAAGTTTTCATTTTTGGCTTAGCCACACTAGTCTCTATTTACCTTTTACATTTGCCAAAAATTGAAACTATGTTATCCAAGAAAGTAGAAAAGGCGTTGAACGATCAGGTGAAAATGGAAGGCAACTCGTCAAACTATTACCTAGCGTTAGCCTGTTGGGCAGATATGAATGGGTTTAGCGGAGTGGCAGATTTTATGTACAAGCAGTCGGACGAGGAGCGTTTCCATATGCTTAAGCTGATGAAATATGTGATTGAACGTGATGGAGAAGTGGTTGTGCCCGCTTACGATCAACCTAAAGTAAACATTACTACCGCAACAGGAGTTTTTCAGGATTTGTACAAGCATGAAATAGCGGTCACAGAGTCGATCAATAAATTAGTCGGAATCTGTTTATCGGAAAACGACTACACCACACATAACTTCCTACAATGGTATGTGAGCGAACAATTGGAAGAAGAAGCAACAGCAAAAACCATTCTTGATAAAATCAAATTGATGGGAGATGACAAGAGCGCTTGGTATCATTTTGATCGAGACATTGCTGGGCTTACCGTAACGAGTATTGCGGATCCTGGGCAGAAAGCTTAGTCGATCAGCGTACCGATAAAGGATAGACATTCTTCTCGAAAGGCATCATAGTTTTTACGTCCCGTTCCTGGGCCACTGAAGCCAGTGTGAATTCGAGCTATTTGATGATTACGATCTAAGAAAACCATGGTCGGATATGAACTAATTCCCGAAAGTGCGGGCATCAGTTCGGAGGCTTTTTGTTTGGTAGATTTAAGGGAGGCGAGCAAAATAGGATACTCAATACCAAGGCTCGTTTTGTGGCGCGAAATATTTTCAAAAGCTCTTCCAGAGTCAGAAATCAATTCGAAATCAAGAGCGACAATAGCTAAGCCTCGGCTCTCATAGCTGTCATAAACTTCTTTCAAGAACAGAGCCTCATCCATACAGTTGCTGCACCATGTGCCCATAATTGAGATGATAACGGCTTTATCTTTAAATGCTTCGTCAGAGAGCGAAACGGTATCGCCAAGGCTGTTTGGAAAAGAAAAAGTAAAAGGAATCGAATCAGAAGCCGTAGTTATGGACAATGGATCACTCAATTCATGATTGGTTGAAAGATTAGCGGCCCAGCGCTGGTGGAAAGTTGGCCCAGCATAAAACACTCCATCCAGCTTATCACCTATGATTTTTGCCTTGAATAAATAGACATGCGTTCCATCCATAGTTGAGAGTAAAAGAGAGTCATTCCGAATCACACCTTCCAAGTGTCTGTAGTCTCCGGTTTCCGTGAGGAAAGTGCCCGTAACCAAATGTTTACATTGATTCAAACTAAGAATGGTTGTGTCTTCGACCTTTCCTTCATCGTCAAAGAATACAGCTTGATGTGAGCCACTCAGATTATAATCAGGAACGGAGTTGGTCTTAAACCGGTATGGAATGCTTTTTCGCGCTTGAAATGATAGGGAACGAGAAATATCAGATTTTTCATTTAGCCACCGGCCATCAATGGTAGAATCGCTTGTGAGGACAAGCTGAAAGGAAGAGTTGAAATAATCGGAGCCAAAAAACAGCGTATCACCACTGGTTGAAGTACGATTGAATCCGATCAGTTCATTGCTGTTTTTCACGAACAGCGTTTTTTCACCTTCCAAATTCAACATAAATTGAATAGGTGTTTTTTGGTCGCTCATGGAAAACTCACCGCGCCATAATTCTCCTTGCGGAAGTATTGTCCCGTATACAAATTGCTGGCTTTCAAATATCCATTCTATAGATTGATTGAGCTCAAGCGAATAATGTGTTGGAGTAAACTCAAAACGCATCAGCGCGTTTGAAAAGACGTTGGTTCGAACTTTTTCGATTAAGTAATAAACGAGCCGCCCATTTATGGTGCGAACTTCCATGTTTTGAACTTCTTGATCTAGACTTTTAGCCTTAAAGCTTATCCTTCGCTCTGAACCAACTATCGTATCTAACACCTTGTAGTTTGCTCGATAACGAAGGTGATTGACATTATTCTTTCTTATCGGCTCAAGCTCGAGCGTCCAATTGATAGAAGAAGGCTGGCTATATACGATTTCACCACCATCAACGGCCCATTTTACAGATTTAACGCCAGCGGCATTCAAGCTGTCGGACAGGTATTTGAACGTAGGAAGCCCTTCAACAATAGCGGTGTCGTCCGATTTTTCAAAAAACGAACAAGCGGAAAAAAAGAGGCAGATCGATAATAATGCTAACCACCTCACAAAGCCGACTGAAATTGTTTTAAAAAGCGCACGTCATTTTCAAAAATCATTCGAATGTCTGGAATTTGAAAGCGCTGCATGGCGCTGCGCTCTAGGCCCATTCCAAAGGCAAAACCAGAATACTTTTCAGGATCAATTCCACAAGAAGTCAAAACAGCAGGATCAACCATGCCGCAACCCATTACTTCAAGCCAACCAGTTCCCTTGGTGATGCGATAATCCAGCTCATTTTCTAAACCCCAATAAACATCCATTTCGGCACTCGGTTCGGTGAAAGGAAAATATGAAGGACGCAGGCGAATTTTGCTTTTTCCAAAAAATGCTATGGCGAAATACTCCAATGTTTGCTTCATGTCAGCGAAGGTGACACCCTCGTCAATATATAAACCTTCGATTTGATGAAATATACAGTGGGAGCGAGCTGAAACAGCTTCATTTCTAAAAACACGACCAGGAGCGATGATTCGAATAGGCGGTTCATTGTTTTCCATGGTCCGAACTTGAACGGAACTGGTGTGTGTTCGCAACACATGATCATCGCCACCATTTGGATCTTTGATGAAAAATGTGTCCTGCATGTCCCGCGCGGGATGTTCTGGAGGAAAGTTCAACGCGGAAAAGTTGTGCCAGTCGTCCTCGATTTCTGGCCCTTCTGCAACGGAGAACCCGATGGCATGAAAAATTTCAATGATTTCGTCCCGAATGAGCGAAATAGGGTGTTTAGCTCCGGGCTCAACCGTCATCCCAGGCCGCGTCAAATCGAGCTGTGGGCCACTTATTTCTGCTTCGCCTAAGCTGCTTTTCCATTCGGTAAGCCGGCCCTCAGCTCTAGATTTTAATTGATTGAGTTTTTGCCCAAACTGGCGTTTTTCTTCCGAAGAAACCTCCTTGAATTCATTAAAAAGATCCTTAAAAACACCCTTAGACCCGAGGTATTTGATTCGAAATTGTTCGGCCTCTTCAAGGTTTTTTGCGCTAGCTCGCTCAATCGCATCAACAAGTGATTCTATTTTATCTGAAAACCCCATTAATGCTGACTATTTTAAAACCTTAATTTTCATTTTGACGGCTTCTTTTGGTCGCTCTCCGTCTTTTTCCACTGCCGCTATCTTGTCGATTACCTCCAAGCCTTCAACGACTTCACCGAAAACCGTGTACTGCTGATCCAAAAAGGGCGTTCCTCCAAGTGTGCCATATACATCCTTCTGTTCGTGTGTGTAGGAAAATGTTTTTTCTTCCATTCTTGCTTCAAGCAATGGTTGTACTTCTTCCGACAAGGTTTTTAATCCTTCTTGGTCCTTGTTTGTTTGACAAGTTTGCAGTCGCTCTAGGTATTCTTTATTTTCCTCAGAGGTAAAAAAGACCCGTTGAATGTCTTGCATCATTGCTTGATTGCATCGCATTTCCATTTGAGTTAACATCTGTTCGTTATTTGGCTTGCCTTGAACGATGTAGAATTGACTTCCAGAACTTCTTCGCTCTGGATTGGTCTGATCGCCCTGACGCGCAGCCGAAAGAGCTCCTTTTTTGTGATAAAGTTCAGGACGAATTTCGGCCTCAATGGTATAACCCGGCCCACCGTTTCCAAGATTTGTCGCTTCTGGGTTTTTTGAATTGGGATCACCTCCTTGAATCATAAAATCTTGAATCACTCGGTGAAAGGTCGTGCCGTTGTAAAATCCCTCATTTGCCAGCTTCAAAAAATTATCGCGATGTTGAGGGGTTTCGTTATACAACTCTATGGTCATGTTGCCATAATTGGTCTCAATCAAAAGGCGCGGACGCTCTTCTTGTGCCATCGCAAATGAGCTTGCGAATAAAAAAAAGGCTAATAATTGGCTGCTGATTTTCATTTTTTCGTCTTTAGTATGCTTCCTTGCAAAGGTTCGCGAAAATAACGACTTAGAATATTCTTACTTTTGATCGTTCAATTTTGAATCAGTTATGATGAAAAAGACAATTTTTACTTTGCTTTCAGCCCTTTTGTTAATCGGGGTATCTACGTCATGCGACAACACGCCAGGTCCTGGCACCGCTGAGGTTAAGGTTTATAATAAAGATGGATTAATCCAGAAAAGAGTGCAGGTAACCTTGTTCTGTACAGAGCCAGAATGCGTGGTGAAACGTGTTGGAAAAACAAATGATTTAGGTGTTTACACCGAACAGTTTGAACTTCCTGTCGTTCTAAGAGTGCGCTCTGTGCGATACGACACAACCATTACTTATGAAGGTTTAGAGCCAAATCGAATTCGAAAAGTTAAGGTTGACTCTGTTTGCGGAGAAGGCTTTATTCAAGTAGAAAACGATAAAATCGCCTCGGAAACGATTACCATTCTCGACTGTAAGTAATAATCGCTTCTTGCATCAAACGTTCTTGTTCTGCCGGACTTAGTTTCGGCAGTTTTTCGTTTCGGACGTAGTGAGGCCAGCCATCTTTATCGAGACCGGTATATTCA
Organism: uncultured Flavobacteriales bacterium; assembly: GCA_943788145.1. Classification (GTDB taxonomy): domain Bacteria; phylum Bacteroidota; class Bacteroidia; order Flavobacteriales_G; family Salibacteraceae; genus SHAN690. Next base: position 128,953 of record CALSPD010000002.1, read on the forward strand.
TAGTACCCAAAAGGTTCGAGTAAGCTGCATACAGCGACATGTAACACATCAATTTTTTGATCTTTACTGAGTTTCTTTGGCCCTTGGCCCAACTCATTGACGCCAATCAAAAACAGAATTGCCTGTATATCCATAGGCTGGTCAAAGCGCGCTTCAAACTTTGCCAACGTTGCTGGCCAGAGTTGTTCAAAATCCTGTTCATTCATATTGCAAAGTTAGACCTGAGGCGAATAGTCGGTGTTTAATTTTGCGCACAATGGATTTCAATCACTGGGACATCATGTTGTCTATTCCCATCGTTTTTGCCGCATGGAAAGGGTTTCGCAAAGGCCTCATCATTGAGCTCGCTTCAATTGCTGCCCTGATCGCAGGAATTTATGTGGCCGCGAATTTTTCTGAGCTTGTTGCCAACCTCATGAAAGAGTGGTTTGATTTGGAAGGAACATGGACAAGTTATGTGGCTTTCATCGCTACGTTTTGTGCGGTCGTTTTCGGTGTGTACGCACTAGCCAAGGTCGTGGAGCGCGCAGTGAATATGGTATCGCTCAAGCTGGCAAATAAACTGGCAGGCCTGCTATTTGGCACCTTAAAAATGGTTTTGATTCTTTCTATAATCCTGAATTTGATCAGCTGGTTCGATCAGCTCGTACCCATCATGCAAAAGTCGAGTCCGGAAAAGAGCTTATTGTTTGAGCCTGTCTTAAAAGCCGGGCCAACCGTATTGCCGATACTTACCGAAAGCGATTGGATGGGCAAAGCCGAAGAAATTGCAGCTCCGCTTTTTGAGGAGGAGACAGAAGCGGATGAGGTTGGTTCGTAAGTGTTTTTAGCGGAAGATCAATAATTATTTCAGAGACGATTAAACAGTGATAGCCGCAACACCGGGTAATGTTTTTCCTTCTAAAAACTCAAGTAAAGCTCCGCCTCCGGTACTTACGTAACTCATCTGATCGGCAAGGCCAAACTTTTTAGCAGCAGCTACACTGTCGCCACCTCCCACAAGGGAATAGGCACCATTTTTTGTGGCTTCTACAATGGCCAATCCTAAGTCTTGTGTACCTTTTGAAAATTGGGCAAACTCAAAGACGCCAACGGGACCGTTCCATAAAATGGTTTTACTTTCCAATACAGCGGTTCGATAGCTTTCCGATGCTTTAGGTCCAACATCCAATCCCATCCAACCATCTTTGATGTCGTTTGAAGCTTGAATTTCAATGTTGGCATCATTGCTAAACGCATCTGCGGCAATGCTGTCAACGGGTAAGTGAACAGCAACCGATTTTTCTTTTGCCTGTTTCAAAATATCCAAAGCCGTATCCAAATAATCGTCTTCCACTAAAGAGTTTCCAATATTCCCGCCTTGGGCTTTCATGAAGGTATAAGCCATTCCTCCGCCAATAATCAAATGATCTATGCGGTCGAGCAAATTCGTAATGACTTCAATTTTGCTACTCACCTTGGCTCCGCCTATAATGGCAGTGAAAGGCGCTTCGGCATGATCCAACACTTTTTGGGCGTTTTTTACTTCGGCATCCAGCAGGTATCCAAACATTTTGTGGCTAAAGAACTGAGCTACTATTGTTGTAGAGGCGTGTGCGCGATGGGCTGTTCCAAAGGCGTCATTGATATACAGATCTCCATGAGTGCTCAACTTTTTGGCGAATTCTACATCGCCTTTGGTTTCTTCTTTATGGTAACGCAAGTTTTCCAGAAGCAAAACCTCACCCGGCTTCAAATTCGATGATAGCGTAAAAGCCGAATCGCCAATGCAATCTTCAGCAAACTGAACGGGTAATCCCAACAAACCCTCAATCGGCTTGACTAAGTTCTTTAAAGAAAACTTCGCTTCTGGTCCATTTTTAGGCCTCCCTAGGTGTGACATGAGTACGACAGAACCACCAGATGATAATACTTTTTTGATGGTGGCTAAAGCGGCAACAATGCGCGTATTATCGGTGACAACTAAGGCTTCATTGAGCGGAACATTGAAATCAACACGAATTAATGCGCGTTTCCCAGCAAAATCAAAAGAATCCATCGATACCATAGCGTTAAAATTGGTCGGCAAAATTAACTTTATGCCCTCAAGAAGAAAAACAACTATGACGAGTGCGAGTATTCCCGGGCAAGAAGAATTGAAGCATGTATTTCGACAAATGGCGGACGAAGCACGCGTTCCACACGCCATGTTGATTCACGCGAATGAAGGCGGCTCAGGATTACCATTGGCTATTTATTTAACACAAATGTTACTGTGCGAAAGCCGAGAAGCCTGCGGACATTGTCCCGCTTGCACGCGAACGCTCGGCTATATTCACCCAGATGTACACTACATTTATCCTGTAAATACAAACAAGATCGTAAAGCGCACCGAAGACAGGCATTCGGACAGTTTTGCGACCGATTGGCGAACGGCCCTTTCCGAAAATCCGTTTTTGGATTTGATCGATTGGTACAAATCGATAGATATTGAAAGCAAGCAAGGATTTATTGGAGAAGAGGAAAGTAAATCACTGCGAAGAAAATTAGCCTTGCGCTCCTTTGAAGGCGGATATCGAGTTATTGTTATCTGGCATGCCGATAAAATGAATGAGTCCTTTGCCAACAAGATTTTGAAAAACTTGGAAGAACCTTCGCCTAAAACCCTGTTTCTTTTGGTGTCGGAAAACCCATCTAAGCTGCTCAGCACCATCATATCGCGGGTGCAAATTTTTCGGGAAGACCATTTGCAAGAAAAGGCCCTGTCAGCGTTTTTGATGGACAATTACCAAGTTGATCCCGAGTCGGCTTTAGACATTTCTTTTCGAGTAGAAGGAAGCATCAATCATGCAATAAAGGAGGCGCAAAACAGTGAAGATCCTTGGTTAACTGAGTTTAAATCGTGGATGCGTATGGCTTATTCAAGGGACTTAAATGGGCTATATAAATGGAGCGAAACCATGGCGCGCAGATCGCGAGACGGCCAGCGCGAGTTTTGTGTGTCTGCGTTGAAAATTCTCGATCGATGTTATCGCATGGGTTGGATGGAAATTCGGATTCCGATGGAGGGAGAAGAAGCGAAATTTTACAAGGACTTTTCACCTTTCATTAATACAGCTAATGTGGCAGGATTTCTCGAAATGTTTCAAGAAACATCGTATCATATTGAGCGAAACGTGAACGAAAAAATCGTTTGGTACGACACAAGCATACAAGCTATACGATTGGTTCATGCAGGTAAAAAGCAGGTAGCGTCAACATAAACGATCAAGTTAGCATGCCGCAGACATGAGCCAGAACCCCAGTTGAAAGAGGGCGGAAAAATCAATAGGTTTGTGTGCTAAACAAAAGCAACATGGGATGTACGAATTGTAGTAGTGGAGGAGGTTGCGGAACAACGCCAGCAGGCTGTAAAAACAACGGAAATTGCGGCACAAGTGGTTGTAATCAATTGGATGTTTTTGACTGGTTGGTCGGGATGAACCACGGTCAATTTAGCGGCCCCGAGTACATTGAGGTTCGTTTTAAAAGCACACGCAAAGAGTTTTTTAAAAATTCAGATCAACTGGAATTTAATGTAGGTGACACGGTTGCTGTTGAAGCCGCGACTGGTTTTGATGTGGGGGTTGTTTCCTTGACCGGAGAATTGGTGAAATTTCAAATGCGCAAATACGGAGTAAAAGAGGACAGTAAGGATGTCCGAAAAATCTACCGTAAAGCAACTGAATCGGATATTGAAAAGTGGAGAGAAGCGCAAAGCTTGGAGCGCGAAACCTTGGTCAAAACGCGAAAGATTATTCGCGATTTAAACTTAGGTATGAAACTCAGTGATGTAGAATATCAGGCAGATAAAAACCGAGCAACATTCTTCTATATTGCCGATGATCGCGTTGACTTTAGAGAATTGATAAAAGTGCTTGCCGATCAATTTAGAACGCGTGTTGAAATGCGCCAAATCGGAGCGAGACAAGAGGCGGGTCGTGTGGGCGGCATTGGTTCTTGTGGGCGCGAACTATGCTGTAGTACATGGCTTACTGATTTCCGAACGGTTTCGACCAACGCAGCGAGGTACCAGCAGCTTAGCATTAACCCAATGAAACTTGCAGGGCAGTGTGGTAAATTGAAGTGTTGCCTCAACTATGAGCTAGACTCCTATATGGACGCGATCAAGGATTTCCCAGACCCAAAAATTAAATTGAAGACAAAACAAGGCATCGCTTTTCATCAAAAAAGCGACATTTTCAAGGGGATGATGTGGTATTCATATTCCAGCGCACCCAATGAGTTTATTCCAATGAAAATCGACCGGGTCAAGGAAGTTATAGCCCTAAATCAAGACGGAAAAGACGTAGAAGATTTAAAAGGATTCAGCTTCATCGAAGCAGTTATCGATGAGCCGTCTTATGAAAATGTTGTTGGCCAAGACGAATTAACACGATTTGATAAAAAAGCCGGCAGCTCAAACAAAAGCAAAAGTCGAAACAAGAATAAAAACCGCAATCGCAACAAACCGCGCCCAAAGAAAAAGAGCGAATGATGCGGAAGCTGATTTTCATAGGAACGATAGCTGTCGCGCTGCTTAATTCTTGCAAGACAGATGCTTTATTAAACGAAACACGCGAGGTTCCAAATAGCCAATGGGTTTATGAAAACACTGCGTTGTTTTCCGCAGATGTCGTTGATACGTTGCAGCCGTATAACTATTTCATCCAAGTCAGACATAGTGGCGATTACGCCTATCGCAACCTCATCCTGTACTTCAAAACCTATTATCCGAACAACACTTATATCGTAGATACGGTCGATTGTCCCCTTGCAGAACCAAATGGAAAATGGATAGGAACAGGCATAGGCGACTTGCTTGATAACCGGATTATGTTTAAAATAAATCAGCGGTTTCCTATTGCGGGCAGCTATAACTTCGAACTTCAGCACGCCATGAGACCCGACACCATTCACGAAATTTATGATGTCGGTTTGCTTATTGAATCTGCGAAAAACTAATTTGTCACCCGTTTGAAATGAAGAAGTACGTCATTTGGTTTTGGTCTCTCGTTTTTATTGGTCTATTCAGCATGATAATGCTGTTTGTGGCTGCCGACTTGGGTTGGCTCGGACCAATGCCTAGTGTAGAAGACTTACAAAACCCGAAAAGCGATTTAGCTAGCGAAATTTACAGCGAAGACGGAAAGGTTTTGGGATCTTATTTCTATCAAAACAGGACCAATGCTCATTATCAAGATATTTCTCAATATTTAATTCAGGCCCTAGTCGCCACTGAGGATGAGCGTTACAGAGAACACCCAGGAATTGACTTTTGGAGTACCATTCGAGCGGTGGTTTTTTTAGGAAAACGAGGCGGAGGGAGCACCATAACCCAACAGCTGGCCAAAATGGTTTTTACGGAAAAACGCTCGAACAACCTGCTGAAGGCCATTGCACAAAAAATCCAAGAATATGTGATAGCCGCAAAGCTTGAGCGCTATTATACAAAGGAGGAAATCTTAGCTATGTATTACAATCGCTTCGACTTCATTCATAATGCCGTAGGTATTAATTCGGCTGCACGCGTTTACTTCAACACAACACCAGATTCATTAAAAATTCACCAAGCGGCCATGTTGGCTGGAATGGCAAAAAACCCATCGCTTTTTGATCCCATCAAGCGGCCGGACACTACGATGCACCGGAGAAATGTTGTATTCTATCAAATGATGCGTAATGAGTTGATTAACCGACTTGAGTTTGACTCTTTGAAAGAATTACCGCTCGATTTAGATTATCAAGTCGTTGACCACAGCGAGGGGATAGCAACCTATTTTAGGGAAGCATTGCGCCAAAAATTGGCCGAAATATTGAACGAGAAAAAACCTGGAACGGGTGAATATATTGTGGCAAAGCCTAATGGCGAACGATATAACGTCTATTCGGACGGGCTTAAAATTTACACGACCATCAATAGCCGGATGCAGGAATATGGCGAATACGCTATGGAGCGCTACCTGAAGGAACACCTTCAGCCAGCTTTTACAAAAGAATTGAAGAAGAGGAGTAATTTTCCTTTTGCCCATTTATCTGAGGAGCAAGCCGAAGAGGTTATGACAACGGCACGAAAGCGGACCGAACGCTATCGTGTCATGACGGGTGTCGAGTGTCATCATTGCCATAGACGCGGAGATTATGTTTCAAAAGAATCAATTGAAGGAGTCGATTATTGGATTTGTGCCGCTCCCGAATGTGGCGAGCCTGAAAAGCTACGAGTCGTTGCTTCAGACTCTATAGATATCGTGTTTGACACACCCAGAGAAATGAAGGTCTTTTCATGGAAAGGATCATTGGACACAACCCTATCACCAAACGACTCTATTCGATATTATAAAAGCTTTTTGCAATCGGGGCTTATGAGCTTAGATCCGCACACAGGCCACATAAAGGCTTGGGTTGGAGGAATTAACCAGCATTATTTCGCTTATGACCACGTTCAAACCGCAAAACGGCAGGTGGGATCTACGTTCAAACCCTTTGTTTACGCCTTAGCCCTCGAGGCGGGTATTTCAGCCTGCCACATGATACCAGACATTCAATATTGCTTTAGAAAGGATGACCATGGTTTATTGAAAGACTGGTGTCCACAAAATGCTGGGGGTTATTCAGGGGAATTAGTTTCTCTTAAATATGGTCTTGCCAATTCGATGAACAACATTACGGCTTGGGTTATGACACGGTTTTCACCACAAGCTGCCGTAGAATATGCACATCGATGTGGAATTGAATCCTTCATTGACCCGGTTCCCGCGTTAGCGCTGGGTGTTGCAGATATTAGTTTGTTTGAAATGGTTAATGCATACAGCACCTTCGCCAATAAAGGCATGCGCATGGATCCCGCTTATTTATTGCGCATAGAAGACAACACAGGCGCTATCATATATGAGACAGAGCAAGACATCAAGGAAGTGATGAGTGAGGAAACGGCCTTTAAGATGATAGACATTATGAAAGGTGTTACCGAAGGTGAACGAGGGCCGGATGGAAAAAAAGTAGGTACCGCAATTCGAATGCGCGGAGCCGCCACTGACTCTAGACCTTATGCGGGTATTCCTTACAGCACACAAATTGCTGGAAAAACAGGAACAACTCAAGGGAATAGCGATGGTTGGTTTATGGGTGTAGTGCCCGACTTAGTTACCGGAGTGTGGGTTGGAGCGGAAGACAGAAGCGTTCGGTTTTTAAGCACCAACTTGGGGCAAGGAGCAAATACTGCCCTTCCTATTTGGTGTTATTACATGCACAAAGTGTGGAAGGATAAACGCTTAGGCATAACGCAGCGGCCATTCGACACACCTGAAAGCCTCAAAAATGTTAATTTCGATTGCGACCTTTCAGGTGGAAACACCGACCAATTTGGAGGGGGCAAAAAACCTCTATTTGATTAAAAACTATGGCATTAAACAAAGTAGTCGCCAACGCAGAAGAGGCAATTCGTGGAATAGAAGACAATATGACCGTCATGTTTGGCGGCTTTGGTCTAAGTGGAATTCCTGAAAACTCCATCGTGGCTCTTCGGAAAAATGGCGCGAAAGGACTGACCTGTATATCAAACAATGCTGGAGTCGATGGCTTTGGATTGGGTGTTCTATTAGAAACACGGCAAGTCAAAAAGATGATATCGTCTTATGTGGGCGAAAACGAAGAATTTGAGCGGCAAATGTTGAGCGGAGAGCTCGAAGTGGACCTAATTCCTCAGGGCACCTTGGCAGAGCGATGTCGAGCCGCGGGTGCAGGAATACCGGCCTTCTATACCCCAGCTGGATATGGAACCGAAGTAGCCTTGGGCAAGGAAGTTCGTTGGTTTAACGGAAAACCCCATTTGTTAGAACAGGCTTTTGATGCGTCCTTTGCCTTTGTGAAAGCATGGAAGGGCGACACAGCTGGAAATCTAGTGTATAAAGGCACTTCTCGAAACTTTAACCATGCTATGTCAATGGCAGGAAAGGTGACGGTTGCAGAGGTCGAAGAACTGGTTGAAGTAGGCGAATTAGACCCAAACGAAATTCACACGCCAGGCATTTTTATACAGCGCATTTACAAAGGCGAACGATTTGAAAAACGGATCGAGCAACGCACAGTAAGAAAAAAAGAAGCATAGATGGGACTTGATAAAAATGGAATTGCACAGCGCATTGCGCAGGAATTGCAAAATGGGTTTTATGTCAACCTTGGCATAGGCATACCAACTTTGGTGGCCAACTACATTCCTAAAGGAATCGATGTGGAATTTCAATCGGAAAATGGCATGCTTGGCATGGGTCCCTTTCCTTTTGAGGGTGAAGAAAGCGCGGATTTGATCAATGCGGGAAAGCAAACGATAACCGCACTACCCGGGGCTGTGTTTTTTGATTCGGCCACAAGTTTTGCCATGATTCGAGGTCAACATGTTCATCTAACAGTTTTGGGCGCCATGGAAGTGAGCGATCAAGGGGACATTGCCAACTGGAAAATCCCGGGTTATATGGTGAAAGGAATGGGAGGCGCTATGGATCTAGTCGCTTCTGCTAAAAACATTATCGTGGCCATGATGCACACAAATAAAAAAGGCGAATCCAAGCTTTTAAGACAATGCACCTTGCCATTGACAGGTACAAAATGCGTCACAAAGGTGGTTACCGATTTGGCCGTTTTGGAAATCACACCAAAAGGATTTTTGCTTTTGGAGCGCGCCCCGGGTGTTAGCGTTGAGCAAATAAAAAACGCCACAGAAGGACGACTCATCATAGAAGGCGATGTGCCTGAAATGAAGCTTTAACTTCTCCTCCGAATGATCTTAATTACTGGAGCAACTGGAATAGTTGGATCACACATACTTGCCGATTTGTTAGCCCAAAATAAACGCGTTCGGGCAATGGTTAGGTCGGAGTCAAATCGACAGGCCATCGAACAGCTTATCCGATTTCGCAAGCTCGACACAACCAACCTATTCTATGTAATTGGCGATGTGCTTGACCCAGCATCGATTCAAGAGGCTATGCTAGGCTGTACGGAAGTCTATCACTGCGCAGCCCGAATTTCGTTTCGACCAAAAGACAAGAATATGCTCTTTGAAACGAACGTACATGGAACGGCCAATGTGGTTGACGCGTGCTTAAACGAGGGAATCGAAATGCTTTGTTACATAAGCTCCACCACGGCCCTTGGAGATCAAACGATAGAGGGTAAATTAAAAGAAGAAAGCATTTGGGTCTCGGATAAAGGAAGGTCGGGTTATAGTATAAGCAAACGTTATTCGGAGCTGGAAGTCTGGCGTGGAAAACAAGAAGGATTGAATGCTGTAATTGTAAATCCGGGAATTGTTATAGGCGCTGGAAATTGGGGAGAGAGTAGCACAAGCATCATTCTTACTTGCGAAAACGGGATGCGGTTTTTTCCCTCAGGGTCAAACGGTTTTGTTGCCGCAACGGATGTTGCAAAGTTTTGTATTGAAAGCATGGCCACGGGCCGATTTGATCAACGCTACGTACTAATTGGAGAAAATGTAAGCTATAAAAGGCTGTTTTCAAGCATAACTGGGGAGTTTGGATCCCCTGCCCCAAAATTTGCCCTTTCAAAGATGATTGCTGAACCTGCTCGAATGGTATTAAGAGCGCTTGATTTAATCGGAATCAACCCGTTTACCATGACAAGTGAAAACCTAGATTCGGCTTATCGAAAGGTGGTATACAACAATGAAAGGGCAAAAAAAACAGGGTTTTCCTTTCGTTTAATTGATGACGCTATAAAGGAGACGATTGCAATTTATCGATCGGAGAAAAAGTCTATTTCGTTGGCTCAGGGGCCACTTTGACTTCTTCCTTTTCCGGGTGCTTTGATTTATATTCAGCTATTCGAGTGCTTAATAAATTCATAGCTTCATCATGAAGGGTCTGCATTTCCACATAATCTTCCATGTAGAATTTCATACTTCTATCGAAATGCGCTTTGCTAACGCCAATGCTGTCAAAAAAATTCTGTTGCTCGACAATGATAAAGTCGGTTAGTTTCTTCTGCTTTGCTTCTCGGTGTTGAAATTTTGCATTAAGCACCTGAAGTTCAGCTAGAATAAAGGACATGCTATCTTCGCTGAGAACGTTTGTTGGTCTCAACCGTTCGTCTTTCGAACCGCAAGAAACAAGGAAAAGCACAAGAAACAAGTACGAATACCTCACCTTGAGAAAGTTAACGCCAGTCCAGTCCTTGATTCGTCAAAACCATTTCCGTCAAAGACCTTTCGGCCATTGATAAATGTGCTATGAATGGATGATGAGAAGTTGTGGCCCTCAAAAGGCGACCACCCGCATTTATAAAGCAGAGACTCACGTGTAACTGAGGTCGATTTTTTAGGATCGATTAACACCAAATCAGCAAAATATCCAGGTCGGATATAGCCTCGCTGTTCAATTTGGAAACACTCAGCTACAGCATGACTCATTTTTTCGACCATTCGTTCTAGACTGATTTTGCCTTGATTCACAAAATCCATCATAGCTAAGACAGAGTGCTGTACGAGCGGCCCGCCAGATGGGGCGTTCCAATAATTATCAGATTTTTCTTCTATGGTATGTGGTGCATGATCGGTGGCGATCACATCGATTCGATTGTCCAATAGTGCTTGCCAAATTCCCGCTCTATCTTCAGATGTTTTTACGGCAGGATTCCATTTGATATTGGCGCCCTTTGTGGCATAGTCGCTATCGCTAAACCAGAGGTGATGAATGCAGGCCTCGGCTGTAATGCGCTTGTCCTTTAAGGGAATATCATTCGTGAAAAGCTCGGCTTCTCGCCTGGTGCTAATGTGTAGAATGTGTAAACGTGTGTCGTGTTTTTTAGCGAGTGCCACAGCTGCGCTGGAAGACTTATAACAAGCCTCTGCACTTCGAATGATGGGGTGTTTGTCAAAAGACATTCCATCCCCATATTTTTCATGAAAAGCTTTTAGGTTGGCTCGAATAATTCCCTCGTCTTCACAATGCGTGGCGATAAGCATTTTTGTTTTTGCAAAAATGTTAGATAGGGTTTGCTCATTATCTACGAGCATATTCCCTGTAGATGAACCCATAAATATTTTGACCCCGCAAACATTGCGCTGATCTGTAGCCAAGACTTGATCGAGATTGTCATTGGTTGCGCCAAAGAAAAAGGAATGATTGGCAAGTGAACACGCTGACGCGCGATCAAACTTTTTCTCCAATTCCTTTTGAGTCGTGGTTTGAGGGTTAGTATTTGGCATTTCCATGAAACTCGTAACTCCTCCCGCAACGGCAGCCTTAGCTTCCGTGTAGATTTCTCCTTTTTGCGTTAGTCCGGGTTCGCGAAAATGGACTTGATCGTCAATGGCGCCAGGTATTAATATCAATCCTGTTGCATCAATTATTGCTACATCGTCAATCGGTGGTGTGTTTTCCTGATTGAAAACCGCCTCAATTCGAGGGCCATCTATCAACACACTCCCCACAAAGGACTTCCCCTCATTAACGATAGTCGTGTTTTGTATTAAGGTTTTGCTCATATGTTTACGCGCATTTGAAGCACGCCAATTATGGCTTCTTTGAATATTCCGCCACTCATTTTTGAGGAACCCGCAATTCGATCGGTAAAGGTGATGGGCACCTCAACGATTTTGAATTTTTTCCTCCATGCGCGATATTTCATTTCGATTTGAAAGGCATATCCAATGAATTGAACGTTATCTAAATCCAATGTTTCGAGCACGATTCTTCGATAACACTTAAAGCCGGCTGTCGTGTCTTTTACATTCATCCAAAGCACCATGCGCACATAAACAGATGCAAAATAAGACATGAGAATGCGCCCCACGGGCCAGTTTTCTACTCGCCCACCTTTTGTATATCTTGAGCCGATGGCCACATCTGCTTCGCCTTCTTTTGCTGCTTCATAAAGGCGGACTAAATCATCGGGGTTGTGTGAAAAGTCGCAATCCATTTCAAAAAAGAAAAGATATGTGCGCTTTAAACCCCATTTAAAACCGTGAATGTAGGCCGTTCCTAGGCCAAGCTTGCCGGAACGCTCTTCGATAAAGAGACGATCAGGAAACTCAACCATCAGTCGTTTAACGATATTAGACGTACCATCAGGTGATCCATCGTCAACAATCAATAAGTCAAATGCCTTTGGAAGCGAAAACACTTTTCGAACCATGTTCTCTATGTTTTCCTTCTCGTTATATGTCGGTATGATTACAAGTGCTTCTGCCACAATGGATTTTCAAGTCGGGCGAAGATAATTTTGAAAATTGACAAATGAAGCTTTAGATCGATGCCTTAAGAAATAATACCATTTCTTCAATTTTGACCATTTGGTATGGGGCTTATCAAGACTTACAAGGTAATGTTTTGTTTTAGTGACGATTAATTCGATAAATTTGGGTTCAATCAGGATAAACCTAATCTTACAACCCATGAAAAAAGCTTTACTCTCCATTTCTCTTTTTTCTTTATCCCTTTTAGCATCTGGACAGGTCTTGTTAAATCAAGCCACAGGTATGGTAACAGGCGGCATTGCGTCTCAAGACTTTGAAACAGCATATAATATATATGATTGTGCGGCAGCAGATGATTTTATAGTTCCATCCGGAGTTACATGGACAATAGACTCGATTAGGATATACGGACAGTATTCAGCGTCTGCCCAAACGGTAAGCTCTGCCCGACTGACACTTTATTTGGATAGCGGTGGAATGCCAGCTGCTGAAGTGGGCACTTATACGTGGTCCACCGATCAAGATGTGAATGCCGATGGCGATTTGTTGTTAGTTTTTGATTGTCCAGTCAAATTGGGACCACAACGCTATTGGATGAGTGTTCAAAGCACAAAAACTTTTGCAAACGGAGGAGGTCAATGGTATTGGACTAGAGATTCGATTGGTGGCGGTCTTCCTTTCTTTTGGCATAATGTAGGTGGCGGGTTTGGCACCAGTTGTTCGACATTTACACAAATGTCAACGTGTGTTTCAACCATCACGGACCCAGGAGTTGCATTCATAATGTACGGATGCGCAGGTGGTCCAGATATTACCGGATTTCCAATGGATACAACGGTTTGTGAGGCCGACTCGCTGGTTCTCGATCCAGGAAATGGAAATTTATCTAACGCCACATTCAATTGGAATACAGGCGACTCAACCCAACAACTGCCAATCACAGAATCTGGATTCTACAACGTTAGCGTAACCGATCCAAACACGAACTGTTACACGACAGCTTGCATTGATGTGACCGTGAACGAAACGCCCATGGCCAACATAGAAAATGACACGGTTTGTCAGGGTCAAACGGCAAACTTTAATGGGTTTGCCAATTGCGGATTGTGCAGTTATATCTGGGATGATACAATTGCCAGCACATTTTTTACCACTGGAGTACATGGATGGCACACATTAGATATTACGAATCCAAATACTGGGTGTTTCAGTGAGGACAGCATTTGGCTAGAGGTTGAAAGCACGGACCCCCCCGAGCTTGCTCCGAGTCTGGAAATTGACTTATGCGAAGGAGACACGGCCTACATTTCAGCGGTCAACACGTATTCTTCATACCTATGGAGCAACGGAGAAACAACACAAGGAATATTTGTTTCCGACTCAGGAAATTATTCCATTATAGTTCAGACGCCTAGCGGATGCGAGGCGACAGATACCGTAATGGTGAGCGTTCGCCCGGCTCCGCAACCAACGATAACGCTAGACTATACAGCTAATTGGAAGACTCGCCTTACAGCGCCCACAGGTTATCAATCTTATGAATGGAGTAATGGCGAAACGGATCCAATAACCATCGCAGATTCAGATGGCGAATACTTTGTGACGGTAACGGATGAGTTCGGCTGCGAAGGCGTGGTGAGCATCACAGTGGTAGTGATACCTGCAGGCTTATCGGAAATGGAAAAAGCTGGCATCCGAGTTTTTCCAAATCCTGCTCAAGATGTGTTGACGATTCAATGGCCTGATACATATCAAGGTGAAAAACAAGTTACCATGTTGGATGTGTCCGGAAGAGTTGTCGCTCATGCAGAATCACCATTAAACATTCAAGAAATGATGCTTACAGGGTTACAGCCGGGTTATTACACCCTAAAACTCAGTGATGCTAAGGGAGAATGGATTACCACGATCGTGAAGAACTAACTAAACTAGATCCTAACCTCTAGTTATTGGGGGCGGAATTAGTTCTGCCCCCTTTTTTGTGTAATAGATTTAGTAATACAAGCAAACTAATCCAATAAATTTGAGTCTAATAGTTTGAAACCTAATTCGCACAATATGGCACGTTATATAGTTGTACTCGCTCAAATGTTCTTAATAAACTACGCCTTTTCACAGGCGATTTTATTTGACCAAACCTCCGGAGCAACTCCAAGCGGATTGGTAGCACAAGATTTTGAGTCCATTTTTAATGGAAACGATTGCAGAATAGCGGACGATTTTACTGTTCCAGCTGGTCAAACTTGGTACATCGACTCTGTTCGCATTTATGGTTTTTATAATGTGAATAATCCTGATACCGCTGGTATGAACTTCACCATTTACAACGACAATAGTGGTTCAATCGGTTCGCAAGTTTATGCTCAAGTTTTTCAGATCAATTTAGATCCAGATGAAAACGGCTCGATCACTGCCGTTTGGAACACACCGCTTCAGGTTGCTGCTGGAACATATTGGATGGCGGCTTCAGCACGTAAAGATTACTTGAATGATCAAGGCGTTTGGTATTGGTATTTAGACAGCGCGGGATCTGGGTATGAAGCCAAATGGGAAAACCCGGGGGGAAGCTGGAATGTTTGTACGTCTTGGACAAACATCACTGCATCAAGCTGCGTAGGTGTTGCATATCCAGACGTGGTTTTTCGAATCTATGGCTGTTTAGGGCCAAACAAACCGACCATAAACAACCTGCCGGCTGACACCACTTTTTGCGAAGGACCAGAAATCACATTAACGGCCTCATCAAACTCTAGTGGAGTCAATTACGCTTGGAATACGGGAGACTCAACGGCCTCAATCACCGTAGGAGCGGCAGGTCTATATGTTGTGACTGCGTATAACCCAACAACACTTTGTGGCGCAACTTCAAATATTTACTTGAATATTATTCCTGCTCCGACCAGTAATGTTGCTGACGACACTATATGCGATGGCCAAACCAAGAATTATGTGAGCAACTGTAGCAGCTGCCAGTTTGTTTGGGGCGATGGTTCCACAAGCAATACGTTTAGTGCGTCAACTACGGGCTGGGTAACGGTTACCATGACAGACGCCTCAACGGGTTGTGTTGGAATTGATAGCGGATGGTTAGAAATCGTTCCGCTACCAGCGATTGAGTTTTTACCAGGAAATCCGGCTCACGGATGCATTGGCGACACCCTAACCTTGGGCACAGCAAATAATTATGACCAATATTATTGGGATCACGTGGGTTGGTCAAGCATCAAAGACACATCGCACATCGATGTAGTGGCAAATGGGGAATATTTGCTCACTGTCACGAACAGTTTGGGCTGCCTGATTACAGGTTCCGTTGAAGTTATTTTCCATGCACCACCACAACCCAACGTGGCGATAAGCTACACGAACAATTGGAAAACACGCCTTACAGCAGATGCCGGATATCAATCATATTTGTGGAGTAATGGTGAGGACGATGCGATAATTGTAGTGAGCTCTACTGGCGCCTATTCTTTAACGGTAACCGATGAGTTTGGTTGCACGGGTTTTACGTCATTGTGGGTAATAACAATTCCTGCTGGGGTTGACGAAACCGAAGACAAAACCTTCAAAGTATATCCCAATCCAGCAGATGAATATTTAATGATTGAGTCGATGTCGGTTTTGACCTCTGGCGCTTCCATTCAATTGATTGATCAGGCGGGGCGAGTCATTCGATCCGAAAACTTAGCGCAATCGTCAAGTCGTATTGACATTAGCGAGGTAGCTGCAGGAAGCTATTTGCTGTTCATTCAAGTTGATGGCAAAGGATCTGCAAAGACAGTAATTATTGAATAGTTAGGCCGGTAAGCCGTTAAAGGATTTGGTGAGGCATTACTTTAGCGCCAAATTTTGCTTTATGACAAATCGGACATGCGCCTTATTTATTGCCATTTTATTGTTTTCAGGAGGAGCGAGCGCTCAGCTTGATACATTGGTATTCAAAGCATTTCTAGATAAAGTTTACACAGACTTCGAATTGCCTTCAATGGCTGTTTCTATTGTTAAGGATGGGAAAACGGTGTTGACCTATGCCAAAGGCATCCGGTCGGAAAATGATCAACAAGGCCCAGATGCCAATACCTTATATGGTATAGCCAGCTTGTCAAAAGCATTTACAGCCGCGTCCATCGGCATGTTAGTAGATGATGGATTGCTCAAATGGAACGACCCAGTGGTGAAACACTTGCCCAACTTTAAACTTCACGACCCATCTGTTACGCAACACTTCACTGTAGAGGACTTGCTCAGTCATCGAAGTGGATTAATCACGTTTGATGGTGATCTGCTTTGGTATGGAACCAACTATACGCGCACCGAAGTCATGGAGCGCATTCAATATCGGCCATTGACACATGAGTTCAGAAATGAGTTTGGCTATCAAAACATCATGTTTATTTCAGCAGGTGAGCTGATCGAAAAGGTAAGTGGAATGACTTGGGACGCCTTTGTTAAAACAAGAATTCTTGATCCACTCAAGATGAACCGAACTACATCAAATTTTGACACATTTTATAAGGATGAAAATATTGCGAAACCTTTTATCAACGGGAAAGAGATATTCATGCTAAGTTATGATAATAGCGGAGCAACAGCCGCGCTAAACTCATCTGCTGGCGACATGTCCAAATGGATGAATTTTTGGTTGGCAAACGGATTAGTTGATGGCGATACGCTGTTGAGCTCAAAAGCAATCCATGAGATTTGGTCGATGCATACGAACCTAAATACAAGTGGATTTGACGATGCAAATGGAACGAACTTTAAAGGCTACGGCTTGGGCTGGTTTCTCATGGATTATAACGGTAAAAAAATTGCGCATCATGGAGGCGGTTTACCTGGTTATATAACTAAGGTTGCGTTGTCGCCTAAAGATGATTTTGGTATTGTAATCTTGACGAATGACATGAGTTCGGCCTCGTCCATGCTTATGTATGCCGCTCTAGATTGGCTCGAGGGTAAAGAAATTGAGGCTTGGTCAGAGAAGTTTTTAGGATTTAAAAAGGGAGGAGAAACAAGGGAAATTGAGGAGAAAGCTAAGCGATTGAAGACCAAAAAGACCAATCCTAAAGTTTTAGCCAGCTCAAAATATGTGGGAACGTATCGAGATGAAATGTACGGTAACGCAGAAGTGCTGATTGAAAATGGCCAATTGGTTTTATCCATGATACCAAGCAAAGAGCTCTTCACTGGGCTGCTCACACCTTGGGATGATAATGCCTTTAAGTTCGATCATAATGACCCTTTCTTAACTTATGGCGTTGTGACCTTTAATGCAGAAAATGGGTTAGTAAACGGATTTAAAATTGATCTTCCGAATTACGATTTTCACTTTGATAAGCTCGACTTCAAAAAAATAGCGCAATAAAAAAGGGCGGCCAATTGGCCGCCCTTTTTTTAGAGTATAGTCCGGATTTACTGTCGAATGATTCGAAGCGTTTCGCCTTCTGATGTTCGAAGTATATAGTTTCCACTTGCTAAAGTTGCAACGTTCAGTTCATTCGTGTTTCTTGCTACGGTAATGATGTTTCCAAGCACATCATAAAGCGTGTAAGAAATGGTTTGATTGAATCGAACAAGTTGAGCGCCAACGGAAGGATTTGGATAAACCACTAGATCGCCTTGACCATTTACGCTGCCAACAGAATTGATGGTATCTAACATGTTCATCGCGCCAGGAGTAGTAGAGAAATATTGGAAAATGACCAAGGTGTCAGTACCTTCAGGATAGTATCCATAAGATTCATTTGCACCCATTGCTGGAAAAGTAAGTGCGCTCACAAGCGCACATCCATCGGTGGAAGTCATGCCAAAGTAACCACCAGCAGCAGCTAATTCAAAGGTAGTGTGAGGGTCACCTTCTGCACTTTCGTTGTCACACCAAACAAGGCTATAACCACCAGCAGCTATCGTTGCGGTTGATGTAGTTGGAACCATGTATTTTGTAGGTTCAGCAGCATCGTTGGTAAAGAACATTCCAGCCAAAGAAACAGTCGTTGTGCCTGCGTTTTTGATTTCGGCCCAATCATCATAGTCTCCTGCAGCGTCCATATTAGAAGCAACATTATCGGACATGATTTCATTCACAATAAGTGAAGGAACCGAATGATCTGTTGTTGAATCGATGTCTGTGAAGCTCATCGGGAAGATCTGATATCCGCTTGAATATGGGGAAGAGTTGTCAAATTGACCGCCAATACCTGTTACTGTGAACATACCAGTTGGCGCCATAGAAATACTGTCTTCAACGTCAGTATCCGAATCAATCCGCATCACGATTGTGTCGCCACTACATGTAACGAGATCCACATTGCTTGAAAAGCTCGTGGGCCATTGCGAAGGGTTGAGCACGGTAACATTAACCAATCGAATTGGCATGCTTTCCATTTCTTCCGTTAACGATGTTACAGTCATTGGGGAGGGTATAGGATTGCCTGAATTAACAACTTCTACCGAGTCAACCAAAATTTCGGTTAAACCATTGTAGAAAGCGATAGTTCCTCGCACATATAGTGAATCGCCCTCAGTAACTACATAGTTGCTTACATCAATAAAGTTGAAAACATTGATTCCTTCCTCATCCCAAAGTGTGAATGAAAGCCCTGCATTTCCATCAAGGTCAACGCCTAAAACAACTCCGCTTGTCCAGCAATAAACGCCCAATGAATCAGGTTCACCGTTTGCGTCAACATTGTTGATCTCAGGAATAGGATAAAAGAATACAGGTGGTGGTGGAATGCTTCCACAAGAATTGTCGATATCAGAAGACCGTTGTGGGAAAAGTTGATATCCTTCTGTATATGGGTTTGTGGGATCGAATTGTCCGCCAATTCCGATCAAGTAACACAAGGTGTCGCCAACAGCAAAATCAACGTTGTTCGGAATATCTGTGTCGCTATCAATACGAATCACGATGTTATTTGAACCATCTGATAGCGTGATGTTTGCGCCAGCGATAGCATCAACCCAAAAGTTTTCAATTCGAACCAATTCGGATTCATGCACTTCGCCTAATGATGTAATCAAGGTTGGCGTTGGAATAGCAAGTCCGGAATCAAGTAATGAAATGGTGTCAGGAATAAATTGAATCAACCCATTAAACTGATCGACTACTCCTCGCATGACGATAGAGTCGCCCTCTTCAACCACATATCCATCGACATCGGCAAAGCTGAACACGTTGATGCCTTCTTGATTCCAAAGCGTAAAGCTGTAACCAGCGTTTCCGTCCATGTCAACACCAACTACGATTCCAGAGGTAACGCATTCAACGCCCAATGAATCAGCAACACCATTGGCGTCAACGGTGGTTAAAGTCGGAATGTCATAATAGGAAAAGCTTGATCCTCCAGAACCAGTGTCAGCCACCATAATAACGGAGATGTTGTCTAGGGCAAACTCATCACGGCTACCAGAACCATTGACATCGTCTCCCGACCAAGCTAGATATAGGGTGTCGCCATCTTGCATGGCAATTGGAAGCGCAGCGTAACGCGAATAGGTTACCCATAATACAGAACCTTGGCTTACTTCGACACTTGTATCTGAAATAATAGTAGCAAAGCTTGTTGAGTCATTTACGCTATAGCCAAAGTCGAATGAGTTACCTCTAGCTTCATTGTTGTTAATGATTAAATCATAACCGAGATAGACAGAGTCAACATCTACTCCGGTGTTGTTAATCACACGAAGAATAAACTCTCCTGGCGTCCAATCGCTACCCGTAGGTTGAACACCAACTGCAGTATCTCCAGGGGCAACACCAAAAGCATAAATTCCACCACCGAATTCTCCTCCGCCCGAAGTTCCCTTGGCGTAATCGCCTGAGTTAAAGTCTCCACCGAAATAACTGTCGCCATCAGAAAGACCTGTGAATTTCCATGCATCTGAGTCCAGCTGCCCGCTCAAAGGCGCGGATTCAAATCCTGTTCCATTAAATGTTCCGTTGTTAACTCCAGCCATAGTGACATCGAAAGTGATCGTGTCGCCCGTTTCGCCAAGTGAAGTAATCGACCATTGTGCATTGGTCGCTCCAGCAAAGGCAATGAGGCTAATTGCAAATAAAATTTTCTTCATAGATATTGTTGTTTGTAGTGCAAATATTGGGTTATTTAAAAAACCCATTGTTATATAAGGATTAAATGTCTAAAAAGTTTAGAGTCTGGATGCCACAACAACCGGCATGCGATAGACGCTTCGATTGCCGTTTAAATCGAAAGTCTCGATTACGATGATGTGTATGCCGGTTCGAGCTTTTTCCCCATTGTCCTTCGTTCCGTCCCACGTTAAACTACCCGCATTACCGACAACTAAATTGCTCGCTAGCGTTCGTATCATCAAGCCGTTGTCGGTGTAAATTTTCACTTCTATAACGGTCTCTAGTTGCGAAAGGACGAAGTCAATGTTAACATTATCTTGGTATCCGTCATTGTCTGGAGACACGTAATCAGAGCTTAAAGAAAAACCCGACACACCCGCAGAGCTTAAGGATTGAGAGTTCATATAACCTGGGGTTCCATAGTTTTCGGTGCTGCTTGCGCTATGCCAATTCCCTGGGTCATTTGTGGCCCTTTTTGGATCAAGTCGTTCGATGGAAACCCCATCTAAATTATCAATCAAATCAAATTGGAGGTCTTCGGAATACTCGAATCGATCCATCAATGTTCCCAATTGATCATACAGTAGAACGCTAGCCTTGTCATTGGCATAACTGGGCAGATTCATCTCCACCAACCGCTGATTTAGCGCACCTGGATAGTTAAAAACGAGGTCTTCGTTGTCTTCGTTTAAGGCCACATAACCGGCCGGGCTCAAACTCAACGCATGTGTTGATATGGGGTTAAATCGTAGACTGTCCTTCGTGTCTTTGTAGGCTAACGACCAATCCTTCAAGGAAACGGCATACGCGGAATGGTTATAAAGTTCCACAAAATCGGTTCCTGAACCGCGTGGATTAGTCAGCAATTCATTGATGACAATATCGCCTGAATCGTGGAGGTAAACTTCAATTCTCGCATTCATTAGAATTGAACCGGTGCAATCGGAAACACTATCGATTAGAAACGAATAGCTTTTACCTCGCTCGAACTCCTGCTGTCGATCAATAGCGACTTTGGTAAAGTCACCTTCTATAATTCTTACTCCAAAAGTTTCTTGGCCCCAAGTAACACGCGCTGAGCTCAGTGATGCCGAGTCCATTCTTCGGTCAAAGAAGAGTTCAGCTGTTTTCAGGGTGCTAAATTGACCGCTCACTAATGAGGGAACGGGAGAAAAACTCGCATTGGAAAAAATGGAATTGACGCTTCCCGGTGTACCAAGATTTTCAGCCAGACAAGCCCGCCAATTGTCGCCAAGCCCACACAGGTTTTCGGGATTAATTCGCTCAAGAGTATATCCACCAGCGGCATAAAAGGCGTCTCCATACCACGAGTCATCATAATCAACTTCGTCAAGGATAACTTTACCTCTTTTAATCGAAATATGATCAGCCGAATTATTTAACGAAGGCATGCTCGACACATTTACCACGCGACCATAATCCTCAAATAGTGCAGCATTGCCGTCATCGCAAACGATGATAAACTCACCTGGTGGTATCGTAGTGTTATATAGTGTTGATGAGGTTGAGCGATCATTTAGTGTGACACCTTCAAGGCGAATCAGCTTTTCGGAACGGTTAAAAAGCTCGACAAATTCAGCTAAAGGAATAGTTGAACTTTCATCTGGGTCCGGATATAGTTCATTGATAACCAAATCAAATGGTTGAGGCGCTACGCCCAACCCAAAAGCTACGCTTTCAGTGGACAGGATGTTTCCCAGACAGTCGGTCAAGCCAGATGAAATAGAAAGGTTATAAACGATACTTGAATCCAAAGGAGTGGTAAAAACGATAATGATTTCATCAACTAAGGATGAAGCGATGGAAACAGAAGAAACGGTCAAACCATTGTCCGCGCTAAAAACACCGTTTGCTATTGACAAGCTATCCATCAGTTTTGAAAACCGAAGGGTAAGATCCGTTGTGCTGTTTACTTGTGTTGAAGTTACTTCTGGTGAACTGAGATCAGGAGTAAAGTCAAGAACAGAATTCTGAACTCCGGGTGTGCCGCCACTAGCGCTCAAACTTGCCTTCCAATTTGCCTTTCCATTGCAGGGGTGATTGGGGTTAATTTGTTCTAAAGAAAACCCACCAGACTTTTTATTCACATCATCGTACCACGTGTCTGTATAATTCAGATCATCAACCAACAGACCGCCAACAAATAGACTCAATTGGTCCCCCGCATTGTTCAATGTTGGGAAGGTCGACAGACCGATGACACGACCAAATCCTGAAAACTGGGCGCTGTTGTTTTGATGACAAAGGATGGCATATTCACCTGGTCCGAGCACTTCTATTCCAAGAATTGTGCTTGTGGTAGAAGGGTCACCAATTTGTGCGCTGTCTAAGTTGATGTAGTTGGCCGAAGCGTTATAAATCTCTATGAATTCTAGCTCAGGTAATCCAACAACGGGTGACGGATCAGCCATGATTTCGTTGATGACAACATCGCGATAAGTGGCAGGTGAAAATTCTACGTATTGAAAATCACTATTAGTACTTACCAAGGCGTTTCCCGAAAGGTCTTCAACGGAACTCGCAGACAAGGTGTAAGTCGAGCCTAAACTGAAGGTGTTTGTGAAGCTGAGTATGACTTGAGTAGCGCCATTTAAGTTGGCTGATGTTGGCGCACCAATCGCGTTATTTACATTGTAATTGGCCGTGTTTTGCGCAGTTGTCTGATCCATGGCCTCGTTGAAGGTAACGAGCACTTGATTGTTGGAAAGGGCTTGAGCGGAAAGCAACAAAGGCGGGTTGACATCTAAATAAGCGTTACCTGATACGTGAAAATCATCGAAATAGAATTTATCTGACCGAGTCGAGGTGTAATCGCACCAAACCCCAAAGAAGGTGCTTGACTGAAATGTGGTGTCTGTAACTTGACCCAAAAGTTGATAGTTAGCGCTACTGGATGTATCGGCAAACAACTCCCAATCACCATTGGTTGAGCGTGTTACAAGTACTTTTACTTCAACAGGATCGGTGTCAACCAAATCATCTACTCCATCAATGATTTTTGTAACCGTTGTCCCCGATTGACGATAAAGACTGATTTCGTCTTCGGTATTTCCGATGAGCACATAATAGCCGTTTAACGGTCCCTTAAGATTGGAGTCGCTACTGACTAAATAGACTCGGGCTCGATTGCTACTCGATGGATTGAATTCGAGTCGAACACTGAATTCCCAGGAAGCCGTATCGATAGCCACAGAAGCGACACTCAAAAATGATTCATCAGCGACAGCAGGGGCATTCAAATGCAGAAAACCATTGGCATCGACTTCAAAATTGGCATTATCTCCAGCCCAAATTGGGTTTGAAGTGAAATTTCCATCTGAAAAATCATCGCTGAATTGCGCAGCCCCAACCATGGGCAACATCCAGAATAGAAAAATAAATAGCCTCAAAAGCCTTGTCATTAGTGGGATTAGGACAAATGTAATTATCATAATTTTGGCTGCGAATTATTAATTCATCAAATAATGAGAGTTGCAGTAGTGGGCGCCACGGGAATGGTAGGACAGGTCATGTTGAAGGTGTTGGCAGAACGGAGTTTCCCCATTTCAGCACTTTATTGCGTGGCTTCTGAAAAATCTGTTGGTAACGAGATCGCTTTTGGCGGATCGATGCATAAAGTTATTGGTTTGGAGCAAGCAGTTAGTTTGAAACCTGATATTGCCTTGTTTTCTGCCGGTGGAGCAACGTCCAAATTGTGGGCTCCAAAATTTGCAGCGGTCGGAACAACGGTCATCGACAATTCATCTGCGTGGAGGATGGATAAAGGCATAAAACTAGTGGTTCCCGAAATCAACGGAGGGCTACTCGATGCCTCCGATAAAATCATTGCTAACCCAAATTGCAGCACCATTCAAATGGTTTTAGCATTGCTACCCATTCATCGGAACTTTGGCATTGAGCGTCTGGTTGTATCCACCTATCAAAGCGTTTCGGGCACCGGCATTAAGGCCATCAAGCAAATGGAAGGCGAAAGGTTAAATCAATCTGTTGAAATGGCCTACCACTATCCCATCGATATGAATTGCCTGCCACATGGCGGAGATTTTCAAGAAGATGGGTACACTACAGAAGAACAAAAGTTGGTGGACGAAACGAGAAAAATATTGGGCGATGAAAGCATTCAAGTCACGGCAACGGTGGTTCGAGTACCCGTTAGAGGCGGGCACAGCGAGGCTGTCAATGTGGAAACCAAAAAGCCATTTGAAGTTGATCAAATTCGAAAACTTATAGCGCAAACCCCAGGAGTGGTATTGCAAGATTTTCCTGAAACAAATACCTATCCGATGCCGCTTTATGCCGAAGGGAAAGATGCTGTTTTTGTTGGGAGAATTAGACGTGACAACACAAGACCAAACGCGCTTAATCTTTGGATTGTCGCTGATAACCTTAGAAAAGGCGCAGCCACAAACGCAGTCCAAATAGCCGAGGTGGTTAAAAATCTAAAAGGATGAAGCACAAATTTTTATTGATAGTTATTGCTGGGACGATGTGGGGTTGTTTGGAGAACCGAAATCCTGAACCAGAGCGGGATCAACCTTCAATTAACGAAAACATTCCGCTTAACGAGCGCGAGATGTTGATGGGTCCAATTGAAGGCGCGCTCGATGACTTAAAAGATGTTTTGGTAAACGATGAATCATTTTTTAATCCATATGACGAGTGGAATGACAATGGAATTAAAGGAAGTATTGATTCAAAACTTGATGGAGAAGACACCGTTATGGTTCTTTTAAAAATGTCCAACGCAGTTGGCCTGAAGGAAACCCATCAATGGTTTTACGACAAGGATCATTACAGTTTTTACAGCGAGCATCTTTTTATGAATGAGCAATCCGGAGTGGAAGGAATGCAATCGTCAAAGGCGTATAAATTCTATTTTGAAGACAAAGGTGTTTTACTCAGCGTCTATGGCAAACAATCCTTTGGTGAGGCATTACCAGAAACATGGACACCAATTTGTCCAACCCGCGAAGAGGAGATCTATTTAAAAACCAGATTGATTTATGCACGAAAGGCTTTAGCCAAAACGCGACAAATCAGCGAGTAATAAAAAGACCAATTGCTAGTTTGAATAGTCCTTCATAATGCTTCGCTCAAAGACAAAAGGACCGAAAGGAAGTAATGAGGCTATGGAGCCATAAATAACGCGCATGATGTCCCATTTGAGCTGAAAAGCGACCCAAATCAGTTGAATCATGTAGGCCATGAACAACCCGCCATGCGCCCATCCAACGTATTTTACCATGAGTGGCATGTCTGCTGCATATTTAAGCGGCATCGCTATTCCAATCAGGATAAGGTAGGAAAGGCCTTCGAGCCTTGAAATCCAAATGAATAGTTTGAGTGCTGGCGTCATAACGATGAATTGTGGGCCGAAGGTAATTTTCGAAGTTGTGTGTGAATGGAATTCAACGCAAAAACATGTACTTTTCAGTTTCAATCCATTGATTATGAATAAAATCTACACGCTAATTCTGACTTGTTTTTTCGTTTCTGGGTTTTGTCAAACCAACGTTCATTTCACAAACGCGATTGCAACCAATGTGCTTGCGGGGAACTATAATCCGGGCGACTACGCATCTTCTGCAACTACCAATCCGCATGCAATTGCCTTGGAAATTGAGGGAAATATTCAGCCAGATTCACTCCGTTCATATTTGGAACGAATGAGCCTTTTTGAAACAAGAAATACGGGCTCAGATACATTATCCTTAAACCGAGGCATCGGAGCAGCACGATCGTGGGCGCTTAATCGATTCAATCAAATAAGCGCGGATAATGACAATCGCCTGGTATCGAGCTATCTTCATTGGGAGCGAAACGTTTGTGGCGCTTCAAAACACAAAAACATTGTCGCCATCTTGCCTGGCGCGGCTTTGGGAACAACCAATACAACCGCAGCAGGAATTGTGATTGTTGAAGCGCATTTTGATAGCCGGTGTGGAACAGGATGCGACACAACATGCCAAGCGCATGGAATGGAAGACAATGGAAGCGGTAGCGCATTGGTTTTGGAGCTAGCACGAGTTATGGCGAAATATCAATTTGATAGAACGATTGTTTTTATGCTCACCGTTGCCGAAGAGCAGGGCCTTTATGGTGCGCAAGCCTTAGCCGATTACTGTTATAACAACGATATTGAGGTGGCGGCTGTGCTCAATAATGACATCGTTGGTGGGGTGATTTGTGGAGAAACTAGTTCTCCTCCTTCCTGTCCGAGTGAAAACGATGTCGATAGCACTCAGGTTCGATTATTCAGTTTTGGAACGGCCTTCTCAAAGCAAAAGCAGCTCGCTCGATACATTAAGCTGCAATATCAAGATGAGTTAGTAGAAAATGTGAGCGTACCAATGCTGGTTACGATAATGACAGCTGAAGACAGGACGGGTCGTGGTGGTGATCACATCCCTTTCCGTCAACGTGGCTTTGCTTCCATGCGATTCACATCTGCAAATGAACATGGCGATGCTAACACGGCTAATTCGAACTACCATGATAGACAGCATACCAGTGACGATGTTTTAGGGGAAGACACGAACAACGATGGCAACATCGACCAGTGGTTTGTCGATTTTAATTACTTAGGGAGAAATGCCGCCATTAATGGAGTAGCCGCAGCCATGATAGCTCAAAATGTGTGCACGCCTTCCGAGGTAGTGGTGAACCAAACGGATTGGAAAACGCTTGAAGTTGCGATTTCCGGACCCGATTGCTCTTACCCAAATGCCGCCATAGCCTTACGAACAGAAACCAACGATTGGGACACGGTAATATACACCGACCAGCAGGTAACTAGCTTCGATATTGAACCGGGACATATGTATTTTGTATCTGCCGCCTATGTTGATGATAACAATATTGAAGGGCTGTTTACGCAAGAAGTGATGCATAATGTGGTTGGAGTTGGCGAGACGCCTAAACCCAAGTCGGGAATCGAGTTGCTGCAAAATCGCCCTAACCCTTTTGATGAGGCTACGTCTATTGTGTTTTTAGTGCACGATATGCCAAATACGCACCATGGTTTGATTCGTATTCAAGATGAACTGGGAATGCTAGTCGAAGAGAAAATGATTGATATTCAATTGGGCCTGAATGAAGTGGTTTACGACCACGGATATGGCAAAACCGGAAACTTCATTTATTCCTTGGTCATAGATGGCCGTACAATTGATGCGAAAAAAATGGTATTTGTTGCGAATTAGGCCTCTTTCACCTCTTGAGCTTCG
This sequence comes from uncultured Flavobacteriales bacterium, assembly GCA_943788145.1. Taxonomy (GTDB): domain Bacteria; phylum Bacteroidota; class Bacteroidia; order Flavobacteriales_G; family Salibacteraceae; genus SHAN690. The sequence goes on from CALSPD010000002.1 coordinate 156,527, forward strand.
CCTCCTTCAGCGTTTGTGGGCTCCTCTTCAAAAAAACGTTTTTGGAAAACGATGATCATACCTATTCCAACGGAAATGGCCGTGTCAGCCACATTGAAAACAGGTCGGAAAAACATAAAGTCTTCGCCTCCCCAAACAGGAAACCAATCGGGAAACTGACCCGAAATCAGAGGGAAGTAAAGCATATCGACCACCTTGCCGTAAAGGAAGGGGGCATATCCGCCACCAGCGGGCATGAAGGTGGAAATTTGATGGTAGCTGTCATTGAACACCAAACCGTAAAATGCAGAATCTAAAATGTTGCCTAATGCACCTGAAAAGATCAACGATCCAGCAACGATTAGGCCTGTTTTCGCGCCTTTTTTGGCGTAATTAAACAGAAAATAACCAATTCCAGCTACCGCTATTATGCGAAACACTGATAGGATGATTTTGCCAACATCTCCGCCAAATTCTAGGCCGAAGGCCATGCCATTATTCTCAGTGAAATGGATGATGAACCAATTGCCAGCGATGGCAAATTCTTGACCCAAATACATGTTTGTTTTAATCCAAATCTTGAGCACCTGATCTAGGGTCAAAACGGAGAGTATAACGAGCAGAGCGGTTAAAGCCTGGTTTTTGGAGCCGCCTTTTGGGCGCATGAGTTCAATATTCAAATTCAAGACTGTTGCTGCCTTTTAGCTTCAATGCTAAGAGTTGCATGAGGAACGATTTTCAAGCGATCTTTAGAGATTAATTTTCCAGTAACGCGGCAAATGCCATAGGTTCGGTTTTCGATTCGAATCAAGGCATCATTCAAACTCTTTACGAATTTTTCTTGTCGAGCAGCAAGCTGCGCAGTTTCTTCACGCGAAAGCACGTCAGACCCATCTTCGATGAGTTTGAACGTGGGCGAAGTATCATCCGTTCCGTTGTTGTCCTTGAGCGACATAGTCGAATTGAGTAATTCTAAATCGACTTTAGCTTCTTCTAATTTCGAGTTTATGATCGCTCTGAATTCCTCTAGTTCAGCATCTGAATATCTTGTTTTCTCTGTCTCCGCCATGGCTTTCTAATTATTAGTCTTCAATATAAAAATGCGTGTGGTGAGGCCTTCCTCAACTTCGACTTCCAACGCATTTTCATCGGTAATTGCTGGTTTAATGATGAGTTTATCTGCCAGCGTTTCCGCACAAATATAATTCTTATTGATATTGACGGCTTGCTCGATTTCAGGATGGTTTTCAACGTACAAATCGATGCGATCGGTTACGTCTAAACCACTGTCTTTCCTCAAGTTTTGGATTCGATTAACTAATTCGCGCGCAATACCTTCGCTGCGTAGTTCCGGTGAAATGGTAACATCAAGGGCTACAGTCACGCTACCTTCACTTGCCACCTTCCACCCTGGAATATCCTTCGTGGCAATTTCAACATCTTCAGCGATCAACTCAAAAGGGTCTCCATCTAAGTTAAGCTGGAGCATTCCTTCGCGCTCCATGGCACTGATTTGATCTTGGCTCAATTGCGCTACTTGTGCAGAAAGCGCCTTCATGTTCTTGCCAACCTTAGGCCCTAACGCTTTGAAATTGGGCTTAATGCTTTTTACAAACACGGAAGAGTCGCGGACATACTCCAATTCTTTCACGTTAACCTCGCTTAGAATCAACGACTCTACTTCTTTCAGGTGAGCTTCAAATGCATCATCGATTACTGGAACCATGATTTTTTGAAGTGGCTGTCGCACGCGAATGTTCTCCCGTTTCCGCAAGGAAAGAACCAAAGAAGACACAGTTTGAGCCAACGCCATACGCTTTTCAAGATCGATATCGATTTCATCATTGTGGCAAATTGGCCAAGCAGCTAAATGAACGGACGAGTCACTTTCAAGGCCGGTCACTCCATTCAAGTCGTTAAAAAGTTGGTCGGAATAGAATGGCGCAATCGGTGCACTCAGCTTGGCCACCGTGACTAAGCAACGATAGAGCGTTTGATAGGCTGCTATTTTATCTTCAGAGTAATCGCCTTTCCAAAACCGCCTTCTACAAAGTCGAACGTACCAATTACTTAATTCGTCCACGACAAAGTCTTGTATGGCGCGTCCAGCTCGAGTGGGTTCGTAGCTTTCAAAAGCCGATTCCACTTCAGCCACCAAGGAATTAAGCCTTGAAATCACCCATCGGTCAATTTCTGGTCTGTTTTCCATAGGAATGGGCGACTCCGCATGAGTGAATTGATCCACGTTTGCGTAAAGCGAAAAGAAGGAGTAGCTGTTATGCAGCGCTCGGAAATATTTACGCTGAACCTCGGTGATACCATCCAAATCGAATTTCAAATTGTCCCAGGGCGGAGCGTTGGTAATCATATACCATCTCGTTGCATCCGCTCCAAATTTGGCCATGGTCTCAAATGGATCGGCTGCATTGCCGAGGCGCTTGGACATTTTTTGTCCATTTTTATCTAAAACAAGTCCATTGCTTACCACATTTTTGAAGGCAACTGAGCCTTTGATCATGGTTGAAATGGCGTGTAGGGTATAGAACCAACCGCGTGTTTGATCCACGCCTTCGGCAATAAAGTCGGCAGGAAACGCCTTGCCTTCGTCAACCATTTCCTTGTTTTCAAACGGGTAGTGCCATTGTGCATAAGGCATGGCTCCACTATCGAACCACACATCGATCAGGTCTAATTCGCGCGCCATGACCATCCCACTTCGGAAAAAGATGACATAGTCCACAAAAGGCCGGTGCAGATCCACTTGATCTTTCGGAAGCATAGCGAAGAATATGATCTTCTTGCTGCGGATCATGTCGTTCCAAACGTTGTTTACGTTTTCGCCTCTAAGTCGCATTTCGCCCAAATGCTTTCGAAGCGACTGGCCGTCAAAGCGCTCGCCTTTGTCGTTAACGCATTCTTCAGAAATATAGTAGGCGTTTTTTTCTGTGAATTCAGCAATAGCTCCAACACACTCTTCCATCAGTGGCCCATAAGGGCCCGTGCGCCAAATGGGAAGTGGAGTTCCCCAATAACGTGATCGACTTAAGTTCCAATCATTAACGTTTTCAAGCCAATTTCCAAAGCGGCCTGTTCCTGTACTCTCTGGTTTCCAGTTGATGGTTTTGTTTAGGGAAATCATTTTCTCTCGAGCCGATGTGGCTTTAATGAACCACGAATCCAAAGGATAATAGAGGATGGGTTTATCTGTTCGCCAGCAATGAGGATAATTGTGCTGGTATTTTTCCACTTTGAACGCCTTGCCTTCAAGCTTTAGTTTCAGTGAAATACGTTCGTCAACACTGAGGTAGTTGCTCAGGTTTGGAATGTGTTCCTTAAGCGATTCCTTTTGATGCTGAAAAGCTTTTTCTTTTTCTTCATCACTCAAATACTCGGCCTTTACAGGCTCGCCAGCCAAGCCCCAAACGGGATCAGAAACAGCTGAAACAAATCGACCTCGCAAATCAACCAAGGGAACGGGATCACCTATTTCGTTAGCGATCAACATAGGTGGAACACCTGCTGCTTTGGCCACTTGCATATCGTCTGCACCAAACGTTGGCGCTGTGTGCACGATTCCAGTTCCGTCTTCTGTGGTCACAAAATCGCCCGCAATCACTTGAAATGCTTTGTCTGCATCGCGCATGGGCAAGGTGTAAGGCAAGAGTTGTTCGTAGCGAATGCCGACTAGGTCAGAGCCTGCGTATTTTGACAACACGCGATATGGAAGTAGTTTGTCAGAGCTACTAAAGTTCATTTCTGCTTCAAGGCCTTCTGGTTTGAAGTATTTCGACACCAATGATTCGGCTAGAATTACTTGCTGAGCCTCGGCTGAGTATGGATTAAATGTATCAACGATGACATATTCTATCTTTTCCCCAACCGTCAAAGCTGTATTCGAAGGAAGCGTCCAAGGTGTGGTCGTCCAAGCGATGAAATGAAGGCTTCCTTTTTCGGCTAACTTGAACAAGTTGGTATCTAGAGCCTTGAGTTTGTCGTCAGCAATCGCTCTAAACATCGCCACACAACTCGTATCCTTCACATCTTGATAAGTCCCAGGAAGGTTTAGTTCGTGCGAACTCAAACCCGTGCCCGCTGCTGGCGAATAAGGCTGAATGGTGTAGCCTTTATACAGCATGTTTTTTTCATAGAGTTGACTCAACAGCCACCAAACCGATTCAATGTATTCGTTTTCATAGGTCACATATGGGCTATCCATATCCACCCAATAACCCATCTTTTCTGTGACATCGCGCCATTGATCTGTGTAGCGCATAACAGCCTCGCGACAGGCCTTGTTGTATTCCTCAATCGATATGGATTTACCGATGTCTTCTTTGGTAATGCCCAGCTCCTTTTCAACGCCTAATTCCACCGGAAGACCATGTGTGTCCCATCCGGCTTTTACGCATCACTTGAAATCCTTGTTGCGTCTTGTATCGGCAGAATAAATCTTTGATGGTTCGTGCCATAACATGATGAATGCCAGGCATTCCGTTGGCTGAAGGCGGCCCTTCATAAAACACATAGCTCGGCTTGCCTTCACGGCTACTCATGCTTTGTTCAAAGGTTTTTTCCTTCTTCCACTTCTCCAACACCTGCTCGGCAATGTTTGGCAGATTTAACCCATCATACTCTTTAAATGCTTTCATTTCAGCGCGCTAAACCCCTATTATTCGGGGCGGCAAAGGTAAAAGGATGGTGGTATTATTTTAGTTAGAAATTGGACCATGACCATGGAGCTATGTTTACACAGGTTTTTTATGCCACGAATTATTAGTCTATCCTCTATTATTGTTACCACAAAAGCTAATTACCATGGAAGAAGTAACCCTTGACGAAAACCTAACACAAGAAGTGGAACACGAATACGCTGGATTTTGGATCCGATTTCTCGCATCCATTATTGATGTGTTTGTGCTCTTGCCGTTTTTCAGCGCTGTATCTTTTGGTTTTAATTGGAATTAATAGCCTGACACTTACATTGGCTGGCATACTTCTATCCGCTTGTTACAAACCATTCATGGAATATAAATATGGCGCTACTCTAGGAAAAATGGGCAGTCGGAATTAAGGTGATAAGCACAGAAGGTGGGAGGAATCACATTGAATCAAACACTTTTGCGTTACATTCCATGGGCGATTGGAAACGCAATTTCCATGATCACATTTACAATGCTTTACACGGCTCCCGGATTAGATACTGCTGAAGGGTTTTTGGAAATAAGCCAGATTATGGCCGATCAAGGAAACAATTCTCTCAGCTCCATTAGCTCATTAGTAATGTTGATCGCGCAGGATTATCTATTGTGTTTGATGCGAAGAAGCAAGGCGTCCACGATCGATTTGCAAGTACTTTATGTGTGTATGTAAATAAGGACTAACCCGCGCACCTTACGCAATAAGGACTTTCGGGCTTAAGGATCAATCGCCCCGCTGGAATTTTTAACCCCACATCGTGCACAGTTTCCAAAATCGGGGCTATCAATATTGTCCTTCATGTGGTAGAGCTTAGTTAGTTTTTCTTCAGCCGTGCGCTGAGCCGCCTGTACAATCGACCGATTGTTAATGGCATCATCCGGGGCAATTGGGCCAGAGCTCAATCTGTATTCTTCTATGATTGCCGCTGTTTTCTTGATCTCCCGGTCAAGCAACATCAACACGTCATCTCGGCTAAGGTCTTTCAAAAAATCTCGCTAATCAATGGTTGCTATGCACTTCAATTCGATGGCAATTGGAGTCGGCAAGGAATTGATTTCAACCGTTGTTCGGCAGGGCTGAGCTTCTTCGAAGTATTCAGCATATACCCGATTGTATGTGGCGAAATCCCGCTTCATGTTTACCAAAAAGACGGTCACATCAACTAAGTTTTCCCATTTGCTTCCAGAAGCCTCAAGTACGGCTTTTACATTGTCAAAAACGGATCGGCACTGCGCTTCAAAATCAAATTCAAGGAAGTTTCCATTGTGATCCAGCTTCAAACCGGGCACTCCGCTATCGTTTGAGTCAGAACCTGCAGTTCGTGGCCCAACTCCCGACAAGAAAAGCAAATTGCCCACCTTGCGCGCATGTGGGTATGAGCCTACTGGCTTTGGGGCTTTAGCCGCGTTGATTTTTCCTGAAGTTGACATGTTCGATTGATTTGGCAGCAAAGTAAGCGAAAGTGCTTAAAACACCTGAGCGACTTCTCCGTCAAGAATGGCGAAAACTCGATCTCCTTTAGCAGGCTTGGTTTTCATTAGTCCTGTGAGGGCGCCAAAGGCCGGTAGACAAAAATGCTGACCAGATAAATAGAAACAAGGAAAGAGCATAGACTGTCTGCCTCGTCCAATAAGTCGAATGCCTGGATGTATGTGCCCGTGTAAATTAATTTGCCCAGCCATTACCTCAAGTTGAGGCTCATGCGTCAAAATGAGTTGACCTATTTGTTTCGATTGACTCGTTTGAAAGTCAATGCTGCGGTAAATGCTTGGGTCAAGTATGTCGTGATTGCCGAGGACAAGCTCAAAATTTACACTTGGAAATTGACTTGTAATCATGGCCAATTCATCGCACTCACTGTTTGAAACACTGTGAAAAAGATCGCCAAGAACAATTACGGTTGAAGGAGTTTCTTTTTCCATTAACGCCATTAGGTTTCGCTGGTCGGCATCACGGGCTTCAGGCGGAATAGGCATTCCGGCTTTTCGAAAATGCATGGTTTTACCTAGGTGCAAGTCAGCAAGAATAACGGTGTCCCGAATTTTTAAATATCGGTCATTCAGAATGAGATCCTGGTCACCAAGCGTCAATAAAAAACGACTCATTTTGGGAGCGAAACAATGAATTCACTGCCTAGCCCAACCTCACTTCGAACTTTGATTTCACCATCCAAACGAGTGACTAGAAGTTTGACAATTGCCAGCCCCAATCCACTTGACTTATAGCCGCTAGAGCTCTCTACATCACTTCCGCGATAGAATCGTTCAAAGATTCGGTCGATGCTTTCTGGCGGAATCCCTGGGCCATGATCTTCTATGGATATGCGAACGGAATCTTGGACTATAATACTGATGAATATGCTGCCATTTTCAGGAGAATATTTGATAGCATTCGAAAGAATATTATACAGGATGTGTTTTACATAACCCTTAACATTACTGATTTTTTGAACAGCACTTCGGTCTAGGTGTATTTCAAGTTTCTTGCGGTCAATTTCCGTTTTAAAATCATGGATGATGGAGTTTAGCACATCCACTAGGTCGAAGGTTGATGAAGGCGGAAGCTGTTTTTTTCGATCGAAGGAAAGAATGGTGTCAAAGTCATTTATGAACTCTAAAGCGCTTTTGGCGGACTGAGTCACCAATTGACGCATTTCCGCTCGCACAGCAAAGTCCGTTTCTTCTTCTTCCAATGCCAAAAGTTGTGTTACGTTGGCCAAGGGTCCCCGAATATCATGTGTAACGATGTTAAACAACGACTCCTGCTCATTCAACGATTTGGTGAGCTCCTTATTTCTTAACTCTAGCTCAAGATTTTTTGCCTCGATTTCAATGACCAATTGTTGTCGATTTGCATCTATGTTATAGAGAATAATTCCTGAGATTAATAGGACGACCAATAATAAGGCAGACATATAAAGCCACGCATTTCTTTTCTCAATTTCTGCGTTTTTTTCAATGTTTTCAGCCTTAAGTCGGCTGTTTTGAAGCTCGGCCTCTTTTATTTCCTGAATTCGCTCAAGGCGTGCTATTTCCGTGGCTCTATCCTCATTTACGATGCTGTCTTGCAATACCTGATACTGAGATAGAAAAAACAAAGCACTGTCATTACGATTGATCTTTTCATAGGTCCTAGATAAGGTCCTATTAATATCGCGCATGTAATAAATGGCTTTGGCTTCTGTGGCAAGGATCAACGCTTTCCGGCTTAAGGATATGCTTTGTTCAAATTCCCCAATGAAGGAATAAACCTCGCCCATGTCGTTCAAGGTGTAAGCCAAACTACTCTTGTTTCCAAGGCCTTGCTTGATTTCGAGCGACATTTGGTAGTATTTGAGGGCAAGATCGTATCGTTCATTTCGATTGTGTATGAACCCCAGATTAGTTAAGATTCTCGCCATACCGGCACTATCACTCGAAGCTGTGGCTAATTCAAGTCCATAAAGCAGACTTTGCTTTGAATCTTCAAATCGATTCAATTGAGCTAAAATAACACCCCGACTATTCAAAATCATCGGCATACGCGTTGGTTTGCTTTTGGATAATCGGAGGGCTTCATCAAAATGTTCGAGCGAATATTCGAAGTTTCGAATGCGCCTGTATGCATCGCCTATTACGATTTCTGACTCGATCATCAACGAATCGTTTGATAGTTCCTTGGAAGACTCCAAGGCGATAATACCGTGAAAAAGACTCATTTCCGTTGAACCGATGTCTAAATAGAGCCTGGCGAGTTCAAGGTTTACTGAAGTTGGCAATTCTTTCGGCTCGTTCCCAGAAAAATGAGTGTGGATAATATAAATCGCATCCTCCGAAGTCGCTTTTTTAGCTAGAAAAAGCAAGCTATCAGATTCATTTGCGCCTGAAAAAAGGGCGCCAAGGATTAAGATAAGTATTAGAGTTAAGTGTCGCAATGCTCAAATATCTTGCAATTTTTTAATTGACTTAAACTACGCTCATCTTTTTTATTCGCTCGCTGAGGGATTCAGAGGTCAGGGTTTCACGTGTTCGATCAACAATAATTGGAAACGAAAGAGGGGTGAAGTTTTTGGGGTTGGTCACAACGATTTCTTGTTTTGAAATGCGATCAAGCGCTTGACGCAACCGCTGTTCTTCCAGTTGAAAATCTGTCACCTCAGAAAAGGATTGCCGGAGCAATAAATTCGTAGGCTCATAATCGTTAAAAACCTCGAAGAACAGTTGAGAGCTCGCTTGAAGGTGGTGTTCCTTCTTTTGTTTTCCTGGAAATCCGTTAAAAACCAAACCAGAAATACTAGCAATATCTCTAAACTGCCTACGACTCATTTCTACCGAGTTGACGCTGGCATAGATATCATCCATGAGGTGCATACTTGAAAAAATATTGGTGTCGATGGCGTCTTTGATTGGAATGGGCTGATCGCTCAATAGCTCGAATCCGTAGTCATTCATGGCAATGCTGAATGTTATCGGTTTAAGCAAGGAAATCCGGTATGCGATCAAAGCACCCATTCCTTCATGAACGAAACGCCCTTCAAAGGGAAAGAAAATGGCATGATGACCATCTCTTGATTCAAATTGTTCGATTAAGAACTGATCTTCCCTTGGTAGTATAGATTCTTGTTTTTGCCGCTCGATAAGCGGTTTGAGGAAGGTGATTTCGGGATCGGTTGTCTTCCCAGACTCAGCCTCGTTCATTTTTTGCCGAAGCATTTTAGACATTTGAGAACTCAACGGCATTCGGCCTCCATTCCAACTCGGTATTGGTCCTTTCTCTTTGTTGGATTTGCGCACCTGAGCGGTGAGCCCCTTCACTCGAATCAATTCTAAACTGCGACCGGCAAACCAAAATGTGTCTCCAGGACTTAGCCTCGAAATGAAGGATTCTTGCACATTACCGATGAATCCACCCGTAACGAATTTCACTTTCAACATGGTGTCGCTAACAATGGTGCCAATGCTCAACCTGTGGCGCATAGCGACACGTTTGCTTATCACTTTATAGAGCCCGTTTTCAATGACGACCTTATGAAATTCATCATAGGTGCCAAGTGAATTACCTCCAGTAACAATGAAGTCGAGGCACCACTTCCATTCCTCTTCGCTGATTGATTGATAGCTAAAACAGCTCTTGATTTCTTCAAAAAGCTCTTTGGATTTAAAGCCGTTTGACACCGCCAGGGTCACGAGATATTGGATCAACACATCGAAAGAACGGACATACGGCACGCGGCTTTCAACCATTTCTAAATCAATGGCCTCGCGCAAAGCCGCAGCTTCAATAAGCTCTAATGAATGCGTAGGCAAGAAGTAGATCTTGCTGGTTGCGCCCGGCTGATGTCCGCTTCTACCCGCGCGCTGCATAAACCTTGAAACCCCTTTTGGACTACCCACTTGTATGATGGTTTCAACGGGTCGGAAATCGACCCCAAGATCCAAACTCGATGTGCAGATAACCGCTTTGAGCTTGCCTGCGTGAAGCGCGTCTTCCACCCAATGCCTTGTTTCCCTACTCATTGAACCATGGTGCAAGGCCGCTACACCTGCAAAGTCTGGCGAGTGTTCAAGCAGTTTTTGGTACCAAATTTCGGCCTGACCTCGCGTATTTAAAAAGATGAGGGTGCTTTCGCTGCTCAGTAAAATGGGAATCACCTTTTCAAATAGCTTGATGCCTAAGTGGCCTGCCCACGGCAGTTCATCAAGATCATCCGGAAAAATGGACTCAACCTCATATTTCTTTTTGATATTGCTTCGAATCATGCTTGTTGGCCGTGTAGTAAACCAATCGCCAAGTAGTACCTCCATCGCCTCTTCCAGGTTCCCTATGGTAGCCGAAATACCCCAAATCTTTAGGCTTGGTGAAAGCGCTTTGAACTTTGAAAGCACCAGCTCCATTTGCACACCGCGTTTGCTTCCAATCAGGTCGTGCCATTCATCAACTACGACCGTGCTAAGGCTACCAAAATAAATGTCATAATGAGCCTGAGTGAGCAAGACATGCAGAGATTCTGGCGTTGTAATCAGCACATCAGGAGGCGATTTTTTGATGCGTAATTTATCTTTTGCAGTAGTGTCGCCAGTCCGAATTTCTATGGTCAAGTTTAAGTCCATCCCAGCAATCGCGCGCTCACCCGATTGCAGAATTTCTTTTGCCAAGGCCCGAATCGGAGTTACCCAAATGGCCCCTAATCGTGGGGACTTTTTTTGTGACTTCTCCAGCTTTTGTTTGGCAAGGTCAAGAAGTATAGGAACCATGAGCGAGTAGGTTTTTCCGCTACCCGTTGGTGCGTTCACCATACCGTTAATGTTGCTGGAGTGTGCAGCCCACGCTTCCTCTTGGAAAGCAAACGTTTGCCATCCCTTTTCATGGAACCAATTCCGCGCTTTTTCGAAATCCACGGGTTAAAATTAGCACGTCCGAAGGCTAAAAGAGGCGATTAGGATAATAACCACTGGATGTTAGTAGCCTTTTTCGGCTAACCCCTTGTAGGCTAGGTTTTCCATATAGCTTTGCCAAAAATTTGTCTCAAGCCATGACCGAACAAAAAGCCTCAGGAGGAAACAGCAAACTAATGCTCATCTTGGTGATATTTCTCGCCATTTCCAATGCCGCGACTTTGTATTTTCTTTTTACCAAACATCAAGAAAATGTTGAAATCGTTACGCAGAATACCGATTTAACCACAGAGAAGAATGAGCTCACAGCGGAGCTTAATGCTATGCTTGCACGCTATGATTCGGTTTCAACAGACAACGTTGAAATGCAGGCCGAAATTGCTGAACAACGGGCGCACATTGAAGAACTATTGGCTGAAGCAGAAAAGCATAAAAACGATGCATGGACCATTCACAAACTTCGAAAAGAAGCGGGCACATTGCGCGACATCATGAAGACTTACATTGTCACTATAGACTCGCTGAACACCGTAAATCAAGGCTTGGTTGTGGCGAAAGCACAAGTTGAAAATCAACTATCTACGCAAAAGGAAGAAAATCAGGAGCTGAACAAGACCAATGAGAAACTATCAGAAAAAGTTAAACTTGGCTCAAAGCTTCGCGTGCTCGATTTAGTTTCTGAGGGTCAGCGAATGAAAAGTGGCACGGTGAGTCGAGAAACTGACAGAGCAAAGCGTGTCGATAAAGTAAAAACCTGTTTCACCATCGACAAGAATGAGGTGAGCAAGCCGGGTAAGAAGACCATTTTCTTGCGAATTATTGATCCAAATGGCGAAGTATTGGCCTTTGGACAAACGCAAGATTATATGTTCACTTACGATGGTAAAGAAGGGCTCTATTCTCGAAAGGAAGAAGTGTTGTATGAGAATGACGAGTTGGACATGTGCCTTTATTGGGATGTAAAAGAGGAGTTAATCGAAGGCAAGTATATTGTTGAAATTTATGCGGAAGACTACCTTATGGGAACCACTGATTTCGAACTAAAATAGGCTTAGAAAAATGCCCTTGCTTGGACTCCGCCTGTATGTATGATGCGGATTCCAGGTGATTGGCGCCCATTATAATTGAAGTTCAGCTGTAGGTTGTTTGCTAATGTCCTTTGGTAAGAAATTCCCCAGGTTCCATTGAGACCGGGTTGTAAACCATCTAACATTTCGTATCCAACTGGGCTGTCTGAACTGCCGCTGTAATTGATTTGAATTAGATTCCCACTCAGTATTAAACTTCCCTTTTCGGGTGAGCTTAGTGTAAACTCTAATCCAGTTTTTCGAACGATAGAACGTTCTCGACCCACAACTGGATTCGTGCTTTCAGTTCGATTTTGCTGTTCCTTATAGTTAAACAAAAGGCTCAAACGCCAAAGGCTGCCGGGCTGGATGTTGAGTTTAGGTTCGATCTGCTGATAAAAAATGTGATAATTTCTACTATTCAAACTGATGGCGTTGGATGCGTTTGATTTGTTGCCCTGCTCGGCTCTTACTTCAGTTCCCAACGCAGAGGCAAAATTCCATCGAACACCAACACCGGTTTTATCCGCGCTGCGCGACTCGAATCCTGAGGTAAGAAAATTTCGTCCATCGAGCCGCTGATAGTTAAAGTCAGCGCCAAATACGGGATGACTCTGGTTGAAGTAAAAAATGTTCCGCAAATTCGAGTTTACAGACATGAGCAAACTGTCTTGAAGGTCAAAAAGAAATGGATTGAACTGATCTACAAGAGGCAATTGTAAGTTCTTTCGATCGGAAGAATAGGTGAATTGATCTGAAAATAAGCTTATTGCTTTTCGAACGCCACTTTTCGAACGCCATACAGCCGCAGGTCGGAGAAAAAGCGTTTGCGTAAATTGATTGGTGAAGGCCCGTACATAATCATCTGTAGGGACAAATACCTTAATATAATTGGCTGATGCAATTTGATCGACTTGTATCGCCTGTTCAAACTCATCCAGCTCTTTTTGTCCGTTATTGTTATAATCAATATGTATGTGAGTTCCTTGACCCGGACCGGTTTCAATAAAAATGAACTCGCGCTTATTTTCAAGCCCAGATCCAATTTCGTAAAAGGTAGAAGAGCTAAGCGCGCCTTTCAACGCACGAAAAGAATATTCCACTCTAGAGATTAAGGTGTTCTCTTTTTTAAGTGGCGTAAGTTTTTGATTAACGATATCTAAGGTTCGATAATTCACTCGGAAAACCAATCGCGAATGCTCCATTCCATTCCATTCCATTTGGTAGCCATAAATCCGAGCAAAAGTTGATTTGGCCAGTGTTGTAGTGTCTTTAAGCCAATCGGTTCGTTCTGCATAAGAAATACGATGGTGATTTTTGGCAGTATCGGCTGATGCTACTGACGCTTCCCACTCCCAAAACTGATAGCTCAGCTTACTTAGAGTGTCATTCTTTGGATCGTACCGCATGTTTTGCTCAAAATCATCCTTATAACCAAGTTGGATTTTCCAAATGGGTACCACAACCTCCGAGTTGTGTTGATAGAATTGAGCATTAATAAGGTTTCCCGCCTGATTCGTTAGGCTTCCGGCATAATTCGATCTCAACCGATCGGTTTGCGAGGAAATGGTGAGTGCGTTCTGGATGCCTCGAAATGCCGTACCCGCGTTGTAAGACTTTATTCCATAAATGGTTTTAAACTCCTTGGCTTTTGCTACACCTATTTCTGCCCCGATAATACTTTGATTGTCTTGTAGTTTAATAGACCGAATATTCCAGTCCCGATCAAATTCTACGCTTCGAAAACGCTCTATTTCCTTAAAGTCTTGATTGACAAATTCATAATCAAGGCCTGCAATAGCGCGCCATTTTCCGTTAATCGGCTGACTGCCACCAATATTAATCTTGGAAGCCATTCCGAGATCATCGCTTTTATCGGATGAGCTAAAAGTGTTGACATCATATTGAGAGCCAGCCCATTCTATGGTTGCCTGGATGTTTTCAGTCAAGTCGTAGACCGCAGAAACTGCAACCATCTGTCGCTGTTTGGGTGTCACAAGAAAAACAACGGGTTCGAAGTTACCCTGAGGAACACCGCCAATGGGAGCTACCCATTCATACACCCGGCCAAAGGCGAGTTGAATGCCCTTTACATAATTGCCATTCCCAGCTCCTACCTCTGAAAACGAGGCCTTATACAGCGGGCCTTCAGAAGAAGTGGTGTAAATCAGAACATCTTTTTCAAGAAAGCTGTCGTTGCGCACAGGATCGAAATACATCGAGTCCACTTTGAGGTAGAGCAACTGGTTTTCATTGAATGATGCCGTATCTATGGACGAGGCGATCGCCAAATCGAGGCTGTCGCCAATGCTGCGTAAAACGTCTTTCTGTACGTCTGTCAAGTCCTGTTGTAACGGTTGATTTTTAGAATCTTGTTCCGAGTATAAGCTCAAATTCATCTGGAGTCGATCGGAAGAATAACCCGTTTCAGAATAGAGGAGTGAGCGTGCATAGTTTCTGTCAGAGTATTGAAACTCCACCACGATGCGTCTGTCTTTCGTGATGGGCATTTTTGCCGTAAACGTTACTTCAGACGTGTTGTAATTAACCACATAATCATTCTCCTGACCACGAACCAACAGTCGTCCATCTATGTACACGCGCTCTGTCCCCGAAAGGACTACAATGAAGCGCTCCCCCTCCGAGCCGACCAATCGATAAGGGCCTTGGTTTCCTTCACCTCCTTGAATGATTTGGCGCGCAAATTTTCCTCGTGAAACAGCGCCACTTACATCGGTATAAATGGCTTTACTGCTGTCTTCAGCGAGCGGTGTAAACTTTGTTTCATAGCGGCCGCCTTGGAGTTTTTTATTGAATCGCATGAAGTATCCGCGATCGTGCGCAACTTGAAAATCACCGGCAGTTATTCTGTTTTTTGGGTCATAGATTTGGAGATAGACCTGGTCAAAATCTTGAAGTTGCTGCGTATTCCCCTCTGGTTGAATGGGAATATTGTCATCTGTTATAGCGGCAACGAGACTAAAACGCTCATTAAGCTGACCGCTCAACTGAAGGTTCAAGCTTGAGTTAACCGAAAGGTTTTGGCTATTTCCAACGGTAATTCCTCGCGAAACGCTACCGCGTTTTTCAAGGTCGCCTAAGTCGACAAGCTTGGAGGAATTTACGGCATGTTGTGACCGAAAAGGGTTATAAATCCGGTCCGATTCAAGAATTAGGTCTAAGTCTTTATGCTGATAAGGTGTGGTAAAATTGAAAGGGAAGGTTTCAAAACGGACCTTAATTTCTATTGGGTAGTTGAGTGCATTGTCGGTTATTGTCAAAACTCCTTTTGCAAAATCAACGTTATATTGATCCGGACTCAACCCTTCGAGCATAAAAGATTCCGGAACAATGCTATTTGAATCTAAAACAACCGTTGGTCCAGCAAGCACGAATGAGGTAAACGACTCTACACTGTCACTTTGTGCGCTAACACAAAATGGAATTGCGGCAAGAATCATCGTATAGATGAACAAGCGGCAATCGAACCAAAGGCCTGTATTTGTGGTTGTTTTAATTATTTGAAAGTTGATCTGTTCCTCTGGAACATATTTCCCAAAAGTCATAAACATGTTGACATAAGGGCTAGCATTAAACGTAAATACGTACAAACATTGCAACGATTTATCTAACCTTTGTTCGAGAAAACCGCTAGACTAAGCTAACCTTAAGAAAACGAGAAGCAAATGACCCATTCACTTCATCCTTTATTTCGAAACTTATTTGTACTAACGTCATTAGTCGCATTCACCTTTTGCAATTCTGACGGCCGCAGAATGATAAAGGGGGATATTGAAGCTGGAAACGCTTTCCGATTAAACGAATCATCTGCTTTTCGCAGTTTGCATCCGTTGGATATTACAGAGGGCGTTGGTTCGAGAATGGCCGCGCAGGTTTACGAAGGGTTGGTGAAATTCGATCAAAACACATTGGAGATCAAACCTGCCTTGGCCGAGAATTGGGAACCGAATGAAGACGGTTCAGTTTGGACGTTTTATCTCAGAGAGGGTGTGCGGTTTCATGATGATGCATGCTTCCCAGAAGGGCAAGGACGAGAAGTGACGGCTGAAGATGTGATCTGGTGTATGCGCGAGTTGTGCACGTCATCGGCAAACAATCAAATGTATTGGCTGCTTACAGATAGGGTTTTGGGTGCATCCAAATGCTATAATACCCCTGCATCGGAAAAAGGCGAGGCTTCATTACCTGAGGGAATTGTAAAAATAGATGACCATACGGTTCAATTCTCGTTGATTTACCCGATGGCAGATTTCCCGAAGCTTCTTGGCCACAGCGGGTTTTATATCTATCCAAGAGAAGCGACAGCGCATTATGGTGAGGAATTCAAAAACCACCCCGTTGGAACGGGCCCGTTTAGCGTTGCCGTTTTGAACATAGGGACGGATGCAATTCTTGTGAAAAACACTTCGTATTGGGGTCGAGACGCCCACGGAAATAAACTGCCATACTTGGATTCACTTTTTATCTCGTTTAATTCAGATAAGAAGGAGGAATTAAAGCGATTTAGAATGGGCGAATTGGATATGGTTTTCTCCCTACCCGTAGATATGTATGCCGATGTCATGTCAGGGCTAGATTGGGAGAAAGGAAAGATTCAAAGTTTTGAAACACAGGTCAAATCTTCTTTGGGAGTTCACTATTTAAGCTTCAATCATGCCGATTCCATCTTTAAAGATCGAAGGGTTCGAAAAGCGTTCAATTTGGCTATTGATCGAAGCACCCTAGTTGATCAAACACTCAGAGGTGATGGGGAGCCAGCCGTTTTCGGCATTGTGCCCTCTGCATTTAAAAATTTTGAATACAAGCGAATTACGCCCATCAAATTCAATTTGGAAGAAGCTCAAAACTTGATGTCCTTAGCGGGCTTTCCTCAAGGAGAAGGCTTTCCTGAAATTACATTGCTTGTTTCAACGGGATCAAATAATGAGGCTATTGCGCGGGCCGCTATCGATCAATTAAAACTCAACTTGGGTGTAGATATTCGCATGGAAACGGCAAGTTTAGAAAGCGTTTTGAGTCGAGCTGAAGCGGGCGAATTAAGCCTTTGGAGCGATGGCTGGATTGCCGATTATCCTAACCCCGAAAACTTCCTGCGGCTCTTCGTTAGTAATGACACCGCAAGCCCGTATGAATCAAATTACTTGAATAACGTTGGTTATAGTAGCGAGCTATACGATAGCATCTATTTCTCGGCAATAAGGGAAAAAGAGGATGTCGATCGTATGGATCAATATCGAATTTTGAGCCAATTGCTTATTGATGAGGCGGTTGTGTTGCCTTTATACTATGACGAGTTTACGCGATTAGTTTCTGCTCGCGTTCGCAATTTTCCGCAAAACAGCATTGAGTTTCGCGATTTCTCAACCGTTTGGATTGACAGCTCAGCACCGGAGCAGTAATAGGGTCCGAAACCAAGAAGCTACTGTTTATAAGTAGTCGCTTCCGTGCGCTAAAGGCTATTTCGCCAAACTAGCTTTGTCATTCAGTAAAAAGTTTAGATATGAGAATAGTTATGGCTTTGGCCGCGTTGGCGTTATTTCTTGGCTCGTGTGTGCCAGCAAAACAGTACAATGACTTGAAGGCAACACAAGAAAAATGTGAAAATGAGCGACAAGATCTCACGAACTCAAATCGAACACTTACTGCCGAGAACGATGAGTTAAAGGCAGACCTAGAAAGCCTTCAGAAAAAGCACAGCCGACTCAAAGAAGACACCACAGCGCTGAATAAAGACTACCGAAGACTTAGGTTAAAGCAAAAGGACCTAGACGATAGAAACCAAGAGTTGCTTACGCGTTTGCAATCTGCCAAGGACGAAGGTTCAGAAGAAAACAAGAAGCTGGTCAAGATTCTTCGCGATACGCAAGAAGACTTGCTAAAAAGAGAAGATCGACTTCGTGAACTTGAACAGCAAATGAATGCCAAGGAGAGGCGACTTGCGGATTTAGAGGAAGAATTGAAAGATCGAGAGGCGAGAGTAAAAGAGCTAGAGGATATAATAGCTGAAAAGGACGCAGCCGTTAGAGCACTCAAGGATAGAATTAGCCAAGCTTTATTGGGCTTTAAGGATAAAGGATTGACGGTCGAACAACGCAACGGTAAAATCTATGTTAGCCTCGAAGCCCAATTGTTATTCCCAAGCGGTAGCACGGTTGTGAATGCAGAAGGTAAAAAGGCTTTACTTGATTTATCTGAGGTCATTCGAGATGAAAAAGACATTACCATTTTAGTGGAAGGTCATACAGATACCGATCCTTACAACGGGGGGGGGGCCATAAAAGACAATTGGGATTTGAGCGTAATGCGCGCTACAGCCGTAGTTAAGATCATGACCAACGAGGGCAAAATGGACCAGACCATGCTAACTGCTGCAGGTCGTGGCGAATACGTTCCCGTTGCGCCAAATACTACAGCCGAAGGCAAAGCGAAGAATCGAAGAATTGAGGTAATTCTTACACCAAATTTGGACAAGTTGTTCGAAATTATAAACGAGTAATAAATTCGTTTAAGCCTTTGCCTATAAGGTTACTTTTGCGCGCTTAAGGCGTTATCATGAAGAATTTTGTTGAAGAATTAAGGTGGAGAAACATGTTGCACGACATGACTCCAAACACGGAAGAACTATTTGCTAAAGGACCCGTTAAGGGCTACATTGGATTTGATCCTACGGCCGATTCACTTGGAATTGGAAACATGGTTCAGGTCATGACATTGACGCATTTTCAGCGAACTGGAAACAGCCCAATAGCCCTTGTTGGGGGCGCAACAGGAATGGTGGGTGATCCAAGTGGAAAATCAGCGGAACGCAACTTACTCGATGTTGAGTTGCTCAACCACAATTTAGATTGTCAGAAAAAGCAATTGGAGAAATTCTTGGATTTCGAAGGGAAGAATGCAGCCCAAATTGTAAATAACTACGACTGGTTTAAGGAGCTGGGATTCCTAGACTTCATCCGCGATGTGGGGAAACATGTAAGCGTGAATTATATGATGGCTAAGGATTCTGTGAAAAATCGACTTGAAAGCGGAATGTCTTTTACCGAGTTTAGCTATCAATTGATCCAGGGCTATGATTTTTATTACCTGTGGAAGCATTATGGTTGCGACATTCAAATGGGAGGAAGCGACCAGTGGGGCAATATTACGACTGGGACAGAATTAGTCAGAAGGCTTGAAGGAGGTGAAGTTTCGGCCTTGACAACTCCTTTGATCAAAAAAGCAGATGGAACGAAATTCGGCAAGACTGAAGGAGGAAATATTTGGCTGGATAGGAATAGAACGTCACCTTATCGGTTTTACCAATTCTTATTAAACACTGCGGATGCCGACATTGGGAATTATGCGCGTGTATTCTCTTTGATGGGACAGGAAGAAATATTAGCGCTTGAAGCTGAGCATGCGATCGCTCCGAACTTGCGAAAAATGCAAAAGGTGCTTGCCGAGGAGTTGACCGCTCGAGTCCACTCGAGTGATGATGCGAAGAAAGCAATTGACGCTTCTGAAGTGCTCTTTGGCAAAGCAACAAGTGAGTCGTTGAAAGCGCTTGACGAAGAAACCATTTTGGATGTGTTTGAAGGTGTGCCTCAGGCAAAAGTCTCCAAGTCGTCTATTGAGTCGGGTGCTGGTATTGTTGAAATATTAGCTGAAAAAACCGGATTTCTGAATTCGAATGGCGAAGCTAGACGAGCACTTAAGGAGAATAGTATATCTGTAAATAAGAACAAAGTCGGAGATGGGTTTGAGCTTTCTACAGACGATTTAATAGATGGCAAATACATTCTATTGCAGCGCGGCAAGAAGAACTACTTTCTCATAATTGCCGAGTAAATAGGTGCTAGGGAAGTTCTGTTTGCAATCCAAACCCAATTTCTCGAGCTAACTCGATAATCAAGCGCTCTAGGTCACTAAGGGAACTAGCGGCCGATTGAATGGGCCCCTCGGTTAATTGACTTTCCTTCGAGATTTGCCAGTCAAATGGCTGTGGGATTTCCGTGATCAATTCGCTGCTCGCATCCAATTCCTTGGTCAATTCAAGATCTAGGTCATTATTTAAGATCACCGCCAAATCATGTAGGGAGCTTCCTTCTATGGCTAAAGTGTTCTCCGACTCATAGAATCCCGTGTACACGATGGTCAAGCTATTGCTCATCGCAATCAAATCATTGTAGGTATTATCGCTGAAGGTTGAAATCTCTTTGGATTGATCGTTTGAATAAACGGGCAATAAAAGTGCTCTGTCTGCCATTTCAGAGCCAGATAAAGTGCCTAAACCGGTTAATACAAGCTTTAATGCTTTATCCACATCCATATTTAAGAACCCGCTTCGGTAGTTTGAGCCACCCTCAATATCCCATTCCGATGATAGTATGGCTAATTGTGTCACAATGAGATCAATGGCAGCGCTGAGGTATTGCCTTCTGCGTTTGGCGTTAACCACATTGGGGTCGGTTAAACTAAAGTCGGTAAAGAGCCGCGAGCCTGAGTTCGAAATAGAGTTGTTGAGACTATCCTTGCCCCATAAAAGAAACTCAACTACATGAAATCCCGTGCTTATTTGGCCTTCACCTTTTGATTCATTGAATTGCGCTATTGAAGCTGATGAGATGGTTTTAATCAGCGTAGAGTCATGTACGATACCAACATAGGAACCATTCACCGCATCAATTAAGGCGGGTTGAATTGGCCAAGCGTCAAGCTGACGGTCTATACCCTTTTCATCATCAATTGGGCCCGAGGAGAACCGGAGCGCCTCACCTTGCAAGTAATAGAAATGCGCTGTTCTCCAGGCTTGACGTAAAGCATCGAGACCATCTTTTGTTGGATTGTCTAAAAAAGATGCGCTAGCCGTCTTTAAAGCAACTGCCTTTGTATGTGCGTCTGAATAGAGCGCAAAGGCAATGTTCGCATGGTTTATCAGGATGTCAGCTTTCAAGTCTACGTTCTTATCACCATATCGACAAGATTCATCATCTCGTTCAGCACTTTTGTTATAATTCAACGCTTCTGGGTCAGTACATCCTTCCTTAACGCAGGCTAAATTTGTGAGTGCAAGCAGCACCACAACGATGAAAAGAGGAATTCGATTCTTCAACATATACTGCAAAGTAATAGCAAACAACCGTTGGATTTACACACAAAAAAAGCCCGAACTTTCGCTCGGGCTCCCTTTATTATGAACGTTGGATTACTTCTTTGTCAAAGTCCAAGTAACAGTAGTTTCAGATGTGTAAGCAGCATCATCATCTTCTGAATCAGTGTAAACAGTCTTATCACTTCCTTCCACAGTCATTTCGCCTCCTTTAAGCTCAGTAACATTCCAAACTGGGCTTTCAGTTGATGAACCTGAATATGTTTCAGTTCCAGCAGCAGATTTATCAACCTTGTCGTAGCTGTATTCTCCTGTGTTTGGGTTGTAAGTACCTTGGATATAAGTCTCATCGCGATCCAAAACGTCATCCGTGCTAGAATCATTGTAAGTGTAGGCATCGCTATAAGTTACTGATGTACTCATAACGTGAAAAACAACTTGTGAATTCTTTTCGATGTCATCGCCAGCATCACCAGAGATGGTGAATAAACCTGTCTCTGTAGTTGTTGAAGTTCTGTCAACAGTACGCTCGAAGTATCCTTTGTAAACATACTCGTCAAGATTGCTGTCATACTCATAGTAAGAGCTGTAGTTGTCGACATAAGTTTCGTTAGCAACACGAGTCATAGTGTACTCTCCAGTCTTCTTATCAAACGTATAAGACATGGTTACATCTGAAGACTCAGTGTCTGTGTCAGTGCCTCCATTGTATTTGGTGGTTGTAGTAGTAGTCATAACGCTTCCATTAAAATTAGAGGAAGACGTACTAGTATAGTCGTCATCTTCATAGGAAGAGTTAACGGTTCCGGAAGTTACATCCCATTCACCGTCAATTTTACCTGTGGTGACAGTCTTGTTACAGCTAGTTAGGAATAATCCTGTAACCGCTGTTAAGGCAATAGCAAATAGTGTTTTTTTCATAGTTTCTTGTATTTAAGCCAAAGGTATGGCATAACATGGTCGCACAACCATACGGTAAATGACATATATCAACTAAGGGATTGATCGTAGAAAAGGATAAATAGAATCGGCTATTTGATTTTATTGCCTTTGGCAATGCGCATTTCTCGTTCTTCTTTGAATTTACGTTTCAACTTGAACTGCAGCGTGCATTCGTCTGCTCCGGCATGTGTGTAATAGATGCCATCTCCATATTGCACTTTACCTCGTTTGTTTTCCCATTCAATGGCTTGGAGATAGTACACGTCAAATTGTGACTTTTTGCCAAATACCAAATATTTTGAAGGGTCGGCTTCAAAACTTACAGCATAGCGGGCTCCATCTAGCTCCTTAATAATTCGGCCTTTTGTGTTGGCCTTAATAACAACCTGATCGATTTGTTTGCCATAGTTGACATTCAAATTACCGCGTGAAGTCGATTTATCACTTGTCGAATTTTCATAACGCGTTAAAACAATGTCATGGCTATTGTAGAACTGAATGTTATTCAGGTGTTCGAAAGTCAGTTTGTAGTTTTCGATGTTGCTCTGATTCAACACGTTTCTGTTTGAACAAGAAGAAACAGTTAATCCAAGCACCAAAAGGATCATCAAATTTTTCATAGCCAATAAGCGTTTCATTAATCTTAGCATATTAAGTGTAAAGCAAGTTGCAACCGCGAATGTCGCTGTTATCCAGTCTTCCCTCGACCGTAAAATGCCCAGAATCGTTAATAATACCTATATCACGGGTTTGAATGAATGAGCAGCTATGAACATTGGCTAAATCAATAAAGGCCAACAGGCCGCGTCTTCCTGCAGGTAATCGATGGAATGGATCGCTTATGTCAACACAAAATGCCCGCATCCAGCGGGGTGGGACAAAAGCTTCCTGATTAATAGAATAGGCTTGAGATAGTAGCTCAGTCATGCCATATTCAGAGTGAATATCAGATTGTTTAAATCCAGCTTTTAGCGCTCGATGTAGTTCCGTTCGGGTTAATTCAACCTTTCTGCCCTTCATTCCACCGGTTTCCATGACGACTAAATTTGGGAATTCGAATTCAAACAATTCTGCAAAATCTAACAATGCGTAGCTCACGCCAATCAAAAGTGTTTTTTGGTTGTAGTTGCGGAGGGCGTTCAATCGGTTATGTAAGTCGTCCGGACTCTCAATAAAACTAGACGATCGATTTTTTGACCGCGAGATGAAATCATTGGCCATATATACCAACGAAGAGTCGCCATTTTCGACATATGAGGGCAAATACGCTAGGAGAACCCATTCTTCAAGGCTGCCATAAAGCGATTCAAAGTGGCTCGCGCTCAGGGTTGAATACAAATCCAAATCATGGACAAAATGATTGGATCGTTGGCCCAAAGTAGTGCCGCTACTTTTGAAAACAGCCGATTCATAATCGAAACGGTTGAAACGATAATGCTTGAAAAGTTCAATTGGGACAAAGGGAAAATCATCGCCTTCTTGCCAATTGATTCTAGATAAAAACTCTGAAAAAGGCGATACTTGATCACGCTGTAGCGCAAATATTTTCCGCGCTAATTCGTTAAACGCTTCATCAGAAGAGATTTGAATTAGTTGATCAGCAATCTGTAATTTCGAAAAGTTCAAATGAATGGTATGCTAAAAGTCGGCTCAAAATTACTTGCCCTAATCACAATACTCGCCCTTTCTCAATGCAGAATTGATAAATGCGAGGAAGAGGCTCCTTCCATAGAGTTTTATAAGTACGCCTATTTTGCGGCAGACCCAGGAGATCCATTCGCGGCCGATTCCCTCGTGCTTTACACCCAGTTCGTGGACTGTCAAGGAGATGTTGGACTTAATGGATCGACTGACACGACAAAGAATTTACGCACTTACCTTTATGAGTTTATTGATGGCGAATGGAAGCGGTTTGAACATGCAAACCCGAGAGATACGGTGCTCTTTTTCTCTCAAGTTCCAAAATCAAACAAGCTTGTGGAAGACCAAAAAGCGGAGGGCATAATTGAGCAATCATTAGGAAGTATTCGCCAGAATAGCGACACCATCCGTTTTGAAGTTCAATTAATAGACCGCGCAGGAAACAGAAGCAATAAGATTACAACGCCAGAGTTTGTGTTTCCGAATTAGATTTTGCCGCTCATTGCTTCGCTCACATTGATAACGTGATCACCTATTTTTTCAAGCGAAGAGAATAGATCGTTATAGATCATACCACTCTGATAGTTGTATTCACCTTTTTCGATGCTTTGTAGATGCTTCACTCGCATGGCATCGCGCTTTTTATTGATGTCTTCTTCAAGGCCATAAGCAGCATCTAACTGAACTTGTTTGTAATTCGCGCCTATATTCTTATCCATCATTTTGTTTGCTTCATCAACGAGGTCAAACAATTCTAAAAGCTCTTTTCGCTGTTCAGATGCGAACCAAATCTTGCTTTCAATTTTCCGTTCAAGGTTAATTGACATTTGGTAGCATATGTCACCAACTCGTTCCAAATCGTTACAAATACTGAGCATGACCCTGACCATCTGCGAAGATTCGTTCGATAATTTGCCTTGGGAAACTTTGGTTAAGTATTCCGTGACTTCAATCTCTATTCGGTCAGATATCTCTTCATACTTCTTAATTCGTTTCAGCATTTTCTTTGCTTTTTTCGGGTCTTTTTCGAGTAGAAGCTCCCTCACCATTTTTACGTGACGACCACATAATTCACCAAATTTTTGCACTTCCTTTTTAGCTTCAAGAATGGACAACTCCGCTGTTCCCATGACTCCTGTACCAATGTATTCAAGGTGAAATATTTCATCCATATCGCCTTTTGAAGGAACGGTTTTAATCGCAACTTTTACCAGTATCGGTACAAACCAGATTAACAGCAAAACATTGGTGAGGTTGAAGAACGTATGAAAATAGGATAGTGCGAAAGGAATAGATTCACTATCTGTGTACGGATCGTTTGTGCCCATTACATCCATTGAAAACCATTGAATGCCCTGCAGAACAAATGGAAGCAGGAGAACCATCCAAGATACTCCTATTATGTTGAACATAGAGTGGATTCTGGCCGAACGTTTCGCATGCACGTTTCCAACAATTGAAGCCAGTTCAGCAGTTATAGTTGTTCCAATATTTTCACCTAAGACCATGGCCGCTGCTAATGGAAATGGAATCCAGCCGTTGTTGCACATAACGAAGGTTAACGTCATTGCAGCACTGGATGACTGCACGATTATGGTCACTAATGTTCCAATTCCTACGAACAAGAGATTGGTCATTAGACCACTGTCGAAACCAGATAGAAAGGATAAGACTTCTGGGTTTTCTTTAAGGTTTGGTACCGCATTCTTAAGCGCATCAAGTCCTAAAAATAATATGGCAAATCCAATAATAAACTCACCCCAGCTTTTAACCTTTGATCCACCTAGAAGTAGCATTGGAAGACCAATGGCAATAAGCGGTAAGGAGATGGCGACAATTTTAAATTTGAATCCGAAATAGGAAACAATCCATGCTGTAATGGTCGTGCCAATGTTGGCTCCCATCATTACTCCAGCAGACTCCATAAGGGATAAAAGACCGGCATTCACAAAACTCACAGTCATTACTGTAGTTGCCGATGATGACTGAACTAAACTGGTTATAAGGAAGCCTGTAAGGACGCCAAAGAATCGATTTTTTGTCATTGCTCCAAGGATCTCTCGAAGTCGCTGACCAGCGGCTTTTTGAATCCCTTCGCTCATGATTTTCATACCATAAATGAAGAAGCCAAGGGCTCCTAAAAGGACCAATACATCAAATAAGGAGTAATTCACGTTGGGTAGTATTAATGATCTAGAATGATAATTCAGTTTGAAAGCGAACCATAAGTCCTTCGTTTGCAAAAGTGGTACTTAAGGCTCTATCATATGTTAAGTCTGTCTGAACTTTTAGGTTATGTCCCTTAAAGTATCTTGATAATCCTAAGGTGTATTGTTCTGAATTTGACAATGAGGATGCGTGACCGGCCATTTTGGCTATGCGGGTGTAGCGAGCAGCAATTTCTGCGTTTGATTTAAATAAATAGCCCGCTTGGCCAGAATAAGCAAAGCCTTGGCCGAATGATCGACCAAAGGCGTCAACCAATTTAGGATCAGAGGCTTCGCGATGTGCAGCCTCTATCAGTATGGAGAAGCCGCTGTATTTGAAAATCATATCAGCCATGAAAGTGGTTAAATTAGACTGAAGATAATCACCCGCTGAATCGATCAAAAAGTTACCAAGTTGACCACCTTGTCGCGAAGCGCCTTCATTATAGTCGGCTGTGAATCCAAAAGCAATTTTTGGTGTTTCTTCTCTAGCTAAATCGGATGAAAAATAGTCTCCACCTTTCGTAAAGCTACCCAAAGGCAGAACCTCAATTCGTCCGGTATAATCAAATCCGCCAATATTAGTTGCCGTAATGTTTCTCCCCTCTCCCGTTGATATCGACAAGATTGGTCGCACCACAACGTTTCCAACCGAAAATTCATTGTGAATTTGGAAGCCGAAATCCCGATCAATATTAAATCGACTATTTACTTGACTTCGATCAACAAACTGGAGCTTTTGGGATGATATTACTCGCTCGCGATTGCCTGGCAGTTTGGTTTGGCCAAACCAAATAGATGTACCCTTAGCAACCTGATATTTTAAAACGGCATCATAAATAATTCGAGGAGCCCCGGAAACCAGCGCGGCTTCTTGTGAGTTGCTTATATCGCGGTTGCTTAAACCTAATTCTATCTTGTAAGTCAATTTTGGAGTTAAGGCATACCCGTCAAATTTCAATCGTGCCCTGCGCGTCATGGCGTTTACATCTGTCTTGCCACTCGCTAACGAGTGGTCTATGACAACGAGGTTTTGAATCCTCGCAGACATTCGAACTGAACCAGAACTATCGGCTGTTGTAAAATTCAAACCTTTTCCCCACGAATCGTAGGTAAGCGATTGTGTGATTCCAAATGTGGTCACTAGAATAAAGGCTATCAAAAGACTTAGAGCGCGTATTTTCATGGCGCAAAAGTTTGGAATTCATCCAAGCTGATAGCATTGAATTAATGTAGCTAACCCACATTTAATAATTTGTTCACAATTAGAAAAGACAGGTGAATGGGCTAAATGCAGTGACAGCATAATTTGTGACGCTTTTAAGCGTGAAAAACGCATTGTCAAAGTTTTTACGGCATGTTACCTAAATGTTAAGGCATAAAAAAAGGCGTGCTTCAAGCACGCCTTAGGCATTTAGTTGGTATCGGGGTGGCCTATAAGCCCTTTGTCCATCCAATGGTCCAATCTGTTCCGGCACCTGTTCCGGCACCGTTTATGGCGTCACTAACTGCATTTGCCGCGTTGGTTGAGTCCGAAGCGTTGTTCGCTCCTTTTATTGCGAATTCAAGACCAGTTGAATTACTTATGGAAACATTGCTCAACAGAAGCTCTCCAGAAGCTGCGTTGCTCACTGTAATGCCATGCTCGACTTCAATGCCATCCTGGAAGTTTGTGATGACAACATTGTTGATCTTTCCTTTTGTTCCTTCCCGCAATTTCATTCCGTCAGATTCCGATCCAACATACGCTGTCAAAGTGATGTTTGAAAGTGTCGGGTTAGAAAAAGGACTGGCGCCATTGTTATCTCCGTTGTTATCGGCTTCAATTCCTCGATCACCGACTCCATTTGCTTGTTCGGCAATCCAATAGGATCCAGATCCGACCCAGCCGTAAGTCCAATCAAAGCAATCGTCTCCGCTTCCGGTTGAAACCAAATAGGTTGCATTCACGGTTCCTCCAAAGAATTCGAAACCGTCATCATTTCCAAAATAGGCTTGTAAATACGCTACCGTTGTTGATGATCCAACACCATTAAATGTGAATCCATTGTGCTCTTTTTCATCATTAATCGCATTTCCTGTGTATTCCACTCGCACGTATTTAAGCGTACCAGAATTGTCACTTGGCTCTGTGCCACCGTACAATACATCTCCAACTTCCGCAGTAGCGGTTGATCCATTGTTTATTGGGGCTTTGCCACATAATATGATTCCACCCCAATCCCCAGCCGCTGGGCTTGATGCGCCTGAAGTAAAGACAATTGGATTATCGGCCGTTCCTTGGGCATCGATTTGAGCCCCTTGTTCAATTAACAAATACGCGACCGATTCGTTAGGGTCCGATTTGATTATCGTTCCTGCTGGAATTGTTAAGATGGCTCCGCTTTTCACATGAACTCCACCCGCTAAAGTGTATTCATATTGGGCGTCTAAAATTCGATCTTCCGTAATATCTCCCGATAAGATCGTATTGACGGCTTCGTATTCACACGAACCATCATCGTTTTTGGCTTTCTCGTCATAATTAGTTGCCAATGGGTCTGTACAACCATCGTTGTTACAAGACGAAATACTAAAGGAAAACAACATTGTAAATGCTGCTATACCCAATCTTGATTTTTGTAAATGTTTCATTTTCATTTTTAATAGTTCTATTCTGTTTTTTTCTAAGGCAAAGCACGGGCTCCATTATTAACCTAATTATCGCTTTAGCTTATGCCTTGTTTAATTCTTTGTTAATCCCATGTTAGGCGGTTTAAGGAGCTGAGTTCTAGATTTCTGACTTGAAGAAGCGATAGTTTAAACTTGCTCCGAAGGTGGTGCCCAATCGGTATTCGTTAAACACATAGGCCTCGCCAGCATTGATCTGCTCTTGAACGATCTTAGGATTTAGTATGTTTTTAATGGAAAAATTAAGATCAATTCGGTCACCGATTTGGTTCTTCATGACCAAGTCTAGTGTGCTAACTGGTTTTTCATGGACATCGCCTCTGCCATAAGTCCCTGCAATGAACACTCTAGGCCCAAATACATTGTATACAAGTGACCATCTTGATTTGATTTGATCAAGGGAGAATTCATATCCTATATCGGATGAAACAAGATAAGGGCTAGCTCCCTGCATTTGACGCTTGGAGTTGGTTGCTAGTATTGTTCCTTTAGTTGTGTTGATTGGGCTTTCCGAACCTACATACAGTTGAGTGTAGTTATAAGCTAAATTCAATCCGAGGCTAACGCGATCTATTATGCGAGACTGCTCAATACTTGGAGTTCCGATAAACCGACCAAGGGTGGTCTTGATTTCGGTTTCAACACCCGCAACGATGGCTCTACCTAAATTGAAATAGGTAAACAAGCTTGTTGACGATGGAACTTCGTATCGTTCAATGGGTTTGTCAATGTATTTTCCAAATGCGCTTACAGCAAATACTTCGCTTGCTGATGGGAAAATCTCATATTTCAAGTCCGCGTTGTATGAATACGCATTTACCAAATCGATATTCCCCTCATACAATCTGCGCGATTGATCTTGATATTGGAAAGGTGCGAGTTCTCGGAAATTTGGTCTAGATACGGTTTGTGATAAGGCAAATCGCAAATTACTTAACTCGTTTAGCTCATATTTTAAGGAAAAAGAAGGCAGAATATTTAGGGTGTCATATTGCTTTACTTGATACGGATCGCTCAATAAATTTCGCAGTTGCTTGTATTGAATGACTTGGTTCGTCTTTTCTATCCTCGCGCCACCGATCATCGTTAATCGACTCCCGAACGTGTAGTCAAGCATGATGTATGAGGCCAAAATGTTTTGTTGTACAAAATGGGTGCGAGAACCATCTCGAGCTTCTTCGTAGCTGTATAATCCAGCTGAATAAGCATCGTCTCCGAGAAATGCATCTGGGTTTAGTTGGTCTACAATAATGTGATTGTTTTGAAGCGAATCTGCGTATTGACGCATCGACATATTGAATTGTCGCCATTCAAATGTTCTCGTTTTCATTCTTGGTTGAAATCCTGCGGATATTGCACCTAAGGCCTTACCTGACTCCTGGTCTTGCTTAAACTTCCAACGAACGTCAACTCGGCCGTTCAACTCCTCTTCAGAAAGTGAACTGAAGAATCGGTGATTGTCAGATGCATTTAAGGCCTCTAATCGATAATCGGATTTTGATGCGTCAGATGCTTCAAACAACAGTTGTGTCCGATCTGGTTCGTCATTTTTAGCCAGATTATACGAACCGCCCCAAGAAATCAGAAATCGTTCGTTTTTTGTTTCGTGTTTTCCCAACACTTGAGCGGTATAAAGTGAGTATATGCGCAAAGTATTCCGCGTTGAATACGTGTAGGTGTTACGATCTCTGTCTAAAATTTGAGAATCATAGTTCGAGACTTGGTCGTTAGTGCTATTCGTATAAAGCCCATTGACCTGAATACTATTCCTTCGGTTTATTTCATAGTGCACATTGGCTAGCCCAGTAGTTTGTGTGTTGTAGTCAAAGGTCTGCGTGGCGAAATAGTTTTTGTCCACACCTGATGAATCTGTGTTTCGAGAATAGCCTTCTCGATATTGATAACCGCTACTTTGTTCTGCGGAAACTAAAAAACCCAGCTTCCCATCTTTTCCAACTTCTGTAGCGTCTCCGCCCAAAACAGAATAACCGTAATTAGGGGCGGCTTTCGTTAAAATGGGGTTAAAGCTCCGTTGGAACACGGGAGTAGCGTCATCGGCTGGAGAACTGTAATACGAGCGCTCATATCCAGAAGAAATGGATGAAGGCAAGTTTCGAGATTCTGATTGGTTGCCGAGTATGGAGTAGCTGCTTCCTTGAGCGCGTTCGAAATCCTTGAACGTTGTGATGCTATTCATGGATACGTTAAATCCTACCTGGGCGAATGGATCTTCGTAATAATCTTTGGTATAGATGTCGATGTTAGCTCCTGCGAAATCAGACTGAAGGTCTGGTGTGAAAGTTTTATTGACATCAATGCTTTTCACCACACTCGTTGGGAATATGCTAAGTTGAATGACCTTTTTATCTGGGTTGGACGAGGGAATAGGTAATCCATTTAGGGTGGCATTGTTATAGCGATCACCCAGACCGCGAACAAAAATGTCGCTACTGGCTGTTGAACGCGTGATTCCACTGACCTTGGTTAGCCCCTGTTCAACATCGCTCGCACCTTTGTTTGAAAGCTCACTGGCACCGATGGATTGCGTAATGGTTGAAGCATTTTTTTGTTCCATTAGCAAAAGCGTCTCGCTTTCACGATCCATCTTCGCTTCGATCTGAACCATTTCTAAGATTTGAGCATCTGGACTCACCTCAATAGCAGTTTCAATTGTCGATCCTGCCGTCACAATGATTTCAATCGTGTCGGCAACATATCCCAAGCTACTTACGATAAGCTGATAGGTTCCCGGGCTCGCAGAAAACTCAAAATGACCGTCAAAATCGGTTGAACCACCTATGCTCGTTCCCGCCAAAAAAACATTGGCAAAAGGAACTGGAACGGATTGCCCTTCCAAGCTTTCCTGCACCGTACCTTTGACCACGCCATTCGAATCGTCAGGTGTTGCATTGGCTATAAGAATGATTGATAGCGCTAAAACGGTAGTAAAGAAGTTTCTCATCACTGAATTATTTGTTCTTATTTGATGAGACAAAATTCCAGTGTATATATAAGGCCACTTTTAACTGGCGGTTATACTATTGTTAACCGCACTTCACATAATCTTAACATGGGGGAAATTATTTAAAGCTTTGATAAAAACATCGTAACCTTTGCTTTATGGCAGCCAATTTAACTTCGAGCACAGATTCAGAAAATCAAGAATTAATGCTCTCCAGAAAGAAAATTCTCGTTGTAGATGACGAAAAAGATATCCTAGAATTTTTAAGCTATAACCTTAAACGAGAGGGCGCTAAGGTATATACAGCAAGTAATGGGCGAGAAGCCATCGAAATTGCGCGAAAGAAAAAACCAGACCTGATATTGCTCGATGTTATGATGCCCGAAATGGACGGCATGGAAACCTGTTTGCAACTCAGAGAAGGGATTGAAACAAAAGACATACTCATCGCTTTCCTAACCGCACGCAGCGAGGATTATTCGCAAATTGCCGGATTTGATGCAGGTGCAGATGATTACATTACAAAACCATAAAACCACGGGTGCTACTCAGTAGGATTAAGGCTTTATTGCGCAGAAAAGAAATGGCCATTGATTCGCCTGTTGCTGTTGAGTTAAAATCGCTAACCATCGATCGTGATCGATACGTTGTTATCAAAGAAGAAAAAGAGCTGAACTTACCTAAAAAGGAGTTTGAGCTATTGGCGCTCTTGATTTCCGTTCCAGGTAAAGTCTTTACCAGAGACCACATTTTATCTTCGGTTTGGGGTGATGATGTGATTGTAGGTGATCGCACCATTGATGTGCATATCCGGAAACTTCGCGAAAAAATCGGTAGTTCCCACATTACGACCATAAAAGGGGTTGGGTATAAATTTGAGGAGTAAATTGACGCTCACATGAAGATAGAGAACTCCTCACAGGCAGCCGCTATCATCGGTTTGATCAATACCGCTGTTGCAGCCATCTTGCTTGGGGTCTTATATGTTGCTTATGGATCTATTTTTCCCGCTTGGTGTTTAGCAATCGTCCCAGCCGGGGTTTTTCTATGTTCCTATCTGATCGCATGGCTGATTATAGATAAAATCATTGTTGCCAAAATCAATGTCATATATCGCATCATTCAAGGGTCTGATAAATCGAAAACCTCTACTCCGAAAGCCACACCTGCAATTTCTCAGGTAAAGGATGAAGTGCTAGCCTGGTCGAGTGTAAAGCACGAAGAGATTTTGTCGCTGCGTCAAGAAGCGCGCTTTAGACGAGAGTTTATTGGGAATCTAGCCCATGAACTTCGCACACCCAATTTTCAATATGCAGGGATATTTGGATACGCTAATTGAGGGTGGATTGGAAGATCCAAAAATCAATTACGACTATCTGAACCGAGCGGATAAAAACCTTGAACGACTGACCGCTTTGGTCAAGGATATGGATGAGATTGCCAACATTGAGGCGGGTCGTGAGTCGATGAAAGTCGAGCGTATTAATATCTTGGATTTGGTCGAGGGCGTTTTTTCTCTCATGGAAATTAGAGCAAAGGAAAAGAAGATTAATTTGAGGTTTGATAAGGAATACGACAGACCAATTTGGGTGAAAGCAGACCGCGAAAAAACTGATTCGTGTTTTTTCGAATTTGATATTGAATGCGATTTACTATGGCCACAAGAAGGGCTATTGTGAAATTCAGTTTACAGAAATGTCGGGGAAGATGCTTGTAGAGGTAAAGGACAACGGAATCGGAATTGCAGAAATCGATCTGCCTAGACTGTTCGAACGATTTTACCGTGTAGATAAAAGTCGTTCGCGCAATGAGGGTGGAACGGGCCTTGGTTTAGCCATTGTAAAACACATTATTGAATCGCATGGGCAAACCATTAATGTGCACAGCACTTTAAACGAAGGCACAACGTTTTCTTTTACCCTCGACAAAGCTTAGTTTCGAAACTTTTCCTACTAATCGTTTCTCGTTTTAACCTTCACCATTGGATAAGTTTCGCACCATTATTTCGGCTCCTGAGTATCCCTTCAGCATTTCGCATAGCTCGAAAGTGGTTTTGTTAGGGTCTTGTTTTGCTCAAAACATCGGTGATTTGCTTTTGGAAGCTAAGCTCTCAACGTCTGTAAATCCCTTTGGGATATTATTCAATCCTTTTTCGGTGATGAACGCGCTGGAGCGGATGCTTAACAATCGGCCCTACCTCGAATCAGAGTTGATTGAAGTTTCCGATCATTTTGTTAGCTTGGACCACCATGGGCGCTTTAATCAACGAACGGCAGCGGCAACGCTTCAGGGGATTAATGAAGAATTGGAAAACGGCCGACAGCGACTGTTAGAAGCCGATGTCGTTTTTATCACCCTCGGCAGCGCATGGGTTTACCATCACAAAACCATGGATCATACCGTGGCTAATTGTCACAAAATCCCAAATAAGGAATTTGAAAAACGCCTCCTTAGTTTTCAGGACGTTCACTTGATTTTAAGGCATATCCCAGCTTTTTTTGCAGCGAAGAAAATGACGGCCAACATCGTTTTCACGGTGAGCCCAGTGCGCCATTGGAAAGACGGACCCATTCAAAACCAGCGCAGCAAATCCATTTTAAACACGGCCATTCATGAAGTGGTGGATGAATTTGACAGCTGCCATTATTTTCCGAGCTATGAATTCATGATCGATGATTTGCGCGATTATCGATTTTACGGAGCCGATATGCTTCACCCCTCTGCACCAGCGATTGATTATGTCTGGGAGAAATTTCAAGACAGCTTTTTCAGCGATGAAACGCGCATCATTTGCAAAGAAGTGCAGGCCGTAGTCGAGGCATCCAAACATCGACCTATGGATCCAGAGAGCAATTCCTTTCAGCGCTTTGTTCGAAAACAACTTGATTTGATAGATGGTCTTGAAGTGAAGTTTCCGCAATTGGACATGGCCGAAGAGCGAGCGCTTTTTGAAAGCTATCGCATGTAAAAACCGTTCAGTTTCCGTGCAATTGAGCCAAATATTCTTGCTCCGTTTGACCGGGTGTTGGATAAAAGGTGGCCGTTAATCCAAGGACATGCAAATCCATGATTGTACTATAACCACTCCGCGCAAAGATTTCCTCAGACTGCGCTAGCGCTTGAATAAAGGATTGGTCATCAAGGTGAGTCACGACTTTTAGCTGCCCAATTTCTCGACTTTCATCTGAGTCGGGCTTGCCTCTCAGAATGAGCGCTGGCTCTTCGCTTTCGATAAATTGCCTCGCCATTTCGACTTCGAACAGCGATCGTTGGGACTCTGGTCCACTAATGATTGCAATAGACTTCCATTTTGATGCTTGGCGCTTGACGGGTTCGCTGAATCGACTTAAAGGGCCAATGTATCGAGCGTTTTTTGGCAGGATTTCAGGGTGGGAAAGTATGCCCGCCAAACCAGGGGCGGCTTCATAGTCGGGAATCCAAACTTCCTTGTATTGGCGCATCACCCAACGGTTTAAAACATTGATCAAACCTTGAAAATGTGGACTTAAAATTTGCACTTGATGGGTGATGAAAATGCATTTGGTTTTACGCGACCATAGTCCAAATCGTGAATCTGAAATCACTAGGTCAATCTTCATCGTTCGAATCAGTCGTTGGAGAGTTTTATGCTCACGCCAAATACTGTGAAGAAAACTCGGACCGCGCCAAAAGAAGTGGCGAGACATATTACCATCGCGGGGATAGGTGATTTCCATGAAAGGAATATCGAT
The DNA here is from genome assembly GCA_943788145.1 of uncultured Flavobacteriales bacterium. Lineage (GTDB taxonomy): Bacteria > Bacteroidota > Bacteroidia > Flavobacteriales_G > Salibacteraceae > SHAN690. The sequence continues at coordinate 191,907 of CALSPD010000002.1, forward strand.
GAATTGGAGGTCGGGAAATCGGGCCATAATGATGCCCCTCGGCCCTCCTTTCGCTGCTATGATTACCTCGTTTCCATGATCGATCTGTTGCTGGATGATGGGAATGCACCTTGTTGCATGACCTAAACCCCAGTGAAGGGGAGCTATTAAAACCCGTTTACCCACTAGTCCAAAAGAAAGAAATCAATCCACACCTTTGCCGCTCGATAGAGAAACATTGTCATGGGGAAAAACAAACTAGCCAAATTCGCAAAAAACAAAACCTTCTCACATGTGCTGCAACCCAGCAACGAAGCCGTTTTGAATGGAGATTTTCACTTGAAAGGTAAATGGAGCGAGGAGTTTGGCAACAATAATCCAATAGTACTCGAATTAGCTTGTGGCAAAGGAGAATACTCGGTTGGCATGGCTGAAATATATCCAGACAAAAATTTTATTGGCATCGACATTAAAGGCGCACGCATCTTTTCTGGGGCGAAGGAGGTGGAAGATAAGGGTTTGAAAAACGTTAGGTTTCTGCGCACGAAAATCGACTTTATCAATTCTTTTTTTGCTGAAAATGAAATCAGCGAAATCTGGATACTTTTTGCCGACCCGCAATTGGTAAAACCTCGAAAACGCTTGACAAGTCAGTTATTTCTCAATCGCTACATCAAATTGCTGAAACCATCTGGGCTATTGAATTTGAAATCGGACAGCGATGAATTGTATGCCTTCACTAAAAATGAGTCCGTTCCAGCATTTAATGTAGAGAACAAGAAGCTCCAATTTGAGAAACTTGACGACACGAATGAGCTTTACGAAAAAGGAATAAAAAGTTTTGACGAAACCATGCAAGCCGTATTGAACATTCGAACCTTTTACGAACAAATGTGGTTGGAGCAAGGCAAGAAAATCAAGTTTTTGAGTTATCGACTACAGGCCCGTTAATCCCTTGATGTGCGCAACTTACTACGCACCGTATTGTAATCGAGGAAATAGGTAAATCGAACCGACACATTGTTTTGAACAGGGCTGTCGAAGGTGCCATCAAGGTTTTGATAATAAGACTGACCAACGGTGTTGTCAGCCGATGCAACGGCTTGCCGATACAAAATGACTAATTCGCTGCCTGGAGCAAACCACCACGAATATTTCAAGTCGATGTTAAACGCGTTGAAGTTTAAATCGTTCACTCCCGTTAAGCTTGCTGGGGTGAGATTGCCATCGTGTTCCAAGAGGTAAAAATCCTTGTAATCTACATCGGTGTAAGTGTGTCTCAGAACGAGCGTAACCGATGACTTTGGCGTAAAGACAAACTGCGCATCGATGGAGTTCGTAAAGGTCAACGTGTTTCTACGCCCAAAATGGATGTTGTTTGGGTCGGCATCAGGGACGTATCCATAATCGTTTTTGGCATCAACAATCTTGAATATGGGCAACGCAAAAAAGTGATCGCCTAGACGCAGGCGTGGCTTAAGCTGGAAAGTCGTTTCCTGCTTACCCAATCGATTCCACCAAAAGAAAGTGCCGTTTGCGTCTATAGCGAATGTCTTGCGATAATCGGATGATATAAACCCGCCTACACTGCGTTGTGCCGGACCTTTAAACCATCGACCCGCCTCGCGGGGTTCGAAGTAATTGTAAACGTCATTGGGAGTCATAGCCGCGTTTACCCCGAAGGCAAAGAACCTACGGAGCAAAAAGAAATTCTTATAGGAAATAACCGTTTCCTCGTAGCGATAAGGGTTATATAAAAACTGATACCACGCTATGATGTCATGACTGAATTTATTAAAAGGACCAACAGGCTTTGTGGTTCTGTAACCCACTTCGCCTTGGTAGTAAATGGCGTTGTTTCTGCGTTGAAATCCTAGATCATTAATATTGTAATCATCCGTTTTAAGCTCATGCTGAGCTGCCCATCGCCAATGTCCGCCAACATCGGCCAGTCGAGCCGAATAACGATATCCCGTTTCAATGGAATCACCCTGAAATATGGCGCTTTGATTACCGCTAACATCCAATAAGTGGTTGCCGGATTTTGAATAGAATGACCCCAATAGTGCGGTTACGTTGGCATCGCGGCTGCCGCCTTTGCGCATGACATTGGTATTTACCAAACTCACCGAAGAATTGCGATTGAAGCGCTGATCCATTACGATGACATTGTAGTTTGTCATGGGTTCAGTAAGGACTTCCGTTTCCACCCCAGCTTCCACTCGGGTTGAATAATTGTCAGCCGTCAGCGCGTTCATAAATCCTAGTCCCAAGTTATTCTTTGTGCGACCCGAAACCTTGGTGGCATTGATAAGCCGAGTATATTCTTGACGGATTTCTACCGAGTCAGAACGGTTCAAGTTTACGCCCTGAATGTTTTTTGGCGCCCCACCAATTCTTCGGGTATAAAGCAAGTTACCAATGTTAAACAGCTCTGTGCCTTCCGTGAAAAACTGCCTATTCTCATCAAACTGACTTTCAAATGGACTCAGATTGAGAAACTGCTCGTCATATGCCACTTGGCCAAAGTCTGGAATCAAGGTGGCGTCAAGCGTAAAGCTTTCATTGATGCCATATTTTAAGTCGAGTCCAGCATTTATGTCATAAGTTGTTTTGCCGTTAAAATCATCGACATAAGATGAAACGTAAGGCATGGCTGAAAGCCGAATGGGTGGGTCGATGTTCGTCATTCCGGTGAGTAATCCGCATTGATACTCCAAGCGATTGCCCGAAGCCAAATCGAGAAAATTCCATGAATAGGTTTTTCGGATTCTGCGGATGCTGCGCATGAAATTGAGCCCCCAATCGGCAACAGGAGTTTCAGGAAACCGTAGAGCGATATAGGGGATTTCCGCTTCCATGATCCAGCCATTCTCGGTAATGCTTACCTCGCTTTTCCAAACCGAGTTGAGACTAAAGTCATCGCCATTGACCGTTGTTTTCGAATCGCTTTGTGTGCCCGCTGCGGTTACCCAAAAATTGAAATCACTCAGCCCATCGTTGTATGGATTGATGAAGAAGCCAAGCCAGTCGCAGTTTTCGTTGTAAACATCGCGTTTGGTGAGTTGTTTTAAAATGCTGTCGGGCGATGGATCGTAGAGCATGGCTCCGATATAGAGGGCATTATCGGTGTATAAAACGCGAATTACGGTCTCAAAACCCTCGATTTCTGGCGCACCATTTTCAGGCTCATACATGATGAAGTCTTTGGCGATGGGAGCTGATTTCCACACATCATCATCGAGCTTGCCGTCAATGTGCGGAGCTTGCTCAATGCGCGTAGCCGCTATGGACTTTTTCGCAGCTTGAGTCAGTCCAAGCAGAGGTAGGAGGCCGAGGATTAAGGTTAGTCTAGTGGCTCTTGCCATTTGGCGAAATTATGTCGTCAAGACGCTAATTTCCGCACATTAGGGATGATTCGCGATTTTTATGATCAATTTGCATTCGTGGAAAAAGACTTTTTTGATCAAGTATATCAGGTGGCAAGGCTCATTCCCCATGGCAGAGTAACGAGCTACGGAACCATTGGGAAATACCTAGGCGCAGCACGCTCAGCGCGTATGGTGGGTTGGGCTATGAACAACGCCCATGTTCAAATTCCTTCTGTTCCGGCACATCGTGTTGTGAATAGCCAAGGGCTGCTAACGGGTAAAATGCACTTTGAAACCCCCTTTACCATGCAAGAACGATTGGCTGCTGAAGGTGTAGAAGTCAAAAATGATAGGGTGGTAAATTTTACGAAAGTCTTTTGGGATCCGATGATAGAACTTGAGTTGGATTAGGCGTTAACCTCCTTCACAACCTTTTCCAAATCGACATTAAAAACACAACCATCGTTAAACCCGCGGTTGCCAAGCTTGCTCGTAGGTCGCTTCTCGCAATCGGCTTCAATCATAACCGAACCAGATCCCGGTCGCCAAGGGGAAAAACCGAGTTGAGGGGTGGTTGCAAACCAAAGGGAAATGATTCTTTTTTCCAAAGCTGCAGCAATGTGCATTAGCCCCGTATCATGGGTTATGATAACTTCTGCTTGTTTGATAAAGCTAGCGCTCTGTTGCAAGTCTAGCTTTCCACATGTATTCCAAACATGGCGCTCGGTGCGCTGCGAAATTTCAAAACCCCGCACAGCATCTTCCTTACCACCCAACAGCACAATGGGCTTTTCTATGTTTTCACACAGCTCAATGATTTTTCGAGTAGGCAGGACTTTACCTTCCATTTTCCCACCAATGGCGTAGGCTACATAGCCGTTATGAAAGCGTTCTGGCAAAGATTGAATGGAAATCTCCTTGTCCTTGGGAATAAAAAAATCGAGCCCCTTTTCGTCATCAACTATCCCTAAAGATTTGACGGCCGCAATACAGCGCTCGGTAAAATGACCAATAGGCAGCCATTCTTTTTTCGTGCGCACGTAAATCCATTTGGCCAAGTTTCGCTTTTCAATAGTGAAGGTCAAGGCTTTTGTTGCTCGCTTGACTTGCCTCGACCGCAGGTTGTTGTGTAGGTCGATAACATAGTCATAGTTTGCCTCGCGAAGCACTTGCGCCACTTCTGAAACATGCTTTTGAATGCCGATGACACGATTGAGGTGTGGATTCAAATCCAAAATGGACACATGCGCCTGTTTGGTGATGTAATCAATCTCCACTTCGCCTTCTAGCTGGGTTTTCAGCAATCGAATGACGGGCGTAGTCATTACAATATCGCCAATGGAGCTGAAGCGAACGATCAATATGCGCGTAGTGGTTTTGATGCTGCGAATGTCACCAATTCAACCGAATCAGGGCATCGGATTGCTCCCATGTTTGTAGCAAATGATGGTTGAAAAAAGTTATTCTTTGACAGATGCGTGTTGCTTTTGCGAAAATTGATGTAATTAGTGGCTCGAATGCTAATTGACAGCCACACCCATATTTACCACGAAGATTTTGATGCGGACTTTGATCTCATGATCGCGCGAGCCAAACAAGCGGGCGTACAGCACTTTTTGATGCCCAACATTGATGTGGAATACATCGAGGCGCTGCATAAAACAGCCGATCGCTTGCCCTATCACGCCCATCCCATGATGGGTTTGCACCCTTGTTCGGTCAAGGACGATTTTCAGCAACAATTGGACGTTATTCACGAACATTTATTTAAGCCCGTGCGGAAATATGTGGCCGTGGGCGAAATAGGTATCGATCTCTATTGGGACAAGAGCACATTGGATATCCAGGTCGAAGCATTTGAACAGCAAATAGAATGGGCTAAGATTTTAAAATTGCCCATTGTTATTCACGTGCGCGATGCTTTTGATGAGACCTTAGAAGTTATTGACCGCTTAAATGACGAATGGTTGACGGGCGTTTTTCATTGCTTCACCGGAACGAAAGAGCAAGCTCAGCACATCATTGATTATGGCGGTTTCAAATTGGGAATTGGCGGTGTAGTCACCTTCAAAAATGGCAAGATTGATCAATTCATTAGCGACATCGACCTGAAGCATTTGATTTTGGAAACGGATGCGCCCTATTTGGCTCCTGTGCCGCATCGAGGAAAACGAAACGAACCGGCTTACACTAAATTAGTTGCCGAAAAACTGGCAGAATGCTATCAACTTCCAGTGGAAGAAATCGCCCGAGCCACTACACAAAATTGCCGAGCATTATTTAACCGAGAATTTTCTGATCATGAATAAAGCATTATCACTAGTAGCCTTACTTTTCCCTTTTATAGCATTCGCTCAAGATGAAAAGGACTCATCTGAAGTGAGTTTTGGCGGTTATGCCGATGGCTACTATTCCTATTACACCAACGCAAAAGAAGTTGCTTACCAACAACATGACGCAATTGGCGCATACCACAATAATTTCGGATTGAACATCGCGCAGCTCACTGCCGCTTACAACTCAAATCGAATGCGAGGCGTTTTGACTTTACACGCAGGCGATATTCCGGCCATTACTTGGGCGGGAACGTATCGAAACATTCAAGAAGCGAATGCCGGAGTTAGATTAGCCAAAGGCCTTTGGCTCGACATGGGGTTTTTCAAAACGCATGTTGGTACGGAGAGCTTCCTACCAAAGGATAATTTGATGAGCATTATCACTCTGGGAACGTTTTACGGACCTTTCTATCAAAGTGGAGCTCGTTTAAGCTACGACACGGAGTCGGAGTGGCATTTTGAATTGCATGCCATTAATGGATACAACTTGCACATTGACAACAATGATTATAAAACCTTTGGTTTATTGGTTTCGCATGATTTTGGCGATCATTTTGGCATGGGCTACGCTGCCATGGCAGGTCAGGAAAGGGTAGGTCAATTGCGCGATGGATATCTCATTTATCAGAACATGTTTGCGAATTGGAATTATGAGAAACTGGACGTTCAAGTTGGCTTAGATGTGGCGGTTGCAAATCAATGGCGACCGACTACTCCAATTGGATCAAACGGGTGGCTAGCAAATCCATTGATTGCGGGTCTTGCAACGTTTAAATACCATTTCTCAGACCAGTTTGCAGCAAGCTTTCGAGGTGAAGTGTTTAGCGATGAAAGCAACATCAATAGTTTTAGTTATTCTCCATCGGTGAATTCAACCACAGGAGCGAGTAGACTATCCACGGACGCAACAGGAATGACTGTTTTTGGATCTACGTTTGGGTTTGAATATGCACCTACAACCAATGGTTTTTTGAGAATTGAGTCGCGGACGCTTTATCATCCAGATGCCACAACGAGCATCTACCCTGATGGTTGGGATGCTACAAGGGCTCCAATGAACCCCATGTTGAATGGAAGAATGCAACTGATGGCAACCGCGGGCTTTTATTTCGATAAAACCATCAAATTCGCGCGGTGACATCCATATTGATCATTTACACAGGCGGCACCATCGGCATGGTGGAAGCTGAGGACAGAAAAACCTTGGTACCGTTTAACCTATCGCATATCCTGGATCAAGTTCCTGAGCTCAAAAAGTTGGACGTGAAGCTCGACTCGGCTTCGTTCGAAAAACCCATTGATTCTTCAGACATGCAACCGAAGCACTGGCTTCAAATGGCGCGCATCATAGAAGAAAACTACTTGAAATACGATGGCTTTGTCATTCTCCACGGGTCGGACACCTTAGCCTATAGCGCTTCTGCATTGAGCTTTATGCTGGATGGAATGCGGAAGCCCGTTATTCTGACTGGGTCGCAGTTGCCAATAGGAATGATTCGAACGGATGCACGCGAAAACCTAATCACGGCTGTTGAAATGGCGGCTTTGACAAAGAATGGCGAACCTGTCATACAAGAAGTGGCCATTTATTTTGAATACAAACTCTATCGGGGAAATCGAACCACAAAAGTGAGTGCCGAAGCCTTTGAGGCTTTTAGCTCGCCAAACTATCCGCTTTTAGCTGAGGCTGGGGTTCACATTGAAGTGAACTACGCCCGACTATTTCGACCCAAATCGGAGCAATTTGATGTGCATCACAATTTGGATGCATCTGTCGGAGTTTTGACTCTGTTTCCAGGTATTTCGGAAGAGCAACTCTTGGCTCAAATCGGCACCGAGAATCAGCGAGCGCTGGTCTTACAATCCTTCGGGTCTGGCAATGCCAGTCAACAGCCATGGTTTTTAGAAGCGTTGAAATCGGCAATTGATAACGGATTGATTGTGTTGAACATTACACAATGCATGAAAGGAAAAGTGGAGCAAGGGAAATATGCCACGAGTCAGGCTTTACTTGAAATGGGTGTTATTGGTGGCAGTGACCTGACCTTAGAAGCAGCCATAACAAAACTCATGGTATTATTGGGCCATAGTGACGACCCCGTCTGGATAAAAGCGCATCTAAATTCCAATATTCGCGGTGAAATGTCGATTGCATAAAACCAAATGGGGCGAAAGGAAAAACAGAAATATCAGAAGCATAAAAAGGAAGTTGAAGCCTTAGATGAATTAGAAGCTGTGGCATCATTTGCGAACCCAAAAGAAGGCCAAAACTGGAACGCCATTTTCTTCATGTTTGTCTTTGGCATGCTGCTCTATGCCAACACCATTTCCTTCGATTACGCTTTAGATGACAAGCTGTACATCACGGCAAATGAGTACACCAAAAAAGGCGTCTCGGGCATCAAGGAGATTTGGACAAACGATATGATGACAGGGTTTTTTGGCAAAAAGAAAAACCTAGTAGAAGGAGGGCGTTATCGCCCCTTGGCGCTCACCACGCACGCCATTGAGTGGCAAATTTTTGGCAAAAACGCTATGGTCAGCCATGCGGTGAATATTTTGCTTTATGGGTTCATGGGAGTGATCCTGTTGATTGTCCTTCAACAGATTTTTGAGAACGAGAGCCGCGACCGATGGTGGTGGACAGTGCCTGTTGTGGCCACCATGATTTTTCTTGCTCACCCAACACATACCGAAGTTGGCGCTAACATAAAAAGTCGCGATGAGATCATGAGCTTGCTGTTTGCATTGCTTAGCTTTTCGGCTTTGCTTAACTACTTGAAACGCGGAGGTACGCTTCCCTTGCTCATGAGTGGAATATGGTTTTGGTTGAGTTTAGCTTCCAAAGAATCGACTGTGACCTTTTTAGGCGTTGTTCCACTCACCTTGATTTTTTTCCCAAAAGGAAATTTGAAGAAAAGCATCATTTCCATAGCGCCCATGGTCGTGTTTACGTTCGCTTACCTTGCCTTGCGTACGATTATTTTGGATGACCAAGGTAGTATGCTCGATGTGCCAAAGGAGCTGATGAATAAACCCTACTTGAATGCAACGCCCGATGAACAAATGGCGAGTATTTTCTTTACGATGGGTCTTTACATCAAGCTTTTGTTTTGGCCTCATCCGCTAACACACGATTATTACCCATTTCATCCATTTCATACTTATCAAGAACTTGCAGCAGGGTCCAGCGGCTATGTGGATTGGTCAAATCCGCTGGCTATGGCCGCAGCCCTGATTTATGTGGTCATGTTCGGGTTCGGGTTATATACGCTTTATCGAAAGATTTCGGGGAAGGGCGCGAGCATTTTAGGGTACAGCGTCTTGTTCTATTTAGGGACGTTTATCCTCTTTTCAAACCTGTTTTTTGACATTGGGGCTTTTATGAATGAGCGTTTCTTGTTCATTCCATCGCTTGGCTTTGCGCTTCCAATCGCTTGGTTCCTCGTGCATAAACTCGGAAAGAAGGATGGGATTAACGCAGGCGTGTTGTTGGCCGCAGCGCTCATTGTCGTTTATTCTGGAATGACGATAGTTCGAAACTATGCCTGGGAAAACGATTATTCCCTGGCGACTGCGGACGTTGGCACTTCTGATGGATCATCAAAAGTCAAAATGACAATGGGCAGCGAATTACTCGATCGCGCTAAAAAGGAGAAAAACGAACAACAACGCATGGCTATGTTGAAGGAGGCGGAAAATTATTGCCTTCAGTCTTTGCGCATTTATCCGCAGTATTATCCACCCTTGGACATTCTGGGAAACATCTATTTTGAACAGGGTAATTACGCAGAGAGTGTGCGTTTTTTTGCTGGAGCACTTCGAATTAAGCCATATGATAGCCGAATGTTGAATAACATGGAAGCCGTGGCCAATGTGGCTGTTAAAAAGAAGGATTTTGAAACGGCTATTAAGGGCTATTCTTTGTTAACCAAATTGCTAAAAGGAAAGAATAAATCGAAGATTTATTCAGCTTTAGGTGAGGTTTATGGCAAAGAGCTGAATGACCTAGAAAAGGCAAAAGAGAACCTACGTTTAGCTCGAAAATGGGACCCGGATAATGCAAGTGCTTACCAGAAAATTGGAATTGTATTCGCTATGTCGGGGCAGCTTGATTCGGCCATGACGAACTTTACAACGGCTTATGAGCTTGACACAACCAATGCGCGCATATTGTTGAATTTGGGTATTCTTCATCAACAAATGGGTCATGTGAAAATTGGCAATGCGTACGTCCAAAAAGCCTATAAAATGGATCCGACTGTGGGCGGAGAAAAATAATGGTCTCATTTCCATACTTTCGCGTCCCTTAAAACTATTGGAGAGGTGGCAGAGTGGCTGAACGCGCACGCTTGGAAAGCGTGTTTACGGTAACGTAACGGGGGTTCGAATCCCCCTCTCTCCGCAGCCGAAATCCCACGCTTGAAGAGCGTGGGATTTTTTATTTGCGGCCCGCCAAGCTTGCTTGTGCGGGCAAGCAAATAAAAAAGACCAAGGCTGCTTAGCAGCAGGGGATTTCAGGATGTGTTGACTTATCCATTATTGGGATCAAGAGCCGAAGGCGATTAATCCACCTGGAAATCCACTTAACTTACGGACTTAAATCGCTCTATTGCTAATAGGGTCTGGGTTTATACTTCAAGAACTGGTTCTGGCTCTTCGAAGCGTGGGGGTTGCAATTGCATCTGGAATCATTCAATATGTATTTCTCCTGATATCAGCGGTGATGATGCTCTTAGCTTTGATTTTCGCATGGTTTAGTTTGCGGAACAGGAATCGTCAATGGGACAATCGATTATCTAAATCCAACCCGAACTCATCAAGCGATTTGCTGACCACCGTAGTCTTACATTCAAGGCAAGTTTCGGGTTATTCTCGAAAGTGATCGTCTGAAGCCATTTGGCTATTTTATTTCGGGTTAACATGGGCATCAAGTACTCGATTAAAATGAGGGTCAGAAGTTTGATTTGGCAATGGATGAAAAGATTATTAATTGCTTGAGACCGTCATTTAGTTGATCGGTTCAACTGAAAATTCCGGATTAATGTTTCGCCAAAAATGAAGAATGGTTTGATAAACTAACGTTCACGGTAACAAGGGGTAATAGCCAAACAAATTCAGTATAAGATTTTGGTTTTTGAAAAAAATCAGAGCTCGCGAAGGGAAATACTTTAAGAATCAATATATAATGCGGTATTTTCGCGCGATTAATATTGTCAATTCACGCGTCTGGCGAACAGCCAGCTTGATTTTAATTTGAAACTTGCACATGATTCGGAGAGCCAAGAAAATTATCAGCTATGTATATCCAATTGTTTTTGAGCATGAAAAGGGTGAAATCGTTCCGTGTGTAGAAGTTCGAGCCAACATGGGCAAACTCACCTTAGATGGTAATCATGTGAATTATTCCTTTGGGAGTCTATATACCGTTTTTGACAAAACATTTGAATATTTTAATCTTCGTGAAAAGAAGATTAATTCGGCTTTAATATTGGGCTTTGGAGCAGGAAGTGTCGCAAAAATCCTTAGCGATAAGTATAATTCTAATTGTCAATCGGGTTGAATTCTATGATGCAGAGGGAGTTATGTTGAAAGAATACTTGGACCATGCGGTGGAGTTACGTCCCTTGCAATCGATTTGGCTGATAGTTGACGGACAAAAGGAGCAAGGAGGAACTGGAACAAATTTCTTGGTGGATTGGGCGTCACAGGTTCCAGTCAAAGCTCCGATTGTTGAATCGATGATGGCAGGGAGTTCATACCAATTGGGATTCTCTTATAAGTCGGAGTCGGTAGTAGTAAAGGAATGGCGCTATGGAATTGAAACAAACGTGGACGATTTATAGGCTGAGCTTGTAAGTGCCGACAGCATATTCGATGCACCTAAAAACCCTTTTTCAAATCAATATCTTCTTACCCTCAGGCTGTTAAAGCCGTGGGGATCATTTCACTTGAAACAAAGCTGATTTGACAAAGTACGGTGGAATTCAAAACAGTTAACCACCTGAAACAGCGGAGGAGATAATTGAATTTGACCATTAGAATAATCAAACACCAACCATCTTAGTTGCGATCAAGCTACTTAAACGTTAGCTAGTTATCCCAACGCCAATGAAGCTCAAAGGCATGACCAATGTCATGGTTATCGAAAGTCCGACTGCCTAACTATGCACGGTGAAACTTTAGCACCGAAAAAGATGGTACAAAAGACAATTATTGAACCCTTCCGCATTAAATCTGTGGAGCCCTTTCGACTGAGCAGTGAATCTGAACGCTCCGCGTTTTTGAAGGCGGCAGATTACAATCCATTTTTATTAAGCTCAGATCAGGTTATGATCGACCTGCTCACCGATAGCGGAACGAGTGCAATGAGCGCCAATCAATGGGCTGGAATTATCAATGGAGATGAGGCTTATGCCGGTTCACGATCGTGGCTAAAAATGCAAGCCGTAGTCAAGGACTTAACCGGTTTCGAATTCATTTTACCAACACATCAGGGGCGGGCAGCCGAACGAATTATTTATGGTTTAGTAGGCGGGAAGGGCAAGACCTTTATCAGCAACACCCACTTCGATACAACGCGAGCGAACATTGAGTTTTCGGGCGCAGAGGCGATAGATATTCCAATCGAAAACGCTACGGACCCATCATGGATTCATCCGTTTAAAGGAAACCTGAACACGGAAAAATTGGAAAAAATCATCCTTGAAAAAGGAGCAGGGAATGTTGGAGCAGTCATCCTCACCGTTACCAACAACAGTGGTGGAGGGCAGCCCGTGAGTATGGCTAATACGCGTGAAGTGAGTAGAATTTGCCGAAAACATGGAGTGCTGTTTATGCTGGATTGCTGCAGGGTGGCTGAAAACGCCTATTTCATCCATCTTAGAGAGGAAGGATACTCAGGCAAAACCTACAAAGAGATTGCGCAAGAGATGTTTTCGCTCACCGATGGTGCGGTGATGAGCGCAAAAAAGGATGCCTTGGTAAACATGGGCGGATTCTTGGCACTTAAAGACAAAGACATTGCAAATGAGTGTAAGAGTTTGTTGATCATTACCGAGGGCTTCACCACGTATGGCGGACTTTCTGGTCGCGATATGGAAGCCATAGCTATTGGACTGGAAGAGGTTTTTGATGCCGACTACCTCACTTACCGAATGAAAAGCACCGCATACCTTGGCGACCACCTTAATAAGATGGGCGTTCCGTTGATGCTTCCCATTGGAGGACACGCAGTGTATATCGATGCTAAACAGTTTTACCCGCACATTCCAGTTGACCAATATCCAGGTCAAGCTTTGGCTTGTGAGCTATATGTGAAAGGGGGCATTCGGTCGGTAGAAATAGGATCTGTAATGTTTGGAAAATACGACTCGATGGGGAAGTTGATTCCGGCCTCGATGGAGCTGGTTAGGCTGGCTATTCCAAGGAGGGTTTATACTCAAAGCCACATGGAATATGTAATCGAAACCTTCGAAATTTTATTGGAAGATAGAAAGAATGTGAGAGGAATGAAGATCACAGAAGAACCTAAATTTCTTAGGCATTTTACTGCCAAGTTTGAAAAACTAGATCAAGTTTAGATGAGTAGCAACTTGCTGCAATCAATTATTTTTTAAAAAGACAAATTCATGAAAAAAGAACGATCATGGGCTGAGCCCTACAAGATTAAAATGGTAGAGCCTCTTTTTATGACCACTCGAGAAGAGCGAGAGCAATTTCTAAAAGATGCTGGTTACAATACGTTTTTACTTCGGTCGAAACAGGTTTACATCGACCTGCTCACCGACAGTGGCACATCCGCCATGAGCGATAGACAATGGGCGGCATTAATGATGGGAGACGAGTCTTATGCGGGCAGCGAGAATTTTTATCACATGGAAGCCGCCATCCAAAAGTATTATGGATATAAGCATGTTATACCCACTCATCAAGGGCGGGGAGCTGAACACATTCTGTCTCAAATACTGATCAAAAAGGGCGATGTGGTTCCAGGAAACATGTATTTCACCACCACTCGTCTTCATCAAGAACTGGCTGGCGGAACATTTGCCGATATCATTATAGATGAAGCCCATGATCCAGACAGCGAATTGCCGTTCAAAGGCAATTGCGACCTCAACAAACTTGAGCGACTCATCACCAAACATGGCGCTGAAAACATCCCGTATGTGAGCATCGCTACTACCGTGAATATGGCTGGCGGTCAACCCCTGTCTCTGGCCAACTTGAGGGAAGTGCGTGCCTTGTGTGATAAGCATGGAATCATGATTGTTCACGACATGACCAGAGTTGCTGAAAACGCATACATGATTCAACGATTGGAAGAAGGGTATGGTCACAAATCCACAGCCGAAATTGTGCGCGAAATCTGCGACTTAACCGATGCCGCGACCATGAGCTCCAAAAAAGATGCGCTGGTAAACATTGGTGGATTCCTCGCTGTGAACGATGAAAAAGTGTTTGAAAAAGCACGCAATATGGTGGTCGTTTATGAAGGGTTGCACACTTATGGAGGGCTAGCAGGTCGTGACATGGAGGCGCTTGCTGTTGGCATAGCCGAGTCTGTGGATGACGATCACATTCGCGCCCGCGTTGGACAAGTTCAATACCTAGGAAAAAAGTTACTAGAGGCAGGAATTCCGATTGTGAAAACGATTGGAACACATGGTGTGTTCTTAGATGCCAAAAAGTTTCTACCCCATATTTCTCAAGATCAATTCCCTGCTCAATCCTTGGCTGCCGCGATTTATGCCGATTCAGGTGTGCGCACCATGGAACGTGGAATTGTGTCGGCCGGCCGAAACAAGGATACCGGTGAAGAAAATAGGCCAGATTTGGAATTGGTAAGGCTTACTGTTTCACGCAGAGTTTACACACAAGCACATATGGATGTGGTGGCCGAATCAGTGGAATACGTTTATTCAGAACGCCACCTCATCAAAGGCCTAAAAATGGTGTACGAACCAGAATACTTGCGCTTTTTTCAAGCGAGATTTGAACCCATCACATAGATGTTGAGTGTTTGCAAAGTATTTCGGTTTGAAGCAGCGCACTCCTTGCCAAACCATCCTGGGGCGTTTAAAAATTTACACGGTCACAGTTATGAATTGCACGTTTGTGTGAAGGCAAAAACGCTAAACGATCAAGGTATGGTCATGGATTTTGGTGACCTTAAACGGATTGTTCAACGTGAAATAATCGATGAGTTTGATCACTCGGTGGTGCTTAAAAAGGAATCGTTGTTGGCGCTCACGTTGATGCATAGCGACCAAAAACTTGTTTTATTGGACAACGACCCCACCGCTGAGAACATGGTGGGGTTGATTGCCAATCGTTTGATGAGCGCTCTACCCGAGGGGATACATGTGCATTTTCTGAAACTTTGGGAGACAAGCACATCCTATGCACTCTGGGAAAACGACAGGGACTGATAATTCAATTCAATCGAGAACGTTTGACTGTATTCCCAAATTTATCTTCGCGGTATGAATGCCTCAACCCTCATTTCCCGCGATCTTGGTCTAAAGGAATCAAACGTAATAGCCACCCTTCAACTGTTGGATGAAGGCGCGACCATCCCTTTTATTTCACGCTATCGAAAGGAAAGAACAGGCGGGTTGGACGAGGTGCAAATTGGCCACATACAAGACGCGTTTAAGGCGCATATCGATCTCGAAAAAAGACGCGATTTCATTCTTAGTTCCATTGACGAGCAAGGCGCATTGACGCTTGAATTAAAAAATCAGATTCAAGCCTGTTTGAACATGACGGCTTTGGAGGATGTGTATTTGCCCTACAAACCGAAGCGCAAAACCAAGGCTGAAGCCGCCCGAAAATTAGGTCTAGAACCGCTTGCGGCCATGTTGATGAAACAAGATGTGGTCGATGCAAATGGTTTAGCGAGACGCTTTGTTAAGGGCGAGGTATCAGATGAGGAAATGGCCTTGTCTGGAGCGCGTGATATTATGGCGGAGTGGATCAGCGAGCGAACGGCTGCGCGCGATATTGTCCGAAAACACTTTATACGTTCGGCCACCATTCGATCTAAAGTGATCAAGGGAAAAGACGATGCCGAATCAAAATTTCGCGACTATTTTGATTTTGAACAACCACTTCAACGATGTCCTGGGCATCGTTTTTTGGCTATTAAGCGTGCAGAAGACGAAGGCGTGATTCGCCTTTCGGTCACTCCTCCTCGTCCAGAAGGCATCGAGCGCTTGGAGCGCTATTTTATCCGCCATGACGGACCAGCTTCTGAGCAAATTAAACTAGCTATTTCCGATGCATACAAACGCTTGATCGAGCCAGCGATTGAAACCGAATTCCGAAACGAAACCAAAGAAAAGGCCGATGCCGAAGCCATTCAGGTTTTTGCAGAGAACTTGAGGCAATTGTTGTTAGCGCCTCCACTCGGGTCTAAACGCATTTTGGCCATCGATCCCGGATTTCGAACGGGCTGTAAGGTCGTTTGCTTGGATGCCCAAGGAGGGCTTTTGCACAACGAAACAATTTATCCACATGCACCACAAAATGAGACAAGCCGAGCTGCGGCCAAAATCAGCAACTTGGTGCAGACGTATAAGATCGAAGCTATCGCCATAGGCAATGGAACGGCTGGCCGTGAAACAGAGCGATTTATTCAAGGCATTCGACTTCCAGCCGGAACGGAGGCTTATGTGGTCAGTGAAAACGGAGCGTCTATTTATTCGGCATCGCCTGTGGCGCGAGCAGAATTTCCAAATTATGATGTCACCGTACGTGGGTCGGTCTCTATCGGAAGAAGGCTGATGGATCCGCTGAGTGAGTTGGTGAAAATTGACCCAAAAGCTATTGGTGTTGGTCAATACCAACACGATGTGGACCAAAAGAAGTTGAAGGAAAAGCTGGATGCTACAGTGGCTAGTGCCGTGAATAGTGTGGGCGTAAACCTCAACACGAGCAGCGAACATTTGCTGCAATATGTGAGTGGCATTGGTCCGAAGTTGAGCCAAGCCATTATAGCCCACCGAAATGAGAATGGGCCGTTTTCTTCCCGAAAAGACTTGATGAAAGTGGCTGGACTCGGGGCCAAGGCCTTTGAACAGTGCGCTGGTTTTTTGCGGATTCCAGACGCAACGAATCCATTGGACAACAGCGCGGTGCACCCTGAAAGCTATGCCATTGTATCTCGAATGGGAAAAGACGCCAAGCTCGATGTAAGAGACTTGATGGGCAATAAGGAAGTGTTGACCGCGCTCGATTTAGAGCGATATGAGACCAAAGAAGTCGGTTTACCAACGTTAAAAGACATAGCTGCCGAACTGCTGAAACCAGGCCGCGACCCGCGAGGAAAGGCTAAGTTGTTTGAGTTTTCGAAAGACGTACGCAGCTTAAATGACCTGCAAGTCGGGATGATTTTGCCGGGCATTGTCACGAACATTACCAAGTTTGGCGCTTTCATAGATGTGGGGGTAAAGCAAGATGGTTTGGTGCATGTTTCGCAACTAGCAGACCGTTTTGTGAGCGATCCACTCGAAATTGTAAAGCTCAATCAAGAAGTTCGGGTGAAAGTGTTGGAAGTGGACGCTTCGAGAAAACGCATTGCTTTTACGATGAAGCTGGGTAATCCAACAGGTTAGAATTTCAGCGCTACCTCCCATTCACCACAACCTTGTGGCGCTCCGTTTGCCCTCCTGATTGAAGACGTAGAAGGTAAACACCAGTCGTTTTTGGCGTAACTAGAAGTCCGTTGACGGATGCATTTATAAGCACTAATCGACCGAGTGCGTCATACCATTCAGCAGCTTGTTCACCTGACCGATTGTCGATTTGAACCCAATCGCTGGCAGGATTTGGATAAGGAATGAACGCGTCTTCTGTATCTTCTTCTATGCTATTTGGAGACACTTTAAAGCACCAGCTCGTATCGGAGCAGCCGTTGCTGTCGTATGCAACCAGCGCATAAAATTGATAATCGCCCGGGATGAAATAAGGGGTGTAAATCCCAGTAAGACTGTACGAAGGACATTTCACCCACTCATAAACATGCGCAGGAAAGATGGATTTTAACGTGTCTCCGAATATGCCCACTTTGGATTCTATGGTAGAAGTGGTCACGGTCAAATGATGTGTAGAATCGCATCCATTGGCAGCGCTAAACACTTCGGTATAAGAACCAGCTTCGGTAATGGACTGACTGCCAAACGTGATTTTTTCACCTTGACACATATGCTGTTCAGACGAGCCCGAAGATGTGGGAAGCTCATCAAGGGTTAGGGTAACGATTGAGTCGCAGCCGTTGCTTGCGGCTTCTACATGATAATAGGTGCCAGACTCGGTCAGGAATTGCCCATTAAAGAGGAAGGTGTCGCCTGGGCAAATTGATGCCGATACTTCGGTAGAGGCGTGGGGCATTACACTCAATTGTAGGGTAGTTGTTGAGTCGCAGCCGTTTGATCCAGCAGTGATGTAGGTATATGAGCCTGTAATCCCGAGGGTTTGGCCGTTGAACTCAAAACTGTCGCCATCGCAAATGGCGACCGCAACCGTATCGTAAGTCAGCGGAAGGATGCTTAATAAAAGCGTTGTTGTTGAATCGCAACCGTTGGCTGCGGTTGATATATGGTTGTAGTTTCCCGCTGAATAAATGATTTGACCATTGAAATTGAAACTATCACCGGGACAAACGGCTGCTTGCACAGTGTCAAACGCAAGTGGCAAGATGCTGAGCTGAAGGGTTGTGATTGAAGAAACGATTAGAATGTTTGACTTTTTCATGTTTGTTGATTGAGTGTTGATTGCGAATTAGTTAGGTAAAAGGACTTTGTCGACAACATGAACGATTCCATTCGATGCCTTGACCGTTCCCAAAATTTTTGCTCCGTGCACATAAGTTCCGTCATCTTTTACCTCAACTTTTATATTGTGTCCAGAGGCGACAAATAAACTTTGACCATCTTTTAACTGACTTACATCATAACTTCCAGGAGCCGCATGGAATTGAACAATTGAAATAAGCTTCATTTTGTTTTCTGGTTCAAGCAAACTTTCAACTGTTCCTGCTGGAAGCGCATCAAACGCTGCATTGGTAGGAGCAAATACGGTTAAAGGGCCATTATTGGCTAAAGCTGTTGTTTGTTCGGCCGCTTTAACGGCTGCAACGAGCGTAGTGTGATCGGCTGAGCCTACTGCCACTTGCAGAATGTTTGGAGTGGATTCTCCATTATTCACACCCTCTTGTCCGGGAGTAAGGGCTTGTTCGACTTCATTCGAAGTGTTTTCTGGTGCGGTTGTCTCACCACCACCGTTTTGACCGCAAGACCAAAAGAATGGCACGATCAACATTGAGATTATTAGGTTTTTCATTTTAGTAGGTGTTACTTTTTTAACGGGACAAAGCAATTCACGGATCATGTTTTAAAACATGATGGAAATCATAAACTGTACTGTTTTTTAATAGAAGAAAATTGGCCGCGTGCTTATATCAGCGTCCTATTGCTTGATAATTTTCGAAGTCCATGACCCCTGCGCTGAAATCACCTGAATAAAATATATCCCATCCGGATGAGCCTCCAATGAAATTTGGATTGGCGATGTTTCTGTGGTTTCCTTTTGAAAAAGCAATGACCCGGTCGAGTTTAAAACACGGAATGTACAGGGAGTCGGGGCGCCACTTAAGTAAAATGACCCTGAAGAAGGGTTTGGCCAAAGGGAATAAGCCTGACTACTTGGATGCTCGATGCCGAGGTAACCCTCGATTTGGATGGCAACTGCCTGCTCATTGGCTATGGTGCCTGTATTCATATTAATGTATTGCACCACAATAGAATCATCCATTTCTTCGGTTGGAGCTAAGATCATCCCATATCGTTCTCCAGGAAATACTTCAATGGTGTCCGATTGTAACGCATTAGGCAATGGCCGTCCATCGGAGTCTATCAAAAGACCATGGAGCCCTTTAGGTATAATGACGCGGTTGTAGAAGTATCCAATATTCGCTAATCGCAGGTAGATGTTCGCATTTGCCTTCCCCTGAATGATTTGGTTGTCCAATTGCCAATTGCTTTTACCATTAACCAAAAAATGTTGAGGATGGTATTTTGGTAAAGCAACCATATGGTGGCTCATGCTGGTGTCGTATTCGTGCAATAAGACCGAATCGTGGTGCCAAAAGGTGTCTATTTCTGACATGAATAGTGTTGCTTCCGTGTGGAAGGAATATCCATTTTCCCAGGTCACATTCGTGTCGTTCTTGGGACGGATGATCACCAGCCCATACATTCCGGCTTGAACATGAATACTGGAGACCACATGACAATGATATAAATAGGTGCCAGGGTGTGGGGCTTTAAATCGATAATATCCGTGGTCCATGTGATGTACCTCAAAAGATAAATGAGGTACGCCATCATTTGCTTGGTCTACATCAAGGCCGTGTAAGTGGATGGTATGCGGTGCGCCTTGGCTTATGTTCCAGAAATCAATGAGGATCGAATCGCCTTCAAAACCTTCAATGGTAGGCCCAGGAACGCTTGGGTTTTCGCCAAAATCATGGGTGAAGCCAAAAACGCGAATCTTGTTTCCATCGGATAAAACCTTTGTGCCTGTATTTCGGCCAATGAGTGAAACGGTTGTTTGGCTTAACAATGGGATAATTCCGAGAAAGGTAAATACCAGGGCAAGTATGAATCGGCTTCTCATTGGATAAGCATGGTTAGAAACATACCATTTGGATAAATTCCTCCGGCTGAAACCGCAACCAGATTATGATCGTGAACGGGATATTCACCAGGTTTGTCCGGAATTAGTTCAAGGATCATTGTCTGCATCGACTTGATGGGAAACGTGTCTTTAATTCTACCAACATAATTCGGGCTTTCACTAGCGTATAGAATTTGGGCGTGGTAGCCATGAAAATGAAGCGAATGAACCGATTGCCCGGTATTGGCGATTATGATATGAATGGTTTCCCCAACGGAGCCTACGATGCGGGCATTAGAATCGAGGTTAATGTTTGGATTGCTTCGTCCATTAACTGTGAAATAATCGGGATAGTAATTTGCCCAGTCAACCGAGTTACCAGTTGCAAGAATTGAAGCCCAAGATTTATTAAACTCCTTTAGGTTCCAATAAAAGGTTGAGGCATGGCTTGGTGCAATATAAATCATACCCGCCAACCCGAGCGCCACGTTAGTGGGATAGGCTAAAGGGTCATAATAAATACTCGCTATGTAAGCTTCGAAAAAATGAAATTCAACTTCCTCCGTATCGCCAACGGCTATGTTCAGCAGCGGCACCTTATCGTCAATACTAAATCCATGCACTAGACTATCATTATTGATTATGCGCAGATGAATCGTGTCACCAGAAGAGGCTATGATTCTTGCGTTTTCTGGACTAAACTCAGCCGTTAAATTAAAAGCCGAAGCTGGAAACTGAGCGCTGTCAACCGCTGTGTAAATCCCAGAATTAATGAATAGAGTGTAGGAAACGGTTTCAGCGACACACCAATTCATGAACCCAAAAAAAAGCGCAATACATAAGGCTTGTTTCAAAAAGGGTGAATGTCTTGAAATGAAGTTATTGTTTTATGAAAGTATCCATACGATAGCTGCCCTCGCTCGTGAGCACTCGAATAAAGTATGTGCCAGGATTTAGCCTCGAAATATCAAGCTGTGCTGAATTGTTGGTCAAGTTATTCCCATCCATAATGGTACGGCCAAGGATGTCAATTACCTCAAAACTTTGAATGTCCAAACCAAAAATGGTGATTTCATTAAGTGCTGGATTTGGGAAAATTTGAAATTGATTTGCTTCTATAGCTCCAAGTCCTGTGGCGCCTGTCGTATCTGTTGTGTCAATCACTTCATTCGTTATAAGGTGAAAAGTTACAGTGTCGCCTACGGTTACATTTGCCGAATCGTATAACCAAAGCCTCAATGTGCCGGATCGGGGGACTTCATCTGTATTAACCAAAAGTTTAAAGAATCCATAAACGCCATCCTCATATTTAGCCATTGTTAAACGGGCCATTTTTGCAGAATCGGGAATGTCCGTATAGCAATTATTATAGTCGCAGAGCGAGTAACTCCAATTGGTATCGAGCGTGTTTTCTAGCCTTTGCCATTTAAATGTAATGTCAGATGAATCTGATGGAAGGAAGTGAAGGCTAAATTCATACAACCCATCGGCATCATCGGTAATTGTGATGGATGTGGTGGTGTCGTATAAGAAGTTTTGCGACCAAGAAGTACTGATAAAGAAAGAAAGACAGACAAAGAGTAGCGTTTTTTTCATGGCGTTTGGTTTCTGTGAAAAACGAATATGGCAATAAACCTTGGTAAAACAGCTATTTTATCGACTAATCGCGATATTAAAAATGATAACTATTGGCTTCCAAAAGTGATCGATAAGCATCGTGAAGGCCTATTTATTTCTAAATGGAAGGAGAATGCTTCTCGGTTTCGATTGCCAAAATGCCGTTCTTTGACTTAAAGTTGCCGTAGAATCATTCTTGGCGATCTTGTCAAATCCAAGGTGAAATTCTGCGTTTATTGATGTCAGGAATGAAATTGATGTCTTTTTTCGTTTAAATAGCTGCCAGAACAAAAATTTCATGTTGGCATAAAGCGGCATTTCAAAGCACATTCCTATGTTTGGCATCCGAAATAATAATACAAGCCACTTTTTAAGTAAATAAGCAAATCCAAAATCGTGAATATGAAACGTATCTTTTTATCTCTTACAATGACTTTAGCGTTGTTGTGTATTGGTTTCAATGTGTCATTCGCTCAGGCAGATGTTGCGCCAGCTGGAGAAGAACCAGTGACGGCTACAACGGACACAAATGCCGCAGCCGCACCAAAGCCCGCTGCCAAACCAGAAGTGAAAATGGAAGCAGAAGCTGAGGCTGATGTGGTCGAAGAAGAAATGAGCCTTCACCAAGCGATCAAACAAAAATTCATCGATGGTGGTCCATTCTTCATGTCGATTGTATTAATATGTTTAATTCTTGGACTAGCGTTGAGTATAGAGCGTATTCTTTACTTGAATATGGCATCGACAAATACAACAAAACTGTTGGAAGAAGTTGACAGCGCACTTCAAAGTGGCGGTGTTGAAGCAGCAAAAGAAGTTTGTAGAAACACGCGAGGACCAGTAGCTAGCATCTTTTACCAAGGACTAGACCGAGCAGATCATGGCATTGAAATGGTGGAAAAATCAGTTGTTTCTTATGGAAGTGTGCAAATGGGTCAACTTGAAAAGGGACTTTCTTGGATTTCATTGTTCATTGCTCTTGCGCCAATGCTTGGATTCTTCGGAACAGTAATCGGTATGATTGGAGCCTTTGATGCGATTGCCGCTGCAAACAATATTTCTCCGGGTATCGTTGCTCAAGGTATTGGAGTCGCTTTGATTACAACAGTTTCTGGACTTTTGGTAGCGATGGTACTTCAAGTATTCTATAACTATATCGTAGCAAAGGTTGATAGCATTGTCAACGAAATGGAAGATGCTTCTATTTCACTGATTGACATAATGATCAAGCATCAAATGACAAAATAAGAAGCAGCATGTTTCAAAAAGTAAATCAAATAGTAATGTTCGCTTTCATGGCCATTGGGTTAATCCTGATGATCATGACTATGGGAATCGAAACGACTGAGGATGGTTGTGTCAATTGTGGAGCAGAAGGCCTATTCATTGGGTTTTCATACTTCCTTTTGGTAATCACCTTAATCGCAGCGCTGGCTGGAACGGCTATGACGGCAGTTTCAGACCCAGGAAAGATGAAAGGGACTGCCATCGGCATAGGAGCAATGATTTTAGTATTCGTAGTAAGCTACGTATTAGCTTCAGGAGAAGTACTTAAGTCTTATGGCGATGTAACGGAATCTACATCGAGAATGGTCGGAATGGGATTGATATCATTTTATATCCTCCTAGTATTGGCCGTATTGTCTATTGTGTATGCCTCTGTTTCGAGGTTGCTTAAATAGAAGAAAACAAAAACTATGGCAAGGAATAAAAGAGAATTACAAGAAATCAACGCGGGATCGATGGCAGACATTGCCTTCCTTCTGTTGGTTTTCTTCCTAGTTACTACTACAATGGATAGTAGCTGGGGGTTGTCTAGAAAACTACCACCGCCATTGATTGATACCCAAGAGCCGCCTCCCCCGATTAAAGACAGAAATGTCTTTGTGGTG
Source organism: uncultured Flavobacteriales bacterium (assembly GCA_943788145.1). GTDB lineage: Bacteria > Bacteroidota > Bacteroidia > Flavobacteriales_G > Salibacteraceae > SHAN690. The sequence continues at coordinate 215,784 of CALSPD010000002.1, forward strand.
TTGGCAAATGCCAATGACCAACTATTGGTTGAGGGCGAATTAATGGATATCAGTCAACTAAGAGAGGCAGCAAAGGAATTTATTGCTAATCCAAATCGAAAAGATGAACTTCCTGAGTTTAAGGAAGTTGATGTCAATTTGTTGGGAAAGATGCCTGTGTCGAAGCAGGTAATCTCATTACAAAATGACAACGGGACTTCGTACAAGCTTTATATTCAGGTACAAAATGAATTAGAGGCAGCGTATAATGAGTTGCGTGACCAGCTTTCACTGGAGAAATTTGGAACCAAATACAGCATTTTGGAAGATTTAGCTAAAAGTGATTTACCAAGCGAAGCAGAACCTGCTAAGGAAAAGGTGAAGGCTGTTCGTCAGGTTTATCCGCAGCGTATATCTGAAGCAGAACCAAAAGAAACAGGAAACTAAGATGTCAAAGTTTAAAAAAGACGGCAATAAGAGCACGCCAGCGGTTTCTACCGCCTCGCTTCCCGATATCGTGTTTATGCTCTTATTCTTCTTCATGGTTACAACGGTAATGCGTGAAGTTGATTTGAAGATTAAGTTAAATCAACCAGAGGCCACTGAAATTGAAAAACTGGAGGATCGCTCACTTGTGGATTATATCTACATCGGAGAGCCTACGAATACCGCGCTTTATGGTACCGTTCCAAAGATTCAATTGGACGATGACTTTGCTACTGTCGATGATATTCAGGACTATGTGATTCAAAAGAGAGCAGATAGACCAGAACAAGTTCAAGGAGCAATAACCGTTTCATTGAAAGTGGATGAAGACACTAAAATGGGAATCGTTACAGATGTGAAGCAGCAACTAAGAAAGGTGCAATCACTTAAGATAAGCTATTCAACAAGAGAAAAAGTTGACAAGAATAAGTTCTAATTTAGAACGAAAGTTTGAGAAAAGCCCTTCGATCTTGATCGAAGGGCTTTTTTATGGCCTTAACTCAAAGGCTATCCAATGATGCGTTTTCGGGATCTTCATTTTCGACAACGTTAAAAGTGGATCGCGAGCGAATCAACCACATTCCACTTAATACAATTACCGCGCTTAATGCTGTGAATAGGATGTCGTCACTATGCGCTCCAAACGTTTCAATGTCTTTGGACAACGATTCTGTTCCGATGAAATAAGCGAGCGTTACGGCTAAGCCATTAAAAACAAAATGGCCTAGCATAGGAAGCAGCAAAGACCCAGACCAATGTGCAGCATACCCTAGAACGGCACCGAGTAGGAGCCTAGGGAAGAAGCCAAGAAACTGTAGGTGAATGAAGGAAAACCAAAAGGCCGTGACCCAAATGGCCATGTGGAAATTTTGCTTGAATGCTTTTAACATTAATGGCTGAAGGGTTCCCCTGAATAGGAGTTCTTCGGCAATGGCAGGTGTCAATGCGAGTAGGGTGAGATTGAAAAGGAAACCACTAAACGAATCCGTTTGAAGAAACACTTGAATCAGCTTTTCCGCGCTTTGTTCTGTGCTTTGGATCCATTGATTTACACTGTCGATGGGAAAGACTAAATTACCATTCCATTCAGTGATGAAATTGATTAAAGGAAAGGCCGATAGCATTGCGACCAAGAAAACCAACAGATAAATGGGTTTTAAAAATGGAGTGCGAATCAAAGCATAGCCTTTTTGCTCCAACACAATTCGATAGAGGATATAAGGAACGGCAAACAAACCAATAGCTTGAACAATTTGATATAATTTCAAGATTAAGACCTGAATGGGTGTAGGTGAAGTCATATTCTGAGTAGCTTGAAGCGCCTCATCGCCATAGCCCGCTAGGTAAAACAGACCAGTGGCCATACCTCCTAAAACAAACGTTGCTGCAAAGCCCAAAAGAACCAAAACGAGGAATTGAACGGTAGGATGTGCTGATCTTAAGGATTGCCGCATGTAAAGATGAATTGATTGTAGATTTGCAACCGCAAAAATGGTCAAGATAGACAACATAGAACTCGGAGACTTTCCGCTTTTATTGGCGCCAATGGAGGACGTGAGCGATCCGCCCTTTAGGGCCTTGTGTAAAAAGCACGGTGCCGACCTCATGTACACTGAGTTTATTAGCTCAGAAGGGTTGATCAGGGATGCGCATAAGAGCGTCCAGAAATTAGACATATACGATGAAGAGCGCCCAATTGGCATTCAAATTTTTGGGGGCGATGAACAATCGATGCGTTTATCTGCTGAAATTGTGGAAGCCAGTAATCCAGATTTATTGGACATAAATTATGGATGCCCTGTAAAAAAGGTCGTTTGCAAAGAAGCCGGAGCCGGGATTTTGAAGAACATACCAAAAATGATTAGCCTTACCAAGGCTATTGTGGAAAGCACCAAGCTTCCTGTAACGGTGAAAACGAGACTAGGCTGGGATGAAAGCTCAAAACATATTGTGGAAGTTGCGGAAAGGCTTCAAGATGTCGGTATAAAGGCCATTTCCATACATGGACGAACACGGGTGCAGATGTATAAGGGTGAGGCCGATTGGTCGCTTATAGCTGCGGTAAAGAACAACCCTCGCATTCATATTCCAGTTTTTGGCAATGGCGATGTCGATAGCCCTCAAAAGGCGTTAGAAATGCACAATCGCTATGGAGTGGATGGTGTTATGATCGGTCGAGCAGCAATAGGTAATCCCTGGATTTTTAACGACATCAAGCATTTCCGAGAAACAGGGCAAAGTTTGCCGCCACCGACAATTGAGCAACGCACAGGAGCTGCCGTAGAGCACCTAACACGATCCATAGAATGGAAAGGCGAACGCCTTGGCATCGTTGAAATGCGAAGACATTATGCCAACTACTTTCGAGGTGTACCGCATTTCAAAGAAACGAGAACCCAGTTGGTAACGACCAATGAACTGGATTATTTATTCGATATTTTGAACCAAATACCGAATAACCATCAAGTCGAAATGGCCTGAAGTCGAGATTCTTTTAGCAAGAAGGCAACAGGAATCGAACTAGCTATAATGCCTATACCAAGGGAAACGGAGCAAACCGCTAGCACATCACCAACCTCTAATTCTACAGGGTAAAATTCAACTATTCCGCCCTCAAGGGGAAAAAATCCAAGGTATTGTTGGAGTAGGATAATGGTCACCCCAATCGCTAAGCCTGAAATTGCTCCAAGAACGGTAATTAATATTCCCTCGAAAAGAAAGATGCGCTGAATGTCAGACACGCTGCTTCCAATAGAACGAAGGAGTGAAATGTCTTTTCGCTTTTCGATGATGAGCATGGTTAAACTACCCACCATGTTGAAGGTTGCTACAACCATTATGAAGCTAAGTATGAAAAAGGTTACCCATTTCTCGGTCGCGTTTGTTTTGAAGATAACGTCATTCAATTCGATGCGGGTTTTCACGGTAAATCCGTCCCCAAAGTGAGCCTGTAGTCTTGCCTTGACATCCGCATCTTTTACTCCATCTTTCAGCGTTAAATCGAGATAAGAGGCCTGATTGGAATAGTTTAATATATCCTCGGCAAATTCGAAAGAGGTGTATAAATATTTATAGTCAAACTCAGGGTTCAGCGCCACGATTCCAGCCGGCATGATGTATCGTGTTTCGAACTTGTTATCTGGATTCATGGATTTCAAGCCATCGCGTTTTGCGGCAAACACTTTGATCCGTTCGGTTTCATCTCGAATGAACAGATTGAGATTGTCCGCTATTCCAAAGCCAACAATGGTGGATTCAACTCCGTGATAATTCAACAACAAATCACCTTCCACCACAAAATCATCCAACTTCAAGTAGGGAATATAATTGGCGGGAATGCCCCTTAAAGTCACAATGTTTTGTTGATCGTCAAACTGAACGAAGGCTGTTTCCTCCAATATGGGCGCCCCCGATTCAATTTCATTCCAATCCAATACGGAAATAACATCGAGCGAGTCAATGGAAAAAACTTTGCCTTTGATGGGCGCAACACGGATGTCAGGGTCTACCGCAGTGTATAAGTCGGCAACAAGCGTCTCTAAGCCATTGAATGCGCTTAATACGATAATCATGGCCAAGGTGCCGATTCCAACGCCTAAAGCGGCAATTCCGGAAATGATGTTGATGACATTTCTATTGCCTTTTGAAAATAAGTATCTGCGTGCAATGGAAAACGGAACGTTCACGCCTTAATCAGGTAAGATTTCATTGATGCGCTCAGCATAATCCAAGGAGTCATCGTAGTAAAATCGAATTTCTGGCATTTTCCTGAATTGATTTCTTATTCGAGGATAAAGGGCACGCGTGACTTCTCCCAAATTCTCGTTCAAATGAGTAACCAAAGCCGCAGGATCTTCAGCTGGAAATGGACTTACATAAATCTTGGCAAACCCAAGATCAGATGCGATCCGGACAACTGTTACAGAAAGGATGTTACCATGTATCATGTGCGATAGGGTGTTTTGAAAAAGAATACCAATTTCTTTTTGAAGCAACCTTGATACCTTCTGTTGTCTAACTGTTTCCATGGGAGCAAAAGTAGGGTTTGAAGAATCAGATCGGACGTCAGTCTAAAATGTTCACGTATCAATGTTATTCATTGTAAACCCTATCCAATCTTTATACGTCTGTTACCTATACTTTTGACGCTTTAACGACCACAACTATGAATCGAGTTCTACTTACAATAAGCGCTGCTTTTATTGCCACTATTGGCTTCAGCCAGATCACCATTACGTCTGCAGATATAGGTCAAGCGGGGGATAGTATGATCGTTGGCAATGTTCAACCAGCTACCGTGATGAACGTTGGCGCCACTGGTTCTCAAACTTGGAGCTTTAATTTTCAGGTGGATGATTATAACACCTTGGTTTTTGAAGACCCAACAAACACAGCAAGTGGAACGCTTTTTCCTGGTGCAGATATGGCCATCGAGCGACAATCTGACACCTTGTTTTTCAAAATAAATTCGACCGAAATGGCGCTTGACGGCCTTTCAGGAGACGTGGCCGGAGTTGTAGGCGTGCCGCTCACGCTTTCTTTAAACATTGCTAATGATGTGACTCAAATTGAGTTCCCTTCCACATACACAGACCAATTTACCGATCAGGCGACTATTGATACCATCATCAATTGCGCAGATATTGGCGCTTCGGCTTATTGCACCCAAGCACGAATAAAAAGGCGCTACTTGGTTACATCAAATATTGACGCCTATGGTCCGCTAGAAACTTCAGGAGGCGAATATGCCAACACAATTCGTCAATATTACAAGGAGCGAACGATAGACAGCATTTGGGCAAATCTTCCGGTGTTTGGAGGTCCATTGAGTTTCTACCAAGAAATCGATTCGACTTCCCATATCTATCGATGGTATGCCAATGGTGAAAAATGGCCAGTACTTACAGCCTATGCTGATGCTGCTGGTGGAGACATCGTTTCCGCAGAGTTTCAGATTGACAATTTATTGGGTTACACAGAAAGCAAGAATCACCCAGCTTGCAATGGCGATTGCAACGGAAGCGCAACGGTTCAAGGCCTAGGCGCTGACCCGCCCTACAGTTACGTTTGGCCTGCTTCTGCCAATAACCAAACTACGGCAACGGCAAATGGCCTGTGTGCTGGAACCTACGTTGTGACTATTACAGACAACGACACCAATACGCATGAATTGCAAGTTGTTCTTACTAATCCTACCAATGTTCAAATCACCGGGTCGGTTCAAGGGGTAAACTTTGCAAACGATGGTGCCATTGATATCACTCCGAGTGGTGGTGCAGGCAATTATACGTATGCTTGGTCTGGGCCGGATGGCTATACTGCCGCAACTCAAGACATCAGCGGCTTGGCTGAGGGAGATTATACCGTGGTCGTGTCAGATGCAAACGGATGCGACACCTCAAGGCTGTTCTCTGTAATTGCTACGGGCATTTCTTTCGTTAATGAGGTGAGATTTAGCATGTATCCAAACCCAGCAAACAACTTGCTCACACTTGTTTGTGACGCCAATATGAACAACATAAAAGTGAGCGATCTGCTTGGAAATGTTGTGATTAATAAAAAGCTTTCTAGTCAGAAGTATGAATTAGAAATTAGCGGGTTGAGCAGCGGCATTTACATGGTTGAAGTTGAGGCAAACAACAGCGTTCAACTTAAGAAACTGACCATTCAGCACTGATTCAATTCAAGTAATGGGGTGATCTGAATCATGCCTACAAAATCGGAAGCGAGGCACCTTTGGGCCTCGCTTTTTTTATGAGCCAAACAAAACAAAAAGTAAATTGCTATCACTGTGGTGAGGCTTGCCAAGAGGCGGTCATACAGTTTGACGACCATGATTTTTGTTGTCATGGCTGCCAAACGGTCTATACGCTGCTCAAAGACACAGGCTTGGGCAATTATTACTGCATCGAGAATGCGCCAGGAAAGACCAAGAATGAAGCGACCAACAATCGTGACTTTCTAGAGTTAAGTGAGGTAATGCTTGGAAGCGTGGCTTCTGGGGTTATCCAAAACGCGCCTTGCTCGGTTATTGTTGTGCCTGGAAGTTATGGCTATCGAGCACCTAAGAATATTTTATTCGCTTCCGATCTGAAGTCAGGTGTGCATCAAAACGATGTCGATCTCATAGAAAAAATAGCAGGCCAAAACAAAGGAAAAATCACCTTCTTGACGGTAGTTAAAGATGAATCTGAATTACCGATGTCTGAGGTGGAACACGGATATGACCTTCATGTGCAATTCCAAGACTTAGATCACGATTTTGAAGTTATCAATAGCGACAATGTGGAACGTGCAATTGCAAACTTTGCCTTGGTAAATGAGATGGATATGGTAGTGACTATTCCCAGAAAAGCTTCGTGGTTTTCGCGCATTTTGAATCCAAGCGTTTCCAAAAAATTGGCGCAACACATCAACATTCCAGTGCTGGCTCTAACAAATTAATACGATCAACTGCTAATTAAAAAGCGCGGTCATTCTTATGAATGCCGCGCTTTTTTCATTCCGAAGAAGTGCTATTTAACAACCTGAATTGGTAAGATCGACTTCCGCTCATTTTCTGCTATTACCTCTAGCCAGTACCATCCAGAAGCTAAAGTTTGGATGCTATAAGCTCCTGTTTGAGATTGGCTGTTTATTGGGAGGGATCGACCATGCATATCAATAATCTTAATCGTTCGAATGGAACGTGATTCCATACCAGAAATGTAGAAAACACCAGAGCTTGGGTTTGGGAAAACGGTCAATTCGAGTTCGTTGATTTCAGCGATGCTCAAGCCCTCGTACACCACTTCATTGCTGAAGCCGCTCACGCTAATGGCATTCTTGGCGTAAACGCGGTAATAATAGACTTCTCCATACATTATGACGTTTGTATCGCGATACATGGTCGAGTTGGCCGGCATGCTGTCGATCAGTATGAAGCTTTGATTCGTACCAGTGGATTTTTCCACATACCATGCGCTTTCGTTCGTGAAATCATCGTTCCAATTCAACTCCATCCAAACGCTATCGTAATGAGGCGTAAGGGTTAAATTGATTGAGACACATCTTCGAGCTCGGAAGGTTCGGCAATGCTGAACGCACCCCCATTTAGGTTAAAGAATATGTTGTCGGCTGCCTTCACTCGAATGTATTTTCCGCCTCCAACGTTGTCAACCGACATAAACACCGTTTCACTTCCATCGTTTGGAGTGTTTAAAGCCAGAGTGTCCAAAATGGTCAACGACTGGGTTCCAGAGTTATAGCTGCAAAGCTCAATGTTTACATTTTGGCAATTGACAGGCGCTTGGTCCGTATTCGCAACATCCCACGTGATTTCGTAGCCATTGAGTGCCTCAACACTCTCGCCCTGACTGGGTGAAGTCACCAAAAATGGACCAGCATCTTCCGAAGCTTCAAATTCAATTAAATCAAAGCCAACGCCTCCACCCGATGTATTTTCATCTCTAACCGTGAGGCGAAAAGAGAGGTTTCTGTCATAGGTAGGATAGGTTTCACCAAAAACAGTATTGCCAATGATGATGTTGACCAACTGTGGACAAACACGATAAGACTCTTCCTTAGGGTCCCATGAGCGAAAAATGGGTGCATCTCCAGAAGGACTGTCGGGACTTCCAGTCGGACCTAGATCATATTGTTCCCAGCAATAGGTTAAGTCATCTCCATTGGCATCGGTGGCCGAGCCTTCCAATAAGAATGGAGTTTCAATTGGAATAAAAAACCCGCCATTTGGAACAGTGACGACAGGTGCAGCATTTCCGGTATTTGTGGTAGTGGCACATCCGTTTCCATTTCCGTTGATGATGAAATCAGTGACTTCGCTCCAAGTGTGCGTGTGGAAATAATCGTCTGAATTACCCTGAAGATTTGGAGAACAAATCCCAGCATAACCCATAATGGTCGATGCGCTACCCGGCTCATAAGCGTGGTTTTGAGATCGATTGCAATTGTTGTTTTGTGTGTGGTTTCCACCAAATTGATGCCCCATTTCGTGGGCAACGTAGTCGATATCAAACGGATCGCCAGTTGGTGAACTTCCGCCCGTTACTCCTTTTGCCTTATTCTGAAACGAGCAAACACTGCGAAGGCTAGCTATGCCGCCTCCTCCAGTGCTAAAAACGTGTCCCATGTCGTAATTTGAACTACCAATGATGGAAGTACAAGTGCTTTGATTCTCGCCAAGCATGGCCGAACCGCTGTTGTTGGTGTAGGGATCTGTATTGCCATCTAGAAAAATGATGTCGTCATTGTTGTCGATGATGACCATGCGAACGGCAAACTCACGCTCATAAACACCATTTACTCGATTCATCGTAACAACCATGGCGCTCAATGCTCCCGAAACGGTTCCACCGTGGAAAGACGCGTATTCACCTGTGCAAGCCAACGCTAAGCGATATGTTCTCAATTGCTCGCCACTTCGACCTCCACGTTGTACCTCTGGAATGTCCAAAGCCTCCAGCGATTGGTCGTCTTCATCCACCAAGCATCGATGGTCTTTTGTCCGCGAAAATGATTCATGTAGTCGTTTCGATAATAGCAATGGTATTCATTCGATGAGGCATTTAGCGCGTCATAATAAACCGTCCCTTTATCTGTGAATAAGATGCCATGAAAGCCTTTGTATGTATAGCCTATACGTCCTGAACATCCTTCACCCTTGACCAAATAGCTTCTTATTTCTGGATATTTTGCCGCCAAGCCTGGAGCTATTATTGGCGCATACTCTGCCGACAGCGTTACGCTTGAACCGTTTGGCAACGGAAGCACAAAGGATATTTCACTTGCGCGATTTGGATTTCCTTCAACAGGTGCCGTCAAGAGCTCAAGCTTCAACTCATCATTCAATTCAAAAACAAGCGATGGATAAGCTGTTTCTCGCTCAGGAATTGATTTGTAGGGGCTGTTTTGAGCGCAGAAAGGCGAGATAATTAAGCTTAGTGCAA
>CALSPD010000003.1 GCA_943788145.1 uncultured Flavobacteriales bacterium
GATGGATTGGTCGAGAATAATTGGGCTGTTCATCAGCTTTCTACCACGACCAACTTTGCTCCAAAAAATCGACTACTATCTTGGTATGTCGGTGGTTTAAACTTTCAAGTGGAGCACCATCTTTTTCCAAATATTTGTCACGTGCATTATCGGCACATTTCAAAAATCGTTAAGGAAACGGCTCAAGAATTTAACGTGCCTTACAACAGCATCGCGCGCTTCCGCGAGGCAGTTGCTGAACACGCTCGCATGCTTCACATGCTAGGGAATACGCCTGCCGCTTCTATGGCTTAGCAATCATCTTTTGCTCGTTTTTATTGGGAATTCAGCCTAGCCATAGGCGGCCTATGGGATTATATTTGTTTGACTTAAACCCATCTTATGTCCATCCGATTAATCCTTTCCGTTGCCGTTGCACTGTTTTTCACCCTACCACTTGACGCTTTAAGTCAGGATACTACAACGGTTCAAACATTCACGTTTTCAGATATTACAAAACGCAGAGGCGTTTATGAATTCCCGGCATCAACCGAATCGTTCCGAAAGATTTTGATGTATAAAACATTAAAGTGTGATGCCGCCACTACCCAAGATAATTATCCATGTGGCGAATGGGACTACCTCACCTACACCTTCGTTTATGACCATACTGGGGTCATGGATTCTACTCAAAGTGCACATCCTTTTCGGCTTTTTGGAGGATACGATTTAGACACAGCTTATTCGCACAATGTGGCCATGCATGATGTTTACCAATGGCAACAAAACTCAAGATCGATTGATAGTGTAATCAGCGAAAACAGCTATAACTTCTATAATGGGAGCAACACTACTTCCAACGTTTTTAGCGGCCAAGCAGCGTCAAGATTTCAATTTCTGATCAAATCTTCTGCTTTAACTAACGCTGGACTGGCGATTGACACCATAGACCGAATCACGTTTGACATAAACCAACTTGGAGGCAATGTCGATCATTTAACCATTCGATTGAGAAACTACACCTTCTCTAGCCTGAATAGCTTGGAGGATTTATCCTTGACTACCGTTTACGATGAAAACACCAGTTTTAGTGGTACCGGACTTCAAACCTTAAATCTTACCACGCCATTTGTTTGGAATGGAGCTTCCAACCTTCTAGTGGATATATCTTATACAAATGCTGAAACGAGCGCGTTATCGCAGCTCATTGCTGGAACGCAAACCGATTCACTATCACTGTATGTATTGGGCAACAATGACGGATACGCGGAATTTGGACCAGATCGAAATCGAATCGAAATTCCCTTGAGCAATGTTGATTTCGAAGACGAAATAACCGTCAGCTTTTGGGCGAATGGTGACGCAGATGTTTTACCTGCAAACACATCCATTTTTGAAGGGGTTGACTTTGAAGGTGACCGTTCTGTAAACGTTCATCTGCCTTGGAGCAACGGATCAATTTATTGGGATGCAGGGAGCGGAAGTGGTTATGACCGTATCAATAAAGCGGCCAATGCAGGCGACTATGAAGGCAAGTGGAATCATTGGGCTTTCACAAAAAATGCGGCAACTGGCCAAATGAAAATCTACTTAAATGGTTCAGTTTGGAAATCGGGTGGCGATCTAAACCGCAGCGTAGGAAAATTAAAAAACCTCATCATCGGAAGCGGTATGACAAGTAATCCTTTCTATGGGAAAGTAGATGAATTTCAAGTATGGAAAAAGGAACTGACTGCCAATGAAATTGCCAATTGGATGAACAAGGACATTACCAATTCCCATCCAAGTTATTCTGATTTGATGATCTATTTCAAATTTGATGATGGGTATAACTTGATCAATTCGGCACCTGGTTCAATTGAAGGTTTTTGGCATGGAAGCCCACGAGTAAGCAACTATAGCGGTGATGAACTTTTTCGCGCATTCAACAAAACCAACATTGCTCCTTCTATCAGCTTTTCACAAGGTCAATATGAAAGCAGCTACGCAACAACAATCCATAGCGACACCATTATTCACCCACCTTATTCCATCGTTGAATATGCTGTGAATGGGAATTTTGTAGATGCTGTTTCAGCGAGCTATCCAAATCCTCAGGGTTGGACGCATGTCTATAATCCTTCCGGACAAGCCATTGACTCAACCTACTTTGCTGGCACTCAAACCTGGTACAATTCAGAGTTAACTTATTTCTTACCTCCTTTTGAGGTGGTAGACCGATATGAAATAGGTCGATTTATCACGCCATATGGCATTGGTCTTTCGCTCGGAAATGGCGGATTCACATGGGTTTATGACGTAACGGACTATGCTTTTTTATTGCATGATTCTGTAGATATCTCATCTGGAAATCAACAAGAATTGTTGGATTTGAAATTCGTGATGATAGAAGGAACACCTCCTGCGAAGGTTGTGGAACTTACCCGACCTTGGGGTCCGATGCGATCAATTTCTTATGCCGCATTGGATGACGATGTAGCATTAGAACCGATCACGGTAAATGTGCACCCTGACGCATCGAGACAAAAGGTTTTGGCCCGCTTAACAGGCCACGGACATAATAGCAATAATGGTAGTTATCCGCATTGCTGCGAATGGAAAGACAACACCCACTTCCTTTATGTAAACAACAGTGAAGCAACAAACTGGCACATTTGGCAAACGCATGAATGTGCGTTGAATCCTGTTTACCCACAAGGTGGCACATGGCCTGGTGCGCGTGAAGGTTGGTGTCCAGGTGATGTCGTTAAGGATTACGAATATGACATTACATCGATGGTTTCAGGCTCGAGTTATCAATTAGATTACCGCATAACGCCAGTTCCATCAACCAATGTTGGAATGGGTAATGGTAATTATGTGGTGGCCATGCACGTATTTCAATACGATGAGCCAGCGCAAACGCTTGACGCGGAAATTTATAACGTCATCAAACCTTCGAATGTTGGTTATTATTCAAGAATGAATCCGGTATGTTTCGCCCCAACCGTGGTGTTGCGAAACAATGGATCGACACCACTTACAAGCGCTAAGATTTCTTATAAAGTAGCCGGTGGCCTAACTAAGGTTTACAACTGGACGGGTTCTTTGGGTTTCCTTGAGAAAGAAGAAGTAGAACTTCCCTTTCAAGACGGGGCCTTTTACATGGGCAATGGAAGCAACAAGTTTATCGCAACTGTGAGCGAACCAAACGGAGGAACAGATGGGAACGAAGTCAACAACAGCTATACCTCCAGCTTCAATTTACCACCCGTTTACGAGGGAGAAATCATCATTCAATACAAGACAAATACCTTCCATGATGAAAATAATGTGACGGTCTACGATTCGAAAAATCAAGCGATTTTCTCTAAAGTTGGAAGCAATCTCGCGCCCAACACCATCTATTGGGACACCTTGACTTTGGATACCGGATGTTATCGCTTGGAAGTCACCGATTCGGAAGATGACGGCCTTTCTTACTGGGCATGGCCTGATCAAGGCAGCGGATACATTCGAATTTGGAATGATGGAGGAATAGCAAAATCCATTGAAAGCGAATTCGGAAATAAAATTGACTTCGCATTTGCTGCTGGCGCAATGACGATCGATACCATTTGGACGACCATCAATGACGTCCCTGTAGCTATCATCGGTGGCGACACGTTTGAGCTTATCAATGGCGAATTGTATCCCTTGGGCATGCGCGAAATTGGCCAAGCCTCGATGAACCTCTACCCTAACCCAAGCAGCGGAAGTTTCTATTTAGAATTGCTCAATCACTACGGGCCAATTCAGATTCAAATTCACAATGTGGCCGGTCAATTAATCTTGAACAAGACCATTCAAGTGCATGGCGCTTTTGCCGAGAAGTTTCAATTGAAAGAAAGTGCTGGAGTTTACTTCGTGACAATGTCTGGAAATAATTTCGCTCAAACGCGAAAAATGATCATCGAGCGCTAGTGTCTTTTATCGGGTAATTCGTGAATAACAGTAGTGTCAGCTATAACGATCAAGAGTTGATCGTCCTTGTCAAGGTGGTAAAATTCTGCCGTTACAAAGGCCTCGACTCCGCTTGATTCAATGCTAAAGTATAAGGGATTCGAAGCAGGGAGCTTTTCATCCGATCGCTTGATTTTCACCAATCCCGTTTCTTGACCTGCTTTGAGGTTTCCACCTAAATAGACCTCGCCCCAATAGATGTTTTCAATCGTAAAATCTGTACGAAGATTTTTCACGTTTATTTCACCAGAATTGTTGCAGGCAGTTATTAAGACCGTTGCGATCAAAAGACTAAATACCGATGTTCGTGAATAAGCGCTCATATCTGAAAAATCAAATATGCGGAAATAATCAACGCTTAGTCACATTACTCTTATCCGTACACGTGGTGATTTTTTCGCACCCAATCGCTGCCGATATATGTGCTCATATAATAGAGTGCCGTTTTCACTTCCCATTGAGACTTTTTAAAGAACCTCCGAGCGATATCCATCTGCCCCATTTCGTAGTGAAATTTTGCCCGTGTTGCGTTGAGTCGCTCTGCGCAGAGTTTGCACTCTTTCGGAAATGAATCGGAATAAGACTCGATGGTAAGCATGGCAAAATGATAGTCAACCACTCGGAAAGCACTTGTTCGACTCAAATTGGACGTATGCACAAAACGCGTAGCCAAGTTTCTATTGATTTGAATGGAAGATTGATTTCTAAACAAACGCAGCAACCAATCAAAATCATGACTTCCAAAATGCTCTTCAAAACGTACGTTTTTCAAATCGGAGGAAATCATGATGGTACTCATGTAAGAGTTTTGAGCCTTCGGATCGCGTCTTAGCTTGGCTAAAAAGGTTTGATCTTGTTCGTAGTAAGTGATTTCATCTGCTTTCACACCACGCAGATATTCACTTTGATCTTGCTTGCTGACGGTTAAGTAGGCGCAGGTAACAATGGGTACCTGCTTGATGTACTTCATTGCTCCTTAACCTTATTGGGCGCCCAAACGTCATCATCGTCCAAAAAGCAAATGACATCGCCTGTTGAAATTTCCATTCCTCTATTTCGCCCGCGATTTGGCCCACCTGTGTTGCGTTTGTTTTGCAGCGTAATGATGCCGTAGGAAGCTAAAACGTCTAAGGTGCTGTCTTGACTGCAGTTATCCACGGCTATTATTTCCAATTCAAATTCGCTGCCATTTCCATCTTGTGTTAATACCGAAGGAATCGATGTACGCAGGTTTTCTGCTGAGTTATAGGTGGTAACAATCACACTTACTTTCATACCGTTTTATTTGAGCGGCAAGTTCATGGAAGCAAATGAAGCTAACATAAAACTGAGATTAAAACGACATTAAATGTGGCTTTTTACTTTCAAAACAGATGTACTTATATCTATCTAAGGTTTTAGGATGCTGATATATTTGCAGCTCGATTTGGCCCCGTAGTTCAACGGATAGAATAGAAGTTTCCTAAACTTTAGATAGCAGTTCGATTCTGCTCGGGGCTACCATATTTTTCAAAAAGGCTTTCATCAACTGAAGGCCCTTTTTTATGGCCGTAATCGAGTTGATGAGTTGGTTTGAATTGGAATTAGTGAATACAAAACGAAGGCGATGTAATGGCGCGGGTACTTTCCTTTCTTACAACTGCAAGTAGAGAACAAAAAGCACTATGCCCAAGCCATATGCGACCAGCCCGGTATGCAGCGCTTTCTTGGCATCGAGATACTTCCGGTCGAAACCTTTATCCTTAAACATTTCGGCTTGGTGCCAAGACTGAACACCCCAACAAAACATGCCAATCATCATCTTCTGGCGGACGCTTAGCGACTGATTGCTTTTCAAATTATTCGATGCGCCTTTTGCTTCCATTGTTGCTGTCATAATATGGGTGTTCGTTTTTGCACTAGAGGCTCGCGCAGTTTTCAAAGCTAATTCTGCCTACCAACGGAGAGTGAAATTAACGGAATGAGGGCCACAAAACACGTGGTGAAACCTCGCTCAAGGAAAGGTTTTAATCTTTTCGCATAAAGTCAAAGGCTCCTTTTCGAAGTTGGATTCCATACTCCAAATAGGCTTTCATGCAAGCTAGGAAATTCGCCCAGCCCTCCCGAATTTTCTAAGGCCCATTTCAAGTTTTCTTCGCTTATGTCTTTGCCGTCTTCCTTTACCCTTACGATGGTGCTTTGGTCTGGTAGTTTTTCTAAGGTAATTACCACAACCGTCTCCGGGTCCCAGACAAAGGAAATGCTACGATTGGCCTCAATTTTAACCTCGGTAATTGGGAAGGTGTCATCAAATTCCGGAAATTTCCAAACCACATCTTTTCCCGTTTCTAATCTTCCACTACTCTCCGAAATGAAATATTTCGTCATTTTCTGTGGATTGACTATCCCTTCAAAAACTTCTTCTACTGGTTTTTGAATTTGTAAAATCGCTTTAGGCGCCAGTTTCATTTCCAATTCGTTTATGCATTGAATAACTTAGTTATACCTGTCTTAAAATTGGCTCGTGGCTTGGCTCGGGCGGCTTTGTGGAACAGGTTATTGAACGTACAAAATATCATTTTTTTAGTTTCAAACAGCGCAAACAAGAATGGAAAGCGTGATTCAATGTGCGCGGTGCAACCGCGCGCGAAAGGTTGTCGAGGTGCGTTTTTTTCTATTCTTTATACTTCACGGCAATTCCTGAAGCTATTGGATACCAAGCTTGGAAGTCGTATTTTATGTTAATGACCGCGTCTACCTCTAATTCCGTTGCTTTCTTTTTTAGTCCGTTTAGGAGGTTTTGAGGCGTATGAAAAATTCCCCCGCTAGTTTCAATGTAACAAATCTCAATGTAGTCGCGTTGTGGAAGGTTTGAAGTGAATAGTTCAATTTTTTCGTTCTCGTCAGTCGTTAATGTCGCGATTCTTGTTGTTGTGCAACTTGTTGTGATGATCAAAACAGAAATCAGTCCGAGCAAAATTTTTCCAGTTGGTTGTCTTGTCATTTTGTGAATTTTTTGGTCCAACGATTATGTTCAGGTTCTAGTATTCTGGTCAATCGGGAATTTTCTTTTTTTTAATGCTCTCCAATGGCTCTAGCTATGGATAGCGGAATAGCCTCCAGCTTGGGAGCAAGGTTACCATGTCCACGCGATACAAGCGCGCGCGAGGCGAGAATATAATATTATTCGATAGTGACAATTAAGCCATTTATAAGAAAAACCAAGCCAGCCGCCAGAAAGATATATCCCCATACTGTCATTTGAATGAAAAAGAATCTGATTCCCCCGCAAATTACCACAACGTAAATAGATTACATTCTGATATGGTTGATTCGTGCTTCTAAATAAACGAAAGCCCGATGAACATCTTAGAATTCACCAAACAATTTCCCACAGAAACAAGCTGGTAAAGAACATTTTCGTGCTCAGCGCGAAACCGAAGGTGTTAAGTGTAAACACTGCTCGAGGTGAGCGCCATTATTGGCTTCGGGCCAAATGGCAATGGCAGTGCATTGAATGTGGCTTCCGCACCACATTGAAAAGTGGTAGTATTATGGAAGGCTCGAAAGTCAGCGTGCGCACCTGGTATCTAGCCATGGCCTTTATGACCTTCAGTAAAAAGGAGTATCTCAGCATCGGAATTACAACGTCAGTTAGATCATCCAAAATACGATACAGTATGGCGTCTGATGCATAAAATTCGCCATGCGATGGGAAGCGCGATGCCCTCTACCAGTTGGATGGTGCAGTGGGAATTTGATGAAGGTTACTTTGAAAAGGCCACTTCAAAACATGTGAAGATCAAGCGAGGAAGGGCGAAGTCAACGACAGGCTCAGGTGCCGTAATGGCATAGTCTACCCCGTTGGAAGACATAGAAACTGGTGTACGTTCGAGACAGTGCCGGGTACTTCACAATGAAGGTTATTGAAGACCACAACTCAGATACTCTCACTGAGTTGGTGAAAGAGAACTTTAATCAGAAAAACATCGTCTTCTCAGATAAAAGCACCAGTTATGTAGACATTGCAAAGCACGTGGAGATGCACATTACACAGAAATCGGATGCAAACACTACCAAAACAACATTGCAATGGGTACATATTGCTATAAGCAACGCTAAACGCACTTTACTGGGTATATTCCACAAGATAAAAGGGAAGTACTTGCAAAACTATCTAAATGAGTTTTGTTACAAACTCAACCGTAGACGTTTCGGTGAAAGGATTTTCGATAGACTTACTCTGGCGGTTGCTAAATCTTACTGGTAAGTTCTGGGGGAATCAGAAAGAATTTATTCTCAAAATCAACTTTTATTTTTGTCCATCTTTTTTGACAAATTCCTCACTTGTTAAATATGTCCAAAGTCCAGAGCTTAAAAAAGTTAAACCCAAAGTAATTTGAATATTATAATCGTTAGCAAATATGCCACCTATATTTCTTTTTAAAACTCCACTTAATGTCGCAATAGATACAAAAGTTGTAACAACATAAACAGGGATTAAAATCCCCCTTATTTTTCCATATTAATATCATTGCTCTACCTGTATTTATATAATAATCTTAATTAAATATTTTCAATTCGAATAACCTTTTTGCCGCAAAATTGTATAATGAGCTAGAACATGAGTTCGTAAAAACCCTAAACCCACGGATTGGTTTAACCTCAAAAATAAGAGACGTTTATATTTCTTCTCTTCAATTATACTTGACATCAATTTGGAGAACTCCATTTCGAGGTTCGTAATGGCTAGTACTAAGCAAATTGCGCATAAACATCAAAGGCAATTTGGACTACTTTGGCTTAAAAATTAAACATCATGGAAACGGCAACTAGCAACAGATCAAAAGGAGTTTTATGGACTTCTTACATTCTTCAAGGTGCAGTCATCCTCATGTTTGCCATGGGCGCCATCAATAATCTTGTAGGTACGGAAATGGCCGTTCAAGGTGCCATCGGAATGGGCTACCCAGAGTCTCTGTGCTTTATCTAGGTATTGTATCGTTGGTGTTTACGGCCCTGTATGCTTTTCCAAAAACATCTGTTCTTGGCGCGGCTCTTCTAACGGCCTGGCTAGGAGGCGCAGTGGCTACACATTACATCCACCACGATCCGGTTACCATGATGATTCGGCCCCTGCATTTTTTGGTTCACTCGTTTGGGGTGAGCATTTGGCTCAGAAATGATAAGCTGAAGCAGGTTTTTCCCTATGGAGCGCTAACTTGCTTTCTCGTCAAATGCGGCCAAAGCGCTGTCACTGGAAAGGGTGAATCTCTTGGTTGCTTTCTAGCTGCCGCAATTTGAGTAAAAAGACCTTCTCTTCGATGAGATGATGAATGTCTAAATCAAGTCGAAATTGCAGGAGTAATTGCTTGAAATTTCGATAGGCGAACGAGCGGCTTACTTCGGCATAATCCTTTTCGATCATTTCAATGACTTTGTCCAAGGCGAATTCAACTTCGTGGTCGTGTGCCTGTTCAAAGTCGGCAACCGAATAATCATTTGCAGCACCACCTTGAGATAGTCTTCTAGCGTATGGAAAAAGGCGTGTTTCTTCCAATTCAATATGTTCAATCAAGTTGTTTTTGTATGAACCAAAAAGGCGTTGAGCACATCGGCAATAACATGATCTGGGAACAACTTCAAGATTCCATAAATGGCTATTTCCATTTTAGGTAGCAACACGTTTTCATAGAAGGTATGGGTTCGCTCCAAATATTCCATCACTGTGGCAAGCGAATGAGCCTGAAACTTTGTTTGATCAAAGGCTGTGGAACCGCTGTATAATCCCATGAGGTCTACGACAAATTCCACATCGGTTTCTCCGCGTTTTCCATCTAGGAACTCAATGCGACCCTCGGCATTGATGGAATAGCGCATCAATGCCAATTCACTTAATGGTTCAAAATGGTAGAGCGACTGTATGGATGAAAGTGTGCTTTGCATGACCAAAAGTTTTGTCGAATCTAAAACAAGCAATCAAAATGAGCTGTACCTCAAATCAGGTAATCTCATGATACTTTTCACTTTCCGGCTGTGAAAAACTAACGCACGATCAGTAATTTCTGGCGCTGTATAGCTTGACCGCTAACAAGGTTTACTACATAAACTCCTGCAGGCAAGGCGGAGATATCTACCTTATCGTTGGCGCGAATGGGCTGCTTCAAGACCATGGAACCGCTGAGGTCAGTAATGCGCATTTCGCCACCCTTTTTTCCGTTGCTTGTGAGGTAAATCATATCGCTGGCAGGATTTGGAAAAACAGACCAAAGGCCTTCTAGGAATTCGCTGGATCCAGCTACTTCGCTTGAATCGACATAGCCTGTATCTAAAGGCACAGAAGAGGCAGGGTCGATCAGGGTGATGAATTCAAGGTCATCGAAATAAAAGCCATCGTAGTTCACAAATTGATCGCTGACCAATCGAAATTTCAGTTTCACCTTTTGCCCCACATAGTCGTTTAAATCTATGCGTTCTACGACCCAATTTGATTGATTTCCGTCCCAAAGTGGTTGACCTTCATCTTGATTTGCATTTCCCGTTTTGGTGTATAGACCACACAGTGGACTCCACGCTTCTTGATTCAACGGTGAGGCAAGAATTTGCACATAGTCCCAGCCGGCTTCGACTTGCCACTTGGCTTGGAATTGAACAAAGCCAGTAATCGATTGCCGCATGTCAATGACGCGTTCGTAGGCAATTTCAGTGACCGAACTATTGTCGTATAAGGCATAAGGAGAATCGGTGATGGAATGCGTTGGCGAAACAAATTCCTCGTCTGTTGCGCCCCAATTGAAGGTCTGAAAATCGGCTGTATCATTGGCGCTGTTGCTCAAAGCAACGGTTGGCTGACCGAAGATTTTGCGTATTTCAATTGTATCGCTAAAACCGGTGTGTGTTGAAACCAAATTAAAAACAACTTCATCGCCCGGTTGAATGGAAGAAGCCAAAGAATAGGGAAAGGCGGCTGTATAAACCTGCCCGATGTTCATGTTTGCATACGTTTCGGAAGCTGCATTCGAAGTGATATTACTGGAAACCGGCAACAAAGAATAGCTGTTGTTTGCGTCCCATTGCAAGCCAAGTCGTTTCAGCTCGACTTCGATATTGCCGCTTGTCGTGGCCAGTATTAATGGACTTTCATCCGTCATGGTCACATACATTCCAGCCAAGTGAGCCAACAACAGATTCGGCAACACATTCTCTTCACTTAACGGAACAATTCGGCTTTGGATGGGCCAGAAACCATCGTCTGAATTACCCACTTCTGGTGTCATAGAAAAGATCTTGTTTTTAGCGGTTTGCTCACCATACATCCAGTCGTCTGAATCGCCATTGGTGGCGTAGGCAACGGTTTCGTAACCTGTCCCAAAAACATAATTGTTCTGCGATGTCATATGCGATGCAACAGCAATAAAATAGCTCGAGTCGGGCGTGAGCGGCCCGGGAATAAATCCCCAAGGATAAATCAAGTAGTTGCCGTGGCTGTGATAGTTCAAGGCAAAATCAAAGCTGTGTTGTTCCGAAAACCATTTCACCGCCTTTGTTTCTGGTTCGCTAAAAGCTGCAGGTCCGCGGTAGGTGTCGCTGTTAGAGCTTGGCGATGAACCTTGGTTGTCATAGGCCCACTCGTAACCGTAGTTTCGGTTCAAATCGACCCCCATTGTTCCGTCTCCGTTGTCTCTTCGGTTTTTACGCCAAAGTCCTCCACCGTTTGGGTTAGTGGTTTGATTTCGGACGTAGCCGTCTGGATTGATCATGGGGATGAAAAACATTTCTGTGTTATCCACCAAGTTGGTCACCTCGGCATCGCTGCCATAGTTTTCGAGCACATACCACATAAAGAAAATCAATTGAGAAAGTGATTGCGGCTCACGCGCGTGATGAATGGCCGTGTAAAGCACTTCTGGTTCAGCCTCATTGGTGTTTGGATTATCCGAAATTTTCACCCAATAAATCGGTCGTGATTCATGTGTTAAGAAGGTATCGATGGGTTGTTTTATGGTGATTAAACTGGGGTAAACGGAAGCCATTTCATCCAGATTGTCGAGCAATTCTTGGTAGGTGAAAAAGCCTCCCATCGAGCCCAAATCAAAATGATCGGGTGTAGCGTAGCTGGTTTGATTGACTCCGCACTCAGCGCGTCCGCTTCGAACCTGGGTTTGCAGCGCACTGCGTTCGGCATAATAGCTTTCTAGCTCTTCGATCAACACATCGTAATGAATGCCCGAAGCGTCCATCCAACTGCGATCCGAAGCGCTAAAGTCATTGATTAGGAAAACGTCCTTTTTCATAAGACCGTGATCCATTTCTAAGCCTCGCTGCTGCATTAGTCCCACCGAAATAGGATCTAACCACACCTTGAGTTTTGAGGATTGTGCACTGACCAAAAAAACCTGTGTGCTTAGGAATAAAACAAGAAAAAGTCGCATAGTGAGCAGATTAGGAAAGAAACAAATCTAACGGCAAAAAAGCAGCATAGAATTTAAGACGTAAATATTATTCAAATGGCCTATTTTCGCCTTTCAAAGTTTAAAACTATGTCACACGATAATCACGAAGAAAAGCCACAAGGATTCCTTAATACCGTTTTTGATTCTACTATGGGAGGATTTGGAATTGTTTGGATATCGGGTCTTATGATTTGCATTCTTGCATTATTGCTTTTCGGATAGGCTAGAAAATTTAACTTTAGCCAGTCTGCCAACATAAGACTGGTAGGCGCATTGAACCCCTCAATAACGCGCCATGATTTCAATTCCTCAAAATATTCAAGAACTGGTTTCTTACAAACCAGGCAAACCGGTTGCTCAACTGGTAGAAGAACTTCAACTAAAGGAATGGGCTGTCCTTTGGAACAACGAAAATAATTTAGGCCCTTCGCCTAAAGCCCTCCAACAGATTGAAGCGGCTCTGTCCAATTCGCACCTCTATCCCGATCCCTCAGCTACGCAACTTTGCGAACTGATCGCTGCCCAAAACAATTGCTCGGCCGACTGTGTGACCGTTGACAATGGGTCAGAATCTGTTTTCGATTGTATGTTTCGTGCCTTTTTCGAAGGCGATGATGAGTTACTTACGTGCGATGGAACTTTTGTGGCTGTTTACATATGGGCAAAGGCTAATGGTGTTCCTTGTAAGCGCATTCCTTTGGCGCGTGGATATCAATTTGACCTTGATCGCTTGGTGGAATCCATCACGCCACAGACCAAAGCGATTTACATCGCCAATCCCAACAATCCTACGGGTGCCATCATCACAAAAGCGCAGTTCGAACAGCTCGTTGAAGTTGTTCCCGACCATGTGTTGATCATCATGGACGAAGCATATTACGAATATGCCAAAGTCATTTCAGATGAATATCCCGATAGTTTTACGCTTAGAAAGCCCAACGTCATTACGCTTCGCACCTTCTCAAAGGCTTATGGAATAGCTGGTATTCGTGTGGGTTACGCGTTAGGTGACCCAAGATTGATTGAAGCCATTCGCAAAGTTCGAATGACCTTCGCCCCATCCAACTTGGCGCAAGCTGCTGGCATCGGAGCCATCATGGATGCAGAACACGTTAACAAGACCGTAACCCTCAACAAGACTGCCTTGCAACAGTTTTATGTCGCCCTGCATGACGCAGAACTCAACTACATTCCTTCTTACGGAAACTTCGTCATGGTCGATCTTAAAACAGAAGATGCGGCCAAAGCATTCACGGACGATATGATGCAAAAAGGAATTTTCATCCGCCACTTGCGCGCATTTGGTTTACCGCATTGCGTGCGCATATCTACGGGAACTGAGGCGGAGAATGATTTGTTTGCGAAGGTGTTGGCAATTACTTAAAGCCTCAGCACCCGCTCAATCGCTTTCTTCACCCGATGCTCATTTAACTTTCCATATCTCAATAAACTCCTTCGGAGATTTACAGGGTATGTCAAAGTCTTTAAACCCACTTTTGTCTCTACTTACAATGACATCGCATTGCCCTGCTTTTGCACTATAGTACTGAACAGCATCTTCAAAATCAGTACCCGAATTTTGAATCGCAGCATCCACGATGTTTTCATTGACACTTAAAAGACTCAGTAGTTTTCTCGCTTCACTCATGACGGCTAAAGCTCGTTTTTGTCCGAAAGTCTTGCTCACAATGTAATGCGTATTCATAAAGGATAGGCTGGACGTAAACAACTCCACTTCTCCCGCAATACCAAGTTCAAAAACCGAGCGAGCCTCTAGTTGAAATGGCTTTCGAGAAAGCAAAAGGTCAATTAGGACATTCGAATCAAGAAATACTCGTTTATAAATCATACTTCTTTTTGAAGTATTCGTAGCGTGCATCGTCTTCATTCCAATTGGGGCCAGGATCTTCCAAAATTCCAGTTAACGCATCTAAAATGTCTGATTTAGACTTCACAGTATCCTTACTAGATTTCAGAACGCTACGCAAATACTGTTCAACCATTTTTGATACGGAAGTACCATTGTTCTTGGCATAAGCCTTTGCTTGTTCGATCAAACTCTGGTCAACAGAAAGTGTAAGCTTTGTCGTCATACGTACAAAAATATAATTTATACGTACAATAATCATAGCTTATCCCCAAGTATCCATAAATAAAAATGGGGCGTTACGATTTCAACCGGTTTTGAGAAAAGGCGCTAAAACCCTAACACCCGTTCAATCGCGTCCTTCACCTGTTGCTCATTTGGTAAATAGGCTTGTTCGAGAATTTCGTTCAGCGGAATGGCGGGAGTGTCCACAGCGCCAACGGTGATGACGGGTGCATCCAACGATTCAAAGCAATCGTCTACAACGCGACCAGCAATCCCTTGCCCGAAGGAGCTGCCTCTTGGCTCTTCTGTTACCACAACGACCTTTCCGTGTTTTCTTGTCGAGCCAAAAATGGCCTCTGCATCTACGGGTTGGATGGAGCGTAAGTCCAAAATTTCTACTTGGCCAGGAAAGTGTTTTGCGGCAGCTATGCTCCAATAAACACCACGTCCATAAGTGATGACCACACACGATTCGCCAGTATCAATTTTGCTTTGATCAGCCTCTTGCACGACACGTGCTTTGCCAAAAGGAACAACATAGTCTTCACTCGGTTCTGTCGTTTTTGCGCCTTCCGTTCCTTTGATTTTCGACCAATACAATCCCTTGTGTTCCAACAGCACACAGGGATTTGGATCGTAAAACGCAGCTTTCAACAAACCTTTTAAGTCAGCGCCCGTGCTCGGATAGGCCACCTTGATTCCGCGAATGTTGGACAGAATACTTTCCACGGAAGAACTGTGGTAAGGTCCTCCGCTTCCATAGGCGCCAATAGGCACTCGAATCACGCAGCTTACCGGCCATTTGCCGTTGCTCAGGTAGTTGCTTCGGCTTACTTCGGTGAACAGTTGGTTCAATCCCGGCCAGATATAATCTGCAAACTGAACTTCAACGATGGGTTTTAGCCCAACGGCACTCATTCCCACGGTCGACCCAATGATAAAGGCTTCTTGTATGGGAGTATTGAAAACGCGTTCCTTGCCAAATTGCTGGGCCAAAGTAGCGGCTTCGCGGAACACTCCACCTAGCCGATGTCCAACGTCTTGCCCATATAACAAAGCCTCTGGATGCTTCTCTAATATTTCACGCATGGCGAACAAGGCGCTGTCCACCATTACGGTCTTTTCCTTTCCCGCAGGGTCGCGTTCACCCTTTTCTTCTGTAATGGGTGTTGGTGCAAAAATGTGGTCTGTTAAATCCGATGGCCTCGGTTCTTCCGCTTGTTGAGCCCGTTCAAAATCGGCTAAAACTAAGGCTTGTGCAGATGCTTGCAAGGCATCAAGTTCTGCTTTTGTAAATCCAAAATCGAGCAGCTGGGCCTCAAAATAAGGGTGCGGATCGCGCAACTTGTCGTCTTCCAAATCATCGCGGTACCATTCCATGCGCACACCAGAAGTGTGGTGGCTCAACAGCGGCACTTTTAGATGTACCAAAAATGGTCTTCGCTCTTTCCGAATGGTTGCTATGGTGCGTTTTAATGCCGAGTAACATTCCATGAAATCGTGGCCATTTTCAACCGTCACAACGTCAAGGCCTTTGAAACCTCGCGCATAATGAGTGGCATCGCCCGAGCGAATTTCATCTGAACTGGCCGATATATCCCACTCATTGTCTTGAATAAAATACAGCATGGGCAACTGCTTGAGTGCTGCCATCTGAAAAGCTTCGGCCACTTCGCCCTCTGTTATGGATGCATCACCCAAGGAACAAACGACAACGGGATTTTCGCCCTTAAAATCGTCTGCAAGACCCATTAACTCTTTGTATTGAATGCCCATTCCGACTCCTGTTGTAGGAATGGCCTGCATGCCCGTTGCAGAAGACTGATGCGGGATTTTTGGCTTATCGTCATCTTTTAATGACGGGTGGCTATAGTAGGTTCGTCCACCAGAAAAAGGATCATCGCGCTTGGCAAAAAGCTGCAACATGAGATCGTAGGGCTTCATGCCTATGCCCAATAAGATGGAGTCATCGCGGTAATATGGCGCTACCCAATCTTGGGGTTTTAGCTGCAAGGCCAACGCCAATTGAGCGGCTTCATGCCCCCTGCTCGTAGCATGGACATATTTGGAGGTGAGTTGTATTTTTTCGTTGTATAAATCGCTCATGCTTTTGGCCGTGCACATGAGTTCCCAAGCTTTGAGCAATTCTTTTCTATCTATCTTCTGATCCTTCGTCTTATCAGCTGTTTTGGCGATTTCGCTCATATCAAATCTTAAGTTCGAACAAATATAACATTCGGCCTTGCTTGACTAATTTGAATTCTAGTCGAAAAAATAAAGCTGATTTCGCGCTTTCATATCGATAAATCAACTGTTCTACTCACGCGATAGTTTGTAGTTTTCGGCTTTGAATAAAATTGGTTTAAAAAGATTCAAAAGCATTCCATTCAAAACATTTGCGTCTGTAATTATGAATGAAATTGAGTAACTCCTTAAAAAAATGAGTTTTATCTTTACGAAAAATAACATTAATGAAACAGCTATTATTCCTCATTTCCATGACATTCACTGCCATGAATTCATTTTCTCAGGCACCGACAGTAAGTATAACAAACACTAGTTTTTTATGCCCTGTAATTGTTACTCTCTACTGCGGAAACGACATTGGATGCGATGCAGCTTGTGTAGCAGGCCCGACCTGTGTTCTGAATGGAGGGGGAACGGCATTGATACCGTCATGCTCCAATGATTGCTATGAATGGGGTTATATAAAAGTATGTCCCGTAACAAGTTGTTCTGGCGGGCCGTGTGGACCCGACTATTGCGTAGAGGCAAGTTTTAATGGTTGTTTAGGTCTTTCAAATAACGTTACACTTCCTTTCCCAGGTTGTCCTTGCGGAAGTTTGACCGTAAATTGGACGAGCCCAGCGGATGTAATAATTAACTAATCTGGCCTTGAATTTTTCTAAATATACTATTCTTCTATTTCTTCTTGGCTCGATTGTTTGCAATGCCCAAATCTACCCGACTTACTGGTTTTTTGGAGATAGTGCAGGATTAATATTTACTGAAAACGGTGTTATTGTAGACTCATCATCTCACCTGTATTCGAACGAAGGTTGCGGTGTTTTAATGGATGCACAGGGCGGCCTGATGGCTTATGCTAGTGGTACTACCGTTTACGATAAAAACCACAACGTTATGCCAAATGGCGACAGCATATATTGGAATACTTCTGCTGCGCAAACATCGCTATTCCTCCAACTACCCGACCACTTGGACAAATTCCTCATGATAGGCACGGGTCAGGCTTACGATTCAGTACAGCTTTTCTTCAGCCTAATCGATTTTTCATTAAACAACGGGCTAGGCGATGTGGTAGATTCATTGAAATCCGCGCCTATAGGCACCAATATATCCGAATATCTCAATTATGTGAACAGTACAACACACAATGGTTATTGGTTGATAACCCATCGAATAGATAGCGCAATTTTTCGAGTTTATAAGATAGATAGCTCCGGAATAAACCTTAGCTACAGCGAATATCCCTATCCCGTTAGTTTTGAGATAGACACTTCTGGAACTGAGTTTATCGGACCCGCATATTTGTCCGTATCTCCTAATGAACAAACGCTTGCGGCAACATTCCGTCAATCTGGTCGATACGGAGTGTTTAATATCGATGCTAGTACAGGTGCTATTACAGCACATTCATTGTTCTATTTGGAAGAAAAAATATTTGGAATATATTCTTTGGAATTCTCTAGCGACAACTCAAAACTCTATGGTGCTTATGCGCAAAACAACACTTGGGATCTTTATCTTGTACAATTTGATGTCACCCTGTTACCAGACACGGACGCCTTTATTGCCAGCTGTGACACTGTTTGCGCTATGTCGTGCGATAGCTTCACCTATAGCCTCAAACGTGGACCAGATGATAAAATTTATTTGACCAGCTATCCGAATAATCGGGATTATCTGTCCGTCATCAACAAGCCCAATTTATCGGCTCAAAACTGCGACTATCAACAAAATGTTATTCCGCTTTCGCCTCGCAACTCCCGATTGGGACTACCTTTTTACACTTACCGCACCAACTACTTCAGAGCAATTAATGTTTGTGCAGGCGACTCTGTATTGTTCACTTCTGTGGTCGCGCATCCAAACCATGTAGAATGGAATTTTGGCGATTCGGCTACTGGCACTTTAAATATCGCCATTGGCGATTCGGTATATCATGTTTTTAGCGACACAGGTGCATTCACCGTTACCACAACGTATAGAGGCGAACGATTCCAATGGGTTGTCACAATTGTTGAACGACCACAAGCCTTAGCTAAGGACACTTTTATACGCTGCACGGGCGATTCGATTTCCATTAACATCGAGCAGCCCTTTGCTCAATTGCTCTGGTTTGACTCGTCTACCTCTACTTCTCGAACTTTTCTCGATACGGGGCGTTTTTCTTTGACCCTTTTCAATGCATGCGATACCGTGCACCAAACCATCGTGATTTTTTCAGGCGAAATCGAAGCACCATTTCTTCCGAATGATTCAATCGTTTGCCGCAACGCGATGTGGAATATAAAACCCTTACATAAATACCAAAACGCCTCTTTTCGATGGAGCAATGGCGACACAAGCTTCGCAAGCTCTAGCAGTAATATTAATTGGGACAGCGCAGGGTCGGCAATGCTTTGGCTCGAAATTCAAAATGAATGTGGTGTTTTTCGAGACAGTATATTACTCCATTCAATCCCAGAACTAGACTTGAATTGGTTTGAGGATACAGCCATTTGTGGTCCTGGAAATTTTGCTATTAATCCTTCCAAGTTGATTGACCTAGAACATTTACTGATTCGTCTTGATTCAATCAATGACACCATTTCTTCCCTCCTTCCAATTGAAACTTCTGGGCATTATATGCTCGAGGTTTGGAACGAATGTGACACCCTATCAAAGTCCGTTTTTATTCGCCTTCAACCTCAATTTGGATCGAGTGCTTTCTTAGACACAACCATTTGCAATCAAGACAGCTTTGTGGTTGATCTGCTCTGGGAAAACGCCACCTATGTTTGGAGCAATGGCTCAAGTGATAATCGCTTTAGCATAGCGGCTGAAGGTGTTTATACAGTCACTATTTCATCGCCTCCTTGTGCTGCTACACTCACTTATGATGTAAAAACTGAAGCGGAACTTTGCGATAAGGCCAAATGTCCTTTTGAAATTCCGAATGTTTTCAGCCCTAATAGCGATGGCATCAACGACTATCTCACAGTTACAAATCCTTGCGGTAATTTAGACTTTACCCTGTCTATTTTCAACCGATGGGGTCAAGTGGTTTTTCAGTCGAACAAAACGCTAGCCCGATGGGATGGATACGTGGAAGGAAGCCCCGCTGCTGAAGGAACTTACTTCCTGGTCGTTGAGTTTTATGACCAAAGCGGTTTGCTACATATCCATAAATCAAGTGTTCTACTCACGCGATAGTTTGTAGTTTTCGGCTTTGAATAATATTAGTTTAAAAAGATTCAAAAGCATTCCCTTCAAAACATTTGCGTCTTTAAGAATGAATGAAAATTGAATAACTCCTTAATATAATGAGTTTTATCTTTAAAAAAAATAACACGAATGAAACAGCTATTATTCCTTATTTCCATGACATTCATTGCCATGAATTCGTTTTCTCAGGCACCGACTGTAACCCTTACAAACAACAGCATCTTATGCACACTGAATGTCACACTTTATTGTGGTAATGACATTGGATGCGATGTTGCATGCGTTGCAGGCCCAATTTGCATGACGCCTTCCTCAACGGCAACTGTACCCAGTTGCTCAAACGACTGCCATGAATGGGGCTATATAAAAGTTTGTCCTGTCACGGCATGTTCAGGTGGACCGTGTGGCCCAGATTATTGTGCTGAGGCTAGTTATAACGGCTGTTTGGGACTGCCAAATAACGTAACGGTGGCCTTCCCTGGATGTCCTTGCGGAAGTTTAAACGTAATTTGGACAAGCCCATCTGACGTAATAATAAACTGATTTGACTTTGAAGCAAGCGAACTATATTGTTTTTCTATCGCTTTTATGTTCGCTTACATGCAGTGCCCAAATCTACCCGACTTACTGGTTTTTTGGAGACAGTGCAGGCATCATTTTTACGGAAAACGGCCTCGTTGCGGATAGCGCATCTCATTTGGAATCACATGAAGGTTGCGGTGTTTTAATGGATGCACAAGGCGGCCTGATGGCTTATGCCAGTGGCACTACCGTTTACGATAAAAACCACAACATTATGCCAAATGGCGACAGCATATATTGGACTACTTCTGCTGCTCAAACCGCCTTATTCCTTCAACTGCCCGACCACTTGGATAAATTCCTTATGATATGCACGGGTCAGGCTTGGGATTCCACACAACTTTTCTACAGCTTAGTTGATTTCTCCTTAAACAATGGCCTTGGCGATGTGGTCGATTCCTTAAAATCTGTACCCTTAGGTTTTACAACAGGCGAGCTTCTTAATTATGTGAATAGCACATCGCACAATGGTTATTGGTTGATAACCCATCGGGTAGATTCAACGGTTTTTAGAGTTTACAAGATCGATAGCAATGGTATCAACCTCAATTATACAGAATACCCGTATGCTGTTAATTTTCAATTAGACACCGCGGGAACAGAGTTTGCAGGAGCGGCTAATATGGCTGTTTCGCCCAATGAAAAAATATTGGCTTGTAGCTTTGGCGGACGCTATGGTCTTTATGAAATTGATGCCGGTTCTGGAGCTATTGAACCGTATTGCCTGTTCTACATGGAAGACAAACTGCAGTTAAATTATTCCTTGGAATTTTCTGCCGATAACTCAAAACTATATGGCGCTTATGCTCAAAACCTAACTTTAAATAAGCTTTTAATTCAATTTGATTTGACACAACTTCCCGATACGAATGCTTTCATTGCCAGCCGCGATACCGTTTGTTCCATGTCTTGTGATAGCTTCAACATTAGCCTCAAACGTGGACCAGATGATAAAATTTATTTGACCAGCTATCCGAATAATCGGGATTATCTGTCCGTCATCAACAAGCCCAATTTATCGGCTCAAAACTGCGACTATCAACAAAATGTTATTCCGCTTTCGCCTCGCAACTCCCGATTGGGACTACCTTTTTACACCTACCGCACCAACTACTTCAGAGCAATTAATGTTTGTGCAGGCGACTCCGTATTGTTCACTTCTGAGGTCGAGCATCCAAATCAAGTAGAATGGAATTTTGGCGATTCGGCCACTGGCACTTTAAATATAGCCTTTGGCGATTCGGTATATCATGTTTTTAGCGACACAGGTGCATTCACAGTTACCACAACGTATAGAGGCGAACGATTCCAATGGGTTGTGACAATTGTTGAACGACCACAAGCCTTAGCTAAGGATACTTTTATACGCTGCACGGGCGATTCGATTTCCATTAACATCGAGCAGCCTTATGCTCAATTGCTCTGGTTTGACTCGTCTACCTCTACTTCTCGAACTTTTCTCGATACGGGGCGTTTTTCTTTGACCCTTTTCAATGCATGCGATACCGTGCACCAAACCATCGTGATTTTTTCAGGCGAAATCGAAGCACCATTTCTTCCGAATGATTCAATCGTTTGCCGCAACGCGATGTGGAATATAAAACCCTTACATAAATACCAAAACGCCTCTTTTCGATGGAGCAATGGCGACACAAGCTTCGCAAGCTCTAGCAGTAATATTAATTGGGACAGCGCAGGGTCGGCAATGCTTTGGCTCGAAATTCAAAATGAATGTGGTGTTTTTCGAGACAGTATATTACTCCATTCAATCCCAGAACTCGACTTGAATTGGTTTGAGGATACAGCCATTTGTGGTCCTGGAAATTTTGCTATTAATCCTTCCAAGTTGATTGACCTAGAACATTTACTGATTCGTCTTGATTCAATCAATGACACCATTTCTTCCCTCCTTCCAATTGAAACTTCTGGGCATTATATGCTCGAGGTTTGGAACGAATGTGACACCCTATCAAAGTCCGTTTTTATTCGCCTTCAACCTCAATTTGGATCGAGTGCTTTCTTAGACACAACCATTTGCAATCAAGACAGCTTTGTGGTTGATCTGCTCTGGGAAAACGCCACCTATGTTTGGAGCAATGGCTCAAGTGATAATCGCTTTAGCATAGCGGCTGAAGGTGTATATACGGTCACCATTTCATCGCCTCCTTGTGCTGCGACACTCACCTATGATGTAAAGACAGTAGCAGAACTTTGCGATAAGGCCAAATGTCCTTTTGAAATTCCGAATGTTTTCAGCCCTAATGGCGATGGCATCAACGACGTATCTCACAGATTGACAAATCAGCTGTGCCGTAATCTCGACTTTACCCTGTCTCCATTTTCAACCGCTGGGGTCAACTGGTGTTTCAGTCGAACAAAACGCCCTATTTGCCCGCTGGGATGGATACGTGGAAGGCAGCCCCGCATGCTGAAGGAACTTACTTCCTGGTCGTTGAGTTTCATAGACAGCAAAGACGGTTGCTCCACAGCCATAGATCGAGTGTCCTTCTCACGCGATAGATATTGGGACCGAGGTGAAGTGCCTTAATCGGCTTTGCCGCAGAAAATCGGAACTATGGCCTTCGAATGCCAACTCGTCGTCAAAAACAATCGAAGACACCCCCACCTCCATCAGGCCCTGCTGGTATTAACCCACGCAAACTCGTTGCTCAATTTCTGGCTTTTATGCGCGATCGGATGAGCCTGGATGACGACAAAGCCGATCCCGAAGAAACCAGCCACTACATTCGGAAAGGCGTTGATTTCAAAGGCACAAACGTCTGGATTTTGGTTTTTGCCATATTGGTGGCCAGCGTAGGGTTGAACGTCAACTCAACGGCCGTGGTTATTGGAGCCATGTTAATTTCTCCGCTCATGGGCCCCATCATGGGCATTGGTTTTGGCGCGGGTGTGCTCGACTTCAACCTGATTAAAACCTCGGCAAAGAACCTCGGCCTCATGGTCGGAATTTCGGTGGTGACGTCAACGCTCTACTTTTTGATCAGTCCGCTGAGCGATGCGCAGAGCGAGCTGCTTTCGCGCACGCACACCTACCATTTGGGATGTGCTCATCGCGCTTTTTGGTGGTTTGGCGGGCATTGTTGCCGGGTCGCGAAAAGAAAAAAGCAACGCCATTCCTGGTGTGGCCATCGCCACGGCGCTCATGCCTCCACTTTGCACGGCAGGATATGGTCTGGCCACGGCTCAATGGTCGTATTTCTTTGGCGCTTTCTATCTCTTTACGATCAACTCCGTTTTCATCAGTTTCTCCACGCTCATCATCGTTCGCTACTTAAAATATCCGCAGCGTCAGTTTCTGGACCCAGCCAAGGCCAAAGCGCGCCAAACAGTGGATAGCCGCCTTTGTCATCGTCATCACCTTGCCCTCCCTTATTCATCGCGTTCAACTTGGTGAGAAGCAGCTGTTTTCGAGCGTGAGGCCAGCGCTTTTGTGACCGATAATTTTGTGTTTGACAATGCGCAAGTAATTAGCAAAAACGCCACCATGAAAGGTGAAATTAAACGCATTGAGGTTGCGCTGATCGGTGAGCCAGTGGAACAAGATGTGATCGATAACATCAAATCTAAAATGAAACTCAACGATCGACTTGACCGATGCTGAACTCGTTGTCAGGCAGGGTGCGGTGCGCGAAGATGGACTCGATATGGCCACCATAGAATTGATGAACCAAAACATGAAATCGGGCATCATTGAAGATTTGTATAAACGCAACGAAGAAGTGATCCAATCGAAGGACGATTACATCGAAGAGCTGAAAGACCGAGTTGTCTGAAATTCACGAGTCGCGAACTGCCCGTGGCGGATATTTCCCTCGAATTGCAGGGCCGAGCACGAAAACGTAAAGGAATTTACCTTGATGAAAAACCCCATCGTCAACCTCGACAGCATGCGAACTGACACGGTAACCTTCGCATATATTCAGTTCAAAAAAGTGCCTTCAACGGATGAAACGCTTCGGTTAACACGTTGGTTAAAAGCCCGTACAAAGGCAGATTCACTTAAACTTGTGATTCAGACCAAGTAATATGTCGGCATACACGCTCGTAATTGCGGCTTCGGCCCTTGTCATTTTATCGTATTTCTTCAACCTGTTGTCGAAGCGCATCAACGTGCCTTCAGTATTGATGCTCATCGTTACAGGCATCATCATTCGTCAGGTAATGACATACTTCTCCATCGGGCGCATCGACTGGTATCCATACCTCGAAATTTTAGGCATCGTTGGTTTGATCATGATTGTGTTGGAGGCCGCCCTCGACCTGAAACTGGAAAAAGAAAAAATGCCCTTGATCGGTAAATCACTGTTGGTGGCCCTCATCGGACTGATCGGCTCTACGGTTGCGGCAGGGTTTATCATTCTGCTCATCATACCGAATTTCACTTGGATCCAAGCTATGATTTACGCCACGCCTTTGTCCATTTTGAGCAGTGCCATCATCATTCCTTCCGTTGGCCATTTGCCCGAGTTGAAAAAGGAGTTTTCCATTTATGAGAGCACATTCAGCGACATTTTAGGCATTATGTTGTTCTATTTCTTGATATCGCTGGCTGGCCCTGAATCAGGAGGCGAAGCCGTTGGTGGCTTTGCATAAGTCTTTTGATCACCGTTATTGTCAGTGCTTTAGCCAGCTACGGACTCATTTATGTGTTTCAAAACATCAAAACGCAAGTCAAAACCTTTTTACTCATTGCCATTTTGATTTTACTGTATGCGATTGGCAAAAAGTTTCATTTGAGCAGCCTTATCATCATCCTCGTTTTTGGCTTGGTGATTAGTAATTCAGGATTATTCTTTCCGGGTTTTTGAAAAAACGCTAAGGCCGACAGCGTAAAATCGCTGTTCCGTGAACTGCACATCGTCACTGCTGAAACCGCCTTCATTGTAAGGACTTTTTTCTTCATCATTTTTGGAATTACAATCGTATTAAGCTCGCTGCTCAGCCTGCAAGTCATATTGGTTTCACTGCTGTTACTTGCTTCCATTTACGGACTTCGTTTTCTTGTTTTCCAACTTTTTCTGGGAAGGGACATTTACCCCGAAGTGTACATCGCACCGCGTGGATTAATCACCGTTTTGCTCTTTTTTGCTATTCCAGCCGAGCACCAAAATGGTGAATTTCAAAATGGCATCTTATTGTTTGTCATCATTGCTACAAGTCTGGTCATGACATGGGCCATGATTCGCGCCAACAAAAAAGACGTTGGTGAAGAAGTATTGGAAATGCTCGAGCATGACGAACTCGACAACAAATCGCGCGAAGCTGCCCCTGAAAACAAGACCAACACAATCGACTAAGGGCTTGCTTGGTTCCAAAATCATTGGAAAATAAATTTATATGTACATACACATATTGTATTTGTATATATTCGTAATCTAATTGAAACGGCATGAATAAAGTGAAGATTCCAGAGACCCAATTCAATGTACATTCCTTGATTAAGAAACGTTGGAGTGCGCGTTCGTTTTCTGAAGAAATGATCCAAGAAAATGACTTGAACACCTTGTTTGAAGCGGCTTCATGGTCAGCTAGTAGCATGAATGAACAACCTTGGAAATATTTGTGGGCAACGCGCGGTTCAGATGCTTTCAACAACATGGTTGACTGCCTGATGGAAGGCAATCAACCTTGGGCAAAAAACGGGTCGCACATGCTCATCTCGCTTGCCAAACGCAATTTTGATTATAAGGATCGGGTGAATCGCCACCACATGCATGATGTAGGCGCGGCCAACACTACCCTCCTCCTTCAAGCGGCTGAAATGGACATTTATGGTCACATGATGGGTGGATTCTTGATGGATCAAACCATGGACATCTTTGGCATCGATGGCGATCAATGGGAAATAGCTTGTTTCATTGTATTGGGCAAACTAGACGATGCTTCCAAGCTCGAAGAACCCTTCAAATCAAGGGAAGAGGGAGCGCGCAGTCGAAAATTGACCTCCGAATTCACTAAAAAACTAAGTTAATGGAACGCACATTTAACCATAGTGAAAATCAAGCGAAAGGTTTATTCGAATTAATTGAAGAAGACTGTTGCATTGCAAGGATGACTTATTCTCGTATGGACGCAAACAACATCATTGTTGACCATACCATTGTTGATCCTAAGGTTAAAGGAAGAGGTATCGGTAGAGCCATAGTTGCAGAATTGGTCGAATGGGCGAGGCAAAACAACCAGAAGGTTCTACCGCTTTGTCCATTTGCTAAAGCCGTCTTAGACAAAAACCCAGATTGGCAAGACATTTTACGGAACTAATTCCTATGAAACGCAGCGACTTTTTAAAAAGAACAGGACTCGGCATTTTGGGAAGCGTTATTGTCGCACCAGTGCTGGTGGCTAGCGAGTCCAGCCCGAAACCATCTACCTATGACAAATTGAGTGAAGGTCTTGGTTTCAATCACATTCCAAACACAACTTCCACGGTTATGAAAAACATGGTCATCCATCGCGCAGAAACGCGCGGCAATGCCAATCACGGTTGGCTCAACTCAAATCACACCTTCAGTTTCGCTAATTACCACAATCCCGAGCGGATGCACTTCGGTGTTTTGCGCGTATTGAATGACGATCACGTGGAAGGAGGAATGGGATTTGGCACACATCCGCACAACGACATGGAAATTATTTCCATTCCCTTAGAAGGCGATTTGGAGCATAAGGACAGTATGGGCAATCACGGAGTCATTCGACAGGGTGATGTTCAAGTGATGAGTGCCGGTAGTGGCATCCAGCACAGCGAATTCAACAAGAACAAAGACAAAGCGGTGAAATTTCTTCAAATCTGGCTTTTCCCAAAAGTGAAAGGTGTGAAACCGCGTTATGATCAAATGACGTTTAAGCCGGAAGATCGACACAATAGCTTTCAGCAAATATTGTCGCCCAATGCCGATGACGAAGGCGTATGGATACATCAAGATGCATGGTTTCATTTGGGAAATTTTGATGCTGGGCAAAAAAGCGCTTATGCTTTAAAGAAACCTTCAAATGGCGTTTATGTCTTTATGATTTCTGGGGAAGCCAAGGTCAATGATCAATTATTGAAAAGTCGTGATGGACTTGGTGTCTGGGACATTAATGCCCTTGAAATTGAAACCATGACCGATACAGAAATCCTATTGATGGAAGTACCAATGCATCTTGGCTAAAAGCCCTTATTTTGGTCGTCAATGAGCAACCTAAACTCCAAAGTTTTTTGCATCGGTTTCATGAAAACCGGAACCACGACACAGAACAGAGCACTTACCATGCTTGGTTATCGAGTGAGCAATCGTTCGTGGAAGTTGCTTCGACCCATCTTATATGGCGATTGGGAAACGGTTAAGTCGCACGTGAATGGCTTCGATGCATTTGAAGATAACCCTGTGCCACTGATTTATAAGGAACTAGACGCCATGTTTCCAGGCAGCAAGTTTATCTTAACCGTGCGTGATCCGGAATCATGGTATAAAAGCGTAAGCCACCATATTGGCAGCCTTCGCACTCCGATGCATGAATGGGTTTTTGGTCGCGGAAAGGGTTTACCAAAAGACGATAAGGACCACACCATTCGGATTTATAATGAACACATCGCTGCTGTTAAAGCCTACTTTGCACACCGACCTGATGATTTGTTGATACATGAACTCGAGACAGATATGAGTTGGGAAAAAATATGTACTTTTTTAGTTCAACCCATCCCAAAGGAGCCGTTTCCACACAGCAACAAGTCAAATTATAACGAATCCAAACCGGTGAAAACTGGAATTTCATTTACTTCTATCCGCAAGCGAATCAAAAATCGAATTGTCTTAATCTATTTAAACTTAAGGGGAGTCCTTCCAGAACGATAAATTTTGGTGTGAACGAACATAAAGGATAGTAAATTGCAGCGAAAGAATTAGAAGTAAAAACGTAAATGCCAAACAAAACAACCATTATATCATGAGTTCTGAAGTAACCAAGGAGTATACAAATGGAGAAATAACGGTAGTCTGGAAGCCGGGAACCTGTATTCATTCTAAAAAATGTTGGGATGGTCTTTCATCCGTCTTTAACCCAACCAAAAAACCATGGGTAAACATCGAAGGCGCATCATCGGAAGCCATCATGAAACAAATCGATGCATGTCCTTCTGGTGCGCTGAGTTATTATAAAAATGGCGAAGAAAAAGCGGAATTGGCAGTCAGCTCCTTGACTAAAATTGAAGTGATTCCAAACGGACCCATACGCGTGCATGGCGATGTTGAGATCACCCATTCGAACGGCACAACAGAAACACGCGAACGGATAACTGCACTCTGCCGTTGTGGACTTTCAGCAAAAAAACCCTACTGTGACGGCACGCACAAGCGCGAAGGCTGGCAAGAATCCTAGACTAGAAGCTTAATTATCGGACTCCGTCCATTTGCTTTTGCTTCTCCATGTCAGTCGGTATTTTCACCCCATCTCTCGTTCGAACAGGCGTGCAATCGAGCGTATTGGCCGGACGCATGAAAAAAAAGCGAAGGCTAAAAATGACAGGACGATAACGGCTTGCAAAAAACCCGAGTGAAGATCTTGGTGGTTTCGAAGGGTAGAATATTCAAAATAGGCGTTTCAAGACTCGGGATCAACAACCAATTTCCTCGCATTTTTATGCCATATCCGAGTTTGTAGTGTAGTTGCGTGGAGAAACTTCCAGGTGTCTGGCTTGTAGCTGCGGAAACTGTATTTCCTGCTAGGTTGGTCATAAAAGCATAGCCAGCATTCACGCCAATTGAATTCTGTATGAAGTTGTATTTACCAATGCGCCAAACGTGGTTCAGATTGAAAAAAGCCTCTGCGTAGTGGTAACCATAAGTTCCTGACGTTTGTTCTAATACAGAAAGTGCTGCGCCACCTGGTACGCTCACATATTGTCCTTCGCCTTTTTCCTTTCCGCGAAGTCCTTTATACGATGCTCCATAATCCATGTATTTGAACAGCTTCGAATATTGAAACATGCGATAGCGCCCTACTTCGGCATACAGACCCGGCTTGCCCGTAGCTGTCAGTTTAGCATCAAATTGTTGAACATCCGTTTTATCGAAGGTTTTTTTGTTTGCAACAAAAGGCGTCATCATAAAGGTTGCACCGGGCGCCAAAATCCAACCATTAGGTTTGAATTGAGGTTTGGCAGGCAAAACTTCATTGTAGTGCTTTTGAAACGAAACCGGTTTTTGCTTTCCTCTATGCTTTTGAGCCAGCCCGCTCAAAGACATTAGAATCAGCACTACAATTGGATAAATATGGACGCATTGGTCAAAGGTAGCTTCAAATAATGTCTCTCACCTACCTTACATAAATGGTTTTTTAATAGACCTTTGTCAAATCTCTTTTCACCTTAAGATTCCTTTCCCTATTGAATTCGATTGATCCAGCGCGGCTAAAGAAACTTGGAATTTCAATGACGAAATTTGCAACAAGTTCATTGGTCGGAACCGCAGCCGATTTTTTGAGTTTCACTTTTATTTTTCGGCAGTTTTTACCTCTTTTTTGGGTTGAGATTTGCGCATCCTTAGTTGGCATGATCATCAACTTTTTCATGCAAAAACGCTTTGTTTTCACGCTAAATCGGAAGCCTTCAAGTGCCTTTGTCCTATCCATTTTATTTTCATTTTGCTTCATGTATCTGGGCGCGCTTGGCATAAGCTACCTAGGTAAGATTCAATTTTTTGCCGAACAATTGATTCTAGCTAAAGTCTTGATCATGGGATCCAAATTTGTTCTGAATTATTTCACAAAACGCTGGGTATTCGAAAAATAGAAAGACCATTGAACCGGAATCATTACGTTAAACAATACCTACCTATCGTCTGCATTTTCCTCGTTTTATTGGGTCTAATAGCCTTCAACGGCCTGATGGAGCCTCGTGGAGCTGAAGCCCGAAGGGCACTTGTCACATTCGAAATGATGCAAAATGGCGACATGATGAAGCCTTATTTACATGGACATCCTTATTTCAATAAACCACCACTTTACAACTGGGTTCTTGCCTTTTTCTTTACCGCGTTTGGCTCAATGAGCGAGTGGGTACTTCGGCTACCTGGTGTGCTTTCCTTGGTTTTGACTTCCCCTAGTTTTCTATTTAGTTGGAAGGACCATATCTCGGTAAACGCGTTGCCATGCTTGGGGCTCTGGCAAGTTTAACCGCAACAGACATGCTCTTCTATGGATCGATTAATGCCGGGGAAATCGACCTTTTTTATGCTTTGATAACTTCATTACAGGTTTTGGCCATTTTTTTGGTTTCGCCAAAAAGAAAAGTGGCTCACTTTATTTATGGTGTCGTATTTCTTGGCCCGCCATTGGCACACTAACGAAAGGACTTCCCTCATTGGCTTTTCAAGCCCTTACCTTAATGGCATATTTAGGCTATACGCGTTCCTTTAAACGACTCTTTGGCTGGCAACACTTTGTTGGTATTGGTTTACTCGTAAGCATAGTTGCAGGTTATTTTATTGTGTATGCTCAAACAGGTGATGCGCTTGCTTTTGTTGTGAATACATTTAAGCAAGCATCTCAACGCAGCGCTAATGAATATGGCGCCATGGATATCGCGCTCAACCTAATTATCTTCCCATTTGAATTCATACAGCGCTTGCTTCCTTGGTCTTTGGCTTTAGTTTTTCTGTTCAATAAAACCATCCGATCTCATATCCGGCAAAACCCCTTCATAGCTTTCATAGTTGTCTTTTTCTTGGTCAATATTCCAATCTATTGGACAGCTCCGGAACTGCGAATACGCTATACCTATATGTTCTTTCCATTCTGCACAACGCTTTTTATATGGATCATTTTTAAGTCATTTGAATTGAAAATCAAGGTGCAAGCTTTAATAAAGGGCGTTCTGTTGAGTGCGATGACCCTTTGCGGAATTGGGCTAATTCCCATTAGCGCTGTTATATCTGACTTGACGATCGCTCAGTATGTTACGCTCTTTGGATCATCGCTATTGATTTTTTACATCGTTTATCTTCATTACAGGAGTACTTGGAATTTTGAGGGCTACTGGTCGATTGTATTTACATTAGTCTTGTTGCGCATGGTCTATAATATAGTAGGTATGCCTTATACCTCCGCGTCATTGCCTGACTACAGTCAGTTAACCTCTGACATGATTAAGACATCAGCAGGCAAGCCAATCCATTATTATGGTCGACTGACTTCCATAGAACCAAATTTTTCACTCTTCGGACACGATTTTTATAGACACACATTACTCATACCTCAGGATTATTCAGCTGATTTCGCCTATTACGATGCGCTTTATCGAAACGAAGTCATGGACAACACAAACCAGATCACGTCTGGAGATTTTTACATCGTCTCCGAATCAGAATGGGTGGAAGGATTACAGCCCTTAGACACGATACCAAACATGATAGGCGGGCAGAATTATTACTTCTGTAAGGGTAATTAGCGCAGCCGAGCCAGACACCGGTTAAGAGAACTTCTCTAGCCGAATACCAGCGCCAAGAAAAACGTACGTGGTTGTCGAGTATTCAAAAATGATCTTACATTTGTAAGTGATTACTCACTATTAAATGACAGAAAAACAAGAAAGCATTCTACAAGCTGCGCTGAAACTCTTCGCAACGGAAGGCTACGCTTCTACCTCTACAAATAAAGTAGCGAAAGTGGCTGGAGTTTCCGAAGGATTAATCTTTCGTCACTTTAAGAATAAGGAAGGCCTGCTGAATGCCATTATGGGGCAAAGCGCAGCGGCTGCTAAGGCAATGATGGCAGACGTTATTATGACGAATGAGCCAAAAGAAATCATTCGAAAAACCTTAGAAATTCCCTTTAACATTGGGAAGGATGAATACGAAATGTGGCGATTGACCTATGCGCTGAAGTGGCAAACAAACGGCTACGACAGCAGCGGATTCGACAACGTAAAACTCATACTTCGGGACGCATTTGATAAGCTCGGCTATGATGATCCTGCAGCCGAGGCAGAGCTCATTTTTATGTTCATTGATGGAGCTGCAACAAGTTTTTTGCTTCATGAGCCAACGAACAAAGGCGACATCCTATCATCGATAAAATCAAAATATAACCTTTAAAAAATTTCACTCTAATTGTGAGTGATTAATCACTATTAATATGAAAACAATAGATAAAACTAAACCTGTCTTAGTAACCGGAGCAAACGGATACGTTGCCAGCTGGATCGTCAAGAAATTATTGGAGGATGGCATAACCGTTCACGCTGCTGTGCGCGACCCATCCAAAAAAGAAAAGTACGCCCACCTCGACAAGCTTGCCGAGCATGCACCTGGAACGATCAAATACTTTGCAGCAGATTTACTGAAGGAAGGCTCATACGCTGAAGCCATGGCGGGCTGCGAATTGGTATATCATACGGCATCGCCCTTTTCACTGAGCGTAAAAGACCCACAAAAGGAGCTTATTGATCCCGCGCTGAACGGCACAGCCAACGTGTTGAATGAAGCCAACAAAACCGAATCGGTAAAGCGCGTGGTGGTAACGAGCAGCTGTTGCTGCCATTTACACCGATGCTATTGACACGGTGAATGCACCAGGAGGAAAAATCACCGAAGCCATTTGGAATACGACCTCATCGCTTGCATACCAGCCTTACTCCTATTCTAAAACGCTGGCGGAGAAAAAGGCCTGGGAAATTTACAAGGCTAAGGATCGTTGGGATTTAGTGACCATAAACCCAAGTTTTGTTATGGGTCCAGCGTTGAATCCAGAAAATGCGACTTCGGAAAGCATCAGCGTTTTAAAGCAAATAGGAGATGGAACCATGAAAATGGGCGTTCCAAAGATGGGAGTTGGCGTTGTTGACGTGCGAGATGTTGCCGAAGCACATTATCGAGCTGGATTCACTCCTGAGGCGCAAGGCCGATACATTACATCTGGACATTCTACTAACTTTCTTGAAATGGCTGAAACGCTTCAGCCCAAATTTGGAGGTCAATATCCTTTGCCAAAAAAGGCAATTCCGAAGTGGTTGCTCATGCTCATTGGACCCATGGTCAACCCAGCATTTACGAGAAGAATGCTTAAAAACAACATCGACATTGCGTGGGATGCCGATAATTCGAAGATTAAAAAAGAACTTGGTATGCAATTCAGGCCAATGCGCGAAACGATGGAAGATTCATTCGACAACTTGATCGCAAGCGGCATTTTACTCGCCAAGAAATAAGCCAAAGCAGTTTATCGGAAAGTTTTAGAATCATGTCAAGAGAAAGAAATCACCAACAATGAAATGGATTAAGCAATTACTAAAATGGTTGGGCTTTATGTTGCTCACGCTGGTTATCGCCATCTGCTTTTGGTTTTTTACCACACCACAATTTGGCGGTAAACCGAGCGCACATGAAATAGCTATGTATTCCAAAACCGATCATCACGATGGGTCCAGTTTTTTCAACTTTGAACGAACAGATATGCAGATGGATTTTGCGCGGATTTGGGAGGTCATCAAAGAGTTTTCGAATCCTGTGGATAACATCAAACCCAAAAGCGACATCAAACCCATTCGATTGGATGCCAAGTTGGTGAATAGCGAGCCCGAAAAAACCAAAATCACTTGGTTTGGACACTCAGCATTTATGATCGAAATGGATGGAAAAGTCATTTTGCTCGACCCCATGTTTGGCCAAGTACCTTCCCCGCATCCATGGATGGGCGCCAATAGATACAATTCTACTTTTCCATTGGAAATAGACGAATTACCAAACATCGATGTCGTTGTTTTTTCACATGATCATTACGACCATCTCGATTACGGATCGGTCTTAGCTTTAAGTGAAAAAGTCGAGCACTGGCTGGTTCCTTGGGGATTGGACAATCATTTAATTGAGTGGGGAATCGACTCCAACAAGATTACCGCGCTAGATTGGTGGCAAGAATCGATTCAAAGCGACATCGAATTCATTTTCGCACCTTCTAGACACTTTTCAGGTCGCAGCATTGACGATAGGATGGCTACACTTTGGGGGTCATGGGTAATCAATGGGGCAGTGGATAAAATCTATTTTTCGGGCGATGGAGGTTATGGCAGCCATTTCAAGGAAATTGGAGAAAAATATGGCCCTTTCGACATCGGATTGATGGAATGTGGTCAATACAACTACAAATGGGCCGACATCCATATGATGCCCGAAGAGAGCGTTCAAGCCGCGATTGACGTTCAGGCAAAAATCATGATGCCCGTGCATTGGGGTGCTTTTACGCTTTCGGTACATAGTTGGATCGAACCGGTGCAACGTGCACAAATCGAAGCAGATCGGTTTTCGGTCAAAATGACCACTCCGAAAATTGGTGAACAAATCATTTTGAACGAAACATACCCAAATAGCCAGTGGTGGCTAGATTACTTAGACAAACCTTTACCCGAAGATGAAAACATTCAAACCAGTCGTAGTTAATCCTCTGAGAATTGCGGCAGCGACCGCGATCTTTTTCTTTGCGAACCAAACAGCTGTTTTTGCCCAAGGCACAGACAATGCCGTTGACATTTTTCAATGGTTGATGATGCTTGGAGGATTAGGCGTAGTTGTTTATGCGGTCTATCAGCTTTATGGGTTCGCGAAAATGATTGTTGGTGAATCCAACAAAAAGGCAGCGCTATTTATAGCAATCATCTTGACTGCTTCCGTCATTGGTGCAGCTTATTTCTATCTTTTTTATTAATCAAGCACATTTAAACTCTTATCATGAAAGTCATAATTACAGGAACAACGGGCATGATAGGCCGAGGTGTTTTACTTGAATGCCTAGACCACCAA
This sequence comes from uncultured Flavobacteriales bacterium, assembly GCA_943788145.1. Taxonomy (GTDB): domain Bacteria; phylum Bacteroidota; class Bacteroidia; order Flavobacteriales_G; family Salibacteraceae; genus SHAN690. The sequence goes on from CALSPD010000003.1 coordinate 35,307, forward strand.
GATGTGAGCGAAGTGCTTTGCATTAGCCGCAGCCAAACGGGCGAAAAACACCCCAAACTCAAGGAGTTGATTCACGCAGATTTTAGCGACTTCTCATCCGTGAAGGCGCAATTATCTGGCTATGACGCGTGTTATCACTGCATGGGTGTAAGCTCCGCAGGAATGTCTGAGGAAAAATATACCCCCTTGACTTACACGTTCACCTTGGCATTGGCCCAGGCTTTATTCGAGATAAATCCAGCGATGACCTTCATTTATGTTTCAGGAGTTGGAACAGACAGCACCGAAAAAGGCCGAATCATGTGGGCTCGGGTAAAAGGAAAAACCGAAAATGACGTACTAAAACTTGGATTCAAACAAGCCTTCATGTTTCGTCCCGGAGGCATTATCCCAAAGCGAGGTGTTGCACCTAGGGCAAAAGCCACGCGCAATGCATTAAAGCTCCTAGGTTGGATATTGCCAATAATGAAATTTTTTAGCCCTGATTCCGTGCTCGACACCACATCCATTGGATTGGCCATGATTCACCTGACGCAGAAAGGATCAGAAAAATCCATTTTACATCCAGTCGATATTAACGCGGCAGCATTGTAATTTACGCCATCACCAATAAGTTCTAACCATGTACGTAAAGAAGAATTTCAATTTCGCCAGCATATTCATGTTTTCATGGTTCCACATCGTTTGGCTAACCATTTGGGCCTTTATAACCGCCTGGTTTTATGGCACTTTTCATTTCGAATGGATGAATATACCATGGCTTCCGCTTTCCATCCTTGGCACAGCGGTGGCGTTTTACATCGGCTTCAAAAACAATAGTGCCTACGACAGACTTTGGGAAGCACGAAAAATTTGGGGAGGAATCGTAAACAGCAGTCGGATGCTCGGCTCAAACGTGCGGGCCTATGTGGGAAACCAATTTCGGGATGACAAGCTTCCTGAATCCGAACTTCAAGCAATTCACAAGAAGATGATTTACCTTCATATAGGCTGGTTATATACCCTGCGCAGTCAACTCCTTGTTCCAACTCCTTGGGAACATCTAAGGAATCGAGATGGCGACCTTGCCGAATCGTATTATGAAAATCGAAAAAACAATTTTGGCATCGGCCTTTTTGACGACCAAGACACCAAAAATGAATTGCATCAATTCCTTCCTAAGGATGAATATGACAAGCTCATCAACCATCAAAACTCGGCCACACAGATCTTGGACAAGCAAAGTCAAGAATTAAAAATGCTGCGTGAAAAGAACCTTATCGATGACTTCAGGCACATGGAATTGCAGAAACTCCTCAATGACTTTTACACGCATCAAGGAAAATGCGAACGCATCAAAAAATTCCCACTCCCGCGTCAATATGCTTCCATGAGCTTTGTTTTCGTTTCCATTTTCATCATCTTACTTCCTTTTGGCTTGATCCCTGCGTTTCAAGAGTTAAGTCCGCAATGGGGCCATTGGATTTCTATGCCCTTCATGGGATTGATCGGATGGATTTTTGTCATGATGGAATTGATTGGCGACTACAGCGAAAATCCATTTGAAGGATTGGGAAACGACATTCCTATGCTTTCCATTTGTCGAACCATAGAAATAGATCTGTTGGAAATGTTGGGCGAAGAACACATTCCAGACCGCATTAAACCGGTTAACAGCACTTTGATGTAAATCGTTCCAAAAAGCTTGGCCATTTTTGCCATGTGGAAGCCATGAAAATCCGAAGTGCCGTTTTTGACGATGCTGGTCAGATCACTGAAATCTATAACCATTTCATTCGTGAAACGGTTGTGACCTTCGAGCTTGTTCCAATTGATGCGTCAACCGTTTGGCAGCGGATTCAAAAAGTTCAAATGCAACACACATGGATTGTATTAGAAGTTGATGGATCGATCAAGGGATATGCTTATTCCAGCGCATGGAAAGAGCGTGCAGCCTATCGCGACTCGAATGAAATATCCATCTATCTGCATCCAACTGAAACAGGAAAAGGATATGGCAAATTGCTCTATCAAGATTTAATTGACCGAGCCAAAAAACTAGGCGTTCATGTCCTGATTGGTGGAATCTCTCTACCAAATGACGCCAGCATAAAACTCCATGAAGCGTTTGGATTTAAAAAAGTCGCTCAATTTGAAGAAGTTGGGTTCAAATTCAACCGGTGGATTGATGTCGGCTATTGGCAGCTTATTTTGAAAGCAGAATGACTGTTTTCCCTGTTATACAGACTAAACGATTGTTGCTAAGGAAGCTCACGCACAGTGACGTTACTCCCATGATTGAAATTGCCAACTATTCGATCAAGAACGCCACTAAAGCGCAAACCTTGGAATTAATCGACAAGGCAAACACGCAGTTCGAATCGGGCGAAGGCATTTCTTGGGGAATGGAATTGGATGGTAAAATCATCGGTTCGATTGGCTACTATCGAGGTTTCGCGAATGAAACTGGAGAGATCGGTTATGTCATGTGTGAAGCGTTTAAACGAAAAGGCTACATGGCCGAGGCGGCAACGGCTGTAATGAACGTTGGATGGAATAAGCTAAAACTCAAACGCATTACTGCCTACACGGAAATCGATAATTTAGCCTCGGTTTTATTGCTTGAAAAACTTGGATTTCGCAACACGAACCAAACTTTCAAGCATTACACCATTTTTGAGATGCTTCGAAAAGACGCATCAAAAAAGGATGAATCATCTCCGGTTTGAATTGAATAACTTTAGGCTTTCCCAAAACTGGAATTTTAATCCCCACGATGAGTAAACTACTTTTCACGCTCATTCTTTTGTTGATTGCTAGCGAATGTGTCCAGGCACAAGTTCACTTTGAAAAGCGCTATGCCAATCACCCTGGCGCTGAAGTCAAAGCACTGCGCCAAACGTTTGACGGAGGATACATCATGGTCGGTGGTGACGCGCAAGAAGCGGCCATCATTCGTACGGATGAATTTGGCGATAGCCTTTGGACAAAAAATTATACCAACCCCGGCCAGTTTGCTTTCAATTTGGAACAATGTGCTGATAGCGGTTTTATTGTCACTGGTTACGCCTTTTACAATGGGTGTGACGCCTACTTACGAAAGCTAAATCCAGACGGAACAGAGGCTTGGTTCCAATATTACGATGGCAGTGGCTGCGAATGGGGGCAAACGTTAAAGCAGCTGCCTGACGGAGGTTTCATTCTAGCTGGGACAGAAATCACTCGAACGGATTCTGCAGGAAATTTAATATGGACACAAGCAACCTCGACCGGAAATCAAGCCATGAGCATGGTCATTACCAGCGATGGTAATTTGGTCTATTCAAGCACAAGTGCCAGCACTGCAAGTGGCGCTTGGCTGACCAAAATGGATTTTGATGGCAATGAAATATGGACCAAACACTACACTGACCTTTACTTTTATAACAACAGCGACAACAACATCACTGAAACCAGCGATGGCGAATTCATTTTAGTCGGAAGAAATGTTTCCGTCCCATCAGGTCTGATTAAAAAGGTCAGTAGCAATGGCACTTTGGTTTGGACAAAGAATTTATCAACGGAAACACTAGCTTCTACCATGTCTGTCATCGAATCGGACAGCGGTGGCTACCTTGCTTGTGGTTTTTTTGTGGACAGCGTTGGAGTCCACGCCTATTTACATCGGATGGACGAAAGTGGAAATCCAGTTTGGGATAAAGGCTATGATGACGCTTCGTTTCAATCGTTGGTTCAGTGCAAAGACGGAGGCTACGCAGCCGCAGGTTATAAAGAAAGCTCTAGCGGGAAGAGGAAGTTCTTTTTGATAAAAATTAGAGGTCAATACCCGTTAAACACCTTCGAAAATCACGAAACCATTGGTTTATCGCTTGTCATTTCCCCCATTCCTTCTTCGGGAAACATCCACTTGGAAGATTGCGCCTGTTTTGGTTCTGCAGCTGATGTATACGACATCAATGGTCAGTTGATTCACAGCAGCATATTGGCCCCTGACATGGATTTAAGCTTTCTTAAAACTGGTTTGTTTTTGCTCAACACTATTTGTGGGCAAGCTCGATTTATGATCCTGAAATAGTTTCGTGGAAGTGTGTGGCCTCTAGTTCACGTTCTTCCCAGGGCCTTTAATTGCTGTTTTCTGATCCTTTAACAGACAGATTCCTTCATTCCCGTTCATATTTGCATCCAATGAAACCGCATATAATCATTTGGATTTCTGCTATCTCGTTACTCTCTTGTTCGGAGAGCAAACCCACTAAACCCGCTGTTCCTGATCCATTGACGGCTCAGATCAACGCCTATTTATTGGCGCATGTGAACAACGCAAAGTTTAACGGAAGCGTTTTCTTGGCAAAAGGCGATTCGATCCTTTATCATCAACACTACGGGTTGGCAGACAGAGCAAATGAAATCGCCATTTCCGATTCCACAAAGTTCCTGATTGGATCCATCACAAAACCTTTTACAGCAATGGCAATCTTGCTTTTAGAACAAGATGGCGCCTTATCATTGAACGATCCACTGTCTAAGTATTTTCCAGATTTTCCAATTGCAGACAGCGTAACCATCGAGCAGCTTTTGACACATACATCAGGCATTCGAGATTACCATGATTTCCCCGACTGGCCAGAGCGAAGTCAATCCGATATTATTCCGATGGATGTTATTGAACAAGTAAAAACCGATCCATATCGCTTTCCTCCTGGCACTTCTTTTCGCTATTCAAACACGGGATATATATTACTCGGCCTCATCATTGAGCAAGTCAGTAAATCATCATTCGATGCCTACCTAAATAAAGCGATCATTGCTCCATTGGGTCTAAAAAATACGGGAGTCATCACAAATGAATGGTCTCCTGAAAACCTGGCAAAAGGGTATTCTACTTCTCCACGAGAAACAACACCGGCTGCATACATAAACTACAATCAGCCTTACAGTTCAGGTAACATGTTTGCTACTTGCCAAGACCTCAAAACCTTTACGCTTGCCGTGATGCATAGCGATTTACTGCCAGCAGAAAAGACAGCTGAAGTGTTTTCAAACAACGCTGGTTATTACGGTTATGATTGGGGAATCAGAGACTTTGACGGAATAAAAGCATACGGTCACCACGGAGGAATGAATGGATATTGGGGCTCAATTACTTTTATTCCTGAAAGTGAAACCTTCCTTTGTTTTCTGACGAACGATGACAACACCCCAAAATACACCATAAATAAGGCCCTTGTTGATATGCTTAAAGGCTCTGAAGCGGAAATACCCAAGCCATATGATTGGCGGGCCATCGATAACGACACCAAGGAGGAAGTCATCGGTCACTACCTTGTTAAAGCAGGAGACACACTAACCGTTTTCGAAGAAAGCGATCAACTTTTCATGAAGGAAACGGGTCAGTTGGCCTACGAATTATTCCAAGTTGGCGAAAATCGATTTGTCATGACGATGCAGGAATTTGATGTTAGTTTCGGCAACGACACCGTTCGATTCAATGGAATGGTGAATTTGAAGGCACCACGAATCAAAACCGACTATTAAGCCCAATCTCAATTGAAAGAAACCGTTAAGCATTTTCCTTTTTACCTAGCTAAACCCGCACAAAGGATATTGGCTCAACAAGGCATTACCGAATTGTATGACCTCTGTCGTTTCACGAAGGCAGAGATAAAAAACCTGCATGGCATAGGTCCTGACGCTATGGTGAAAATTAAAAACGATTTATTCGAACGGTCGTTAAAATTCAAAGCCGATCCAGAAGCGTATCAGCGCTGGATAAAGGAAACATGAAAGTATAAACAAGGGCATTTGATCATATAATGCGCATTCCGCAGCCTGATTAATGTGCAACGAAAAGAGCGAAATGCTCCATTTTATTCTCCCATGCGCAAGTCACTTGGTAAAATCCACTTGAAAACTTGGACACGTCAATTAAGGTTAAACCGTGTGTTTGACTTAATTTACTCGGCAATACCCTACCTTGCATGTCGCGTATTACAATTAAAAGATCCTCTATTTCATTTGGATACGAAACCGTCACCTGGTCTTGTGCTGGATTTGGATAAATGAAAATGGAATGAAGTTTAGGAAATTCAGCTAAACCGGTTAAAACCGGTGTGTATTTAACCATATACACTCTGCTCGTCCAATTATCACCCCTTACACCCATGGTTACAAAATCACCATCACTCGATTTTATCGTTCGAATGGCGTTATGCGTAGGCGTTGTATTGGTGTCTGAATTGAACAACATATGGTCGTAGTGGTTCTGATAAACGCCTTGTTCATTAAAATAAACAACCGATGCGGTGGAAAGGTGGCCAATCGGACCAGAAGGTGGAAAGCCTTCGCAGTTAACTACTAAACTGGCATCGATCAAATCAGCATTGGCGGCAAAATGATGCGATTTATCAGTTATAATATCCAAACTATCCCCATCCAGATTAGTTTTCAAAATCATCAACCGTGCTGATGTGAGACCTGTAGATATTTCGATATTTCTAGTTCCCACCATTAAAACTTCGTTATTGCTCGATATAACTATATCCTCGGCACGAATTTGTTGATCGTGTACTCCGAAGGTATCGACATCCAATAATTTCCCGGAGAGGCCAGATTTTACTAAGTAAGAATGATGGTCGGCACCATTAATTTTTCGAGCCGAGAAATAAAGAACTGTGTCAACTAACTCGACACCCGTGAATTGTGCGTTTGGAGAAACTGCAGACCAATCTACTGTTTGATTGGTTGACGACCATTGAATATTGAGATCTTCATCGAAAGAATAAACGGTTCCAGCCGTTGAAGTATTCCTCACCAGAGCAATAAATCCGCCATTTGGTCGAGCAACAGCATCTGTAATTACAAACTCAATTCCCGAGCTTCCTATAGTAGTATGGGCTGTTCTAATCGTATCACCATTTTGATCCAATTCCCACAACGAAACAAAAACACCTGGACCGAATGATATACCAAGCACGCAGAGGTTTCCATCGCTATTGTAAATAAATATATCTCCCCGGTTCTCAATATTTGAGGATCGGTGATAATGTTTTACCCAACTCGAATCTAAATCTTCAGTGACTTTCAATAGAAACATGGATTTCTCATTATTTAAATTTTTTCCGCCACCTGTTATGAAAAAGCCATCATCGCTAGCCTTTATCATGTCATAAGGTGTACTTATTTGATTTAAAGAGGTTTTGAAAATACGCTCTACTTTGACTTGGGCGAAACCCGAAATAGTCAGGAGCATGACGCTCAAAAAAATAATCGTTTTCATGGTTTGTGGTTTTACATCAAATCTACACCTGAATCAACCCATTGAAAATAAGGTAATTGACGTATTTTTAAAAACCTAAACCGCTTGATTTATTTAAGCAATGCAGACAATAGCTCCAATATCCTCGCATTCACCTTAACCTCATCCAAACCACGCATATCAACAAGCGTCTTCCCTCGGAATCACATTCGGAAATTCGACCATATTTTATTTCATTTATTATTTGCATATTTTTGTTTTTCAATACTTTACACTGAATTAAACGATCGGAATAACAATCGGAATAAATTAAGCTAAAACCGTGGCATTCCCAACTGAACTTTATCGACTTCCAAGCGCTATGGAACCGCTTTATCCTGTGGATGAATCGGGCGAATTAGAAGAATTAGCGACAACACTAATTCGGTCGGCTGGAGCGCTATCCAATGCCAGCAATCCGATAATACGAAATGCGGTTGCCGGCTTAATTCGCCCAATGAACAGCTATTATTCCAACCTTCTAGAAGGGCACGATACGCATCCACTAGACATTGAAAAAGCGTTGAAAAGTGACTTCTCGAACGATAAAAGAAGACGTGACTTGCAGTTGGAAGCGAAAGCCCATATTAACCTTCATGAGGCAGTTACCCTTGAATGGAAAAGCAATAAACTAATTCATTCCAGTCCCTACTCAACTCATTATATTCTTGGCCTTCATGAGCGATTCTATGCACATCTGCCTACTGATTTTTTAACGGTCATAAGTCAAGAAGGTGAGGAAAAGCAAGTTTGTCCAGGTAAAATTCGCTCTGAAGAAGTAAGGGTTTCTAACCACATTGCACCAGCAGCGCAAGCTGTTCCCGACTTTTTAGATCGATTTGAAAGCGGTTATGCCCCATCACATGTATCGAATAAACAAACGATTAAAAGAATAATAAACATTGGCGCAGCGCATCACCGTCTCTCGTGGATCCACCCTTTTCTTGATGGAAATGGACGAGTCGTTAGGCTTTTTTCAGACGCATGTTTTATGTTCGATGATTTGGATGCTTCTGGAATTTGGTCCATTTCAAGGGGATTAGCAAGAAACAATACCGAGTACTATGAACGACTGTCCAACGCTGACATGAAGCGCCATGGCGACCACGATGGTCGGGGGAATTTATCGAACAAAATGCTCGTTGAATTCTGTCGATTCTTTCTGACAACGGCCATAGATCAAATCCAATTCATGCACAACAGCTTGGAAATGGACAAAATGACTGACCGAGTCAAAGCTTTTGTCAATCAGATGATCGTCTATAAAGGTTGGCGATCGGAAACAACTTTTTTACTTACTGACATATTTGTTAAAGGAAAAATATCCAAAACGGATGCAATGCGCCTTACCAACTTATCTGATAAAACATTGAAATTGATCACCGATGTGTTGACGACAGAAGAATTGATTCAACCCATTAAGGAAGGCAAGGAAATGACTTTCCACGCTCGTTTCCCAGTCAAATACTCCCCTTTATTGTTTCCAAATTTGTACCCAAGCTCCAAAGAAGCTGATCTATTAAACCATGTTTTCGCCTAACAGCTCATTCATCTTCTCCTCCACGTCATTCGAATCCCACTTCGCTTCGATGCCTTCCATGGCCATCACTTCATCCATGATTTTTTGTTGGCGCTGGCCTTCCTTCCAAGCTACGCTGTAGCGGATATCGCTGAATGTAGTCATGCTGTACAGCGGCATCCATTTGTCGGGATATTTTGCAGCAAAGCGCGCTTCAATTTTCTTTTGTAACAGGAATTTTGGATCGGCCACAAAGTCGCGCATGACGTGGTAATTGTGCAGACTTAAATCTTGAAGACCATCACCATCGGGCTTGCGCGTCCGGCTGTATTCCTCAAAGATTTTGTCCCAATCGTGGTTGTGCTTCAACATTAAGTCGTTCATGACGGTGCAGTCTTCAAATCCGGCATTCATACCTTGACCATAAAACGGTACAGTAGCATGCGCAGCATCGCCCATCAGAGCTGTTTTCCCGTGATGCCAAGGATAACATCGTGTGATGGCCAAAGAAGCTAGAGGATGGTCCTCCCATGCATCGGCAATATTGGGCATCATGGTATAAAAGTCAGGGAAGGTTGTTTTAAAGAAGTTGTCGATAGCTTCTTTTGACGTTAATTTCTCAAAACTGTTTTCACCTTCAAAAGGCATAAAAAGTGTGCAGGTAAAGGAACCATCTTCATTCGGTAGTGCTATCATCATAAACCGCCCTCTAGGCCAGATATGCAGCGCGTTTTTCTCCAACTTATAGCTGCAGTCAGCATTCGCTGGAAGCAAAATTTCTCGGTAACCATCCTCGATATAGGTTTGGCTATAATTAAATCGATCGAGCTTCTGCATGGAATTGTAACGAATGGCAGAAAATGCTCCATCGCAGGCGAAAATCAAATCACTTTTTACTTCAAAATGCTCGTGGGTTTCGTTGTTTTCAAAATAGCAAATGCCGTTTTTCATATCCGCCTCCAAGCACTTGGTGTTGTAAGTGATTTTGGCATGACCAACTTGCTCGGCTATGTCCATCATGCGCGCATTAACTCCTCCACGAGACACTGAATTGATGGCTTGCCCTTCTTTGCCATAAGGCTGATAGGTTAAATTGCCTTCCATATCATGCATGATTCGACCGGGCATGGGAATAGCAATCTCTTTGATCAAATGATCTACTCCAGCGCCTTTCAACGCTTTCCAACCTCTGTCGCTCAACGCAAGGTTGATCGATTTTCCAGCAGAAATTTCCGCTTTCCGAATATCCGTTCTGCGTTCAAAAATTTGAACTTTATACCCAGCTTTACTCAGGTAAACCGCCCAAAGCGATCCAACCAATCCTGCTCCTACTATCGTTACTTCTTTCATATTATTTCCAATCTTTTTGATCGAGCCGCTCGACATCAAATAAAACATCCCAATATCGCTCAGCGTTCATTTTTTCCCAATGAATAATCCCCTTTCGGTATTGCCAGCTTTGAAACTGAGTAAACAACGCCAAGGCACATATGGTTGCAATAATGCTTCTTTTCAATTTCATTGTTTGAATGCGATCCAAAATCAATTGAAGCAAGAAGGCAAAAATAACTAGGTATTCGACTAAGACCCTTGAACCAAAGCTCCCGCCATACCACCAGTTTGTCCAAGAGCTTAACATGTAGACAAGAAAAAGAAATCCGCCTACTAAATAAACTGCCTGAGGCTTACTCGATTTCCAAATGACAAAGATTCCCATGGACGCAAAAGCCAACACGGGAGCATAAACAAATAAGCCTTTTTTGAAGCTAAAAAGAAAGTCCCACATGTGTGGATTTGTAAAATCAAAGCCTTCACCTGGATACGAGTCAACGAACCATTCTCCCGATGACAAGAAATACATTAACGGTTGAACCCCCATCAACAAAAGCATAACAAGAACAGGTAAGAATAGTTGCGTTTTGTAATTTTTAAATACCGCCAGAAAAGTTTGAATTGGGTTCTTAAAAAATGCAGGTATAAATAACAGCACCAGGATGTTGACCGGACGAATTAACACAATGATAGCTAGCGCAATGGCAGCAATATATAAGGCACTTAAATCATAGCTATTCAAGGCTTTATACGCATATCTAACAAAAAGCGCAACAAAGGCGAATGAATAAACATGCGACATTCCTGATTCAACCACTGTATAATAAAACAGGTTGGTACCAAATACGATGAAGGCTATAACAAGCGGTAAATGCTTTTCGGCCTTAGTGAAGTTTGACAAAAAATGATAAAGCTGAAAACAGCCAAAAATGAGATAAAAGATGGCTGCGATTGCTACGGAAAGCCCATAAAGTCGCGTGTAACCATCTGATACATTTCCAGTCGAAATAGCGAAAGTATGCGCCATGAGAAAAAAGGGTAACTGGGCGATTGCCGTACCAACGAAATACTTGTTCACTGCACCATTTCCGTACGCTAATCGATAATGAGTGAACTCCAGTTTTGTCAATTCAATTGCTGAAGAAGCCGCGAAAGTTGGATCTCCATAAATGATTAGTGCTGGGAGATAAGCGTAGTATCCTCGGGCATCGTTGCTCAAAATGGATTTCCATCGTTCATTGCCCGACTTTAGATTGAACATGGTAAACAGACAAACTCCTGTAATTGCTAGTAGGACAGCGTTTCTTGACGTTATGGTTTGCCAATTCAAGTTGATCATTCTTAGGTCAACCTCAATGTTTTAACTAAGGATGGCACTGGTTAAGATCGCTCCAAACCGATACACATCTTCATAAGAATTGTAAAGGGGAACAGGTGCCATGCGAATCACATTAGGCTCACGCCAATCGGCAATGACGCCAGCTTCAGTGATTTTATCAAATAAGGCTTTTCCATAACCATGGGCTACCACACTGATTTGACAACCTCTTCTGTGCTGTTGTTTGGGTGTAATGATTTCTAAGTCCGCACCCGTTTCTTTGGCCACTTCTTGAATGACAAACTCTAAATAGTCGGTCAAGGGCCGACTCTTTTTCCAAAGTTTTGGCATGGTCGCTTCTTGAAATATCTCCAAAGAGGCCAGATAAATAGCCATGTTAAATACAGGAGCATTACTCATTTGCCAAGCTTCTGCACTCTGCATTGGAACGAACTCAGGCTCCATTTTAAAGCGAGTGTTCTTATCGTGTCCCCACCAGCCTGCGAGTATGGGTAACTTTCTTTTGTGGTGATTTTCATGCACAAACAAACCGCCTACTGAGCCCGGTCCACTATTCAAATATTTATAGGTACACCAAGCGGCAAAATCCACTTGCCATTCATGCAATTTCACTTCAATGTTGCCCATTCCATGTGCTAAGTCAAAACCACAATAAGCACCTACTTTATGCGCTGCATCCGTAATCACTGCCATATCAAACACTTGGCCACTGTAATAGTTTACACCACCAATCATAACGGTAGCAAGCGAATCACCTAGCTCGTAAATCTTTTCAATTATGGCGTCTTCGGTGATGAGATCTGAACCTTTTGCCGGTGCAATTTCAACAATGGCATCCTCGATGGAAAAGCCGTGTAATTTGGCCTGAGCCTGCATTGCGTACGTATCTGACGGGAAAGCCTTCTTCTCACAAAGGATCTTATAGCGTGTCTTAGTCGGTTGATAAAAGCTGGCCATCAGGCTGTGGATATTGGCCGTAAGCGAACCCATGGCAACGACTTCCGTTTCCTTAGCTCCAGCTATTTCAGCCATGGCTTTCGAAAAAAACTCATGGTAGGAATACCAGGGCCTGCGGGCTTCAAAATGGCCTTCAACTCCAAATTTTCGCCAGTCTTCCAATTCTTGAGCTAAATAAGCTTCAGCCGACTTAGGTTGGAGCCCAAGGCTATTCCCTGTAAAGTAAATTGCGGGTTGGCCATTTATCTCCGGATGGTAAAAACGTTCTCTGAATGACGCAAGCTCATCTTGATCGTCTTGTTTTTGAGCGTAGGCTAATGTATTGATCACGGTTCTTAATTATCTCATGCAATGTTAAGGATTGATGATAGCTTTCGATAATATTGTGCAACAACTAATGCATATGAAAGCACTTTTAATGACCCTTTGCCTTTTCGGAGGCCTATCTCTAGCTTATGGTCAGAGCGATCGACTCACCCCTGAAAACCTCTGGAAACTCAATCGCGTGTATGGCGAACAGGTTTCACCGGACGGAAAAACAGTGATTTACGCGAAAAAAAGCTACAAACTAAAGGAAGACAAAGGCACGGCTCACCTGATGAAGGTTGCAGTAGATGGCGGTTCTCCAATTCAAATAAGCGATGGAAAAACCAGTATTTATGATGCCCAATGGCGACCTGACGGTAAAAAAATTGGTTTCCTGAGCACAGCGAGCGGAAGCATGCAGCTATGGGAAATGAATCCAGATGGAAGCGGAATGGTTCAAGTTTCATCGTTTGACACAGATATTTCCAATTTTCACTACGCTCCAGATATGAAGCACATTAGTTTCACAGTTGAAGTAAAGGTGGAAGAGTCGCTAGCCGATAAATATCCCGATCTACCAAAAGCGACTGGAAAAGCATACGACAACTTGATGTATCGTCATTGGACGCAATGGCACGACTACAGCTATCAACATGTTGCCATTGCCGCCTATTCGGATGGAAAAGCCAATGCGGAATACACCGATATAATGGCTGGACAACCTTATGACGCGCCCATGATGCCTTTTGGAGGCGGTGAGCAAATTGCCTGGAATCCAAATGGAAAATCCTTGGTTTACGTGTGTAAAAAGAAAGTCGGAAAAGAATATGCCGTAAGTACAAATAGCGAACTATGGTCCTATGATTTAGCCTCGAAAACCACGAAGAATTTGACTGAAGGAATGATGGGTTATGACAACAACCCTGTTTTTTCACCAAAGGGAAATTACCTGGCTTGGTTAAGTATGCGAAAAGATGGTTTCGAGTCGGACAAGAATGAAATCTGGGTAATGAACATGACGTCAGGTGCGAAAAAATCGATTACCGAGACACTGGATCAAACCTTTTCAAGTATCACATGGTCGGCTGACGAAACCATGATTTACGCCATCAGCGATGTCAAGGCCACGCATCAAATCATGAAATTGACCCTAACCGCAAAGCAAGATGGTCTGCTGACCTTAAAAAGTCACGAGCAGTTCTCGACTGGCGATCACAATATCAATAGTGCTGCTCTGGCAGGATCGAAACTGGTTGGGAGTAAAAACACCATGAGTAAGCCAGCTGAACTCTACACTTGGGATTTGAAAACCAAGGCTGAAAGCCAACTATCACATGCCAACGATAAAATGCTGGCATCCATGAAAATGGGCAAAGTTGAAAAGCGCATGATCAAAACCACAGACGGATTAGACATGCTGACTTGGGTAATTTACCCACCAGACTTTGATCCAAACAAAAAATACCCAACGCTGCTCTATTGCCAAGGTGGCCCACAAAGTGCGGTCAGCCAATTTTTTAGCTACCGCTGGAATTTCCAACTCATGGCAGCCAACGGATATATCGTTGTTGCTCCAAACAGAAGAGGACTTCCTGGATTTGGGCAAAAATGGAACGATGACATTTCCAAAGATTGGGGTGGTCAAGCCATGAAAGATTATTTGAGTGCCATAGATGAGGTTTCAAAAGAACCGTTTGTGGATAAAGACAAGCGCGGAGCAGTGGGCGCCAGTTATGGCGGATATTCTGTTTATTACCTCGCTGGAATCCACGAGGGTCGATTCAAGTGCTTCATCAGCCATTGCGGACTATTCAATTTGGAAAGCTGGTATGCCAGCACGGAAGAATTGTTTTTCGCCAATTGGGATATTGGAGGTCCTTATTGGGACCCGGCTATGAAGGATAGCTTCATCAAAAACAGTCCGCATCGCATGGTCGAAAAATGGGACACTCCCATCATGGTGATTCACAATGAACTTGATTTCCGTGTTCCATTGAACCAAGGATTGGAAGCCTTCACCGCTGCACAACTCAAAGGAATTCCAAGCAAATTGCTATATTATCCGGATGAAGGACATTGGGTCCTGAAACCTCAAAACGGTGTCATGTGGCACCGTGAATTTTACGACTGGCTGGATACCTATTTGAAGTAAAAGCATTTTGAGCTGGCGATCAACGTACCTCTTGATTATTGGGTTTTGGCTTTGGATTGGAGTCAATTCAGTCTACTCTCAGAGGGGCGAGCAACTTGCTAAGCTCGCAGAAACATTGGAAGATTCGACTGTACAATATGTGCCAAGCTACGTTTCTATACCCTATCCTATGGGTGATGTTCCGAAAGGAACAGGAGTCTGTACAGATGTCGTTATCCGCGCATTTCGCTTAATCAGCATTGATTTACAACAAGAAGTGCATGAGGATATGAGCAATCATTTCTCAGAATACCCTCACAAATGGGGTGCATCTAGCACAGACAAAAACATAGATCACAGGCGTGTTCCAAATCTTATGAAATACATGGAACGCCAAGGTTGGGATGTCGGTATATCGGATTCAGTTCAACATTATTTACCTGGCGACATTGTGGCTTGGAATTTAGGCGGAGGCTTAACCCACATTGGAATCGTAACCACCGACACCTCTCAAAATGGAATTCCTTTAATAATACACAATATTGGTGGAGGACAGGTAATGGAAGATATTCTATTTGAATTTGAGATAATGGGACATTATAGAATACAATAGTTCACAACTATAATTCCAACTAACGTCCTTTAAACAAGAACTTTTAATTTCGTTCCTAAACCTTATCAACTAATTATGAAAACACGTTTACACTTCCTGATGACTTTGTTATGCGCATTCGGCATAACGCTCTCGAGCTATTCTCAATGTTTAGACAACTTTGACAATCGTCTGTCCAGCAACCTTTCTTACATTACCAATGCAATTCCGAACAATTACAACTTCAACTATGATGGAGGATCTAACTACATAAGCGATGGCGGTTTTGATATGTATGACGGAGGAAACTATCTGAACACCAATTTAGGTAGTTCTTTTAACTATACCTCAGGGGCGGTAGTCACCAATTCTGGATTTGGATCAGGTGGGAGATATGTAACCTCACAACTTGCTGGCTTTTTTGCCATGGGAGCTGAATTGAATGGAGTATCTACTTTTTCAATCACTGGTAACTTAGGGGCAGATGGCCAAGGGGCTGTGACAGCACATACATTCACGACAACCGTCAATGGTGTGAGCTATTCTTGTTATTTAAAAAGAGTGAATGACGGAAGTTATGACCCTGCCATTCATCAAGTGTTTATTGTCCCAACTACTTCTGGAGTATCGCATTCTTACTCTACTTATACTGACAATAATTTACACACCCTGTCGGGGTTAAGTAGCGTACCCTACATGTATTATATTTTGTTTGCTGGTCGAACGTCATCTAATCCATATGCGTATTCAATACCAAACAGTAATGTTGAAGACATCACAACAAAGTTTTTGGAGACTGTTGCTGATACTGGACTCTTCCTAACCAATGTTAGCACGACTGGCGGTTGTCCCAGTCAAGACAGTGTTCAAGTGGCATATAATACATGTTCGGCTTATTTTAATTCTGGTAATTCGATTACTGTACAAATGTCTGATACAAACGGTTCTTTTGCTAGCCCAACAACACTGGGTAACTGGTCGACCACTCAAGTTCAAGATACGGGCGTATTCACTATTCCGAATGTAATAGCTCATACTGGCTATCAAATTCGATTGATTTCATCGAACCCTGCCGATACATCAATAGCCAGAAATTTGGGTGCGCTAGTCGCTTTGCCTCCATCTCCAAATTGGATTTTCGCTACTGATACGGCTATATGTGATGCAGACTCTGTGTCATTTATTGATACGTTATCTCCCGCAATTGACAGTTTCGCAATATCTCTAGGCTATCAAGAATTAAATGGCGCAAACTTATGTGCAGGACAGGAATACAACTGCGGATCGATTGCCATGACTTGGACAGATACAGCATATTTAGTTCCGACCGAAGTACGCTTTAAGATCTATAGTACACTCAACTGCAATGGAACAACCAATGTAAACTTCTCCCTAAACGGAGGAACAGCGGAAGTGGAGGCCCTTAACTATAGTTGGTGTAGTTGCAGTACCCCAACCGGTGGACAAATGTTCTCGGTGACATTTGATCCAGATGACTATGTTGTGGGCGGAAGCAACACAATCACTATGACCACCAGCGTAAATTCTTGCCTCGGTTTCAGTCCGAGTTCCGCATTGGGTGGTGATATTGGCCAAGTTTATATTGTGGCGGATTCAGAGTTAGATGTTGAGTACAGTCTTTCTAGTTCATTCAATTCAATTCTGAGCCAAAATGACACGTTCACTACGTATGTTTCTTCAAGTACAGATTATTACTACCGAAGTCAAAATGTTTACGGCTGCTATAGCGACACCTTTGAGACGCAAACAATCCATGTGTCCAACCTAGACCTTTCTGCTTCATGGGCAAATGATGTGTCATGCTATGGCGGGAACGATGGTGCAATCACAGCTTTCTCTACTGGCGGTATAGGAACGGTTGAATACAGTGTAGACGGAACCAACTGGCAAACCAGCACTTCTTTAACTGGACTCTCTGCTGGCTCTTATGTAGTTTACGCAAGAGACGATGAGTCTTGCATGGACTCAACAACAGCGATTGTAGTAGATGAACCAACCGAATTAGTCGCAACAATCGACTCTTCCCAAAGCGCCTCATGTGCAGATGCTAATGATGGCTATGCATATGTGAGTGTAACTGGAGGGACCGCGGGATACTCATATCTGTGGTCTAATTCATCCACAACTGCATTGAATGAAAACCTAGGTGTAGCTGAATATATTGTTGTCGTCACTGATGGAAATGACTGTGAAACTTCTGACACCATTGATATCATATTCGAAGACTCAATTGCTCCAATGGTAATGGTTCAAAATATCACTGCTTATCTAGACTCTACTGGTTCGGTTACGATTACTGCGGCCCAAATTGACAATGGATCGTATGACAGTTGCGGTATCGCTCAAATGATTATTTCCGACTCCGTATTCAGTTGTAATGACACTATGAATCAGGTCATGCTAACAATCATTGATGTAAACGGCAACTTTGCTTCGGACACGGCAACAGTAACAGTATCTGATACAATTGCGCCTTCAATAGAATGCCCTTCGCCCATCGAAATATGTGAAGGGGTGTTAGCTCTGGATAATGCTACGAGTACGGATAACTGCAGTTCATCTACTATGCACATCAATGGCCCTGTAGATGGTGACACGCTTGAAGCGGGAACTTATAGCTCTGAATTCATGGCGGTTGATGCATTCGGTAATGAATCAACATGCAGTGTCGATATTACTGTTAATCCATTACCTGTAATTGAATTGGGCAATGATTCTATTTTCTGTGACAGTATAGAATTCACACTGGATGCCGGTAATACTGGAAGCTCATTTGATTGGTCTACGGGCGAGTCCAGTCAGACAATTTTAGTGACAGATTCAGGAAACTATCAAGTAACGGTAACGGATGAAAATGGCTGTGAATCGACAAGTTCAATTCACGTTGGTCTGAAGGTTTGTGTAGGTATTGATGAAGTTGGAAACCCAATTTACATGACTGTTTATCCAAACCCAGCTACTAGCTCAATTAACGTGCAGATTGACGGGTTCGCGAATGAGGTTCAATTTGACATTCTAGACATCAATGGGAAACTAATTGAGTCTAAGAATAGAAATGACGTGAGTGCATCAAGCATTGAAGTAATTGATATTTCAAGTTATAGTGCCGGGATTTACATTCTATCCGTAAAGGTGAATGACAAAACATACGTTCAGCGTATTTCAAAAATGTAATCATCCTATCATCAAAAAAAGCCGCTTCTTTTGAAGCGGCTTTTTTTTTGCCATATTCAAGGATTCAAAATGCGTTTATTCATCCCAATAATTTTACTCCTCCTTTTCGCCTGTGCGGAACAAAACACTATTGTGGAGAAGCAGAGCTTAGCTAATTTGGATTGGATTAGTATCACAAGCCCAACCAAATCTCATCTGCGAGGCCTAGATGCCGCTTTAGACGGCACGGTCTGGGCTAGCGGAACAGAAGGAATGGTTTTGCGAAGTATAGATTCAGGCTCATCGTGGTCAGCCTTCCCAATTCCAGATTGTGCTAAAATTGATTTTAGAGATATCGAGGCCTTTGATCAAAACGTTGCCGTGGTAATGAGTTCAGGCAATGGAGTTAGATTCTACTTTACCTCAGATACTGGCACCACTTGGCAATTGACGTATGAAGACACAAATCGCAAGGTATTCTTCGATGGAATGGATTTCAATGGAGCCCGGGGTATGGCTTATGGAGATCCTATAGATGGAAAATTTACTATGCTAGAATCCATTGATTCTGGTAAAACTTGGGAACCATATGATCGAACCTCGATGGATTCCAGCATAGCTGGCGAGGCAGGTTTTGCGGCAAGTGGCACCGGCATCGTGCTAGGAAATTCATCCATTTGGATAGCTGCAAGCGGTAGGAAAGAGGCCAGAGTTTACAGAACCAGTGCCTCCAGCAGTTGGGAAACCTTTTCTACACCACTTTCAAGTTCAGCAAGCGCAGGGATTTTTTCTATGGCTTTCTTCCACGACATGCATGGCATTGTGGTAGGTGGCGATTACAAAGATTCAACCAACGCTGAAAACAATGCTGCATTCACAATGGATGGTGGGTTGACATGGAAATCACCCTCTAATAATCCATCAGGTTATCGTTCATGCGTTGTCTTTCTCGATGATGGAACCGCGGTTGCAACTGGACGATCAGGCACAGACATTAGTTATGACGAAGGTCAAAGCTGGGAACCCATTAGTCCCAAGGGATATTTTAGCTGCATCGGGCTGGGGAACGTATTAATCGGAGTTGGACGAAGTGGTAAAATCGGTAGAATACAGTTTAGATAGTGCGCCTATCTTTGTCCTCTGTGAAATCCGCACTACATAGCGTAATATCCCTTGTTTTAATTGGCGCATTAGTGTTGCTTGGCATTTCACCTGAAGTGTTCCATGAGCATGAAGAACACACACTACACTGCGATGAACATCACGGAAACAACTCGGTAGATGAATGTCACATCCGCTTATTCCACGATGGAGGCTCACTCAATTGCACGGATCATCAGCACCTCTTAGAAGATCACGAAGAATGCTCGATTTGTCAATTGCAGACTCCTAAAATTCAGCAACTCAAATTTGTTGACGAGAGCAACTATCCCATACAAAATACCCAGATCCTCATTGGAGGTGAACTCGCTGGGTCACTTGCATACCACTTTACGAGTGATTTAAACACCCGAGGCCCGCCCACAATGGTTTAGCATATGAATCGGTTGAGGTGATTCCGAGCGACCGATTTTTCATGCGCTCATGAACTGGGCGTTTATCAATATTTCAATTTCCTATAAGTGATGTTGCGCCTTATTGCGTGTATCCCTCTTATTGCCTTTGCTATAACAGCAAGTGCTCAAAACGACTGCAATTTAACCGTTAGCGGCCAAGTAGTTGACGAGCATGATGGAAGTGTTTTGTCCTATGCTGACATAGTGATTCTGGGGACAAATTTGGGCACAATTAGCAATGAATTGGGGTATTATTCAATTGGAGGACTGTGCGCAGGCAAGCTGATTATTGCCTGTTCGCATGTTGGTTGTGAACCGATTTACGATACGATTGAAGTATCTCAGAATATAGTGCACAATTTCTATCCCGAACACCATGCAGAATTGCTGAATGCGGTGCGAATTGATGAAAAAAAGACACCGATACGAAGTGCAGTCGAAATGGAAACGATAGAATATCAAGAGCGACAAAAGGGAAAATCGCTTGGCGAGAGTCTAAGTTCTATTTCTGGCGTTAACACCCTGAACACCGGAGCTAGTATTTCCAAACCTATGATCCACGGCCTGCATAGCAATAGGCTACTCGTTCTTAACAATGGAGTGCGACAAGAGGGCCAGCAATGGGGTAATGAACATGCACCAGAAATTGATCCATTCATAGCCGATGAGCTCACGGTAATTAAAGGTGCGAGCAGTGTTCGATATGGATCCGATGCTATCGCGCAGGTGGTATTGGTTTCTCCAAAGGCAATGACCGATAGTTTTGGAATTGGAGGGGCATTTGACCTCGTTGGCCAAACAAACGGAAGAGGTGGGATTTCCGCACTCATGTTTGAAGGAAGCCATAAGCAAATAGAAGCCTTTAGATGGCGGGTGCAAGGTTCAATAAAGAAACTTGGCAACCAGCAAGCTCCCGACTATTTCTTGAAAAACACAGGTTTGGAAGAATGGAACTTTTCCGCGGCTACTTCATTCTCTGATCAGAAAAAAGGAGTTGAATTGTATTACAGCCAATTCAACACCAATTTGGGCATTTTTTCGGCATCGCACATTGGTAATTTGACAGATTTGCAGCGGGCGTTTCAAGCGAATGAACCACTTGAATCATCAGGTTTTAACTATGAAATCAAGACGCCTTACCAGCATGTCACGCACGAGCTCATCAAGGCCAGCGGATTTCTAGCGACTGGTGAAAAGGGGAAATTTCAAGTAACCTATGCGCACCAATACAATTTGCGCGAAGAGTTCGATAAACACAGCGTAGATCAAAGTGTTCCCGCGCTGAGTTTTGAAATAACCACTCACAGTGCCGATGCGCTATGGGAATATCGTCATGGAATTGGCAGCAAACTAAAAATTGGTGCTTCCACTATGGCGCAAGGCAATACTTTTTCGGGTAGGTTTTTCATTCCCAATTTTAAAAAGTGGAGCACAGGTTTTTTCGCTATCGAGCAATGGAAAATGAGTAACCGATGGACACTTGAGGCTGGTGCTCGTTGGGAATATGTGAATCAACTGGTCTTTATCCGAAAAGGGGCGGAAGTGAATCAATTCCAACACGCTTACCATCAACCGACTGGTTCTATTGGTATTCTAAAATCTTTTCGGAGCGATTGGCAATGGAGAACCAATTTGGCCACTGCTTGGCGGCCACCCAATGTAAACGAGCTTTATAGCAACGGACTTCACCACGGGGCGGCCACTTTTGAAATTGGCGACACCAGTTTGGTAAGGGAAGTGAGCTATAGCTGGAACAGCGAGCTAAGTTTTAAGCGAAAAAGAGTGGAAGCTCAGGTTGAAATCTATGTGAACTACATGGATCATTTCATCAATTTACAGCCAGTTTTTCCTGCAACCTTGACGATACGCGGAGCTTTCCCTTCGTATCAATTCGTTCAGGTTAATGCACTGCTGTATGGGGTTGATTCCAAGATTGCGTTTGACATCTTACCCCGCCTTAAAAGTCACTTCCAAAACTTCAATTCTACGAGCTAGAAACCTCGACAACCAAGATTGGCTTAGTCAAATGCCTGCCGATCAATCACAGTTGGAATTGGAATATTCATTTCTGAAACTTAGAAAGAACCGCACCGCCTTCGCGGCCATTGACGCTCTATGGGTAAACAAACAATGGCGTGTGCCTGCAAACAGTGACTATGTCTCCTCTCCAAGTGCCTTTTTACTTTTTGGAATGACAGCGGGAATGAACCTACCAGTAAAATCTGGAGAAATCGGAATCAATCTTGAAATCAATAATTTATTAAACCAGCGCTATCGAAATTATCTAAACCGATACCGCTACTACGCTGATGAAATCGGACAAAATATCATCCTGAGATTATCGGCTACCTTTTAAAAATCAAAAACATGAATTATCTAAAAAACACCGCCTTAATTTCTCTCATACTAATCTCAATTGGTTGCAAGCGTGACAAAGACGACCCAACCGATCCCATTGACATCAATGAAGAAGAGCTAATAACCTCCGTGGTTTTGCATTTTAATGACACCGAAAGCGGAGTTCAGTTTTCTTCAGGATGGAGAGATTTAGACGGACCAGGCGGAAATTCTCCTGTCATTGATTCTATCATCCTAGAAACGAATTCGATTTACGATGTCACGCTTCAATTCTTGGATGAATCCAAAAATCCTAGCACGGACATAACGGAGGAAATAAAAAATGAAGACCAAGAGCATTTGCTTTGTTTCGAAACCTCGAATTCGCTGGTCGCGATCGAACGCACCGATTCAGATGGCCAATTTGAAGTCGGGCTTTTATCAAAATGGATCTCTGAAAAAACTGGGGATGGAAGCATTAGCGTTTCTCTCAAACATCAACCCAATGTGAAAGATGGAACATGTAATCCAGGAGAGACAGATGTTGAGGTGGAATTTCCGCTGATCGTGGAATAAATAGAAAAGGGGGACGATTGTTGATTCATCGCCCCCTTCTTTTTTCAAAAAAAAACTATTCTGTTATTGCCAGCGGATTGACCTTGTATTGAGCCGGCACTTCACCTGTGAGTGATTCTAAAAATGCAACCACATTTTTCACTTCATCCTTGTTCATTTTATAGTCGAGCTGAACCTCGGCCATGATTTTCACCGCCTCAGACAGATCACTCACACTGCCGTCATGAAAATAAGGATGTGTCTTGTCAATGTTCCTCAATGAAGGCACTTTAAACATGTAATTATCAAATTCATCATCTGTTTGTTCGGCCAGGCCTTTGTCATGTTTTTCGCTACCTGTAGCTTCCCAATAAGGTTTATGCACACCAAAGCGTTGCATCTGATTCCCACCTAACAGAGGGCCGTTGTGACACGATGTGCAACCGATTAAGGTGAAGGAAAGCATGCCTTTTTTTTCTTGCAAGGTCAATGCCGACTTATCGCCTTTCATATAGGCGTCAAATCGCGAAGGAGTCAAAAGTTGACGCTCAAACACCCCAATTGCATTGCGCATATTGGTATAGGTAAACGGATTTTTATCCCCTGGGTAGGCTTCGGCAAACAGTTGCTTGTAGAGATCAATTTCCGACAAGCGCTTTTCCACGTCCTTTTCGCTCGGCATATTCATTTCAACCGGATTCAAGACAGGACCACCAGCTTGTTCTTCTACATCTTTCATTCTACCATCCCAAAACTGGCTTGTGTGCAAGGCAGCATTTAAAGTTGTTGGTGAGTTCCGCTCTCCATTCTGACCTAAATCGCCAGGACTCGTTGGCAAATTATCTACACCATAAGTGTTCAAATTATGGCAAGAGTTGCAACTATTGTTTCCCGTTAAAGACATTCGCGTGTCATAATAAAGGGCGTGACCCAGTTTAATTTTTGCTGGGGTTATTTCGTTTTCAGGATTTGGCGCAGCTGATGGAAGTGCAGCATACAAACTCATGTGTTCGGCTAGTTTACCATCATAAATTTTACTGTCCTTTTCTTCTGAAGATGCTTCAGTTTCTTTAGGTGCGTCAGAACCGCAGGAAGAAAGGATAAACGCAAGAGCAAAGAGTGGATAATATACTTTCATAGGTGTGGAATTGGTTCGCGAAGTTAGTCAGACTCAAAATGACTTTGCGTGATGTGTATCACAAACATCCAAGCCCAAGAAATAGTTCAATTCCTAGTTAAAAACGAAGCGTAATAGGGCGGACACAATGGGCAGCCCGATCGAAATCAGTTTATCTCTCACCGCCACATTCACAGCTTCCACTCTATTGTGTACTTGCAGTTTCTGGTAGATATTCTCGATGTGCTTTCGAACGGTTTTCGGACTAATAAACAAGACTTCCGCAATTTGATTGTTGGTCAATGCTGTCCTAAATAATTTCAAACGAAGATCTAACCTCCTTATTTGATTGAATTAGGGCTAATATAGTAGCCAGTACTAAAAAAGAACCCCTTGGATACAATTTGGTGGTGCTTTTGAATGGTCATCAAAGGGCTTGTCAAGCCATTTTTGGAGTTCTATTTTGACGAAAATATTTAGCCTGATAAATGCAACCAGATTAGATAGCTGCCAACCATATTTTGCCGTTGCTTTCATCACTTTGAGTAGTAAAATAGTGATCAAAGCTGTCCATATTTGGATCATCACCGCGTTTTTAGACGTCCCTATAAAGGTTTTAATGTGTAGCAACTGTTTGATGTCTCTGAAAAACATCTCTATTTCCCATCTTGATTTATAAAGGTCTCCGATTGTTTTTGCGGCCCAGGCCAAATTGTTGGTGATCAGTTCTATGGTCTGCTTATTTTTTTCATCCCATACAGCCACTCGTCTGAGGCTTCCCTGATACTTTGCCTTGGTTTGCGGGTTGACTAACTCAATTTCTTGATCGATTAGGACGTTTTGAGCCGTATTCTGAGGTAAATCCCGTTCATTAAGAACGGTGTATTTTAAATTATGCTTATGCCTAATGACAAAGAACACCCCGTTGCTGTCCCAAACGTTGAGCATAGGAAAGTCGTTGTAATATCTGTCAGCCACCACCACCGAACCTTTTTCTAAAGGGATATTATACGCTCCTTTATTGTCGGCCACACTTCCTTCTGTAATATTCACATAAACAGGTAGTTTACCATCATATTCTAACAGGGTGTGCATTTTAACAGCTCCTTTTTTAGTACGAAATGTAGCCCAATCAAACATCGAAAGGCACAAACTAATGACCGTTGCGTCCAACAAGTAGACAGGTACCTTGATCTTCAGTTTGACTCGTTTCAAGGCAGCCTGCTGTCCTAAACTCTGTAGGAGAGAATAATAGAGTTCTTTGAATAAATCAGCGTCCCTTCGCTTATTTTGATAACTGATACTCGACTTCGATGGAGCTTTAATAATGCCCAAATGGTTGAGATTACCGGTGGCGGAGCGCAGCCCATTAGAAATATCTCGAACTGAGGTGCTCTTCGCAAAATGGCAGAAAAGCATGGAGACAAGGTGTGTCCAGCTATCAAAACCCTTACAACCCTTATCCGTCTGCTTTTGGGTTACTAATTTTTTGAAAATAGATCGATCAACCTTTTGGATGATCTGCGAAAACATTGTAATATTACCCATGAGAGAGGTTGTTTTTGGTGCAAACCCAAAATATACGTTTTGGGCAAAAACTTCAGCCTCTCTCTTTTTTATTTAGGACGCTATTGAATGGATTTTAATTTCTTTATTCGTGGGCAAAGTTGGTAAAAGGCCTTAATCGTACTTAAAAACAATTCGAAGTTCAACGCATTTTATAATTTTCAAGCAAAATCTATCCTTTGAAAACCAGAAGCCAACTCTTCACACTCCTATTTATGCTGAGTGTAATTACAAACCTAAGTGCCCAATGCAATAATCTACTCGTAAATGGCGATGCTAGTGCAGGCTTAACCGGTTGGAATTTCTCCACCGGCACGGGAACAACATGGGTCACCCAAAACAGTACGTATGGACCCGCCTTTGTTGCTTCCTACAATTGGACTACAAAATACCAAGTGATCGATCTTTACGCTCTAGGATATACGTCTCAGTACCTTGATCAAGAGCCATTGGTTTCTTTTAGTCAAATGTTTCATGGTCACGCTACGAATTATGCAGACAAATACTATTATAAAATCGAACTCAAAAACGCTTCCAATCAGTTGATGGATAGCTACAATTACGGCACACAGAGTTCCCCAATTACAACAACATCAAATTGGGACACCGTTGCCGGAAACTTCTCAGCTTACGGAACAGGGTTGAGGTATATCCGCGTTGAATGTGGGGGTGATGATGCTGAATTTTGGGCAGGAAACTATGGGACAATTATCGATAACAGTGTTGTCAGTATAGCCGAAGTATTGAACGTTGGTATTTGCAGCGGATCATATTCGTTCAATAATCAAACGCTGACGTCAACCGGAACATATACCGGCAATTTTGAAGGCACCTATGGCTGTGATTCAATTGTTGTCTTGAATTTACATGTAGGTCCATATAACATAGATGACACCTTCAACTTATGTCAGGGCGATACATTTTTCTATGATAGTCAAGCGTATACAAGCGACACAACGCTTTCAGGAGCATTCACTTCCTCCTTTGGATGCGATTCAAACATTAGCTATGAGGTCAATTTCATCCCTTTGTTTGACGATACCATTTGGGCGGGAATTTGCCCAGGAGAATTTTATGTTTTTGGTGGGCAATCGATTTTCACACCGGGCACTTATATTGATGTTTTTACCAGTCAGTACGGCTGTGATTCAAATGTGGTTTTAGAGTTAAGTGCCAATCCCGCTCAATATGAAAATCATACCGACTATATGTGTGACAGCACGACCTACGATTTTGGAGGTATTCCGCTGACCTCACCGGGAACCTATTTTAATGTATTCACAAATACATCGGGCTGCGACTCCATCGTCAATTTGACTTTACTTCAATCCTATTCACATAATCTTGAGGTTGCACATACCTTATGCCCTGACGACACCTTTTATTTCGGAACTCAAGTAATAACCGAGTCTGGAACCTATCAAGAAACCTTCTTCACACAAAATGGCGGTTGCGACTCCCTTGTCATTCTTGACGTTACGGCACGAGAACTAAACTTACAAGTTCAGGTGACGCCTACCCAACTTAAATCGTTGGAATCCGAACCCGGGACCAACTATCAGTGGCTCAACTGCAATGAAGGATTTAATCCGATCGTAGGAGCAAACAGCAATGTATTTACACCAAGCTATGGTGGAAGCTATGCGGTTAGAATAAGCAAGTCAGGCCTATGTATTGACACGTCAAACTGCAAAGATTTTATTCCGCTGGGTATAGCTGATTTTCAGCATAACGGTCTAAGTGTTTTTCCAAATCCCGCGGAAGATGAAATAATAGTGGAAGCAAATGTTGGACAACGTTTCGAAAGTGTTGAATTGCGCGATATGCTCGGTCGAATCATTTGGGCTCAACCAAATGACCAACTCAACCGCATAGCCATAGACCTTTCCGCTTTAGAGTCTGGATCCTATTTATTGGTAGTAGCATCTAACGGTCAATCATTTCAAGAGATTGTTGTAAAAAAATAGTAATGTCGATTTCAACTGTTTTGGTAAGAAAAGGCGAACAGAAAGACATCCCAGCCATTTTAGAACTCATTAAGGAATTGGCCTTATACGAAAACAGCCCCGAATCGGTGAAAATGACGGAGGACGAGCTGCTTAAACATGGATTTGGCACGCATCCCGAATTTGAATTTCTGGTGGCCGAGGTGGATGGCTCGGTTCAGGGAATGGCTTTCTATTACTATTGTTTTTCCACCTGGCGCGGTCGCTATTTGTACTTGGAAGATTTGATCGTTCGGCAGTCGTTTCGTAGGCTGGGTCTTGGATCAAAGCTGTTTGAAGCCACCATTGAAACTGCAAAATCGCAAACCTGCCGGCAAATGGGTTGGCAAGTGTTAGATTGGAACGAACCCGCCATTAATTTCTATAAGAAATATGAAGCAAAACTCGATGGCGAATGGATCAATGGCAGGTTTTACTTCGAATAACCTACGCAGTTTCTGACAATAGATTGCTAAAAGCTATTCCGTCATAAAAACAAGCAATTGCTTTCATTTCTTCATCTTCGCTACATGAAGGTGTTCAAATTTGGCGGTGCATCTGTGAAGGATGCTGCTGGGGTCAAGAACCTAGCACAAATTATCAAAAGCTTTGATCAACTAGAGCTATTTATTGTGGTCAGTGCTATGGGCAAAACCACTAACGTGCTGGAAGGTGTGGTGAAAGCTTATATAGCAAAGCGTGATTGGGCTGAAGTGTTGAATGGGGTTTTTGATGCCCACCTTAAGGTTTTAAACGAATTGGTGGATGAGCATGGAGACGGCCATGAAGCCATTGAGAAGATTAAGCATTACGCCCACACTTTTCTCGAACAGGACAATGAATCTGAATACGACTTCCTCTACGATCAAATCGTTTCGATTGGCGAAATCCTTTCCTCTAAAATCATTGCTGCTTATCTAAACCATCAAGGTTTATCATGCGCGTGGCTAGATGCACGCAAGCTCATTCATACAGACAATAATTATCGCGCAGCTCGAGTGGATTGGGATAAAACGAGCGCATTGTGCCAAGAGGCATGGGGCAAAAAAGAAGCAAAACTTGTAGTGAGTCAAGGTTTCATTGGAGGAGGAGATCACAATAGAATGACCACCTTAGGCAGAGAAGGTTCCGACTTTTCGGCTGCCATTTTCGCCTATTGCTTGGATGCTGAGTCGGTGACAATTTGGAAAGACGTTCCAGGCGTTTTGAATGCCGATCCAAAGTATTTCAACAACACGATATTATTACCAAACATCAGCTACCGGGAGGCAGTTGAATTGAGCTATTATGGCGCCAGCGTAATCCACCCAAAAACCATCAAACCGCTGGAAAACAAATTGATCCCATTAAATGTCAAAAGCTTTTTACATCCGGAAGACACGGGTACGCTGATTAATAAAAATACTTCGGAGGACAGCAAAATAGCGAGCTATATTTTCAAAGAGAATCAAGTCCTTTTGAGCGTTTCGAGCCGCGACTTCTCCTTTATCGTGGAAGAACATATGAGTGACATTTTCAATCGTTTTTCGAAGCATAAGCTAAAAATCAACACCATGCAGAATTCCGCCATTAGCTTTTCTGTGAGTGTGGATGCGGACAAAGACAAACTGGATGCACTCATCGCGGATTTACAGCGAGACTACGCTGTTTTATACAACGATGGGCTAGAGCTGCTCACCATTCGACATTTCAACGATAAAATCGCGGAAGAGCTGGCCAAAGGCAAGGAAATATTGTTGCAACAAAAGACGCGTCACACCTTGCGCATGTTGATGCGGAAACGTGGATAAACTAAAATTTTTTCTCTGAAATTATAAATGTGCGCATTGTTATTCAACTTTTAATCGTAACATTGCGATGAAACAATTAAAGACAGTAATGGGCCTAGCAAAAACAGAAATATTCACGGATACCCAAAATGAAATTGCATCGATCGCAAAAGCGTTTGGACATCCTGCCCGTGTAGCAATTTTGCAGCACCTCTTCAAAATAAACACCTGTGTTTGTGGCGATTTGGTCAATGAAATAGGGCTAGCTCAACCTACCATTTCGCAACACTTGAAAGAGCTAAAAATGCTCGGCTTGATCAAAGGAAACGTGGAAGGAACGAGTGTTTGCTATTGCATTCACAAGGATAATTGGATCAAAATGAAAGCACTTATCAATACATTCTTAAACCAAGATAATGAAGCAAATGCCAGCTCTTGCTGCTAAATCTTCCTAATTGAACTCACATTTAAAACAAAAAACATGAAACTCTCACAAGTAAAAACAGCTCTCAGTCAAGTAGACCAAATCGGTTTTCATCTTCCAAACGGTAGTCAAGTGCCAAGTCATTTTCACGTTACTGAAATAGGTAAAATCTCAAAAATCTTTATCGATTGTGGAGGCACCGTCCGAACCGAGGAAGTGATCAGTTTCCAACTGTGGAATGCAAACGATTATGATCATAGACTGCACCCTGAAAAACTAATAAACATCATCACCTTGGCTGAAAAAACGCTCGAGCTGGGTGATCTTGACATTGAGGTTGAATATCAAGCTGAAACCATCGGAAAGTTTGGACTCGAGTTTAATGGTAGTCAGTTTTTATTGACATCCAAACAAACGGACTGTCTAGCAAAAGACAATTGCGGTATTCCGGTTGAAAAGCTTAAAGTAAAGCTTGCTGATTTGCAAAGCGAATCCTGTTGTACTCCTGGAGGAGGCTGTTGTTAATCTCAGCTTTTTTATCCTTGCCAAACATGGAAGAGCTTAATCGCCAAGCGCATTGGGAGAACATCTACCTGACAAAGACCCTCGAACAGGTTAGTTGGTATCAACCATTACCCGAAACTTCCTTGCGATTATTGCAAGAAGCTAGAGTTCCAAAGGATGCCAACATCATCGATATTGGTGGTGGCGATAGTTTTCTTGTGGACCATTTGTTGGAATTAGGATATCAAAATATTAGCGTATTGGATATTTCAGCGACAGCGATTGATCGCGCCAAAAAAAGGTTGGGAGCCAAAGCCGAAAAAGTGAATTGGATCAACGAAGATGTGGTGAAATTTGAACCTTCAGAAAAATTTGATTTTTGGCACGACAGGGCCGCTTTTCACTTTTTAAAATCCGCCACAGACATCAACAATTACATTGATTGCGCCAACAGAAGCCTTACACCTACAGGAGTGTTAGTGATAGGAACGTTTTCAGAAACCGGCCCAAAAAAATGCAGTGGCATTGAAATCCAACAGTACTCAGCTGAATCATTAAGTGCTCGATTTTCGCCCCAATTTGAAGCGTTAGATTGCATTTATGTTGATCATCAAACCCCATTTGATACTACTCAGAATTTTGTTTTCGGTAAATTCAAGCGACAAGCATAATTGATGATGGAAAATCACGCGCCTTTTGTGGCTGACATCCGAATTTATCCTATTAAATCCCTTGATCCAGTTGTGATGGATCGCGTTGAAGTTGGGAAACATTCGTTTCGAAACGACCGCACTTTCGCTTTGAAAACAGCGGATGGGAAGTACATAAATGGGAAGCGAACTGGTCGCGTCAATCAGCTTGCAGCCACCTACGACCTTGCGAACAACAAAGTCTTTCTTAGCGAACGAAATCATGTAGAAAAAACCGAATTTGAGCTTGCTTCCCATAACCCGGCCTTAGTGGAGTTTCTATGTGACTTTTTCGGTATGAGATTGACACTTGTCTCTAGCAACCAAGGAGATTTATTAGACGCGCCTATTTCAAGTTCGATCACCTTGGTTAGTACGGAGTCGTTCCGATCAATCTTGCTTGCTTTCCCTCACCTAAGCCTCGATGACCTGCGACTTCGTTTTCGACCAAACATAGAAATTGATGGTGTTCCGTCCTTTTGGGAAGATCACTTGTTCGGCATACCCGGCTTGGGACGAAAATTCACAATAGGCGATGTCGCCATGACGGGCATTAGTCCTAGAGCGCGATGTAACGTTCCGCCTCGCCATCCTTTTACTGGAAAGCCAGCTTCTGGTTTCATGAAGCAAATAATTAAATCCAGAGCAGAATTATTGCCTAAAACGAGTGATTTGGCAGCGTATGGACACTTCTATCATCTTTGCGTAAACACATTCATTGGTTTGGCCGAGGAAGGAAAAATCATCCAAGTGGGTGATGAATTAAAAAGCCTTGATTCAGTGCAGCTATCAGCACTTGGTATATCCATCGAATAGCTATGCTATTGCCCATTGATGTGGTTCAGAATTTTCTCTCCGAGCACTCGACTAAGTTTCTCATAACTCTCTACCGTAAGTCCTGCCGTATGCGGAGACAGCAGAACTCGATCTGATAGAAAAAGTCGTTTTGCGACATCGGGCAAGGCCTCAA
Source organism: uncultured Flavobacteriales bacterium (assembly GCA_943788145.1). Classification (GTDB taxonomy): domain Bacteria; phylum Bacteroidota; class Bacteroidia; order Flavobacteriales_G; family Salibacteraceae; genus SHAN690. The sequence goes on from CALSPD010000003.1 coordinate 67,402, forward strand.
AATCTGGCATTTTTAAGTTTTCCGTTTCGAACTCCAAGACATCCAGACAAGCGCCTAGGACCCGATTAGAGTTAATCGCGTTTAGCAAGTCCGAAGTATCAACAATGGTCCCTCTAGACGTGTTGACGAGGTAAATCGGTTTTGCAAATTTTTCGAGCCAGTTCTTAGAAACTAAAAACTTCGTTTCCTCAGTAAGTGGCAAATGAATGCTCACCACATCAGCTTCCTGCCAGATGGCCTCCATACTGGATTCGTGTTCAAAACCACTTTTGTATTTATCAAAGGCTAATATGTTAACGCCAAAACCCGATAAAACTTTGGCAAAGGCCGAACCTGTGTTTCCATACCCGATAATAGCCACGGTTTTACCCTGCAACTCAGCGCCTTCGTTTTTCTTCCTCAGCCATATTCCCGATCGTACTTCTCGATCGGAACGTGAGAGGTGGTTGAAAAGTGAAAGAAGCATAGCTAAGGCGTGTTCTGCCACGGCTTGTCTATTGCCTTCAGGTGAACTCAATACTTGAATACCTTTTGATTCGGCATAAGCCACGTCAATATGTTCGAGTCCAGCACCTACACGGCCAATTATTTTCAACTTTTTGCATTGATCGATAAGCTGTTTGCGAATCGGAAACCGACTTCTAATCAAAATCCCGTCACAAGATTCCATGGCAGTTATAGCCTCCACATCCGAGCTATTTGAAACATCAGATAGTTGATGTCCAGCTTGCTCGAGCAAGGTTGCAATAGAAGGATGGAACGTATCTAAAATGACAAAATGCACAATGGGAGATTAAGAAATGATTGCAAATTAAGGCTACTCCTGTTTTACAGCAGCCACCTTCACCTCTACTCTGCGATTTTTTTGATTGCCCGCTTCCCTTTCTTCTCGTGAAGCCAAGCCGAAAATGATATCATCGTTTATAATTGGAATTCGATGGCCACGACTTTCGGCATTAATCCGTTCGCTGGAAATATCCTTTTCCACCAACATCTCCTTGACCTTTTCGGCACGTTGCAGACCCAGTAGTGTGTCTTCATTGAGTGCGACATGCCCGATTAAGTCAATATGCAAAGCAGGGTTTTCGGTTAATATTTTGGCGATCGATTGGATTATCGCTTCGTCTCGCAGCGTATCGATGAATTGGTCATTTTCATCAAAAGATCGATTTGCATTTGCGAAGTCGAGACTATGTTCTTGAAAACTCAGGTTTGGCATTTTGCGTTGCGCATGGCCAACTCCAAAAATCGAAACGAATAAGATAAGAATCACTGTCTTTTGCATCACGCAATGTACAGAATGTGACCGATGATGAAGTAGATAAACAATCCGAGCACATCATTCACTGTGGTAATGAAGGGGCCGGTTGCCAATGCTGGATCTATCTCATATTTATCTAATAAAAGCGGTACAAATGTGCCAAAGAGGGCGGCCACCAAAATCACACAAAAAAGCGCTAGACTCACTGTTAATGCGAGTTCTATTGAATCGTTAAAAAAATAATTGTAGGCGAAAATTAAAATGGCGAGTACGGCCCCATTTAATAGCGCCACCGTGAATTCTTTTCGAAGCTTACTCCATATCCCTGTCAATCCCATGGAATTATTAGCTAGGCCTTGCACAATGATGGCTGACGATTGGACGCCAACATTACCTGCCATGGCAGCAATTAGTGGAATGAAAAATGCCATTTCGGGGTAAAGCTGTAAATCGCCTTCGTAAAACTCAATTACGCGCGCGCCAAAAATACCTCCGAGTAATCCGATCAATAGCCATGGCAATCGTGCCCGAGTCAACACAAACACAGAATCTGTGGATTCAACACTTCCAGATATACCAGATGCTAACGCATAATCTTTTTCGGCCTCTTCCTTAATTACATCTACCACATCATCGATGGTAATTCTTCCAAGGAGGCGACCTATTTCGTCCACAACCGGTAAAGCGACTAAATCATACTTCTCCATCATAGAAGCAATTTCCTCCTGATCTTCATCCACATTGACCGACTTAATGGTCGAATCGTAGATATCGGCAATTTTAGATCGAACCGTAGTGAGTAGTAATTTTTTTACTTGCAGTCTTCCGATCAGTACATCATTATCGTCAACAACATAGACCGTATATATATGGTCCATTTGTTCGGCCTGCTTCCTCATTTCTTTGACAGCAGTCGAAACGGTCCAATTCACATTGACACGAATCAGCTCCTTTGCCATCAATGCACCAGCGGTGCCTTCCTCATAATGCAGAAGCTCAACGATATCGCGGGCCTGTTGTCTATCATCAATAAGAGAAAGCACCTCTTCTTTCTGACCTTCAGGCAACATGCTAATCATGTCGGCTGCGTCATCACTGTCGAGGTTGTCTATAAATTGTTCAGCGATTTCCTTTGGTGTCAACTGAGCTAGAAACTCAATCCGACTGTCATCCTCCAAATGCATGAGCACATCGGCAGCTCGGTGACCGTCTAGCACTTTGTATAAAACCAACGCCTCATCAGGCTCCAACTCATCCATTATCTCAGCAATGTCAGCCGGATGAAGCTCGTTCACTAATTCCAATAGCGCATGCTCATCGCTGCGCTCGATGGCATGAAGGAGGATTTCGAGGTATTCTTTGGTGAGTTCGAATTGCATGTGACTATGACGTTAACTGCACAATTAGCGGCAAAAGTAGTAGAATTTGATCAGGGCTTCAGCTGTTTAGCTAGGAAGGCAAAATCCTGAAAACTCAGTTGTTCTGGGCGTTTTGTGAGATAAGGTTCCACAGCATCCATGTTCGATTCATTTAAATAGGCTTTGACGGAATTTCGCAACATTTTCCTTCGTTGATTGAATGCGGCTTTTACGATTGAAAACAAAAATTTTTCATCACAATCAGGCTCGTAATCTGTTTTCCGTTTTAATCGAATTACTCCCGATTGAACCTTGGGAGGTGGGTGGAAAGCGCTCGCATCAACGGTGAACAGATATTCCACATCAAAATATGACTGCGTTAATACACTAAGAATTCCGTAAGTTTTAGATCCTGGGCCTGCGGCAATACGCTCAGCCACTTCTTTTTGAAACATTCCAACTAATCCATCTACTACTGAACGTTGTTCTATTGCTCTGAAAATAATTTGCGAACTAATGTTGTAAGGAAAGTTTCCAATGATTACCCAATGTCCCACCGGGAATGTCCATTTCAAAAAATCGTCATAATGCAAGCGCTCGCCTAAACTTGGATAAGCCCGTCTCAAATGATCAACGCTTTCCGAATCAATCTCTATGACACTTAACTGTGGATACTTAGGCAGAAGCAACTCCGTGAGCACTCCTTCTCCAGGTCCAATTTCTAACAATTGAGCAGGGGCTAATACGTCAACGGAGAGCGCAATTCGCTGTGCAACAGCAAAATCGCGCAAGAAATGTTGTCCAAGCCCTTTTTTAGGTTTAATCCCCATCAATCCTCTAATTCTAATAGTGTGCGAAAAGCGACAAACTTATCGCGATACCTATCCAAATGTTCTTTCTGCAATCCTGGCGCATAATCTCTTTGATAATCTTCAAAGTCTTTCAGGCTATTACATCTATATTGAATAGAGTAGGTTATTCCATCTTCTTCATCTACCAAAACCCTTGCAAGCTCGTTTTTAAGAAAGAAACCTGTTGCCATGACCTTCGGAATATGTTCAGATTTCATCCAGTTCAACCAGTCTTCATATTGATTGGTGTCAATTTTAACGGTGACATTATAGATGATCATTTTTTCTAAATTTTTTGTGAAGGTATTCGAAACCTATTAACAAGTCTTGCGTAAGCCAGCACCTAAACCAGAATAAACGGACCCTAACAATCCACAGCGCTATGTTGATATCTTCCCTTTTTCCGATATCTTGCGCGACCGCAACGGAATTTTTTAATTGAGTTCAATGAAGTCAATTCAGATCATTTCAAAGTTGAAAGGAGTGCAGATTTAATAGAATGGGAGACAATAGGAACGCTTCAGGCGCAAGGATTTAGTGTCAAAATCATGAATTACGGATTATATGATTATTCGCCCTTGCAAGGTCGATCATATTATCGACTAAAATCAATTGACAGGGATGGATCCTTTGAGCATTCACACAATGAGGTTGTCAACTATAGCAGTGTAATGGGTGGCTTTGCTCAAGTTTTTCCTAATCCAAACGATGGTTCATTTACGATTCAATTCGAGGATTATGGAAGGATTTTATCCATAGAAATCCATGATGCTTTAGGTCAAATTGTGCGAATAATTGAGAATCCTGCGCAAGGAAATATTTCAATTTCAGCACTTACAAATGGCTTATACTCCATTTCAATTCGTACGCAAAATGAACGGTTTACAATACCAGTCATTGTAAGTCAATAGGTGTTTGGCAAAAGCGGCCATCGCATTCATTCTAACCGTTATTTTAGGTTTTGCTTTTATTTTGCCATTCTATGGCAAAGAGCAAAACCACTCCGATTGATTCAAGTTTACGGAATCGCACTACCCTGACGGGAGCATTCGTTATTGCTGCGATTGCATTGATCGTTAATGCAAATACATTCGATCATGGATATGTTCTGGATGATTTATCAGCGATAACTGAAAACTGGGTAACCCAAAAAGGAACCGAAAGTTTAGGTACAATTTGGACCACTAACTATCGACATGGATACTGGAGTGAACCCGGCAGCATTTATCGACCGCTTACCTTGAGTTTGTTTGCGTGGGAGTGGGAGCATTGGCCGAACGATCCAAGGCCAGCGCATATAGTTAACGTAGTGATCTATGCAATTACTTGCGCTGTATTGTTTTTTCTACTCCTAGCTTGGTTTGGAAAAGATCGGATTTGGCTGGCTTTTGGAGCCACGTTCTTATTTACTCTTCATCCCATTCATACAGAGGTCGTTGCAAACATTAAAAGTGCAGATGAGTTGCTCGCGACAATGTTTTCGTTTTTGGCGCTGTGGTTTGTTTGGAAAAACAAGGGTAGAAATTTCAGTGTTTGGTTGGGCTGCGCTCTTCTGGCCTTTTTTTTAGCAGTTAGCTCGAAGGAAAGCGTGGTGACTTTAATACCAATTATTCCGATTGCCTTTTATTTTTTTTCGGATGTGTCTTGGCGAAAATCGCTGATGTCTGCGGGTTGGATGCTTTTGCCTTTTTCAGTCTATATGGGTCTTCGAAAAGCAGCCTTAGGCGATATGGTTGGAAAGGATGTGGTAGCAGGTATTGACAACGTTTTGGTCAATGCACATGTGTTGGATTATTACACTACGGCTATAAAAATTTGTGGCCTTTATTTGTGGAAACTGATTGTACCTCACCCGCTTTCACATGATTATAGCCTCTTCCAAATTCCGATCAATGGCTTGGAAGATCCGCTATTCTGGTTTGCCTTGTTGGCCATCGCGGGACTCATTTACATTGCCATAAAAGGTTGGCGATCGAAGCAATTGTTCGCCTTTGCCATCATCTTTCTATTTCTAACATTCTCGTTATACTCCAATCTGTTTTTGACCATCGGAACACACTTTGGCGAAAGATTGTTGTTTTTACCGTCAATTGGCTATTGTATTCTGATTGCTGGTTTATTGTGGTTATGGTCAACCAAAAGGTTTACACTTCCCTTTGAATTGAAGAAAAGTGCCTTACCTATATCAGTCCTTATGCTCATTGGCGTCAGTTATGGGTTCAAATCTTTTGAGAGGAATAAAGATTGGAAATCAGAATACGACCTGTATCTCGCGGATGTGGAGAACAGTCCAAACAGTGCTAGAACTCATTATAGATTGGGTATGGCTTATATGAAAGAGCGTGCCATATTGGCTAAAACGAAAGAAGTGAAAAACCAATGGCTTAGGAAAGCGGTTGGTGAATTAAAAAAGGCCATCGCTATTTATCCAGGTTACGCTGATGCGCAAAGTGAGTTGGGTTTGGCATATCAACGACTAGGTTATCAAGATTTGGCCATCGAGAGGTACCAAACAGTGCTGGACAAGAAGCCAACGCATAAAGTTACGCTCAATAATATGGGGACTGTTTTGTTCGAAAAAGGAAAGTTTGAAAAGGCCGAAGAGTTCTTTTTGCGCGCTATTGAATCAGATCCAAGATATATTGACGCTATGGGGAATTTAGCCAGCTGCTATGGCACAACAGGTAAATACGGAGAAGCCATATACTGGTTCATGAAGGCACATGAATTGGAACCGAAGAATGCTTCGTATTGTTATTTTATTGGCATAACATACCAGCGCATGGAAAAGTCCGATGATGCAACGAAATGGCTAGAGAGAGCTTATTCCCTCGATCCAAGTTTACGGCCAAAAGCTCAAAGTAATAACTAACAACTTTCTTTCAAACGGCTGATTAGCTCATAAAAAAAGGGGAGGCAATTGCCTCCCCTTTTTCGTTTCAATCATTTCAATGATCTTCTACTTTGTTATTTGAATTCGCTCATATCGAACGGTTGCATTCATGTTGACGCGGACGATGTACGTGCCTGCTGCAAGTCGATCTAAGTCTTCTAGAACGATTTGGTTAGCCCCCTCGTTAAGAAGAGCTCTTTGAACTCGAACCATATTACCGGCAACATCCATAATTTCTATTTGAGACGGCATGTCTGTAGAAACACCGTTGATTCCCAATGTAACTGTCGCTCCGGTAGATATTGGATTAGGGAATACGACTAAGGAAAGCTCTTCATCTATCGTGCCTTCAGTATCTAAATCTCTGCCTGTCTTACCAGAGGAAACTGAATTAACAAATACTGAATCTATCGCCATACAACCATTTGCGTCAACTACCATTACTCCATGGTTAATACCACCTTGAAGTCCGGTAGCGGTGTTCGTAGTCGATCCATTGCCCCATAAGTACGTATAAGCTGGGGTTCCGCCTGTTACCGAAACTTGTGCACTTCCGTTCATAGCTCCAGGGTAAGAAGAGCCAACAACCGTAAAGCTTAGTAGGATTGGTTCAGGGATGACCACTGATCCACTGTCAACAGCGGTGCATCCACCAGCGTCTGTAGCCGTAACAATGTATGTTCCAGAGCCAAGACCAACTTGCATTTGCATGGTTGAGCCATTTGACCATAAGTACGAAACATTTCCTGAAGCGCCATATGCCATAGCATCTGCCGAACCATCTGTTCCAGCACATAACGGACTCATGGTATTTACTTCAACGGTTAGGTTGTTTTCAATCGACATCAACACCCAGTTTGATTCACCTACATATTCCGTGCAGCCGTCTCTTTTAGAGGCGCGCATATACTCCATAGATTGAGTAATCATTCCTGGATCGTAGGTTGCGCTTGTTGCGCCCACGATTTCGGTCATTGAACTACTATTCGCAATTCTTTCGAACCAAATGTATTCTAGTGTACCAGAGCCACCTAAAGGAGCTGTGATCGAGGTAATTGCTTCTGGATCGAATGAATCACAGCTGCTTTGTGCGTTTCCAATTGTCCCTCCATCCGTTACATTGTCGCAATCAGAAACGGTGAATGATACTTCGATTTCATCACATAAAGTGTTTGCACAATTTTCAACCGTGTAGGCATATGCCTTAACAGTGTAGCTTCCTCCTCCACCATTCCAGTTCGAGCCGTTTTCAGCACCATTTGGCCAAGTGTATGGAACAACGTTTTCAAAGCTTTGACTTGAACCATTAACTGTGATATTAACACTTTCAATACTTGTTGTTGTTTCCACAACTAAATAATAGTTCGTTGGAAGTGATGAAGCTGGAATCGACATTCCGTTTGTAATTGGTCCAATTCCTGACACTTCTTGATCTGTTGATTGATCATAGATCTTAAGTGCTAAGATTTCACCACAACAGTTATTTGTAACAATTACCTTAATTGTCTTTGTTGTGGCGCAACCGCCATTTGAAGCTGTTACCGTATACAAACCTCCATGTGCTGCTGTTACACAGCTTGTAATTAATGGATGGCTGACGTTAGATGTAAAGTTATTCGGTCCTGTCCAGCTAATTGAACTAAAGCTGTTTGGATAAATACCTAAGTATAGTTTCTGATTTGGACATACATATACAACAGTATCGTAAATCCAGTTTCCTGCATCAATCTTGTATTTAGTGCTGTATTCAGGGGCAGCTCCTTCAACGGTCATTGTGATCCAGTTGGATTCTCCAACGAATGCTGAACAACCTGATCTTCGAGCGCATCTTCTGTACTCAGTAGTTTGAGTGATGAATCCAGGATCATACGTAGGACCGTTAGCACCACTGATGGCAGAATAAGATTGCCCCGGGAATCGCTTCAACCAAACGTATTCGATTGGTCCAATACCACCAGAAGGAAGTGCGATAGAAGTGATAGCATCAGGATCGAAACCACCACAGTTAGACTGCGCGTTTCCAATAGAACCGGCAGACGTTACGTTGCAACATTCCACATTCGTAATAGTCACTTCTTCTGTATCGGTGCAACCGCTGTTGTTTGTAGCAGTTACAGTATAAGTTCCAGCAGCGAGGCCAGAGATATTAGCCGTAGTTGCTCCATTACTCCATACATAAGAAGAACCACCAGTTGCAGTAGCTGAACCTAAGTTGTTGTTTGAGCAAGAACCATTTTCAGATGTAATAGAAGCGAACGAACCGCTTGTAAGAACTGTCATCGTAATCCAGTTCGACCTTCATTGGCAAAGACATTCCAGAATCCCGGGTAGATTGTATCAAAATCGATACGAGTCATAATACTATCATCGGTATATATATGAAGCTTCGAACTATTCAAAGCAATACCTTGGGATGGCGTTCTATTGACCGTTGACAAAGCCCATAGACGGGACCAAACCCTACCATCGATGGAATTTGAGCTTTCTGTCACTGTAATATCAAAATATTGAAACTCTATGGTTGCCCAGCTGCATGCTGAAGCATTGAATGCAGTCGTTGAACTTCGATAATTGAACTCAAAATAGAAATCCCCGTTAACCGTTGGATTTTAATTAGCGGGAGTATAACCAGCTGTAGTTACTCCATCGACTCCATCTGGTCCGTTGCTCGCTTCACCATATGTTCCAATATACCCTGTAGTCGTACTTGTAGTCACCCCTCCATTCCAAGCTGGAATTGACCCTGAAGACACGATTGTACCGCTCGGATCTTTCAATCGCCAATAAACCACATTACCTGCTGAAATGGCCGCGGCATTGTAATTACTATTAACATTTCCAGAACCACAAGACGTGAACCACAATCTCCTTACGTTGAATCCAAAATTCACTGTTTCGGATGTGTGATCATCAATATGAACATACAGGCGATTTAGCGTGTCGGAATTGAAATTATAGCTAGGATAATGTCCATTGATCGGATCAGATCGAAAGTTAATTACCAAGCCACCACTCTCATTTGCGAGAGCAATTCCTGAATAATTCTTCCAAACAGAAGGTGTCCCCTCGGCTAATAAATTATTGCCAAAGGCGTGTAATAAGAACACCAAAACAAAGCCTCGTAAGAATAATGATACTTTCCTCATTCCTTGTATATATCAAAAATGTCTGTGCAAACAGAACTCGCGAAGATAGTGATTCAGATCATGCCTCTAACGCGGCAAGCTAGGTGGCTTGAATTAGTCATTTCTTGAGTCTTTATTCGCTATACGATTACTTTCGCAAATTGTTTTAAAAAAGTATGGAGTACGATTTTTCAAAGGTTGAGGCGAAATGGCAAAAGCAATGGCAAGAATGGGGAACCTTCGCTGCAAAAAACAATAGCCCAAAACCTAAATATTATGTGCTGGACATGTTTCCATACCCCTCTGGATCTGGCTTGCATGTAGGTCACCCATTAGGATATATCGCAAGTGATATTTACGCTCGGTTTAAGCGGCACCAAGGCTATAATGTTTTGCATCCAATGGGATATGATTCATATGGATTACCTGCCGAGCAGTATGCAATCGAAACAGGACAGCATCCTGCCATTACAACAGAGGATAACATTAAACGATATCGAAAACAATTGGATCAAATTGGGTTTTCTTTCGATTGGTCGCGTCAAGTAAAAACCTCAGATCCGAACTTCTATCGCTGGACGCAATGGATATTCATCAAATTATTTCATAGTTGGTATAATCTGGATACGAACAAAGCTGAACCAATTGAATCCTTAATTCAACTTTTTAAAGATCATGGGACTAAAGGTGCTAAAGCATACAGCGCCACGACATTAGAATTCACAAGTGCAGAGTGGGAAGCCTTTAGTGAAACTAAAAAACGTGAAGTTCTTTTGGAATTCCGACTTGCCTATCGGGCTGATACCATTGTTAATTGGTGCCCAGCTCTTGGAACCGTGTTAGCAAATGATGAAGTTATAAATGGAAAAAGTGAAAGAGGTGGTCATCCTGTAGAACAAAAAAGGATGATGCAATGGTCTTTACGGATTCGAGCATTTGCCCAAAGACTTATCGATGGATTAGATACCATTTCATGGTCCGACTCAATTAAAGACATACAGCGCAATTGGATAGGTCGAAGCCAAGGAGCTGAAATTGAATTTAGCGTTGACGGATTCGTGGATAAAATTGACGTCTTCACAACTCGACCAGACACCATCTTCGGAGCCACATTTATGGTGCTTGCTCCCGAACATGAACTCGTTGAAAAGATAACCACTGTCGAGCAAAGAAGCCAAATTGAGCATTATTTGGATTTTGCAAAAAAGCGAACGGAGCGAGAACGTATGGCAGAAGTTAAGGACGTAACTGGCGCGTTTACAGGTGCCTTTGCAATCAACCCATTTTCTGGAGCAAAAATTCCGATTTGGATTAGCGATTATGTACTAGTCAGCTACGGTACAGGCGCTATCATGGCGGTCCCGGCTGGCGATGAAAGAGATTGGGATTTTGCAAAAAAGTTCAGCCTGAACATCATTCCAATTATCGAGGGACAAGATGTTGAGAAAGGGGCAGATGACAAGAAGGAAGGCATAATGATAAATTCTGGATTTTTAAATGGCAAGACTGTTCAAGAATCCATGCAAGAGATCATAACTGAATGTGAAAACCGTGGAATAGGAAGGGGCAAAATAAACTTCAAATTAAGAGATGCCGTTTTCAGCCGGCAACGCTACTGGGGTGAACCATTTCCAATATATTACCGCGAAGGCATTCCATATACGGTCGATGAGGATAAATTGGACCAAATTCAATTGCCCAATATTGACAACTTTAAACCTACCGAAACAGGTGATCCTCCGCTTGGGAGAGCTGAGCAATGGAATTGGGATCGCAAGGAGGGTAAATTAGTTCAAAATGGCAAGGGTTACCCAATGGAATTAAACACCATGCCCGGCTGGGCTGGTTCAAATTGGTACTATCTACGCTACATGATGGCCGCAAACTCTGAACACCGAAATGCGGAATTTGTTTCCAAAGAAGCAGTTGACTATTGGGGCCAAGTAGATTTATATATTGGCGGTGCAGAGCATGCCACTGGCCACCTGCTTTACTTCCGATTTATTACCAAATTCCTTTACGATTTAGGTTTCATCCCGTTTGACGAACCCGTCAAACAGCTGATTAATCAGGGGATGATTCAGGCCGAAGATGGTCATAAGATGAGCAAGCGATATGGCAATGTGGTTAATCCAGATGATGTGGTTGCCGAAAGCGGAGCGGATGCGCTTAGACTGCACGAAATGTTCTTGGGGCCAATTGAAATGCACAAACCTTGGAATACGAAGGGTATAGAAGGGGTGTCTAGGTTCATGCGGAAATTGTGGAGACTAGTCCACTCAGCGGAAAACAACTTTACAATTAGCGAGGATGCACCAAACAAGGATGAATTAAAAAGCTTGCACAAATGCATTCAAAAAATTTCAGAAGACATGGAGCGCTTTTCCTTCAACACATCGGTAAGTGCTTTTATGGTGGCGGTTAATGAACTCACTGATTTAAAATGCAATAAACGCTCTATTATCGAACCGCTAGTAATCCTTTTAAGCTGTCACGCTCCTCATATTAGTGAAGAGCTTTGGTCCAAATTAGGTCACAAAGAGTCGATTTCAGAAGTTCCATGGCCTATACTAAATTCAGCGTATTTAATTGATGACAGCGTCAATTACCCCATTTCATTCAATGGTAAAACACGATTCTATATAGAATTACCCAATGGAATGAATAAGCAAGAAATCGAGCAATCAGTGATGAATAACGAAGAAACCATCAAGTGGCTTGACGGTAAAAACCCAAAAAAAATCATCGTAGTGCCGAATCGTATTGTCAACATAGTAGCTTGAGAAACAACTTACGCCCGATTGCAAAAATCTTCATTGAAGTGAGTTTTGCCACCATCGCAATGTGGGTGAGTGGACAACTCAGTGTTGACTTTTCTTTTTTGGCGGTGCCAATTACCCTTCAAAGCCTTGTGGCATTTTTACTTCCGCTTTTGCTAAACGGTCGAAACGCAAGTGGCGGCATTTTGCTTTGGCTGATTTTAGGTAGCCTTGGACTTCCTGTTTTCGCGCATGCTTCATTTGGAATCGATCGAATCTTTTCAAACAGTGGGGGATTCTTACTAGGGTTCTACCTAATCTCTTTTTTAGTGCGAAGTCAAAAAAACAAGATTCAGAAGGGCGAATATGTACGAAGTTTCATCACGTTTAGCCTACTCCATCTAGTGTTGATGCAATTTGGTTTGCTTTGGATATTTCTTGGTGATTTTAGCGACATCACTTTCAAATCGCACATTTTACCTTACCTACCCGGTCTCGTCATTAAGAGCGCCTTAGCTTCGTTGATACTCGATCTTTACCTACGGATCCGAAATTCAGTCCAACTAAAATGATGGCACACGCTTTGTCATATGGCGTAAAACTAAATTCCATGCGAAACCTGATTATAACTTTTGCCTTTATCGCGAGCTGGGCTAGTGGCTATTGTCAACCAAAGGTGACTGAAACGCCCGTGGTTTCAAAAAAATCGGCCGCCCTGCCTTCAGTTGAACATCACGCGTTTCAGCGTGGTGAAAAACTAGAATATCAAGTTTCTTATGGTTGGATTGACGCAGGCGAAGCAATTATTGAGGTAACTCAAGAATCAAAGACTATTGCGGGTAGAGATGTCATGCACGTTGTCGGTAAAGGCAACTCTATGGGCACCTTCAACTGGTTTTTCAAAGTTCGAGATCGCTATGAAACCTATTTAGATGCCGAAGGCGTATTTCCATGGATTTTTGTTCGAGACATAGAAGAAGGTGATTTCAAAATGAAGCAGTACTACACCTTTAATCAATTTAAAGAAAAAGTAAAAACAGATAAAGGAAAAGAGTTTGATGTGCCCGTTGGGGTGCAAGACATGATATCTGCTTTCTATTACGCGCGAACTTTTGATTATTCCGATGCCGAACCAAATGAAGTTTATGAAATGCACATTTTCATTGACAATGAATTGTGGCCGCTTCGAATTCGTTATCTCAAAAAAGAACAAATCACTATCGATAGGGGAACATTTGATTGCATGGTATTTGTCCCCGTTGTGCAAGAAGGTCGAATATTCAAGAAAGAAGAGGACATGATGGTTTGGGTAACCGATGACGAAAACAAAATCCCGGTTCAAGCAAAAGCCAAAATTTTAGTTGGCTCAGTGACAATGGAATTACGAGACTATAGCGGCCTTGCAAATCCGGTATCAATTGTCAAATCCAAAAAATAGGTTCACGAACCAATGTTAGAAACTGATTTCGACCCTCGCGGACAGCTGGGTAATTTCATTCTACATTCGAGCCTTATACCATTTACAGTTGGACAAGGATATAGCAGAAACGCTAAAGAAACTAAGTGATAAATACGACTCGATGGGTCAGGACATCAATGCCTACCTTGATGGCTTGTTATTGTCAAACTACCTCACCTATTGGGACTACATTCACCTAGACACGTTACTTTCCTTACAATCTCCAAAAACCGACTATCCAGACGAAACCATCTTTGTTATATATCATCAGATAACGGAGTTATACTTCAAACTATGCCTTCACGAATTCCATCAAATCTCAAAGAATGGGATGATAGTCGATTCATCTGGACAGGTTAAAGGGTGGAATAGTGAAATTAATTCAACCTTCCTATTGGAAAGGGTTAAGCGTATTAACGGTTATTTCAGCGCGCTAATTAGCAGCTTTGACATCATGATCAATGGAATGGAAAAAGAGCAGTTTTCCCGTTTTAGGATGGCTCTTCTACCCGCTAGTGGATTCCAATCAGCTCAATACCGTCAAATTGAAATCGCAAGTACAGACCTATTTCAATTAATGGACAAAAAATACAAGGGTAATAACGTCCAAGATAGCGACCATTCGATTGACGGAATATTCGAACATATATATTGGAAGCAGGGAGCAACGGAGGCTGCAACAGGTAAAAAAACCTTGACTTTAGAACAGTTTGAGCACAAATACACGCATAGCCTTAAGTCGATGGCTCTCAGTTATCAAGATTGTAACTTGTGGAAAAAATATCAGTCATTAAGTACTATTGATCAAGCAGACGCACATCTGGTTCGTGAACTTCGACAATTGGATGTAAATGTGAACATCAACTGGCCTCTATCTCATTACAAAAGCGCTGTTCGGTATTTGGTTTCGAAAGAAGGAGATGCGCCTGCCACAGGTGGAACGAATTGGCAAAAATATTTGCCCCCGAGGTTTCAGAAGCGAATATTCTATCCGGATTTATGGTCTGAACAAGAGATCGAGGATTGGGGCAAAGGATGGGTAGAGCAGGTTTTAAGCGATAAAGTTTTAATCAGAAATTGAAAAAGTCACGGATTATTTTGATAGTTGCATTCATTATTGCAGCTTCTTGCATGGCATTGATATTCAATCATAGCCCATCTACCGCAGATCCAGCTCTTGTTGAGGCCGTAGAAACTGCCGTGAATGAAGAATGTTACGATGAATTTGGAATTGGTTCTGAGGGTTACAACGTGATCAAGGCTAAAATTCACCCAAACCAATTTCTTGCAGACATACTATTACCTTATAATATCAGCTATGCAGAAATCACTCACCTAGCAGAAAAGTCCAAAAAAATATTTGATACTCGAAAACTCAATTCAGGCAAAAATTACACACTCTTGTGTTTAAACGATAGCAGCCAGCGAGCAGAATTTTTCATTTATGAAATATCCACTGTAGAGTTTGTTGTGTATGATCTTAGAGATACTATGAGCGTATATCGAGGATCGCGACCCACTGAAACGGAAAGCAGAACTGCGAGCGGTATAATTTATTCATCACTGTATCAAACGTTGGTAGATCAAGACTTGAGCCCAGCATTAGCCATGGAGTTGGCGGACATTTACGCATGGAGTATTGACTTTTACAGAATACAAAAAGAAGACGCTTTCAAACTGATTTACACCGTTAAAAAAGTTGATGATGAAGTGGTTGGGATTGATGAAATCCAAGCTGCGGTATTTTACCATTTTAACGCTCCGTATTATGCCTTTGAGTTTAATCAAGGAGATCAAACCGACTATTTTGATGAGGAGGGCAACAGCCTTCGCAAGGCCTTCCTTCAAGCGCCTTTAAAGTTTAGCCGAATCTCCTCTGGTTTCTCTAATCGAAGATTTCATCCAGTCCAAAAAAGATATAAGGCTCACCTTGGCACAGACTATGCCGCGCCATCAGGAACACCAATAATGACAGTTGGCGATGGGATAGTAGTCGAAGCACAATACAAGCAATATAACGGCAACTATGTCAAAGTAAAACACAATAGCACCTACACTACTCAGTATTTACACATGAGTAAAATTGCTACTGGAATAAAACCAGGTGTTCGAGTAAAACAAGGGCAAACAATTGGTTATGTGGGCAGCACTGGTTTAGCCACAGGCCCTCATGTCTGTTTTAGATTTTGGAAAAATGGAGCTCAAATTGACCACAGACGCGAGAAAATACCTCCTAGTGAGCCAATAAGTCCAGGGTATAAAGAAGCTTACGAGATTTACTTAAAGGAATGGAAAGCGAAATTGGATTCGATTCAACTTCCGCAAGGTAAATCTGAATTAGCCACGATCTAAATCTCTCGCATTCCGAGTAGAACAATAGGATTCTCCATGTAATTACGGAAGGTCTCTAAAAACTTAGCTCCTGTTACCCCATCAACTACTCGGTGATCACAGCTTAAGGTCACCTTCATTCGGTTCCCCACCTTAATCTCTCCGTTCTTAACCACAGCCTCTTGACGAATTCCGCCAATTGCCATAATGCAACTATCTGGTGGATTTATGATAGCTGTAAATTCTTCGATACCGAACATTCCCAAATTCGAAATGGTGAATGTATTTCCAGCCCAATCCTGAGGCTGAAGTTTTTTCGATTTCGCCCTTGAAGCATAATCCCTAACCTCCTCTGAAATAGTTGTTAATGGCTTTCCATCTGCGTGTCTAACAACAGGCACCAAAAGTCCATCTTCAACAGCGACTGCAACACCAATGTGAACATGCTCATTATATCGGATAAAGTCGCCATACCAACCTGCGTTCACGGCAGGATGATCCTTTAAAGCAACGGCAGCTGCTTTAATAACAAAATCATTGAATGAAATTTTTGACGGTTTTATTGCCTCATTAATAGCTGTTCGAGCATCAACTGCTCGATCCATATCTAGATCTATAGTTAGGTAAAAATGCGGAGCCGAAAACTTGCTTTCGCTCAGTCTTCGCGCAATTGTCCTGCGCATTTGAGTCGTTTCAACATCTCTTGACCGCTCAATTTGTGTCACTCCACCCTGACCATACTTTTCAATGTCCCGCTTCACAATTCGACCACCATCACCTGTTCCTCTAATTCCTCGCAAGCTAACACCCTGCTCTTCGGCTAAACGTTTTGCCAATGGTGAAATTTTCATCCTGCCATCTGCCAACTCAACTGTTAAATCTGGTTTTGAAATTGCCTTTGGCGCCTGCTTGATTGGGGCTGGTGCGCTTTGAGCTATTGGTTTTGATGTCTCGGCTTTAACTTCCGTTTTTGATTCCGCAACGGGCGCTTTAGCAGCCTCTGCTGCTTCTTTGATGATAGCTTTAATGTCCTCACCGGGTTTTCCAACGATGGCAATGAGCGAATCTACGGGCGCAGACTTTCCAGCAGGAACTTCAATGTGAAGTAGCGTTCCAGCAGGAAACGACTCAAATTCCATAGTAGCCTTATCGGATTCTATTTCAGCTAATAAATCCCCAGCGTTTACTTTGTCTCCAACTTTTTTGTGCCATGTAGCTATAACACCCTCTAACATGGTGTCGCTCAGTTTTGGCATCTTTATGATTTCGGCCATTCTTTTCTTAATTCAATTAATCCATGATATATGGATAGTCCTCTTGCGAGTAAACGTCATTATATAATTCTTCCAATCCAGGAAGTGGTGAGTTTTCTGCAAACTCGATCGATTCATCGACCTTCGCTTTAACCTTTGCTTCTGCTTTTTCCACGCCTTTCTCGTCCAACCAGTCATTTTTCATGATGACATCAAGCACCTGAGCAATTGGATCTTTTTCCTTGTAATCATTGACTTCTTCTTTCGTTCTATATTTCTGAGGGTCGCTCATTGAATGACCTTTATATCGATACGTTCTTATGTCTAATAAATATGGCCCTTTTCCAGCCCGACAATGTTCAGCGGCCAAAGAAATAGCTTCATGAACCGCCTCGACACGCATTCCATCCACACTCATGCTTGGCATATCATAGCTCAATCCGAGTTTAGACAAATCTGTCACATTAGTGGTTCTTTCAACCGAAGTACCCATTGCGTAGTTATTGTTTTCGACTATGAAAATTGCTGGAAGCTTCCAGAGCATAGCCATATTGAAGGTCTCATGAAGTGCGCCCTGACGAACAGCACCATCACCCATAAATGTCAAACACACATTGCTTGTTCCATTATATTTTTCAGCGAAGGCTATGCCAGCTCCCATTGGGATCTGAGCGCCTACGATGCCGTGTCCGCCCATCATGTTTAGTTCTTTGTCAAACATGTGCATAGAACCGCCCTTTCCTTTTGAGCATCCCGTTGCTTTCCCGTACAATTCAGCCATAACATAAATGGGATCCATGCCTAGGGCAATGGGATGAGCGTGATCACGGTATGCAGTGATTATTTTATCCCCTTTCTGAATAGCAGATGCAAAACCTGCTGCAACAGCTTCTTGGCCAATGTATAAATGGCAAAATCCACCGAATTTTTGTTGAAGATAAAGATTGCCGCAAGCTTCTTCGAACCTCCTCATCATGAGCATATCCTCATACCATTTTAGGTATTGCGCCTTCGGGAATGAAGGTTCAGACTTGTTTTCTTTCTTTGATTTTTTGGTTGCTACTGCCATGGCTTCGTTTTCGTGGAGGGCAAATTTATAACATGAGAGACTAAGAAAACCCTTGAATTAAAATTCATCACTTCTTTAGCTCTTTCAAATAAAAATGAAAGGGTAACAAACTTGCTGCGCTATTAAAAATCAGCACTGTTCCGCTCGTTGCACCAAGAAGTATCTGATACGGCTGATTTTGAAGCCGCTCGGATTCACACATTACTTGACGACAAATACCACATGGCGAAACCGGCTCATTCAACTCAAACTCAACTGGGTTGGCTGAAACGGCTAGTGCAATGATTTTCTGACCTAGATAATGATCTGATATGTAGTTAAGTAAATTACGTTCGGCACAAATGCCTGCTGGGAAAGAGGCGTTTTCCTTATTGCTTGCGGTGACCATTTCACCATTAGAAAGCATAGCGGCCGCACCAACGTGAAACTTAGAATAGGGTGCGTAAGCGAGTTTACTCGCCTCTTGTGCCGATTTCAACAATTTCTGGTTTTCGACCGACAAAGTTGAACGATCGGAGATCAACGAATACTGAATCGTAATGCTCTTTTCGAACTCACTCATAGTTAATCTTTAAACAATAAAACTACAGCCTGAGCTTCGATACCTTCTTCGCGACCAATAAAACCTAGTTTTTCAGAAGTCGTGGCCTTCACACCAACATCATTTGTATCTATTTGACAAAGGTTTGCGATTGATTGTTTGATCTCGAAAATTTTTGGACTTATCTTGGGTTGTTCTGAAACCACCGTGGCGTCAACATTACCCACTCGATAGCCTTTCTCAGAAACAAGTCGCATGACTTCTTTTAAGAGATTACGACTATCCGCATTTTTAAAGGATTGATCGGTATTTGGAAAATGGAAGCCAATGTCTCTGAGCCCAGCAGCGCCCAAAATGGCATCGCAAACAGCGTGCAGTAAAACATCCGCATCAGAATGTCCGTCAGGACCCAAAGCCGACTCAAATGTAACCCCACCAAGTACACAAGGTCGTCCAGCCTTTAATTGGTGCACATCATAACCTAAACCTACTCTAATTGTCATTCTGAAGGTGGTCCGTCATTTTCTTTCTTTACATCGGCAAAATTGAATGTCAAAGTAAAGCGAAGTGTTCGTGCCAAAGGCGAAGACTGAAGGTTGGATGCTCCAAAATAAGCCGGTACTAAGTAGCTAAAATCAAGGCCAAATACGTTTAATCGAAGACCGGCCCCAACGGTAATAAACTTCCTATTTCCCTTGGAAACATGTTCTCCATAGTATCCTAATCGAAAGGCAAACTGATCGTCATACCAATACTCTGCTCCTATACCATAGCTAATCTCGCGAAGCTCTTCTCCGAATCGAGAACCTGGCTCAATTATAGGTGAAAGGTTGTCGTCAAAAGTGACAATACCTGGCGCATCGTAAAAGGAAGTAACTGCTCCTGAAACTGGCGGACGGGTTGGATCCATTCCAGAAGCGATGACCAAGTTTCCATTATCATCAATAAGTGCATTGCCACTGGAATCAATTTGATAAACAGGTGGAGAAGGAACCAAATATTTGTTCAAATCAACCGCAAGGCTAATTTTATTGTAATCATCTAACATCCATGTGACGCGCGGACCGAGCCGCAAATTGATCGGCAAATAATCTCTATCCGTAGTATTGGTATAGCTGATTTTTGCGCCTAAATTGCTTACACATATTCCCCAAGCCAATGTCGCGTCCTTGCCAAAAATGGTCATGTCATCGTTTTCGTAATACGTTCCCAAGTCAACCGCGACTGTTCGTCCAGCACCTGTTGCTGCTCCTCCCACATTCTGACCACCGGTTAAATTCGAATTGATGTATCGCGCACCCATTCCAGCCGAAAATCTTCTTGAAAGTTTCCTGCTATAAGAAAAATCAAGTGCAAATTCATTAGGTGTGAATTGAACAGTGTTATTTCCAAACTGATCCGTAAACTGAATGTTTCCTAACGAAAAGTATCGCATAGAGCCCGCCACTGCACTCATCTTATTGATCTTATAATAACCAGATAAGTATGAGATTGAAATATCTGGGACTAAAGCCCTTAACCAAGGTGTGTAGCTGATTGATACCCCGGCTTTATCTTGAATAAAGGCGTATTTAGATGGGTTCCAATGCTGCGATGCTCCGTCAGGCGAAGTGGAAACTCCAACATCGCCCATACCTCCACCACGAGTTTCTGGATTAATGATCAAAAATGGCACTGCGGTTGTGATGGTATTCAACTGCAACAGCCAATCTCGCGCAGTCTGCGCACCAGCTGATAATCCGACCGAACTAACAAGTAAAAAGGTAAAAAATCTTTTAAAAGACATTAATTTCAAATTAAGTAGAGACTGCTTTATAGGCTCGGTATTTTTGAAAGACGGCAAATATAGCCAATAAGTTAGCTGTAGTTTATTTAAGAATGACCAGTTTCTCGTAAGCCTCAACGTGCTCGCCAACTGGCGTTTTAACACTTACGCGATACACATACACACCTTTGGCAATTTGATCTCCAAAATCATCTTTCCCGTTCCAATTGATAGGGCCAATTCGATAACCATCATTCATATAACTTCCATCTATTGACTTGACTAGCTTACCACTTACAGTGAAGATTTCTATGCGCACTTGAAGATTTAGACCAGGCTTATTGTGTTCAAAAAAGAAATCGGTATTCGTAGTAAAAGGGTTTGGATAATTCAAAACATGATCTAGTGCAAACTTCTGATCGTTTGCTACGATAAACTCGGTCGTTGCATCCCCAGGATTATTGTTAACGTCCCAAACTTGCAGTTTCAAAGTGTGTCTCCCTTCTTCTAATTCATTAAATGGATACCTGATTTTTCCGCTTTGATACGAATCGACATCCGACTCAAAATAATCGTTCAGCACAATAGTATTCGCACCCTTTTCGTCTAAAACTGCCGTAATATCATGGCCAATCCCAGTCCCAACCATATTCACTCCATTTTCATCCCAAACTTCCGCATATAAATCAGGGTCTTCATTCGTCATTCCACCAAACACAAATTTGTTGTTGTTCATGAATAATTCAACCGATGGCCCATCATTATCTTGAACAGGATTGTCCGAAAGTCCACCGATCATAAAACTAAAGTCGGCTCCGCTCGCGTCATATGAACCATTTTGAGCATAAAGACTAAGCTTTCCTTGACCATATTCCCGGTTTATATCCTTAGGCACTACAAATTCAAACTCAAAGTGACCATCTTTTACGCTGGCCTTCCCTTTAAATAGGATATTTCTTCGTTCTTGGTAATAAAACACGCCTTGGCCATCATTGTTCTGACCTTGGATGGTAGAAATTTTGTCATATAAAGTCGGATAGATCAATCCATTAAAATCGGGAATAACGCTGCTATCGAGACTGGCAATGTACCCCTTAACCTTCACCTTATCCAGAGCTTTCAAGGTGTCCGGAATGCTTGTTATGATAATATTTTGCTGTGGGAATGCCAAACGCATTGCTGGATCGCCCATTAGCGCAAAACACCTTGTATTGTTACCAGCCGCTCCGGTGGATGCATTCTCAATTTTTGTTTGTCGTGTCATATCCCCCAACCTCGGCTTGTCGTGACTAAGCGCATCAAAGGCTTGACGAGTAAAGGAATGTGTTAACTGAAAATTTGGACCCGAATAAACCGCCCGAGTAGTTGTTAATAATGCAACACCTCCACCCGATGGATTAAGCATCACATATTCACCTGCCGAAGTTCTTCGCGGATCATCAAATCTTGTAAACTCACAGGTTGCTGTGATGAACAACGGAAGATTATTGAAGTTGTCCCATTTGTTGATCGTTGGAACCTCCAATACCCGCTCATGCGCCCAACCGAGTTCACCTCCGTGGCCTATGTAGTACATCATTAACGCACCCTTACCCACTCTTTTCGATATAGCCTCAGCGGCATCAGGGTATCGTTCTCCCCCAGAGCCAGATACTTGTTTATAAGCATCCAAGTAAATTTTTTGAATATTAAACTCCGGACTGAGAGAATCGGCAAGCGCCCCAAGCGTGCTTGATTGTTCCTGAAAATCAGCGCGAAATCCTTCTGGATCATCAGCTACCAACGTCACCATATTTCTCCAATCACCGAATGTGCTTTTTGAAGTCGAATAGTTCTTTATTTTCTCAACCATTCTTTGCGCCTCAGTTCTGTTTCGTGCCGGAAGCCTACCTATTGAAATATCCACTAAATCCGCTGGTGACTCCGACTCGTTATCATCAAGTAAGCCAAAATAGTCGTCAGAAACTACAGATGCCGTTGGAATTAGGCTTTCCAGAGTTTGATGTGAAGGGACAAAATTTGAATTACCTGAAACACGGTCCTTATAATCATAGGAAGCATCCCCAAAAAGCAGCAAATATTCTAAAGGATGTTCCGTACCTTGACCACGTGCGTATATCATTCGAATAAACTCACGAATAGCTGTTATATCCTGAGCCCCGCCTGAGAATTCGTTATAAATGTCATTGACATTAATTACAGCTGTAGTAAAACCATCAAGATCTTCATGCATTTTCGCTATTTCATCTGCATAGGTTTTAAATGACGGATGGGTAATCACCAAATAATCCATCGAGGTCAGGCTATGTAAATTTTGATTATTAATGAACCCGATTCGATTAGGCTGCATAAATGCTTCTTCATTGAAGGCGATAAATTCTTTTAAGCTATCGGTCGCAATGTTGAATTCGAACTTGCCAGATGTAAAAGCCAAAGGTTTGATGTCCTTCACATCAAGGACATTAGTGATATCCCACACTTTTAAATCTACATGACTATTAGAAATTACAAACCGTGATACATTTCCAGCTCCTATAGACTTAGTATCCCTAAATTTCATACTTGGCGCAAGAAATGAAATTGACCTTCTACCACTCAATTCTATATAATCAATCCAAGCTTGGGCGCTCGGATTATTACCATAATTGATGGCCACTTTCGTAAGAAAATCAGCATTCTTAGGCAAAATACTGATGCTTGCCGTTCCGGATTTCGCAAATTGACTCGCGTATGAACTTGGAACAGCTTTAATCAAAATCGAATCGCTGACACTACCTTGCGAGGGAAGGCTCAAAGTGACTCCCGAGCCAGAAATTGAAACGGAGCGAAGGGCAATTCTCGCTTTCACGTTTACCTTCTCACCTAAATCGACATTTGGAATTGAAAACCCGAAATCATAAGAACTTACTAATCCTAGTTGCTCACCATACCATTCTCGACCCGATTTAATCAAATTGACATTATCCGATTCATGAAAATCGTAATAATCATATGTGGTTGACACTCTATTTGATGTACTCGTTTCCTCAACGCTTGTTATCCTTTTTGGGTCGCCTACGCCACCGCTGAGGGTTATAAAGTAGTAGGCTGAATCAGAAAAATAATTATTCTGATGACTCCAATTCTCATTTACAAAATCCCACTTCACTTGATCTTCTCCAAAAAACAAAAAATAATCGTTCCCATCGAAAATGCCATCATTTCCATCATTAACCATTATGGGGATCTCATACAAATCATCCTGTCTGTTGATCGCATTATCTGGGGACATCATTCCCGCCTTGATTCCAAAAAGCCTGATTGAGGAGCTTGCCAAGTTGTTTGTTTGAAATCCACATTCTCGTAGATATTTTCCGGTTATTTGGTAAATTCCGTCTTCACCTGTAGAGATCTTAAACCATTCCCCTGATCCCAAAACACTGTTAGACGCCCACGATTTATCTCTCGCTCCATCGCGAGTGCCACTTTGATTGTCTGGCGAAAGAAAAATATCAAACGAAATCAGCTTTTCATATTTACCATTTCGTTTTCGTAAAGGTAAAATCTCCAATAAAACATAGTTTTCTCTTGCAGACTTTCGAACGGTGGACTGAATTTCAAATTCATTTCCAATTTTGTTTCCTTCAAGCACTTGAACCTCGCCTGGAGTGAGCGCTTCCACTTCAAGCCCGCTGAGAGTGACTTCAGCTTTTAAAATATTTCCATCAATCGGAACCAATCTATTATACATAGGTAAATACGAGTGTGGATCAATTTTCGCCTCCACAAACGACAAGTACTTATGGTTTTTATCATCATTTCCTTTTAGTTCCTGAATACCGATCCA
Source organism: uncultured Flavobacteriales bacterium (assembly GCA_943788145.1). Taxonomy (GTDB): domain Bacteria; phylum Bacteroidota; class Bacteroidia; order Flavobacteriales_G; family Salibacteraceae; genus SHAN690. Next base: position 91,893 of record CALSPD010000003.1, read on the forward strand.
TTTTAATTCCGTGCTACCATTTTGAGTTTCGCGAGCATTAGATTCCAAGGAACTACCTGCCAATTTCAGCTGCTTTGAGCCCTGAGACTGTCCCACAATAGGCAGATGATTTATCAACATCAAAACTGTAAAAAACAGCCCAACAGCATAAACCCTATTTTCTTTTCGACTAATCAATCTATTTTGTGGTTATATTTGTATTCCTTTTTTCTCGTAAGGGAAACGAAGGTGGTAAAAAGTTATTGTCATAGCACATTAACGAATCAAGATATAACATGGTTCACGGGATAATAATATTTGTATAATTGCGCGTCCTAGACTAATCGCAAGATGAGAAGAACAATATTTCTGTTGGTAATTGGTGCGCTTTTAATGAGTTCAAACTCGTATGCTCAAGATCCTGCGTTCAGTCAATTCTATGCAAATCCATTGTATTTGAATCCGGCCCTCGCGGGTTCGGCCCAATGTCCACGTGTGATTCTAAACTACCGCAATCAATGGCCTGGTATTCCCGCAACCTATGTCACTTACGCGGCATCGTATGACCAATATGTGGATGGAATTCAAGGTGGTATCGGACTACAGGCTTACCACGATCGTGCTGGCACGGGCATTATAAACACGAATCATGTGAGCGGCATGTACGCTTATCAGCTTGCCGTTGATAAAAACATAAGCATCAAAGCTGGTTTCCAAGCAACCTACTATCAACGATCTATCGATTGGTCACAACTAACATTTGGAGATCAAATTCATAGACGATATGGTTTTATCTATCAAACACAGGAGACTCCAATCAATAACAACGTTAACAAGCTTGATTTTTCTACGGGTATGCTGATCTTTACTCAAAAGCTTTATTTGGGATTAAGTGCGCATCATCTAACTCAACCTGATGAATCTTTTTTCCCAGGTTCGGAGAGTAAATTACCTCGAAAATACACCGCTCATGCTGGGGCATTGATTCCAATGGACAAACAAAATCCAGACGATGGAAGCATTTCGCCAAACATAATTTATCAAAGACAAGGTGAATTCAATCATTTGAATTTAGGAATGTATGTCAACAGAGGTCCAATAACCGGTGGTGTCTGGTACAGATGGGGTGATGCATTAATCTTCCTTGTAGGCTTGTATACAGATCAGTTTCGATTTGGATATAGCTATGACGTAACTGTTTCCAGATTAGGCACACAAACACTTGGTTCTCATGAAATCTCAGTAACCATGAAGTTCCCATGTAAACAAAAGAGACGCAAGTTCAGAGACGTCCGATGTCCTCAGTTTTAATAGGGCAATAATTTTTTCAGTATTTTCGTTTTCTTTTTGAATTTTAGTAACTCGATTTAATCCTTTGAGTATGAACGCAAAAAACATTTTATTCCTTTTAGCCGCACCTATCGTACTTCTTTCTTGTGGGTATGAGAAGTCCTCTACCACTGGATGGAATTACAACGATCCGAGCAATGGTGGCTTTCAAAAGGTTCCGTTTGAGGAGCAAGAGACTGGACCAAACTTAGTTCTGATTGAAGGCGGGTCGTTTACGATGGGCCGCGTTGAACAAGACTTTATGTATGATTGGAATAATGTCCCAAGAAGAGTGACTGTTTCATCCTATTACATGGATCAAACAGAAATAAGCAATTTGAATTGGGGCGAATACTTATACTGGGTAAAGCGTGTATACGGAGTGGATTACCCCGAATTATATAAGAAAGCACTTCCTGACACCTTAGTATGGAGAGAGAAGCTTTCGTATAACGAACCTTATGTGGATTATTATTTACGTCATCCAGCTTATCGGGATTACCCAGTGGTTGGAATAAATTGGTTACAAGCTACAGACTACTGCAGTTGGAGAACGGATCGTGTTAACGAATACATTCTTATTAGAGAAGGCATCCTTGATCATTATGTGGATCAAATTGGTGAAGATAATTTCAACACGGATGCATATTTAGCTAATCAATACAATTCTGGAAAGCGTATTGAAGGGCTTCCAAACCTCAACCCAAACAGCAGTGGATATCGAAATGTTAAAATGGAAGATGGTATTCTTCTTCCAAAGTATCGACTTCCAACAGAGGCTGAATGGGAATTTGCAGCCTTTGGTTTGATTGGAAATAGTGTAGGCGAACGAGTGGTTGAGCGAAGATTATATCCATGGAATGGCCATGCTGTTAGAAATCCAGACGAAGCTTATATAGGCATGATGCTGGCGAACTTTAAGCGAGGTCGAGGTGATAACATGGGTGTCGCAGGTAATCTAAATGATAATGCAGATATTACTGCTCCTGTTTTCTCCTACTGGCCAAATGATTACGGATTGTATAATATGGCCGGAAATGTGAGTGAATGGGTTATGGACGTTTATCGCCCGCTTTCTATGGAAGATGTTCAGGATTTCAGACCATTTCGTGGTAATGTATATCAAACTAAAGAGAAAGATAATGAAGGTCTTCTTCTAGATAAATATGACATCCCAATGTATGATATTGACGGGTTAATAGCTTACTTGGAAGAATTTGCAATGGAAGCTGAAAAAACCATGAATGAGCAAGAATCTGAACTAGTAGCTACATTACAAGAGCAAGCAGGAAGAGCAAAAGAACTTTTATTGGACGATCAGAAATATGAGGCGAATGTGATTATCGTTGAAGAATCAATCGAAGAAATTAAAGGCGCAGATGAAATGGCGAAAATCGCACCTGTATTACTGAAGGATTATTCAACATACATATCTGCTCGACCAGGTGAGTTAAGCTACCGTCAAACAAAAGTGGAAGAGAATATCGATCGTAGAAACTATAAGCGATCCGATAACATCAATTATCTTGATGGTGATTACAAATCACAATTAGATGACCTACATTGGGATTCATATGAGGCTGAAGATGATCGAACCGAATCCAGCCATATGTATGTCTATCCTGGAGAAGGCCCATCAAATGACTATTCTTCATTAATTAACGATCATGCGAGAGTTTATAAGGGAGCCTCATGGAACGATCGAGCATATTACATGGTTCCTGGCACACGTAGGTTCTTAGATGAGCGTCAATCAAGTGCTATGATTGGTTTTAGATGCGCAATGGATCGCGTTGGCAGCCCTGTAGGACTTGGAGCTGCAAGATGATAAAACAATAAATAAAATAAAACGGGCCTCATTCGAGGCCTTTTTTATTTTTAACCCATATGATTCAATCCATTTACGCAGCTTTTCGCAAATCTTCCGGGATTTGCACAGATACGCGAAAGCTTAAACAGAACGGGCTTTTTATTGCCTTAAAGGGACCGAATTTTAACGCCAACGACTATGTGGTAAGCGCTTTGCAAGAAGGTTGTGGATTCGCCATTGTGGATGAGGGTCGGACAGAATTCAAAGGAGACCAGCGAATTTTTCTGGTAAAAGATGCTCTTTTGTGTCTTCAAGAATTAGCCGCTCACCATAGGGCAAGATTGAAAATTCCAATAATTGGATTAACGGGAAGCAATGGGAAAACAACAACCAAGGAATTACTTCTAGCGGCACTTTCGCAGCAATACTCTTGTTATGCCACAAAGGGCAATCTTAATAATCATATTGGCGTACCCCTTTCACTCTTAGAAATAGACTCTAAGCACGAAATTGCCATTATTGAAATGGGCGCAAATCACCAAAAAGAAATCAAATTTCTAGCTGAAATTGCTCAGCCAACTTACGGTTTGATTACGAATATTGGTAAGGCTCATTTAGAAGGTTTCGGTGGTGAGATGGGTGTATTCAAAGGGAAAAAAGAGTTGTTTGATTTCATACGTGAAACGAAAGGTTCCATATTTATAAACCAAGACGATGAGAAGGTAGTTCAGGCAGCATCTGGATTAGTTGGCACCACATATGGCGCTGATTCTTCTTCGGATTATACGGGAATTGCACATTCGAAAAATGGGTTTTTAATGGTTGAATGGGTTAAGAAAAATCAAAAAGAAAATATCCTAATTGATACTCAACTCACGGGGACTTACAATTTCTCAAATGTAATGGCAGCAATTACTGTGAGTAGCTACTTTGGAGTGTCTGCGGCAAAAATCAAAACTGGGATATCTACCTATTCCCCTGCCAATCAGCGCTCACAAGTGATTTACAGCCAAAAAGGAAATACGCTGATTGTTGATTGTTATAATGCAAACCCAAGCAGCATGGAAGCTGCGATTGTGAATGTATCAAAGAATCCCACCAAACCAGTATTGGCAATTCTTGGAATCATGAAAGAATTAGGTGACTCCTCTGAGGTAGAGCATACTAAGGTCCTAGAATTGCTCAAAGAGCAAAGCATTGAGCAAGCTTATCTAATTGGACAAGATTTTCAAGCAATAAATAGTGAATTCAATCCTAGCTTTAAGTTCTTTAAAACCACGGAAGAGGCACTCGCCTTTTTAGAATCAAACCCCATTAATAACCAAAAAATATTACTAAAAGGGTCGAGAGCAGTGCAACTTGAGCGATTGATTCCCAGTCTCTAGGATTTTTACTCGGACAGTACAGCTCGACTAATCACGATCTTCTGAACCTCGCTCGTACCCTCATAAATTTGGGTGATTTTAGCATCCCTCATGAGCCGTTCTACATGATATTCTTTAACGAAACCATAACCACCATGTACTTGAACTGCCTCAACAGTTGTTTTCATAGCTGTTTGTGAGGCGTATAACTTAGCCATAGCACTATACTTACCAAAAGGCAGCTTCTGATCCTTTAACCAAGCGGCTTTAAGGCACAACAAACGAGCTGCCTCAATTTCAGTAGCCATATCAGCAAGTTTAAAAGCGATTGCTTGATGCTCACTGATTGGTTTTCCAAATGCCTTCCTTTCCTTAGAATATGCTACTGCAAGCTCCATTGCACCAGACGCAATTCCTAAAGCTTGTGATGCAATTCCAATTCGACCGCCTTCAAGAGTTTTCATGGCAAATTTGAACCCAAATCCGTCTTCTCCAATTCGATTCTCCTTAGGCACTTTAACGTCATTGAACAGCAAGGTGTGCGTATCCGAACCTCTAATTCCAAGTTTATTCTCTTTTGCCCCAACTATGAACCCGTCCATTCCGCGTTCTATAATCAAGCAATTAATCCCTTTATGCCCTTTCTCGACATCAGTTTGAGCGATGACCAAATAAATAGATGCCGAACTACCATTTGTAATCCAGTTTTTCGTTCCGTTCAGCAAATAATGATCGCCCATATCGATGGCGGTGGTTCTCTGTGACGTGGCATCGGACCCTGCTTCCGGCTCGGATAAACAAAAGGCTCCTATTTTCTCTCCAGTGGCAAGTGGAACTAAGTATTTTCTTTTTTGTTCTTCATTCCCAAACTTTTCAAGCCCCCAGCAAACAAGGCTATTGTTAACTGACATACAAACTGAAACACTCGCATCTATTTTAGAAATCTCTTCCATTGCAAGGACATATGAAATAGTATCCATACCTCCACCACCATATTCTGGTGATACCATCATGCCCATAAAACCGAGTTGACCCAACTCCTTTATCTGTTCAGCTGGAAAGGTTTGTGTTTCGTCTCGCTCAATCACACCTGATTTAAGTGCGCTTTGTGCAAAATCTCTCGCTGCATCTCTTACAGCTTTTTGTTCTTCAGTTAGTTCAAAAAACATATTTATCTCGGTTTTTCCTATTAAACTTTGCGGCTGCCAAAAGTAGCTTTTGACATCAAAATAACACCTATGAAAGGAATTGGTTTAATGTGCGGTACATCCCACGATGCCCTTGATATCGCATTCGTAAAATTCTCCCGAACTGAAAAAAACTGGTCCTTCAAGTTAATTCAATCTCAATCTATTGATATTGAAGATGGTATAAAATCCAGACTCTCTAAATCAACACAGATGAACGGCTTAGATCTATTACTCTTAGATCGAGACTTCGCGAAATTTTGTGCCGTTTCTGTAAACGAATTCAAACGTAAATTTCAAATTGAACCAGAGTTTATCGCCTCACATGGAGTGACAATATTTCATCAACCACAAAATGGAGTGACCCTCCAAATTGGATCAGGCGCAATTCTTAGCGCCATTACGAACAACGTTGTCATTTCAGATTTCCGCATGCAGGACGTTGCAAAAAATGGCCAAGGCGCTCCCTTGGTGCCCTATGCTGATAGGAAATTGTTTCCAGAATCTTACTTCACCGTAAATCTAGGAGGATTTGCGAATCTAAGCGTCAATGATTCTGGCACCAAAGCGCTTGGATTTGACATTTGCCCGTGCAATCTCATTTTAAATCATTATTCGCACCAACTCGGATTCGCATACGATAAGGGCGGAGAAATCGGGAAATCGGGAAACATCAACGCTGAACTCCTATCCAATCTCAACAAACTCAGTTTCTACTCTGAATCGTCTCCAAAATCGCTCGGCTATGAATGGTTTGTCAGTAACTACTTACCGCTTTTCCCTTCGCACATTTCACCTAAGGACGGGCTTGCAACAGCCATTGAACACATCGCAATTCAAATAGGTTCGGTTTTGAATAAACCCGAAAAATGCCTTGTAACTGGCGGAGGGGCCCATAATCACTTTTTACTCGAACGAATTCAATATCATTCACAATCTACGCTGGACATACCTGATCGAAATCTCATAGAATTTAAAGAAGCGATATGTTTCGCCTTTCTAGGCCTTCTGAGGCTCAATGCGGAGTTTAACATCGATTCGAATGTTACTGGATCGGACTCCAATACATGTGCTGGAGCTGTTTATCTACCTTAATTTTAATGACGACAAGTAATGCCTTTAGGCCTCTTTCATTGCTTAGTCGAATTTATACATTTGCACCGCTTAAAAACAGCGCCACAAACTCAAGCTTATGAAAGATCTTTTGGAGAAATTCGAGAATAAGGTTCCAGAAATTGTTTTTGAATGGAGCGATTCTGAAACAGAAGCAAAGGGCTGGATTGTAATCAATAGTTTGCGTGGAGGTGCCGCAGGTGGTGGCACTCGAATGAGAGTCGGTCTTGATAAGCGAGAGGTTGAATCATTGGCGAAAACAATGGAGGTGAAATTCACTGTTGCTGGCCCCCCAATTGGAGGCGCCAAATCAGGAATTAATTTTGACCCAAAAGATCCTAGAAAGGACGGTGTACTTCGAAGGTGGTATAAAGCCGTCTATCCGATTTTGAAAAACTATTATGGTACTGGAGGGGACTTGAACGTTGATGAAATTCACGAAGTGATTCCAATCACTGAAAGTTATGGACTTTGGCACCCTCAAGAAGGTATAGTCAATGGTCATTTCAAGCCTGACCCCGGACAACATTTAAGCAAGGTTACTCACCTAAGAGCAGGTGTTTCAAAGGTTTTATCGGATTCTAAATATTCTCCTGAAGTTGACCGTGGCTATGTCGTGGCTGATATGATTACTGGATATGGAGTATCAGAGGCAGTATTACATTATTATCGACTTTGGCACAACAACGATGTAAGGGGAAAGCGAGTAATCGTTCAAGGATGGGGTAATGTTGGCTCTGCAGCTGCTTTTTACATGGCCCAAGCGGGAGCCAAAGTTGTGGGAATCATAGATCGTGTAGGAGGTTTAATGAATCCAGAAGGATTCACTTTTGAGGAAATAACAGCTCTTTTTAAAGCTAAAAAAGGTAATGTGCTTGATGCGCCTAATTTGATACCCTTCGATGAAGTGAATCAAAAAATTTGGAGCATGGGTGCCGAGATTTTCCTGCCATGCGCAGCCTCTCGATTGATCACTCAAGGTCAGGTGGACGAAATGGTTAATGCGGGGATGGAAGTGATTTCATCAGGAGCTAATGTTCCATTTGCAGATCCTCAGATTTTCTTTGGCCCAATTGGCGATTATACAGACGATAAAATAAGTCTCTTGCCCGACTTTATCGCAAATTGCGGAATGGCAAGAGTTTTCGCATACTGTATGAGCGATGCATACAAACCTACAGATGAAGCCATTTTCAGTGATACGTCTAAAATTATTGGTGATGCTTTAGAGCGAGTTCATTATCAGAATTCAAGCAAAACCAAAATCGCGAAATCTGCGTTTGAAATTGCACTTGATCAACTCGTTTAAATAAGTTAGGTGGACTTCAACGAGATCTTAAGTCAGGTTTATTTTGGGAATTCAGTCCAGGACTACCTCTGGGTAGTCGGTTCATTAATTTTTGGGGCACTTTTCATGGCTTTCATTACCCATAGGGTTAGTGATCTTGTTTTCCGCTTGGTTGCCAAGAAAGGCTCGAACCTCGACAAAGAAGAATTACACAAATTAGTCCGAACTCCGCTGCAATGGCTCATCATGATGATCGTGGGATTCATATGCACAAGTCATTTGGATTTCCCAACCTCGTGGGACTTGGCCCCAAGAAGTGAATTTGGAGTGCGAATGGTTATTCACAGAACCTATCTGCTTTTCCTTTGTTTTATAATCACGTGGATCGCTCTGCGATTTACGAAGTTTTTGGCCATCGTACTGCTTGATCGTGCTGCCTTAACCGAATCAAAAGCTGACGACCAAATCGTAGATTTTTTGGTCGAAATCATTCGAATCATGGTAATTGTATTATCCATTTTCGTGATTCTAGGTGCGGTGTTTAAAATTGATATTGCCGCGCTGGTAGCTGGATTAGGTATTGGTGGATTAGCCCTAGCGCTTGCTGCCAAAGAAAGTCTTGAAAACCTACTTGCATCGTTTACCATATTTTTTGACAAGCCGTTTCTTATTGGAGATTTAGTGACGGTAAAGGGTATAACTGGCACAGTCGAGAAAATCGGTTTTAGAAGTACTCGAATTCGTACACTTGAAAAAAGCTATCTAACCATTCCAAACTTATTGATGGTGAATGACGTGCTTGACAACTTGTCCATGCGCACTTTTAGGAGGGTGCATTTCCATATCGGGGTCACATATAGTGCCACTAACGATCAAATTCAACGCATTGTAAGCGATCTTCAAAAACTTGTCGATGAGCATCCACATACGAATCAGGATGGAAAAATAAGCTTTGCTGGATTTGGACCAAGTTCACTCGACATCATGGTTATGTATTTCATAGACACTATGGATTACAGTGTTTTCTTGGATGTTAAAGAAGAAATCAATCTTCAAATCATGAAGATTATTGCTCATCATAAGGCGGAATTCGCCTTCCCTACTCAAACAATTCATATAGAAAAAACTTAAAACTCGCGATATGTACATTTTAATGGTTGTTGTTTTCGTTATTGGATATTTAGCTATTGCGCTAGAACATCCGATCAAAGTTGATAAGGCGGCAAGTGCATTGCTCATTGGAGCCATTACTTGGACCATATTCGCCTTAAATGCCGATGTAATCTTGGATGGTTCGGTCGGTTTTATTAAGTATTTAAAGGAGTACGCGTTGCTAAACGATGGGCAGCAAACCGATGCCCTACACTATGTAACTCACGAATTACAGCATCACCTTGCCGAAATTGCTGAAATCCTTTTCTTCCTATTGGGAGCAATGACTATCGTTGAATTAATTGATGCACATGAAGGATTCGCCTTAATTACAGATCGTATTAATACGGCAAACAAGGTGAAGCTTGTGTGGATATTAAGTGTTCTTACATTTTTCTTATCTGCTGCTTTGGACAATTTGACCACAGCTATTGTCATGGCTGCCCTTCTTAAAAAATTGGTCAAAGGCAAAGAAGATCTTTGGCTCTATGCCGGCATGGTTATTATAGCGGCCAACGCGGGAGGCGCGTGGTCGCCAATAGGTGACGTCACGACCATCATGCTTTGGATTGGCGGACAAGTAACGGCAGGAAATATTGTAATCAAGCTACTGATTCCATCTTTGGTGGCTTTAGCGGTTCCACTGATCATTCTCACTTTTACCTTAAAAGGCGAAGTTGAACGCAAGCTGGGTATGGTTGAGCGCCATCACTTAGAGGACAGAACAACACCTGGGGAACAAAAAACCGTTCTTTTCCTAGGTGTCGGAGCCTTATTGTTTGTGCCTGTGTTTAAAACCATTACGCATTTACCTCCATACATGGGAATTCTTCTTGGATTGGGCGTTTTATGGACGGTCACAGAAATTATGCATCGCTCGAAAAATAAAGCAGATAAAAGCAAACTATCCGTTTTAGGCGTACTTCAAAAAGTGGATACTCCTAGTGTTCTTTTCTTCTTAGGAATATTAGCCGCAGTTGGTTCTCTTCAATCTGCCGGACATTTGCGCGTAATGGCCCAGTTTCTTAACGACACTATTGGCAATATGTACGCAATCAACATGGTAATTGGTTTATTGAGCTCAATCGTTGATAACGTGCCGCTTGTGGCTGGCGCAATGGGTATGTATGATTTATTACCCGCGACTGCAGAAGCAGTTCCTGGAATAGCATACCCAGTCGACCATTCATTTTGGGAATTCTTGGCGTATTGTGCTGGAACAGGAGGTAGTTGTCTAATTATCGGATCTGCCGCTGGTGTAGCCGTTATGGGAATATTGAATATCGACTTCTTGTGGTATATGAAGAAGATATCATGGTTAGCTCTTATTGGATATGTCGCTGGAGCATTCACCTTTATTGCCATGGATATTTTCCTACATTAGAATTAACATAAGACTTTTCACAAGTAAAGCTCTTAGAGCGATAGATGGCATTATGCAAGGCTACCTTAGCCTTCATAAAATCACAATTTCATGTTATTGAATCTATTGCTCCAAATTCCCACCAGCGAATCTGGACTAACTACGACTGAAGAGGCCGCTCCTATTGAGCAAACTCTCTCTATTATCGACCTCATTATTGGTGGTGGATGGTATATCATGATACCATTAGGTATTCTTTCGGTAATTGCCATTTACATTTTTATTGAGCGTTTTCTCGCAATACAGAAGGCTTCGAAAGAAGACCCTCAATTCATGAATCAAATCCGAGATTTCATTCATGATGGAAAAATTGATGCAGCAAACCATTTATGTAAACAAACCGAAGGCACTTTTCCTCGAATGATCGAAAAGGGAGTTAAGCGCATAGGCAAACCACTAGGAGACATTGGCGCTGCAGTCGAAAATGTTGCTAAACTAGAGGTCTATAAATTGGAAGAAAGTCTGAGCACCTTAGCTACAATTGCCGGAGCCGCACCTATGATTGGCTTTCTCGGCACTGTAATAGGAATGATTGTCGTTTTTCATGAGATGCGTATCGCGGATTCCGGAATTGAAATAGAACAACTATCTGGAGGTATCATGCAAGCCATGGTCACTACTGTGGCAGGCCTTGTAATTGGAATTATCGCATACATTGCATACAATGTACTTGTAGCAAGAGTTGAAAAAGTGGTATATAAAATGGAGGCTACAACAATTGAATTCATGGATCTTCTTCAAGAACCCGCAGAATAATGGCTATTCAATCAAGAAATAAGGTTAGTGTAAGTTTCAGCATGTCCAGTATGACGGACATCGTTTTCTTGTTACTCATCTTTTTTATCATTCTCTCAACCTTAGTATCACCCTACGGGGTTAAGGTCGATTTACCTTCTGGAAAAGTTCATACGAAGGACCATCCAAAAATCGATGTGACCATTTTCAAGGATTTGAGCTATTCACTTGACGGACAAATGGTGTCAAAATCAGAATTGAGCGCCTTGCTGAAAAGCAAAAAGGCAGAAGTTGATAAGCCAAATCTTATTTTACACGTGGATCAATCAATTCCTACCGGTGAAACGGTAAGTTTTTTATCTCTTGCAAAAGAAAATGGATTTAGCATCGTTATAGCTACAGAAGCAAAATGAGTATTCTCCAAGATAAGAACAAGCGAAAAGGCGCAATTGGAACAGCAGTGTTCCACTTGGCCTTATTGCTTATTTTCCTATTTTCTGGGCTTAC
>CALSPD010000004.1 GCA_943788145.1 uncultured Flavobacteriales bacterium
CTTATCTATGGGAATGAGTGGAGATTACAAATTGGCGCTCGAATCAGGAAGCAATATGATTCGGGTTGGCAGTGCAATTTTTGGGAAGCGGGGGTAGTCCTTATTGCAATTCTACTAATTCTCCGATCTTGTCGAGAAGACGATCCGAATAGTCTGCTTCGGCCTGAAATATTACGCTTCCATTTTCGCTCAGGACTATTACAAATGCATCACCGTTTTTCGATAAGCTCAAATCCTCATAAAATCCGTTAAAGTTTCCTTCAGCGATTAAGAGCAGTTCCGACATGGATTCATTTGCATTCAAGGCAATTTGAGCTTTAATACGCTCTGCCGCAGGCAATGCCGCGCCAGAAATCAATACTAAGAGACGAATATTACAATCATAAGCCATGGCATTGAATCCGCTCTCATCTAAAAAGAGCGTATACACTGGCTCGTACCAATCTGCAAGTTTTTCTTCCGCCTTTTTCGAAAGTGCAAGGAAGATGATGGATTTTTTTCCGTTTAACGCATCAGGCAGTTGAACCTCTTCTCTAGTCAGTGTGTTCGTTGAAATGGATGGGAATACTTGTCCGTAACTTGCCGATCCGATCAGGAGTACCAACAATATATAGCTAAATTTCGACATAAATATTGGCATCTAAATTATGAGAACCATACTTCGAATTATTTATTGTGCTCTTTTTCTTTTCATGGCCTCAACCGCTATTGGACCCGCATTTGGGGGCATATTTGACCTTTTTCCGGCTGCAGAATGGCCAATAATCGTAATCTGTGCCATATTGGTCATTGCGAATACCCGGTTGGTTTCAAATCCTACGGTGCCGATAATGCTACTTTTCAGCGCAATTACCGTCTTCATTTTTCATAATGGGAGGTTAAGTTTCCAACCAGTAGCCCCTGCTGATCATATCCGAATGCTCAGTCTTAACGTAGGCCAATTTAGAAACGATACGAACCGGGTCAATAAAGTCATAAGTACCATTATTGAACAAGATGCTGATATCGTGTTGCTTCAAGAATTTGGTCTCTTTTATAAATGGCCGAATGTCGATCAAATGTCCAAGCAGTTTGCAAAGCGTGTCTCGATGCCTTTCTATCATTTTCAACCTCACGAAGGAAACATTTTTGGTACGGCTATTTTTAGTCGTTTCCCAATTCAAGATTCAGAATTAATATTCAATCAACTATCCAATACAAATGAAGCCTGGATACATAACATAAATTGCAAGGGACAAGAAGTGACTTTGGTGAATTGTCACTTACAAAGCTTTAATGTTCAGGGAGATAAACACTCAGTTTACGCTATTCCATTCCTTGAAATTACTGATTCCCAATTGGTACAGATGAATAGAGTAATAAGCAAGATTAACCAAGTTCGGCCCAAACCAACATTCGTTTTTGGAGACTTAAACTGCGTAGGTGGTTCGACTGTTTATAATGCGCTTAGCGATCAATTTATTGATGCCATAGTGCTTGCTGGGAAAGGATGGGAATCAACCTTTGAATACCTGCCAATTCGGATAGATCACGCTTTCGTCAGTTCAGGCATAGTCATATCAAATGTTGACATAATAGCGAATGTTGGCTCAGATCATAAGGCTATCCTGCTTGACGTGAGCGGTTTATCCTGTTTACATTCAGCTGTCGAAAACTAAGGAAAGTATCTCCGTTACTTGGATTTGGTTGGTCTAAGTTTGAGTAATCAATATTAAGAGATGAAAAAGTTTTCGCTATTCGTAATTACCTGCCTGATTGGTTTCACAGCGTTCGCCCAGGAAGGCCAAGGAGATAATTTTAATGAAGCGAAACTTCATTTAGCTAACCATAAATTGAATCAAGCTATTCCCATTTTGGAGAAATTATGGGCTAGTGATTCTGGAAATGCCAACCTTAATTACTTGCTCGGTTTATGCTATGTTAAGGAGGATAAAAACATTCCACAGTCTGTACACTTACTTGAAACGGCTTCAAAAATTTACACGACCGATTATGAATCGGGATCGAATAGAGAGCGAAGGGCTCCTGAATATGTGTATTACTACCTGACCATTGCTCATTCCAAAAATGGACAATGTGAAGAAGCTCTGAGAGCACTGAATAAGTTTTATCAAGTTTATTCTTATAATGATGAATACTATCTTGTTGATGGTCAGAAATGGGTGCGCGAGTGCAATCTGGAGAATAATCCTGAGGAAGAGTTGAAGCCGGAGGAACCTTTGATTACTCAAAGGGTTGAAGAAGACACTACGCCTGAAGTAAAACCGGAACCAGAGCCTGAGCCAGAGCCAGAAGTCATTGCAGTGAAAGAACCAGAGCCGGTGAAAGAGGAACCAGTGAAAATTCCTGAGCCTATAGTAGTTAAGGAACCTGTAGTTGAAAAGGCCCCTGTTAAGCCTGAGCCGGAAATAGTTAAGGAGCCTGAGCCGGTTTTAACAGCAGAACAACAGGCAGGACGAGAGATTTTAGCTGAAGTTATTCAAGAGCGAAAAGAACCGAAAATGAAAGAACGGCTGATACCTTTTGACGATTGGGAAAACCTTAGAACTAGAGACGTAAACTTTACAACCATGTCTTCTCAATATGGTGTTCAAGTAGCTGCCTTAATTGATTTAAAGCCAACACGAGACTTCAAGGATTTAAAGAATGTTGAAGTTTATGTAGATGAAAATGGCGTTTTTAGATATGTTATCGGACGATTTCCTTATCGTAAACAGGCTGAATCGCTGAAGGAGAAAATTGCAGAACTAGGTTATAAGGACGCTTTTATTGTGGATATCAATCGACCGGATTACACAAAAGAAGTACTAGGTATTGGTGCCGATAATATTGATTGGCATTTGGATGGTAATGTGGATTATCGGGTTCAAGTTGGAGCATTTAGCTCTTTAGTGCCTAGTGCCGTAGCAATGAAATATTTAGAGATTGAAGGGATAAAAGAAAATGAACAAAATGGTTTAACCATATTAACCGTTGGTAATTTTGAATCCTATGCAAAGGCGGTGGAGTATAGAGACAGCCTAGTTCCGAAGGGCATTGATGACGCTTTCGTTGTCGCATTTAACAGAGGGGTTAAAGTATCCCTCAAGGAGGCAAAAGAGTACAGTGAAAGCAATAAAGTTGAACTAAAACCGATTCCAGAAGAAACTAAACAAAGGAAACGCGCGGATTTCTAGCGGATTTCTTGCTCTTTGAAACCGAATTATAAATTAAAGCCCCCGCTTACCCATTAGATTAGCGAATCTCGGGTAGAAATAGCTTCCTTACATACACATTCAAGCCATAGGTTAGGTTTATGTTAGGTTAAGTTTCGAAAAAAGGCCCCGATTAATTCGAGGCCTTTTCTTTTGGTCTCCTTAAAGACTTAAGAACCATATGATCGTTTACTTTTGTTCCTACGAATGACTAACCCTCAGAAAAAGCAACGCGCGTCTTGAAGTTTTTTATCCATTTAATTGCTATACTCCTTTTTTGGCAACTCAGGGTTAGTGCTCAGTATTTGCCTTCCGATTATACAACAAGGGCAAGAGCTCTTGTTCAATTCAATGACGGCTATCAAAACATTAATCCTTATGTAAGCGAAGACGGAAGTCGATTATGGCTAACTAAAATTGGTCACCCTTCCAATAAGGGTAAAATTCAAGACCAAGATATTTGGTGCGCATTACGCGAAAAGGGTGAATGGACTCAACCAGGAAATATGCTCTCTGGCTTGAACACAGAATTGAACGATTTGATAGTCGGACAGACGAATGGTCAGTATATCTATGTCATGCAATATAGACATGGAGTAGATGAGCACTTGTCAGTAATCAACGCATATGCAAGAAAAGGCGAGGCCTACGAGCTTCACCACAAGGTCATTATTCCTAACATTAAGTTTTTAAGTGAATTCTTCGGATTCTATATTGCTAAGGATGAATCGTATGTAATCATATCGATGAAAGGTGAATATGCCTTTGGAAAAGAAGATTTATATGTCATTCAAAGGCAAACCTCAGGCTGGTCAGAACCGATACATTTAGGTGCAAGAATAAATTCGGTAGGATTTGAAATGTCACCGTTTATGTCCAATGATGGAAAACACTTGTTCTTCGCGAGTGAAGGTCATGGGAGTTATGGCAGTGCCGACATTTTTGTTGCCTCGAGAATGGACGATACTTGGCAGAATTGGTCTAAACCAATGAATCTTGGTCCAAACATTAATTCGGATCGGTTTGACGCCTATTTTTCGTTGGCTTATGATCAAGATGAGGCCTACTTTATTAGCAATAAGGATGGAATGATAGGTTCACTCTATCAAATCAAATACAGGAGGAATGATGACGATAGAGTAGTTTCAGCACATCCAGCGGCTAGCGGATTTATTCGCTTAGAGCGATTACCTGCAATGAATATTCAATTGAATCTATTAGATGAGAACGATCAAGTCATTCAATCCGTTACAACGAATGATGAAGGGTACTTTAATTTACAATCCTTCTTACCAGATAGAGACTATAAAATAGCCATTGAAGATAGCATCAAACAAGATCTACGCACGGCCGATATATTCTTGGCAAATGACCTTGGTGAGAAAATGGTTTTCATGAATGAAGGCGGTCTTGGAATTTTCGGCTTTAAGGTTTTATCTGGTCAAAAGATCGAAGAGGTAAATGAACTGGAGCGTTTAGCTCGTCAAGGAAATGTAGTCGATCATCCAACTACAATTTCTGGTAAGGTGGCTACCTATGGAACCGTAAGGGAGAAGTTGAAACTTAATGTTATTGACGAGAATAGTAAGGTGATAGAGCAGATTGAGACGGATGACCAAGGTTATTTTACCTTCAGTACGAGGTCTAATGAAAAAAGCTATTTCCTTTCTGTAGATGAAAATCTGAAAGGGCTGGTGGATGTATATGAGATTTTCCTTACGAATGATAATCCAAATCAAGATATCGTAGTCACGAAAACGGCCAAACACTTGTTTGAATTTAGAACCTTATCGGATGGTTCGAATGAAGGCATAGCAAGAATGTCGGAAAGGGATAGAATGATGCCGAGATCTGTCTTTGATAAATATGGATATGAGCCGGCTCGCACGAATGAAGCCATTGCTGGATACCTTAAACTTGATCGACTTCCGTTAATCAACACCGAAATTTCATTAATCGATGAAAACGATCATGTGCTGGGCATGGCGAAAACGGATGGTGATGGGAAATTTGTTTTTGAAGATGTCTTACCGGAGGGAGATTATTCGCTGCAGCTAAACTCTGAGCAGGAAGCAGAACTGGATAAAAGTGAAATATATTTAGCCAGAAATCCTCAAGATGTCATTTTCTACATGAATGACGGTCGTTCAGGAGTTTTTGCGTTTAAAAAACTAGCTCAATCCAGACCAATGACTTTGTATTCACTAAGGTCAGAAACTGAAAGCGGCTTCATTGTTCAAGAGCAGGAAGCAAAGCTTAAAGGGAGATTTGAGTATAAAAAACTGCCTAAATCTGGAGTTCGATTGAAGCTCATGGATGAGCGTGAAAACATTATCCAAATAACGGAAGTAAATGAGAACGGAGAATTTGAGTTTGAAAACTACATTGTCAATGAGAATTATTTTATTTCAGTAGAGAATAGTAGTGGATTAGCAGACATTTTTGAAATTTATCTGAGTGGAGAGCATAAGAATGTTTTGGTTAACAACACAAACAAATTTGTATTCGCCTTTACAGTTTTGCCTTCACAAGATATTCTATTAAAGCAGGCCTATGAAGCCGATACGCGACTTTCTGAAGAATTGTCAGTAGGACCTAGGTTTGATTCAGAACCTAGAGGTGGAATGGAATCTTATTATGAATTTGATCTTAGTATGCTGGAATCGAGCAATTATATCTCGCTCAAACGCATTTTAAAGGATGTTGAGGACGGATATACGGTAACACTTCGCCTATCGAATGAAGAGCGAAGCGGAGAAGAGGTTGTTTTACTGCCCATCCGAGAGGCAGATAGTCAATTAGTGGTAGATTACCTCATCGATCAGGGAATAAAACCTGATCGCATTGAGAACAGAATGAATGCGAGTGATCAAGTCTTAATTACCATTCATTAATAGAAAACGAAAGACAAAAAAAAAGCCCGCTTGATTTTTTCAAGCGGGCTTTTTTATTCTAAAATCGACTTATTGAACAATTACGTTCTTGACAATCGTCTGATCATTAGTTTGAAATTGAATCATGTACATACCAGAGCTTAGGCTGAGGTCGAGTTGGCTCATTTCAGATTGAGGACGAATTGATTTAATCATTTGTCCTTGCATGTTCAGAATGAAGATTTGATCTACATGGATGGTTTCCCATGACATGGTAAAACTTCCATTATTTGGATTAGGATAGATCGAAATATGATTAGCCGCTAGCTCGTCAATACCCGTGCATTCTCCTGTACTTGCCCAAATTGTGTGTCTTGGACTGGTACAATCGGCCTCACCTATTTTCCAATCATAGAAATAATAATAATGATTCAATCCACCGTTTTGATTGGCCGAACTATGCGTGATTGAAACATAGTTTGATGCATCGTTATATGGATAAGCAACTCCATCATTATTTCGGAACAAGTCAACGTTGCTGAAGACAGATAGACCTAATTGTAAGTCAGTGCCAATTGGAAGAGCAAAGTTCAAACTTACTTCAGACTCGCCTGCAGGAATGCTTACAGTTGCAGATTCCAAAACAGATCCATTTTCGTCCCTTAATTCTATCGTTCGGTCTGAAGCGCTGTTAGCGAATACGCGAACGCTCTTCAACGTAACCGGTGCGTAAACATCAAATAATAACGATTGGTTAAAGTTGAACATTCCGCCACCCCCAATAGATGTATCTGCGGGACCAACATTCAACGCTAAACCTTCGACTACCGTCTCCGCGAAGTATGCAGTAGAATAGGTTAAGACTGGCGTGACAAAAGTATCTCCAACATGAATTGGTGTCGTTGCATTCAAATTATCATACCATCTTGTCTCACCAGCTGCTGCTGGCAAGGCAAGTAGAGTAGCCGCTTCTTCAGGACAAACTTCAACCGTAGGGCCAGTTGGCGACAATGGTCTATTCACATTGATGTATGCGGTTTTAGTTAAACTATCCGATCCATTAGCATTTGAAACGATGAGCGTTACGTTATAGGTTCCATTAGTAACATATTCATGCGTTGGATCTAGATCAGTCGATGTAACTCCATCACCAAAGCGCCATAACCATGTGTCAGGACAATTGCTGCTTTCATTTACAAAATGAATCATACCATCACATGACTCCGTAATTGAAGCGTTAAAAGCTGGAGCGGGAGGTGTATTTCCTTCTTCGCATTCCCAACTAATTTTAAATCCACTGTACTCAAGACCACCATCTGCATACAATCGAACCGTTATTGCTGGACCAGTTGAAGTTAGTGTATTTGGAGGTAGATTGGATCCACAATATGTGCCGATTACAGGATCATTAATGCTGGAGCCATCATAAACTTCTAAATAATCGTAGATGCATCCGTTGGCAGATTCGAGTGCGAAATCCTCGAATGTAATTGTTACTGTAGATGCACCGCATGGTGCAATTGTCACCCAGCTGTCCGTATTTGGTAAATAGTTACCATCAGCACCACCGTTATCAAATAGATATCCTAAACATCCTTGTTGAGTAATTCCCTGTCCACTTTCAGGTAGAATGTAATCGCATGGAACATCAGGGCCAGCGGCAATATATGATGTTTCAACCTTAGTGTCCGTTCCACAAGAAGAAGAAGCTTGAAGTGTCACCGTATAAGTTCCTGCAGCTGTGTAAGTATGGGAAGGTTGAGCCAAGGTAGATGTTTGACCATCACCAAAATTCCAAGCATAGGTGTCCGTGTTTGAACTCAAATTCGAAAAGTTAACGGTAAAAGGAACCGAGCAATCTTCTGTGTCATCGGCAAGGAAATCAGAAGTTACTCCAGCAACGTATGGATTCCCAACTCCTACCGCATACCAAGCATTTGTAGTGCTTTCTACTTCCTGCGTACAAACCCCATAAAGATCTTGAGCGGATATGATTGCGTAAAAACGAGCATCGGCATATTGACTATTTACGCTTAAATAGACGGTTAAATTTCGAAAGGCAATGGCTTGTGCATCATCAATTCCTAAAGCAGAAACGTTGTAGCTATCGCCATTATCATTGGTTCCAGTTCCACCTACGGTAAGCAGGTAGAACCAAAAATTTTGAACCCCGCTATTCGTATGAACCCCACCATTGTCACCTGCCCCAGTCGCCCAGTTTGTACCATAATAAGTATCAGGATCTCCGTAGGAATTTGGATTAGCCATATTTCGTATAACAAAACCAAGATCTTCGCCCATGAGCCAATCTCCATTGCTAAAACCTAAAGCGTCAAATTCCACGGCAGCACCAAAAATGTCAGAGAAGCTTTCATTCAATGCGCCTGATTCATAGGAATAAACTAAATCAGCCGTGAAGGAAGTCAAACCATGTGTAACCTCATGACCTGTTATATCAATAGCTGTAAATGGCGAGGTTCCATTGGAGCCATCACCATAGGTCATACGTTGACCATCCCAAAAAGCATTGCCATAATTGGTTCCGTAATGCGCGTAACTCAGCAGCTTAAATCCATTGTTATCAATACTGTTTCGATTGAAATTGTTGTAGTAATAATCGTAAGTCATTTCAGCACCCCAATGTGCATCAGTTCCATATTGTTCGATGGATGTTGTACTCCAGTAGTTGTCTGCATCAAAATAGTCTGAAGCACCACCATAACCAGTGGCATTGTTCAAATCATAAGTCTCAATTCCATTACCTCTGCCCGTTTCTCGAAGTCTAAATTGAGATCCAGTGTAGTCGGCAACGATGTTTTGTGATCCACTATAACCAGTCACCGCAACCCCATTTGAATCTGCGTGATGTATTAAATCATTTTCAAATGCAACAAAGCCCTGATTTGCATCGATGTAGATTTCTCTTCTGCTCATTGGTTCTGAAGCATAAATGTCAAACATCCATGCGAGCGTCAGGTTGACATCATTTAAAGATGGATCACGGTTAACGATGACCAACTGCCCTTTTGGATAAAAGGTCGCTTCTGGGTCGTTTTGTTCTACTTTAAGATGTGCCTCTTCGCTCGCAGATTCCCATTTATAAGATTCAGCTCCAATTTCAGATAACGCAGCAGCTAGCGCGGCCGTTTCACTCAATCCAGCATTAAATTTTGGAACGGAATCAAATAGATCACCATTCATACTTACCACTTGCTGATTAATGGTGTGAACGATCCAAATTCCATTGACTAGAGGAATTCCATCAGCCATTTGTTGGAAACGAAAATGCGTCATTCCCAGTTCATCTAGTTCGCTTCCAATAAGTTGGAAAGAGATTGCCTTATTGCCTTTGAAATAATGGTTCGTCATCCAAGTTTGCCATTGCGAAAATTCAATTCGATCAGACGCTCTGAATTGAATGTATGCAGGAACGCTCGTAAATGATTTGTATCGAATCATATTCGACTCTGGGATAACCTTGGCAGCATCCGCTCCAATAAGGATAGTTTCAGCGTCTTTGGCAAAGGTGTTAAGCGAAATTGCTAGCAATAGCAACGGTAAAAATCTTCTCATGCTTTTTTGTTTAGTGGATCAAATATAATTGGCCAAAAATTAGGGGTTGTAGCTCATCTCCATTCAGTAGCCATTCATTTTTGTCAATATTGGATAAGTACGATTGTCAGTTTGACAGTTAAAGTGAGCTGGCATAGGGTTTGACTTAGCCGGCAGCCGATGAATGAATCAGATTCATCTACGAAAGTCAAATCGAACAACATAATTGATAGATTAAAATTTGGATTGCTATGAAGGGAACAATTAACGTTCAAGCCGAAAACATTTTTCCAATTATCAAGAAGTTTCTCTATTCAGATCATGAGATATTCTTGAGAGAATTGGTTTCAAACGCAGTGGATGCAACCACTAAAATCAAAACCTTATCTCGTTTAGGCGAGTATAAAGGAGAAGTAGGAAATACCACAATTGAAGTGAAGGTAGACGCTAAAAAAGGCACACTACATATCATTGATAGAGGAATAGGAATGACGCAAGGAGAGGTTGAGAAATACCTAAACCAAGTAGCGTTTTCTGGTGCTTCTGAGTTTCTAAAAGAATATGAAGGCAAAGTCGAGGATGGTGGAATTATCGGCCATTTTGGATTAGGATTTTACAGCGCCTTCATGGTGTCAAAGAAAGTTGAAGTGATCACCAAAAGTTGGAAGGATGAGGAGGCAGTAAAATGGGTTTGTGATGGTAGCCCTTCCTTTACGGTTACTAAATCAAAGAAAACTGAACGCGGAACGGAAATCATCCTTCACATTGATGACGAGTCTAAAGAATTTCTTGAAAATCAACGAATTGAAGGCATTCTAACCAAATACTGCAAGTTTTTACCCGTAGCGATAAAGTTTGGTACCCAATCGAAAATGATTGATAGTCCAACGGGCGAAAAGGACGATAAAGGTGAATTGAAAAAGGAGAGTATTGAAGTTGACAATATTATCAATAACCCAGATCCAATCTGGAAAAAGACTCCGGCAGATTTATCTACGGAAGACTATAATAAGTTCTACAGGGAATTGTATCCAATGACCTTTGAAGACCCATTATTCAATATTCACATCAATGTAGATTATCCGTTCAATCTAACCGGAGTTCTTTATTTCCCGCGATTGGCTAAGCATAAGGTGGAGCTGCAGAAGAATAAGATTCAGCTCTATAGCAATCAGGTTTTTATTACCGATTCGGTCGAAAATGTGGTTCCTGAGTTCTTAACGCTTTTGCACGGTGTCATCGATTCGCCAGACATTCCATTGAACGTCAGTAGAAGCTATTTGCAAAGCGATAGCAATGTCAAAAAGATCAGTAGCCATATTACGAAGAAGGTTGCGGACAAATTGGCCGAGATGTTCAAAAATGATCGGGAAGACTTTGAAAAGAAATGGTCGGATGTCCAAATTTTCATGGATTATGGATTGTTGACAGATGAAAAATTCTACGATAGAATTCAGCCAGTTTACTTGCTAAAAAACACAAAAGGCGAGCATAAAACTTTTGAGGAATACAAGGAAATAATCAAAGAGAAGCAAACGGATAAAGACGAGAACCTAGTCATATTATATACCAATAACGCGGAGGCGGATCATGGTATCATTGCCAAAGCGAATAAGAAGGGATACGATGTGCTTGAAATGAACACCCCATTGACGGCTCATTTGCTTCAGCAATTTGAGATGAAAATGGAGAAGGTGACATTTAAACGCGTAGATGCAGACTCTATTGAAAAATTAATTCCAAAGGCAGATTCAGTTGAGAGCAATCTAACGGAAGATCAAAAAGGACAACTGACTCCAGTTATTCAATCTGTTGTTGATAAGGATAAATTTGTCGTTCAATACGAAAGCTTGTCAGAAGACGAACTTCCTATGGTTGTGACTCAAAGCGAATTCATGCGCAGAATGAAGGAGCAGGC
Source organism: uncultured Flavobacteriales bacterium (assembly GCA_943788145.1). GTDB lineage: Bacteria > Bacteroidota > Bacteroidia > Flavobacteriales_G > Salibacteraceae > SHAN690. Next base: position 11,538 of record CALSPD010000004.1, read on the forward strand.
CGAAATAGGTGGTGGCATGATGGGTATGGGTAACTTACCAGAAAGCTATAACCTAGTTGTAAACAGCAATCATGAGTTGATCTCTAAAATGTTGTTAGAAACAGACGAACAAAAGCGCAGCAATATGGCGCAGCAAGCCGCTGATTTGGCGCTTTTGTCCAAGGGATTATTAAGAGGGGAAAAGCTCACGCATTTTATAGAACGAAGTGTAGGTATGATTAATTAAAACCTAGCGTTAAATAAAAGCCCCGACAGGGGCTTTTTTTATGCCAGAAAATCCCATTACAATTTGACAATTCGTCATATTTGACACATGAAGTATCAAGTTATTCTGGGCGCTTTCCTCTCCGCTGTTTTGTTAAGTGCTTGCTCAAGTAGTAATGATGTTGCCAGCAATAAGCTCATCCAAAAAAGAAAGTATCGACAAGGGTTCCACACAAATGTGATCGCTAAAATCAAGGCGAAAATCGATCGAACACGAGCAGATGATTTAGAATCTGATACTCCCTTGAATGAGTTGGATTCGGCAATTGCATTTGCTAGCGATGAAAATTTCAAATGGTGGGAGAGTGCTGTGGCTTCCAAGGAAGCAGCGTCTCAGCGCTTTGAAGCTGAATCTGAGCCGCTAACCAAGAAGGTTGAAAAATCAAAGTTTGATAGGCCAATTATAAGGCGAATGGCGGGCGCGGATAAACACGATAGCGTGTTGTCCAATAAACTCCGTCAAAAGGCCATTGCGGCTTCCTCAACTGACGATCCACATAAAGATGGAATTATATCGCTCCTAATTGCGGGCGCCATCTTGCTCTTCGGCTTGGGTCTGCCTTTAATAAATATTGTGGCCGCTTGTTTCGGACTCTATTATGGAATAAGGGCGAAAAATGGGGGAGAAACAGATTTAGGATTAGCAGGCATCTTGGCCAACTCCCTAATGATCTTTTTATCGCTGCTCTACACAATTGTGATTGTATTTTACGTTTTGTTATGGCTTGTAAGTATTGGAGTAATCCTTATTTAATAATTCCAAATGTTTGCTCCTATTATTTTGCCAGTTTGATTGTTTTGAATGAAAGCTATTAAGCTATGGTTCTCGGTAAACTTAGCCTCATATTCAAGAATAAGGACTTGATTGTTTTTGAGCCATTCAACACTATTTAAATATCGAACCACATTCTCATGACGCAAAGTTTTGTCTGCGTTTTCGCCCCGCTTCACTTGGGTTATTAACGAGCGTTCGACAATTGCTGCATTAAGCGAATAGGAAAATGTGTCATTCTTGATAGAATCAGTAATGCTGATCAAGTCAATATTTAAAGAAGTCCAATTTTCATTTGGAGTCATCGTGAAATAGCAACTAGGAGTAATTTGGAGCGATCTTTTAATGGAAAGCTGCATTCGTTTTTTGTCGCTTCCTACAAATTCTTCTATACCGTTAATTACTGCCTGAGGGGTGTAAACGACCTCATTTCCAAACAACTTTCTATAGTAACGTTGCCGATCGGAATATTGAGCGGAAGCAAATTCATCCTTCCAGCCAAGTTTATTCCAATAATCGACATGGAAGGAAAGGGCATATACGTAGGAACGATCGGCAAAAGCTTCTAAGGCAATATCATTCAGGACTACTTCGGCCGCTGGGCAATCGGAACAGCCTTCAGATGTGAATAATTCCAATAAAACGAAGGGCTCAGCTTGTTGCATTGCAGTGATTGATTTGGAACTCTGATTATCTAATTCTGAAGAATTCGCCTTTTCTTGGTGAAGCGAACAGCTACTGAATAGGCTAAATACTAATAATGAAATACAAATCTTCATTGGGTAAAGGTATGCGAACAAGTACCATAGGATATATTCAGAATAAAGAACATTCGACTTAAGTTGAGAATAAAGCTTAATCAAAAATTTACTAGGATGCGCTTTGTTATTTTTACCGCCAATTGAGAAAAAATAGATGAAAGCATATAAAAACGATGTAGAAGCGGCTGATGATTTTCGAGTCAGAATCGGTGATTTGAAGAAAGAGATATCCAAGGTAATAGTGGGGCAAGATGACGTTATTGATGCGGTGTTAACTTCTATTTTTAGCAATGGTCATTGTTTATTGGTAGGTGTGCCAGGACTAGCAAAAACGCTGCTTGTTAACACGATTTCAGATGTGTTGGGGTTGAGTTTCAGTCGAATTCAGTTCACTCCAGATTTAATGCCTTCAGACATCGTAGGTTCTGAAATTCTTGATGATGAGCGAAACTTCCGATTTGTGAAAGGGCCTGTGTTTGCCAATATCGTACTCGCTGACGAGATCAATCGAACACCGCCAAAAACGCAAAGTGCGCTTCTCGAAGCCATGCAAGAACGAATTGTTACTGCAGCTGGAAAACGCTATCCGCTTCAAGCGCCATTTTTTGTATTAGCAACGCAAAACCCTATCGAGCAGGAGGGAACATATCCTTTGCCAGAAGCGCAACTCGACCGATTTATGTTCAATATTTGGGTAGATTATCCATCTTTCGAGGAAGAGGTGAATATTGTGAAATCGACCACATCTGACTTTAAGGCTGAACTAAAGAATATCATGTCGGCAGAAGAAATATTGTTCTTCCAAAATCTCATTAGAAAAGTTCCCGTTCCGGATGGTGTAATAAACTATGCAGTGAATTTATCCAATTCAACCCGTCCGGGGAATGATGCTTCGCCAACGGTAACCAGAGAATACATCAATTGGGGTGCAGGGCCTCGTGCCAGCCAATATCTTGTGATTGGAGCAAAATGCCATGCACTAATGAATGGTAAATATTCCCCAGACCGAGAAGATGTTCGTGCTGTTGCAACGAACGTTTTAAGACACCGAATTGTCCGTAATTACAAAGCGGAAGCGGATGGAATAACGAGCGAAAAGATCATCGAGGATTTAATGAAAGTGGCGGCCAACGTCTAGACTATTCTGTTTCGGTCTTATTGATCAGGTGTTCGATGCGTTTGCCTTTAAACAATTCGTACTTGTTATATCGACACTCCAGTTGTCCGTTAAAAATTTTTACACGTTCGCTTGGTTTTAATCCAATACGCTTCATTGCGTCCATGTTGGAGCTTATGATCCAAACGGTGTGATTGGGATAATGGTGTTTCAATCGGAAACCTATGTCATGGTATAGCTGATCCATGTCTAGTTTCTCTTCCAATCGCTCACCATAAGGTGGGTTTATTATGATCAGCCCAGATTCAGCCACCGGCTCTGATTTTTTAAAATCTACGCAATCAAATACAATGGCATCAACAACGCCAGCTCGAGTGGCATTTCTTCGAGCTATAGAAAGACAACCCATATTGAAATCTCTAGCTACAATTGCTCGTGTTGGGGGTCGAATCGCTTCTTTAGCCGTTGCGATGAGTTTAGTGAATAGCGCCTCGTCATAGTCTTGCCATTTTTGAAAACCAAAGCTTCGGTTCAAACCGGGAGCAATGCGCTGATCGATGAGGGCAGCTTCAATGGCTATTGTTCCAGAACCTGTCATCGGGTCGAGCAGGGTAGTGCTTTCTCCCCATTGTGACATTTTGATCATGGCAGCCGCCAAAATTTCATTTATAGGCGCTTCGTTGCTTTCTGTACGATAGCCGCGCTTATTTAGCGCATCGCCAGAGCTATCCAAGGCCATTGAAACGTCATTACCAGAAATATGCAAGTTGATGTATAGGTCAGGGTTCTCTGTGTCGACAGATGGGCGTGCTCCCGTTCGTTCACGAAATTGATCCACTATGGCATCTTTCGCTTTTAGCGCTGCAAACTGCGAGTGGGTGAATACATCGCCATACGTAGTGCTTCCGATAACGAATGTCTTATCATTCGAAAGGTATTTCGACCAATCAATTTTATTGATTTTGGTGTATAATTCTTTCTCATTTCTTGCCATGAATTGAGCAAAAGGGACAAGAATGCGAGCAGCTATTCTACTATGAATGTTGACTTTATAGAGTAACTCAAGATCACCCTCAAACTCGATGGCCCTATTCAAGATGGTGATGTTTTTAGCACCGAAACCCCTAAGCTCGTTTTCAAGCAAAGGTTCGAGACCAAAAAGTGTTTTTGCTATTAATTTCAAATTGGATTGGTTGAGACGGCAATGTTAACTAAGTCTCAAGGATTTAAGACCTATTGAAGTCAATTCAATCTATTTGACTTCTATGCGTATGGAGCCTAAGTCGTATGTGATTCCGAGCGCATCCTTCGCCTTAATATTGTCGATTGTGAGACGGAAACCACTGGTACAACCTTCAATGGCATCGGTCATTTGATCGGTGATCTTTTCATCTGAGCTTTTGTAGGATAATACGCCAGTAATGTTTTCAACTTCCATCGTAAATCCAGTAATTTCTAAATCATTAGATGTCGCTAGAGATGGACTGTTCTTTAGTACTTCGGATTCAATTTTTTCAAATTCGCCTAAACCAACGCCAGCGAACGAAACTTTAGGGAGGCCTGCCTGTGAAAATGCACTCAGCGCTCCCAAGAGGACGAAGAAGACAATTACGAGGATTGATTTCATGGCTTTAAAAGTCTTCTTTTTACGTGAATAATTGGACCTATTTTTTTGTGACTCTTAGAATTTCAATTCTTCTTTCTTTGGCGGCATTGGGACTGTAAATCGCGGAAATTTGATCCGATTGATTGTCTGATATAGCATCTGAAGCTTGAGATTCTCCGTAAGGAATTTTCTGAATGGTCAAATGGCCAACACCATCGTTCTCAGTGCTGAAGTAAGGCTCGAATGCACCGTTTTTGTATGTGCGTATGTAGTTTTCCATGGCGTCTATTCTTCGATAGGTCAGGTTGAGGTTGTAGTCGCTGTTTGCCAATGGACTGGCGTATCCTTTCACGACAATTTCAACGTCTTCACCCTTTTCTAGTTCAATCAATAAGACATTAAGCGCAGCATTTATGCGTGATACGCTGCCCGTTAAGTCGTTTTCAAAAAACTGTTTCGTTTGATGGAGCATGGCTTCTTTCTCCGAAGTCGAAAGCTTAGAACCAGAGATTTTTGAAAGGTATTCGGCCTCTAATCCCAGATATTCTTTTATAGTTTCCGAGTAGGTTAGCTTGGTTGTGGTGGCCATTGTTCTCGGATTCGGCCTGTCGTTGTGAAAGTAGAGGCTAATGGGTAATAGATCCTGAACTTCCTCGATGTTGGTGGGCACTACGAAGCTATCTTTTGCAGGTTGTTCAACTTGAGTAATGAGCAGCGTATCCGGCTTCAACGTGTCGATAGGTGTCGGTTCCATTGATTCGATCTTTTTCGGACGAACCTTATAGAGGTCGTTGCAGCATGTTTCGTTGTCTGCAAGCTTCGTTCCTGAAACTCTATTGGACGCAAAATAGCCCAAACTATCTTTAGCCAAGAACGCAAAATAGTAGTCGTCAGCAGGACTATTTAGATCAGTTCCAGCATTTTCTACGAGATTAAGTTTCCCCGGCAAACCTTTGCTTTTGTAAATGTCGAACCCGCCAAATCCGAGCTGTCTGTTTGAGCTGAAGTATAAGGTTGTATCGCTCGAATCAAACCATGGGGTGATTTCATCGCCTTTTGAATTAATGCGTGTTCCCATGTTTCTGAGCCGTGTCGTTGGTTCACCTTTCTTCAATTCAACATACCAAATATCCAATCCACCTTTTCCGTTCGACCGGTCAGAAGCGAAGAATAAATATTCATCATCGCCAGAAGTTGCGGCCATAGGTTGCGTGCTGCTGCTTCCAGTTTCATTAATGGGTGAGGGCATTTTTTTTGGAACGCCCCATTGACCATTTTCCTTTTTTATTTCATAGATGGCGCATTGGTCCCGTTCGGGACAATTTGAATAATAATATCGATTAGAATCGGAAGTAAAACTTCCATTGCCAACGTGCGCATTGTCGTCCTGAATGGGTAAATCGAGTTCAACCAAGGTCCAGCTATTGGCTTCCTTTATGGCCTTCTTTTGTTCTACAAATACGGCCTTGTTTTTCTTAGATGCATCGCTCTCATGCCGAACGGTTGAGAAATACATGGTGTTCGAATCGAGTAATCGAGGGCTCATTTCCGAATGAACGGTATTGAGTCCTGAATCGACCGCCAGCACTTGGAAATAGGCTGTGTCGTTCATGTGTTCGATGGCCCAATCGCAACTTGCTTCTTCCTCTCGAACCATGCGGTAGAAATCATCTCGAAGTCGATAAACTGCCGCGAACGCTTGAAGACTTTGCTTGGCTTTCTGGTAATCGCCTTGCTGTTTCAACATCATTCCCTGCCAAAACAGTGCTTCGGGAAACAAATCTTGTTCGTCCAGCTGAGCTGTTTTTTGATAAGCAATTTCCGCCCGTTTGTAATTGCGCTGTGCACGAAATGCCTCACCAGATTTGAAATGTGCTTCAACGATAGTTTCGTCTTTTTCAAGCGCGATGCTATAATAAAACAGTGCTGATTCTGGAAAGCCATCATGCAGTTCCTTATCTCCTTTGGCAATGTATTGCGCAGGAGATTGAGCCGATGTGCTAAAAACACCAATAACAATGAACCCAAAGGCAACAAACAATCGACCCATCATAGATAATCAGGACATTGACGGACACGTTGGACTTTTTCTCGAACCGTGGCTATGGTGTAGATAATACCTATTTCCCAGCCGCCAAGATTCTCGGAAGCGACCCGAAGTCGGCTAAAATTGAAATCATAGCTTCCGCCAACAAAAAGGTTGTTTTTTGAGAATCCGGCACTAAGGAAGACGGCATCTCGAGTTCGGGCCCACAGTCCAAATTGAATGCTCCGCTGATCGAGTGCTGTACTGAGCAGATGATAGCGCAAAGCCGAGCCGAGAAGGAGCTCATTGTGAACGCCTTGAATTTGAAATTGAGCCGCAGGCATCAAGTCAAAATCGGAAGCACCCAAGGCGATGGAGCTAAACACATGAAAGTTGGTTCTTGTCGGCACTTTGGACGCTGCGCTTGACGACCAACTTAAATCGGGTTGGTTGAGGTTAAAGGATGAAATGCCAAGCCCTAAACGCTTTCGTTCGCTCACTCGTTTTTCTAAATACAATCCCCCTGAAAAATTGAAATTAGTGACTGTTCCAACCCTACTCGATTCTTGGCTAGGTATATCCGGGAAGTAGCGGTTGTCGAAAAATTGATCGTCATAAGAGAGCCTTGAATAGTCAATAGAACGCTGAAAAAATTCGGCTTGCCCGCCAAGGGATAGGGTAATATTCTTTTCCGACCCAAATCGAAGTTTTAGTGAAACAGGAACGGCAATGGACGTGGTTGTCAGGTTACTTAAACCTGCGTAGTCATGGAATATCCTGATGCCGGCAGACATCGGTTTTAAATTCAGTGGTTGGGTCATTTCGGCTGCTCCACCAAAGGTTTGAAAGGGTTGTGCAGTAACGGAAGACCATTGTCTACGTATGATGCCAGAATACCGATACGTACCTTCAAAATTTCCGGTTAGTGCAGGATTGACAAAATGAGGAGTGATAAAAAACTCACTGAAATGAATGTCTTGCGCATTTAATTCGCTTGCCAATAAGCCAAAAAAACTGAATAATATGACGACTTTTTTTAGCACTATTGAGCAATTAAGGTAATATTTCCCTTTCGGAAAATGCGTTGTTCATCAATGCAAGTCGCCTCGAAGTAATAAACAAAAACGGCAGGCTCAACCGCAATTCCCTTGTACTTCCCGTCCCATCCTTCACTTTGATCATTGGTTCTAAACATCAGTTTACCCCAACGATCATAAATAGCCAACTCTACAGTCTTAACATTCTTTCCCCGAAGGAATAAATGGTCGTTAAGACCATCGAGATTTGGCGTAAAGGCAGTGGGAAGGAAGATTTCGGGTTCACCACAAATGATTTCATACGGATATATATAGACAGAATCAGAAAACGAGCAAGCCGGTATATCTTGGTCGGTTACAGTATAGGTGTAAACCATTGCTTTTTTAGCATGCGCAATCGGATTGTAAATTGAGCTGTCGCTAAGAAACAAACTGGGTGACCAAGATTGCATAAAACCCGTTGAGGGACTTCCTGTTAATTGGACCTTTTCACCTAAATAGAAGGAATCTTTTTCAGCCGAAGCATAGACCAAATCTCGATCGAGCGTAGAAACTTGTACACGTGTTGAATCGAATACAAAACAAGCTTGATCTAAATTACTCACAGCATAGAGATGGTAAGTGGTCGGTTCTGATTCGTTTATGATTAAGAAGTTAGCAGTTTTATCAGTCAATAAATTCACTGTGTCGCCATTTGTCAAAGACCAATAAAAAGTGAAGGTGTTTAAAGGATTTCTACTTAACGCTTCGATTCGAGCGTCCTCATCTTGACAAATCGAAGTGTCGTTTGTTAAGTGCAGGTCCCAATCGATTATTGTAACTTCCACCGTGTCAATCATGGTGCATCCATTGGGTTTTGTCGCCCTGAAATAATAGGAAGTAATGGCTTTATCTACCTTCGAAATAGTTAAGTTGCTATCTGTTGAAATAATGCTCGAGAAGTCGGATGCAAGACTCCAATCATAAGTTGCATTGGAACCAGGAGCCCTTCCACTTAGTTGAAAAGGACTAAATGTGCTACAGACTAGCGTATCTGGAGAAGTCATTATTGGGAATCGGTCCACTTCAACGGTTTGAGTGATGCGCTCGCTACATCCACCATAATCAATTGTCAGTACAAAAATGGTATTGTTGTTTACTGTGGCCGTGGGATTCAAGAGCGATGCGTTATCAAGATATTGAGGTGGTATCCAACTGATACTAGCATTAAACAAAAACTCAAAATCATCTGGATTTGGCCCGATTTGGACCGGGGTACCTACACAAGTATCTATCAGAGGAATCGTATAAGCCGTGTCCTTTTTTACCACAATGGTATGCGTTAAAGTGTCAGTTAAATTACAGCTATTCGGATCGGATACAATCAACTGCACGATATAAGTTCCAGGTTGATTGTAAGTCTGTGTTGGATTGGTTTGATTTGATACATTTCCATTGCCAAATGTCCAGAAAAAAGTTGTCGAGTTTTGAGTAAGACTATTGTTGTCAAAATCAACCGTGAAGGGAGCACAACCAAAATTAGGCGCATCAAAATCGGCTAAAATGATTGGAAGATCGAAGTCAATCTTAAAAACACCCAAATTGCAGTTTTCGCTTCCATTGGTGCTTGACCAAGCTCCGGGGTCAGGCTCAATTGGAAAGGAGTTTGTGCCGGTGCATCCAGCACAAACAGCTTGATAAATTTTACCCGATCGATCAAAGCGACTCGTGCCTCCATCAACGTGTTCTCCGCCACTAGACCCACTTTGATCACCTCCAAAGAAAGATCCGTAGGTTTGGGTGTTCGCATCGGCATCAAGCACACACAAGTAGAACTCTGAACCTGAAAAGTCTTCAACCGACTTGATCGCATTGCTTGTTACAGGTAGCCCACTTACATTGGAAGCATTATTGTTTGCGCTACCAAAAGCTTGAACATTCCCCCCCCAGCCAGCTAGATAAACTGAGTTGCAAACGTCAACAAGAAATGAAGTGGGTGAAATATTAGGTTGACCAGGAGTGCTGCCGAATTGAGTACTCCAAACGCGTGATTCAAGGTCGGGGCGAAAATTCGCTAAGACCTGACCACCACCAACATTGTTAAATGCTGCCCCAAAAATGAAATTGGAACCCGTGTGTTCTGTTTGGCCGAAAACATGGGGGTGATCATCTGCATCTAATTGAATGAGATACATCTGATCGTAGGCGCTGGTGCCAAAATATGTGCTATGAAGCAGCACATCACCCTTAGCACTTAAATGGCTAATGAAACCATCGCAGAGACCCCCGGCATTTGAACCTTGAAAAGCACCCGTGAGAATAGGGAAATTATTGGAAGCCGTTCCTCCTGTCACATATATCGTGTTGTCGCGAGCCACGGCAACACCGTAGGCTGCGTCAGAATTATTCCCGCCTAAATAGGTACTCCATAAAATCGTTGTTAGGCTATTATTCAGCTTACAAACTATGGCATCCTGTCCAGGTGCCTTGGTCGATTGATAACCGAGGTGAGCTTTTGGGAAATCGTTACTTGTTGTTGCGGAGGCGATAATGACATTTCCTTGATTGTCTAAAAGAATTTCGCCTCTTGCCTCGTCTGCATAATTGTAAAACAACGTGTTGTTTCGATTTAATCCGTCCGTCCCATTTCCACCCAAATACGTGCTGCCGAGCAATGCAGACCCAGCTGAGTTAAACTTTGAGATAAACATATCAGCACCATTAACATAGGGAACACTAAAAGACAGGTTGGTTATCGAAGGACCGCCATTGAAGGTTGCATCGGCTGCGTTTAATGTGGTAGGGAAATCGTCTGAATCTGTCGTTCCTAGAACAAAAAGATCATTATTGTCATCGACAATTAAACTGTGCGGAATTTCTCGACTGGTTCCGCCTAAATATGTCGAATAAATAAGCTGAGTACCTGCCGCGTTAAATTTACTAATGGTCACATCCGCTGGGGTTGTGGCAGAATCACCATTAAAACTTACATCATAGGCTCCTAACGTGATAGGATATCCAGCGTTTACCGTCCCACTACCTGCATATAAATTGCCATCCTTATCTGGAGTGGCAGTATAACCCCAATTATCGGCAGTAGAACCGGAGAAAGTGGAGAAGATCAATTCTGGATCAATGATTAAAACTAAATTGGTGTCGTAGTTTTCAATAGAGTAGGAGACGGTATTGCCCGAAACAACAAATTCAGCGGGAATCTCCCATCGTTTGTTTCCTTTTTCTTGGTAAACGAGAGGTCGAGATTCCTGAATATTGGCAATGGAAGTCGAGATAATTAGGTTTCCATTTCTATCAAGGCTGACTCCATCCGTTCCTTCCAACCTTATTCGAATGTCGCGATAGTCTGTGCCTGGTTTTAAGTGGAATTCATACTTCAAATGCTCACCATGTTCCCTTACGATCAAATCGATGTTGTCATAAATACCTCGGTAAGCGACAGTTTTAGATGGTCTTAGCCCCGATTTCCACTTCGATTGATCCTTACCTAAATAATAGTTCACATAATGACTATAGGGTCGACTTGCCTCAAAAGTGATGTCATCATTTGAACCTAGAAACCGAAATCGAAATGCGTGATGGTGTTCAAGGCTGTCTCTCGCCTCGTTTTTATCTGACGTGCCGTGCGGTCCCAAGAGTCCACTTCGATCCATTAGATGGAAAGTGATGGAATTTTTCTCCAGAAAAGCCATTCCGCTGGGAATATCAATTTGAAATTCAAATGCCTCAGTCCATTGACCTTCATTGTGAATGAATCCCTGCGCAAGTGACGAAAACGTCCAAATAAACGTGAATTGTACTAGAAAAATGGCTTTTCTCATATCCGAGGATAAAGGTAAATGTCTTTGGACTTCCGAAAGGGAATGAAGCTATTTTTCTATGACGTGAATTGTGTCATGTAGGGTTAGCATGAAAAAAGATTTTACTTTGTGGTACAAAGTGAAGAACATGAACTCGAACAACGAATCGCTCGATACGCTCAGAGACATCCGAGCAATGATGGAAAAAAGTTCCCGTTTCATATCCTTGAGTGGATTGGCCGGAGTTTTTAGTGGAACATTTGCTCTAATCGGAGCATATCTTGCATATTGGCGAACCAATCAAGCTGCCTGGGTAGTAAGAGCTCAAGACACTGAATTTGGAACAGGCACTATCGAGCGAATCGATTGGTCAGTAGTGTCGTTTTTGACCATCGATGCTTTATTCGTCCTAGTGGCGTCCATAGCCGTTAGTTATTATTTCACTCGAAAAAAGGCCTTGAAAAAAGGTCAACCCTTATGGGGGCCATACAGTCGGCAATTGGTTCTTAACATCGCCATTCCACTCTCTGTTGGCGGCCTCTTTTGTATCATACTTTTCTTTCACGGATTGATTGCGCTAATAGCACCTTCAACCTTGATATTCTATGGATTAGCGCTTTTAAATGGAGGAAAACTTTCTTTTGAAGAGATAAGTTATTTGGGAATATCGGAGATAATTATTGGTTTGGTAGGTCTTTACTTTAAGGGACAGGGTCTAATTTTTTGGGGAATTGGCTTTGGCGTGTTACACATCATATATGGTGTACTCATGTATATAAGACACGATAGATGAAATCCATTATACACCAGTTAGATAAGGCATTTGAGAATCGAATTCGACTTGGGTTGATGTCCATTCTTTCGGTTAATGACTGGGTAGATTTCAATGAACTCAAGAGCCTGTTGCAAGTAACAGATGGTAATCTAGCTAGCCATATTTCGGCACTTGAAAAAAAGCACTTTATTGAAATTCGGAAGCGATTTGTTGGCAAAAAAACGAATACCACATTTCGGATAACCAAGGAAGGGAAGTCTGCTTTTGAAGACCATATTAAGGCGCTTGAACAGCTTTTGAAAAGTGGAGTTTAGCATGGCTTCCTGATTATTCAGCTTATTTTTGGCATCATAATATTTTTAGCATGCATTTCATAGCCGATAATTTGAAATTTCTTAGGAAGAGTCACAATTGGACTCAAGGTGATTTTGCTCATCATTTGGGAGTTAAACGTTCGTTGATTGGGGCATATGAAGAAGGGCGTGCTGATCCTCGCATTTCCTTTTTGCAACTCATTTGCGATAAATTCGGACTAAAACTTGATCAATTGATCAATGGATTGCTTGATGAAAACACATCATCCAGTAAGAAAGATTTAAGCGGTAAATCCATCCGAGTTTTACCCATTGCCCTGGATAGCCAAACGAATCGCGAATTGGCTATAATAGTGCCTATAAAGGCTGCTGCTGGATACTTAAATGGATATGGAGATGTTGAGTACATCGAGCATCTTCCAGCGTTCAGTTTACCGTTTCCAGAATTACCAACGGGTCGGACTTATAGATTGTTTCAAATACAAGGCGATAGTATGAATCCAGTCAGATCCGGATCTTATGTTATTTGTAGCTACGAAATGGATTGGAAATCGATTAAAAATGATGCTTGTTATGTTATAGTTTCGCGCTCTGAAGGTATAGTTTTTAAACGGGTTCTAAATAATATCGAACAAGGATATTTGACGCTTAAATCAGATAATCCGAATTATAAAACCTATAATCTTGATCTAGAAGACTTAGTTGAAGTTTGGCGAGCAGAAGGATTTACCGAAATCGGTATTCGAAGCAACCATAATCAAGTCAGGGACGAAGCTCTGTTGCAAGAGCTCAATGAAGTGAAGGAACGATTGAGCAATATTGAAGATAAATTGACCAGATAAATGGAGCAAACAGAGGATATGAAAGTGGTGCTACGCCACTTAACAATTGAGGATTATAAAGACCTTAAAGAAGCAATGATTCAGGCTTATATTGGAAGCCGGATGAGCTATTGGAGCGAAGACAGTATCGAGTCCTTATTGACCGTTTTTCCAGAAGGCCAATTGTGTGTTGAGATGAACGGAATCGTTGTTGGTGGTGCCCTATCTTTAATTATTGACTACCGCAAATACGGAGACGAACATACCTATCAAGAGGTAACAGGCGATTATTCATTCTCCACCTTCGATTCTGATGGTGATGTTTTATATGGGATAGATGTTTTTGTACACCCTGAATATCGAGGGTTACGTTTAGCAAGAAGACTTTACGATGCACGAAAAGAGCTGTGCGAAAACCTCAACCTTCGTGCAATTATTGCCGGAGGACGAATTCCCGGATATGGAAAATTTGCCGCAACACTTTCTCCAAAGGAATACATCGAAAAGGTGCGAGTGAATGAAGTCTATGATCCTATTTTATCGTTTCAGCAAGCGAACAATTTCCACGTAAAAAAAATATTGAATAACTACCTCGAGGGAGATGTTCAATCTCAAGAATTTGCAACGCTAATCGAATGGAATAACATCTATTACGATGAAAAGAAACGACTTATAAATCGTGAAAAATCCATCGTTAGATTAGGATTGGTTCAATGGCAAATGAGGCCAACACCAAATTTAGATGCGATGAAGGAGCAAATCGAATTTTTCGTTGACGCGGTGGCCGGATATAATTCCGATTTCGTCTTGTTTCCAGAATTGTTTAACGCTCCCTTATTGGCCGAGTACAATCATTTGCAGCCTTCGCAGGCGATGAGAGAATTGGCTCAATATTCGGACCCTATTTTTCAATATTTCAAGCATCTAGCGGTTTCATACAATGTGAATATTATCACAGGAAGCTATCCAATGCTAATCAATGAAAAGCTTTACAATGTTTCGCATTTATGCAGAAGAGATGGTTCTTCTGAAGAATATCGTAAGATACATATAACGCCAAGTGAAATCAGCGCTTGGGGCATAACAGGCGGAAATGAATTGGGTGTTTTTGACACCGACTGTGGTAAAATTGGCGTGGTGATTTGCTATGATGTGGAGTTTCCAGAATTATCGCGCATCTATGCTGAAAAAGGTGTTCAAATATTGTTTGTTCCATTTTTAACAGATACCCAGAATGGATATCACCGAGTTAAACGTTGTGCACAAGCGAGGGCAATAGAAAATGAGTGCTATGTTGCCATTGCTGGCTGCGTGGGGAATTTGCCTAAAGTGAATAACATGGATATTCAATACGCCCAATCAGCTGTATTCACACCATCTGATTTTGCATTTCCTGAAAACGCCATAAAAGCTCAAGCCACCCCAAATACGGAAATGACCATAATAGTTGATGTTGACATAGACTTGCTTAAAGAGTTGAACATCAAGGGTAGTGTTCGGAACATGCGTGATCGCAGGTTAGACCTATATGGTTTACAACATAAAAAACTTAAAAACGAATAGTCGCTATTTATTAGGCATTGTTTTTACTTTGCCGCCCTATTAATAATTTGAAATGTCAAACGGTAAACCGAGAATCGCAAAAGACTTTGATAAGCTCTCAGAAGAGTTGGTCAATAGAATCAAACTAGAATATCCATTTGGGTTTGAAGACAATTTAATCATTTACACGGACGCTAAGGGCGCTAAAGTATCAGCGCTTCCGTTCGATACAGATGAAGCATATTATCTTGTCAGAATGACGCGATTAGAAGCGCAGAAAATCATTGAAGATGATGATGATTATGACGATGATGGTAACCTCAGAGACGATTTTGCTGACGATGTTGAAGGTGCAGACGATACGCCTGCTATTGAAGATGACGAAGAAGAGGATTCTTATGATCAGCCAGACGACAGCGGGGACGATGATGATGACGATTAGTCATCCCATTTTCTAGTCCTTGGTGCGGTCACATATGTGTACCGATTAACATATTCGCATAAGTAAAAATAGACGATATGAGCGCAATTACAGAATTTATTGAAAAGCACTTTTTACACTTTAATGCAGCCGCTTTGGTAGATGCATCTAAGGCATATAAGGAGCATTTAAATAAAGACGGAAAAATGATGATCACGTTAGCAGGAGCGATGAGCACTGCCGAAATGGGCATTATTTTGGCCGAAATGATTCGTCAAGATAAGGTGCACATTATTTCATGCACTGGAGCCAACTTAGAAGAAGACTTAATGAATCTGGTGGCTCACTCACATTATAAACGAGTACCTAATTATAGAGACTTAAGTCCTCAAGACGAATGGGACTTGCTTGAGAATGGATTCAATCGAGTTACCGATACATGCATACCAGAAGAGGAAGCCTTTAGAAGACTGCAAAAGCACATTGAAAAACTATGGAAAGGGGCTCAGGAAAAAGGAGAACGGTTTTTTCCACATGAATACATGTATCAAATGTTGAAGAGTGGTGTGCTAGAGCAGTATTATGAAATCGATCCAAAGAATAGTTGGATGCTGGCTGCTGCAGAAAAGAATCTGCCAATAATTGTTCCTGGATGGGAAGACAGTACGATGGGAAATATTTTCGCATCGTATTGTATTAAAGGCGAATTGGTGCCAAGTACAGTTAAGTCGGGGATAGAGTATATGACCTATTTAGCCGATTGGTATAGAGGAAATAGTTCTGGTCATGGGGTTGGTTTTTTCCAAATTGGTGGTGGAATCGCTGGGGATTTTCCAATTTGTGTAGTGCCTATGATGTACCAAGATTTAGAATGGACGGATGTGCCCTTTTGGAGTTATTTCTGTCAAATCTCCGATAGCACAACGAGCTATGGATCGTACAGTGGAGCTGTGCCTAACGAGAAAATAACTTGGGGTAAATTGGATATTCATACACCAAAATTTATTGTTGAATCAGATGCTACTATCGTAGCACCGCTGATGTTTGCGATCATTCTTGAAATGTGATGTCTGGCAAACTCACTGCAATAATTGGCGCGTCAATAAATGAGAGCAGATATAGTTTCTTAGCTGCTCAAATGTTAAATGAATACGAACATCCATTCGTTCCGCTGGGAATTAAAAAAGGGGAAGTTTTTGGAGAGGAAATTTTAGTTGATTGGCCAAAAGAGATAAACGGCTTAGATACAATTACCTTATATATTGGTCCAAAGCATCAACCTGAGCATTATCCATATATGCTCAATCTTAGACCGAAACGCATCATTTTTAACCCAGGAACAGAAAATCCGGAATTAGCTGGTTTAGCGGTTATACAAGGAATTGAAGTGGTTGAGGCTTGCACCTTGGTCATGCTTCGAACCAATCAGTTTTAAGCAGCGGTTTCCTTAAGGGATCAGCTCATACGCTCCTAGGTCGGGCGTGCCATCGCGAGGCATACCCAATAAATCTAAAGGAACACCCATTAAAACACCTTCATTGACGGCCTTTGAACCCGAAACAAGTTCGTAATCATTTTTACTTGGGTCCTGAAATAATGGTAAAGCAGGATTTTTTAATATGCCAATGAAATGATCAACATTATCAATGTTTTCCGTGTCTAACTTTAGAATCACTTCTTCGAACAAATAGTCGAAGCGAGCTCCTTTTTCACGTTCGCGCTGTAGCTCAGAATCAAGAGCTCCGTGGATTATACTATTGCCAAAATATGCATCAAGATCTCGTTTAAACAGATCACCTTCCGAACTTTCAGAATAATTACTCAACAATAGAATAGGCTTGCTTCTCGGATTGTCGTTAAAATAATTTGCAAAGGTGCAATGCTTGAAATTATATTGCCCTCCAAGAACCAACGCAAGAGCATGATCACCACAATTTGAGACCACCAAATTTTTTGCTTGAATTTCGGCATCGATTCCAATCATTCCGATAAAGCTCATATTCAGGATTTGTGTGTTCCAAATCCTTAACTCGGGTCGATCAGTCACATTTGGGTTCAATGTATATCCGACACTCAATCCTATACCTCCATTTTTAATAATAGCATTGCCAATTTCATTTGAAACACTTGTCTGAGTGAAAACGATTTGGCCCCATTGACCCGGTGTTTCCTTGAAATAATCTTCTAATCGGTCACCTTGAATAACGACAGGCTCATCAATTGAGCCCCTCACTTTTAGCGAGGCATTATGCCCCACAAGAAGGCCGCTATTCGCATGAAAATGAATTGCCGCGCCTTTCGGAATTACCAATGTTGTATTCGAGTCGATGAGTGAATAACCATAAAAGACATTGGGTTTATCACTTCTTAGCGCAACGGAGTCGTTCGGAAATCGAAATGCATAGGATGGCCAGAAGTAGGCGTCTTGACCCCAGGCAATGAGGTCTACATCTTGAATCGATCCATTGATATTAATTAATAATTGGTCTTCAATTACTAATGGGGAATTGCCCCCATTTGGGTCAACCGTAACTTCAATAAAAACGAAAATACTATCATTGGATTCTATCCTGACGTTCTCAACCATCTTACCCTGAAGTCCATCAACATTGAGTTTGAAGTTAGAAGCCTGACCATTTTTCAACCACACTTGAGCAATTTCAACCGGCTGATTGTATGGATTGTAAATCTTTACACGCTCAGTAATTGAGCCTATTGTGGTGAATACCGTATCAAAAAAAACGGTATCGGTTGAGAACTCAAGCTGAATATTTTTATCCGTTAAGATCGTATCCTTTTTACAAGATGTAAAAAGAAACCCTACGGAGATTACTAAAACCAAATACTTGATCATCGCTGCAAAGAAACCTAGCAATGTTGAAATTATTGCAATAGTCCAATAAAAACTTTAAAATGGTTTCTATATTTGCAGCCCGAAAAATAGAAGGCATGAAAAAAGAAACACACCCAGAGAGTTACAGATTTGTTGTATTTAAGGATATGAGCAATGGATACTCTTTTTTAAGTCGGTCGTGTGCTCAAACTGGCGAAAGTGTCGAGTGGGAGGATGGAAAAGAATATCCATTAGTGAAGTTGGAAATTTCATACAAGTCTCACCCGTTCTATACTGGAAAGCTTCAACTTGTTGACACAGCTGGTCGTATCGATAAATTCAAAAACCGATATCAACGACACATTAAGCCAACTGAGGCTACACCGGAAACTACAACAGAACCAACTAACGATTAAATCGTTCAGATTATATTTAGAACCTCGGCTTTTGCCGGGGTTTTTTTTTGCGTTTAACTTTGAACATTACTTATATCATGAACAAAGTTGTTTTAGTAGATCATAATGAGCGAAACCATCTGTTGCCGCTCACCTTTACCCGTCCAGTTGGACTCATCCGAGTTGGAATTTTTACCATCGCGGAAAAATGGCAAAAGAGGTTTAATGTAAAAGTGAGCTATAAAACTCAGGATTATTTGAACGCTTTGTTTCCATCTGACCCAGATGCTGTGGAATGGGCAATAAATGGAGCGTTAATTCCAAGCCAAGAAATTGTTAATGAGATTAAAGCGCTCCAGAAAGGGGAATCCTTATATGCTGATTCCACATGGCTCGCAACAAGAGCGTCAGATGATCGCGGCATTTCGATGGAAAATACCGAGAAGAAGAATGCAATATGTAAGCCGAAGGTTATCGATAGAAGCTGGAAGATTTTTCAACTAAACGGTTGGGCGATGCAAGAAGATTTCGAATGGCTTAAACTGAATACGAAATCTATTTCATTGCCTAAAGATGTCATCCTTATTGGGAAAGATATTTTGATTGAAGAAGGCGCAGTTGTTCGGCCTTGTATTATTAATTGTGAATCTGGGCCCGTTTTTTTAGCAAAAGGTTCAGAGGTAATGGAAGGATGTCTTATTCGTGGTGGTTTGGCTTTGATGGAAGGAGCCCAATTAAAAATGGGTGCCAAAATATATGGACCAACAACAATAGGCCCACATTCGAAAGTTGGAGGAGAGGTTAATAATGCGGTAATTTTTGGCTTCTCTAATAAAGGTCATGACGGATTTTTAGGGAATAGTGTAATTGGCGAATGGTGTAATCTGGGGGCTGACACGAATACTTCGAATTTAAAGAACAACTATGCTGACGTTAAAATCTTCAATTACGCACTGAATAGAAGCGAAAGTACAGGAGGTCAATTCTGTGGATTGACCATGGGCGATCACGCAAAATCAGGGATTAACACGATGTTTAATACAGGAACGGTTTGTGGAATTTTTGCCAATGTATTCGGTTCTGGGTTCCCGCATAGGAGAATTCCGGATTTTGGTTGGGGGGGAGCCGAAGGGTTTAAAACATTTAGAATAGGCGAAGCGTTAGAGGCAGCAGAGAAAGTTATGTCAAGACGTGGGATTGAGTTAAATGATGATTGGCGAAAAGTCTTCGATCATTTATATCATGAACTTTCTCCGAAATTATAATTCGGACAAATATGCAGACCATGCGCATTGGCACGCACATTGACAAATGGGGTTAACTAATAGATCAATTATTGCCGTAAATAATCGTGGTCATTTACAAGGAAACCGAATGATAGAGGATAATATGAAGATTTCGTTGCTCGAATTTAGTAACGCAATAGATGAAGGGACGGAGTTTATCCCATTGATGAGCGCTGAAGATGAAGCACGGATGCACAAAGAAGAAGTGCCATCTGAACTGCCAATTTTGCCTGTTCGAAATACCGTGTTATTTCCAGGTGTCGTTATTCCGATTACGGTTGGTAGAGATAAATCAATCAACTTAATCAAAGATGCTTACAAAGGCGACAAGGTAATTGGGGTTTTTGCTCAACGTGACCAAGATGTAGAGGAGCCTGAGCCAAATAATATTTATGATACTGGTACCGTTGCTCGCATAATCAAAATGCTAAAAATGCCCG
This sequence comes from uncultured Flavobacteriales bacterium, assembly GCA_943788145.1. Classification (GTDB taxonomy): domain Bacteria; phylum Bacteroidota; class Bacteroidia; order Flavobacteriales_G; family Salibacteraceae; genus SHAN690. The sequence goes on from CALSPD010000004.1 coordinate 31,742, forward strand.
ATGGTTCTTCTACCATCATTATACAAGGAACGAGGAGAGTCAAAGTTTTAGAGTATATCCAAACTGAACCGTATCTAAAAGCCAAGGTGGAAGCTTTTGGAGTGGAGGAGACAAAACCGAAGGACAAGCGTTTCAAAGCATTGGTGGCGTCCATTAAGGATTTGGCCTTACAGATTATTCAGGATTCACCAAATATTCCAACTGAGGCTAACATCGCGATAAAGAACATTGATAGTCCTGGATTCTTGATCAATTTTATTTCCTCCAACATGCAAAGTCCAGTTTTGGAAAAGCAGGAGCTGTTGGAAATAATTTCTATGGAAGAGCGAGCAAACAAGCTCTTAACTCATCTGACAAGGGAGCTCCAGATGCTGGAAATCAAAAATGATATTCAGAGTAAAGTTCGGAATGATATTGACCGACAACAACGCGAATATTTCTTGAGCCAACAGATGAAAACCATCCAAGAAGAATTGGGCGGAAATCCAATGGAACAAGAAATTCACGAACTGAAAGTCCGTTCGAAAAAGAAAAAGTGGGGAGAAAAAACAGAAAAAATATTTAGTAAGGAATTAGCCAAGCTCGAAAGGATGAACCCTAGCGGCATGGAGTATTCGGTTCAGCTGAACTACCTCGATACTTTTCTGGATTTACCATGGAACGAATTCACCAAGGATAAATTTGATTTAAAGCGAGCTCAACGTATTCTGGATCGAGATCATTATGGATTGACCAAGGTCAAGGAAAGGATTATTGAACACTTAGCTGTATTAAAGCTTAAAGGGGATATGAAGTCACCAATCCTTTGTTTTGATGGACCTCCGGGTGTAGGTAAAACAAGTTTGGGAAAGAGCATTGCAGAGGCTCTTGGAAGGAAATATATTAGAATGTCTTTAGGTGGATTGAGGGATGAGGCCGAAATTAGAGGCCATCGAAAAACGTATATTGGCGCAATGCCTGGCCGGGTTATTCAAAATTTGAAGAAGGCAGAAAGCGCAAATCCTGTTTTTGTATTGGACGAGTTAGATAAAGTTGGTAGAGATGGTCACGGTGATCCCTCTTCAGCCTTACTGGAAGTGTTGGATCCAGAGCAAAATGATGCATTCTACGATAACTTTTTGGAGCAAGACTTTGACTTGAGTAAAACACTATTTATTGCGACAACAAATAACATTGCTGCAGTACATCCTGCGTTGAGGGATAGACTTGAAGTCATTCGATTGAGTGGTTATACCGTAGAAGAAAAAATAAACATTGCTATTAAGCATTTGATTCCAAAGCAGATACGAGAACATGGGTTGAAAAGGGAGCAAATAAAAATCAATAAAAAAATACTCCAGTTTATTATCGAGGCATACACCAGAGAAAGTGGGGTACGGCAACTTGAAAAACGCATTGCTGGGGTTATACGGAGTAAGGCGAAACAATTGGCCATGGAAATCGAGGATTACGATCCAACGGTTTTCTTAGATCAAATTGAAGTCATTCTCGGCCCTGGTCATTCGCGAGAAACCGAACACAAACATGATGTTCCTGGTGTGGCAAATGGACTTGCCTGGACGGCAGTAGGTGGAGAAGTGCTTCACATTGAAACAAGTATTACCAAGGGCAAAGGAAAGCTAACCTTAACGGGGAACTTGGGTGACGTTATGAAAGAATCAGCTGTAATTGCACTAGAATACTTGAAATCTCATGCTGAATTGCTGGATTTAGATCAAGAGGTATTTAATAATTATAATGTACACATTCATGTGCCAGAGGGAGCCACACCAAAGGATGGCCCTTCTGCAGGAATCACAATTTTGAGCGCTTTGGCGTCCATCTTCACACAGCGTAAGTTTAAGTCGAAACTCGCCATGACAGGCGAAATAACACTTAGAGGAAAGGTACTTCCAGTAGGTGGCATTAAGGAAAAGATTTTGGCTGCCAAACGTGTTGGAATTACAGATTTAATAATGTCGGATATGAATGAAAAAGATCTTAAAGAAATTGAGGACATCTATTTAAAAGGCCTCAATTTTCATTTTGTTCATAACATGATTGATGTCTTGGACTTAGCTTTAGAGAAAGCAAAAGTCAAGAACGCCTTGAAAGTCGCTTAGGCTGCACTCGTGTTTTGATGAATACAGGTTAATAATTCCTGAGGGGTATAGGGTTTACCAATGAAAGCATTCATGCCGCTTTTTTTTACTTCTTCTGAAGCCTCCAGAAAGGCAGTTGCGCTAATGGCTATAATGGGAAGCGTTTCATTTTTACTTCGAATAATTCGTGCCGCCTCATACCCGCCCATAATAGGCATTTGAATGTCTAAAAAAACTAAATCAAATTGACTGGACTGGCAGGCTTTAACTGCCTCCTCACCATTGGAAACAAATACAGGAGATAAATTCCATTTTGAGAATATTTTTCTCAATATGAATTGATTTATTACTTGATCCTCAGCGATGAGAATATTCAGATGACTTAAGTTTATCGCGTCCATTGTGTCGGATATTCCATTCGACAATAATAAAACTAGTTTACTTCCGTAATGGCAGGGAATTTAAATTTGACACCGTGATTAAAAACATAGTTTTTAGCATTCTCTTACTCCTGCCCTTGACGCTAACGTCTCAATCAGCTGGAAAATATTTTGCCTTTGGCGAAATTCCAACATCGGTTTCTTCTGCAGCTTTGGGTGGCAGTCAAATTTCTTCGAATTCAGGCGATGTGAATCAACTTTCTATTAATCCGGCTTTTTTGGACAGCACATTGGATAAAAGCGTAAGTCTTGCCTATCTGGATTACTTAACTGATATTAAACAAACGACACTTTCTTATGCTCAAATGTGGAAAGGAAAGGGATTAGCTTCGGGCTATTTCCGGTATTTGGACTATGGAACGTTCATCGAGACAGATGAATTTGGAACAGAACTAAAAGAGTTTAAAGTGTCCGAATATGAGTTTGGGTTGACTCTGACTAGATCTTACTCCAAGCGACTTTCATATGGAGTTACGCTTAAAAATTACTTCTCGGGTTTATACAATAGCTTTTCCTATGGGTTTGCACTCAATCTTGGTGGGTATTATCAGGGTAATCAGGGTTTTACTGCTGGCGTAACAATTGATGACCTTGGACTCAAAGTGATTGATGCAAATGGCGATGGAGTTGGCATTCTTCCGGCAACAGTTAATGTCGGAATTTCAAAAAAGTTCAATAAAGCTCCAATTCGTTTCGGAGTTCAATTCAATCACCTTGAACATTGGGATTTAGCGTCATTAGATGCTGATGGTAGGTCGAAGGTGGAAATAGATGCACTGGCTGGTGATTCGAAAAGAAAGGTAGTTACCCTGGATAATTTGGCTAGACATATGACATTTTCAGTTGCTGTTGAACCTTCAGAAAAATTTGCAATCATGTCTGGTTTTAATGTCCGAAGAAGGTTAGAACTTGCAGCATCTCAGCGCCCTGCCTTGGTTGGGTTTTCACTCGGTGTTCAATTCAAAATAAAGCGCTTTAACTTTCAATATGCCGTATCGAGTTACCATATAAATAGTGCATCTAATCATTTGGCACTAACTACAAATCTCAATCAATGGTATACCAAGAAAAACCTCAACCTAAAATGATCAATATCGCGATAGATGGATTTTCAGGTTGTGGAAAGAGCACGTTGGCCCGAGACTTAGCTAAAAACTTGGGCTTCCGGTTTGTGGACTCCGGTGCGCTTTATCGAGCCATGACGTATCTCGTGATACGCAGTGAGGGAAGTTTATTTGAACGCATTGAGCGTGTTGTTCACTCAAAACCTAATCTAACTTTTACGATAGGTTCAAACCGTATGCTAATCAATGGCAAAGATTGTGAAAGTGACATTAGAGGAGCAGAAGTGGCCAACAATGTGAGTGAAATTGCCAAGGATAGCAAGATTCGCGATTACTTGAAAGGCATTCAAGCTGACATGATTCGTAACAAGGGAGTTGTTATGGAGGGCAGGGACATTGCGTCTGTCATCATGCCTAAGGCCGAGTTAAAGCTATTTATTACAGCAAGTGTGACCGCAAGAGTAGATCGCAGATATCGCCAACTTTTGGAAGGAAATGAAAAACTATCTAAGGAAGAAATTCAGCTCAATTTGATGACGCGTGACGAGCAAGATATTAATCGAAAAACAGCTCCTTTATGTCTGGTTGATAAGGCAATAGTTATCGATACCACCTACCTTTCGAGGTCAGAACAATTAAAATTTGTATTGGCGCTTGTTAATCCAATTCTAAAACCTCAAGAATTGCTACCGCTCATAGTCAAATCATAATATCCGCAACTGAGATAGAACTTTTTCCTTCGATCTAGCTTTTGGGAAAAAATCTAAGATCCGGTCCATAACCGCCTCCACAACCGTATCAGGGCATGAAGCACCGCTCGTAAGAACTATTTCCAAGACATCCTTCTTTTCCAAGAAATCTTGGGATATCAAATGTTCTTTTCGTTCATAATTAAAATGTCTGATCGTATTTTGATCTATTATTTCATCAGGCCCATTAATGAAATAAGAATCGAATTTTGTGTCACATAATTCTTTGATGTGACTCGTGTTTGAACTGTTGTAGCCCCCGACTATAATAGCAAGGTCGGCCTCTAAGTTTAATAATTCATATGTCGATTGTTGGTTGTCATTCGTGGCATAACATAGAGTGTCCCTAGTGTCTGCGAAGTGACTTCCTATTTCCTGAACTCCAAATTTCTCAGCCATTACTTCGCGAAAAAATTCCGAAATTTCATGAGTGTCGCTTGCCAACATTGTTGTTTGATTGATGACGCCAAGTTTGCTTAAATGCAAGACGGGATCAAATCCATCGGATATACGATCTCCAAAAAAAACTTTAAAATCACTTAGAGGTCTTTTGTTGAGGATTATTTCACCTAAAACTTTAGCTTCCTCTATGTCTTTCAATACAACCGAATGTGATTCGGCTTTACTATGGGAAAAGGTTGCTCGAGTTTCTTCATGCGCGTATTTTCCGTGGATTATAATGGTGTAGTCTTGTTCACCCAATCGATTCGCCATCTTCCAGACCTTTTCAACGAATGGGCAAGTCGTATTGTATTTTTCTGTTTGGATATTCTTAGATTTTAGCAGCGCCTCCACTTCTAAAGTTGTACCAAAGGCTGGGATAATAACGATATCATCAGCTTTTATTTCAGACCAATCGGTCAATTGATTGCCATAAGTGTCCATAATAAATGATAGACCTCGATCTTGTAAATCTGCATTTACCGTTGGGTTATGAATCATTTGACTTAACATGAATATTCGCTTATTGGGATTGTTCTCAATAGCCGAATAGGCGATTTCAATCGCATTTTCAACACCATAACAAAACCCAAAATGACGAGCTAGGTGAAAACGAACTGGGCCAAAATCGAGAGTAGTGGGTGCAAAATCTTTTTTCCGTGGATCTGAACCTTTTCTATGGTACTTTATCGCGCCTATAAATGAACTCCTATAGAAGTTCGGGATATCAAACTGTTTCATAATGACTTCAAAGGAGCGAATTTATTAGCGTAAACAACAACCAATTTTAACCTAAGTTTAAAAGGTGTGATGAAATCTTAAAAAAGTTTACTGATTCCCCCAGAACTTACCAGTAAGATTTAGCAACCGCCAGAGTAAGTCTATCGAAAATCCTTTCACCGAAACGTCTACGGTTGAGTTTGTAACAAAACTCATTTAGATAGTTTTGCAAGTACTTCCCTTTTATCTTGTGGAATATACCCAGTAAAGTGCGTTTAGCGTTGCTTATAGCAATATGTACCCATTGCAATGTTGTTTTGGTAGTGTTTGCATCCGATTTCTGTGTAATGTGCATCTCCACGTGCTTTGCAATGTCTACATAACTGGTGCTTTTATCTGAGAAGACGATGTTTTTCTGATTAAAGTTCTCTTTCACCAACTCAGTGAGAGTATCTGAGTTGTGGTCTTCAATAACCTTCATTTTGAAGTACCGGCACTGTCTCGAACGTACACCAGTTTCTATGTCTTCCAACGGGGTAGACTCTGCCATTACGGCCACCTGAGCCTGTCGTTGACTTCCCCTTCCTCGCTTGATCTTCACATGTTTTGAAGTGGCCTTTTCAAAGTAACCTTCATCAAATTCCACTGCACCATCCAACTGGTAGAGGGCATCGCGCTTTCCCATCGCATGGCGAATTTTATGCATCAGACGCCATACTGTATCGTATTTTGGATGATCTAACTGACGTTGTAATTCCGATGCTGAGATACTCTTTTTACTGAAGGTCATAAAGGCCATGGCTAGATACCAGGTGCGCACGCTGACTTTCGAGCCTTCCATAATACTACCACTTTTCAATGTGGTGCGGAAGCCACATTCAATGCACTGCCATTGCCATTTGGCCCGAAGCCAATAATGGCGCTCACTCGAGCAGTGTTTACACTTAACACCTTCGGTTTCGCGCTGAGCACGAAAATGTTCTTTACAGCTTGTTTCTGTGGGAAATTGTTTGGTGAATTCTAAGATGTTCATCGGGCTTTCGTTTATTTAGAAGCACGAATCAACCATATCAGAATGTAATCTATTTACGTTGTGGTAATTTGCGGGGGAATCAGAAAAGTTTTAATTTAAGCCTCTAAAACAATTTAAATGAGATTCTTACGCGCAAAAGTAAAAGCTCGAGTCGGGGAGCGACTAACGGTCGAGTTTTCGGAACCAACCAAGGTCCTCATAATGACTGATCGAGAATTTAAGAAATACCAAAATCACAATACCTACAGTTTTTTTGGAGGGGAAAAGGAATCGCCTTATGAATTTACGGTACCAAAATCAACATCTTGGAATGTTGTTGTCGAAAAGGGGTCGTATTTCAACCCCAAGGATATAACTGCCAAGATAACCAAATCGAGCGGTATGGAATTGCCAAAAGGAACCGATGAGATTCCAGCTTCAAAAAAGAAAAAGAAGAATAAGAATAAAGGAGGTAAAGAAGAGACGATCAAAAACGAAGAGCCTATTGCCGAAAGTTCAGCGGATGAAGTTGAAGAATCTGAATAATTCAGAAGTATATTCTTAAATTTCAATAGTTTATTTTGAATATTCCGAAGTTTATAATGATTTCCTCCGTGTTTTTAACAAAAAAGCCTAAAAGTGTGCATAAATTAGGTTAATGTAATTAGTGCATTCGAAACTTCAATACCTTGGTCTTGAAGACTTCAATTAATAGATTCATTTCGTCTGATAGCTTAACATAACCCTAAAGAAAGGATATGATCGTTTTGCCTAGAATGGGTCGAGAATTTTTAGTCGATTAACGACCATCGGATATTCGAATCAAGCGTCTCCCTGAAGCTTCCTAATGGAGGTCAGATCAGGCCAAAGGAATTAAAATTAAGCCCTGCTGTAAAAGGTGGGGCTTTTTCTTTACTATCGTTATTAATTCGAAACAACACGAAATGAAGAATCTACTTTCAATAACACTACTGTCAATAATAATTTCCTCTTGTTCCATTACTAAACCTGTCTCCGCAACATCTAATCCGATAGGCAGCAAGGTTGGTAAATCCTCGGGCACGTGTTATTTTAAGGTCATTTGCATGGACGTGGATGCCAGTATTGTGACTGCTGCACAAAATGGCGGAATTACTAAAATCAGTACAGTGGATTATCGCCAAAAAAACATTCTAGGCGTAATTCAAAAGCATGAATGTATTGTAACTGGGGAATAGTCTAGTATTGGTCGTTAACCATCTGTCGAGTCGGGAACGGTTTCGGTATATGAAAAGTTGGGCACTACGGAGCATGTCAGTGTCAAACCGATACAAAGTTTGAAGCGAGCTACAACTCTTGATTTCAGTACTATCTGCCCAATTTTTTATATACCGTGTTACAAGCTGGCCTTCTTTCATTTCAAGCACCTTACCTTTAATTTTTTCAGACTGTTTTGTCATTCTGTTTTTGTCTGTCGGGCTGTGTGATAGCAAAGTTTTATTTTTCTTTAATGGGGGAGATTTTTTGTTTTTACTCAGGATCGAAAAAACATACTCTTTTGCAAGCTTTGGTTTGTGTCAGGGCTTATGTAGCTTGCAAATGTGTGTGCTTTTATGGAAAAAATCATTTTAGTTACTATTTTAAAAATCTTAATTCAACTCGTCTATTTTTCTTTCTTCCTTCATCAGTGGAATTATCTGCAATATTTTTGGTTGCTCCATATCCAATAATTGTAAAAATTGCAGGATCACATCCTTGTCTTATTAGGTAATCTTTTACATTATTTGCTCTTGTTTCGGATAATATTTGATTTTGTTTTTCAGTTCCTGTGTCATCAGTATGACCAGATATTTCAACTTTCAGACCGTTTTTAATAATAATATTTGCTACTCTTTTTAATTCAGGCAAGGATTCATCTAATAAACCAGCAGCACCAAAATTAAAAAACAAGTTATTGATGGGCACAGCAGTGCCATCTTCAATCATTTCTTTAAATGTTACCACATCAATATTTTGTTCAATTGATGTCGATTTAGTCTCTTTTCTTAAGTCTATGTTATTTGAAATTGGAAAAAGTTCATTGTTGTCTATATAATAACCATAAATTTTTCCTAATGGTAAAATGATATAGAAACTTCCGTCAAAAGGGTTAGAATTTGACTCGCCTATAATTTTGTTAGTTTCCAAATCTTCCCAAGAAATCGTTGCACTAATAGGTTTGTTGCTCTTATTAACTAATTTACCTGATATTGTAGCAACATAATCAGGTTTAAGGTAATCTGGGATTTTGAATGAAAAAATATCTTTACCTGTTCCTTTAGCTAATGTTAAGTCGTATAAAGATGTCGTTGCTTCTGCAAAAGCATTTTTCAAATCAGCAGATGTCTTTGAATGATAAAAATTACCACCTGACATTGTTGCTATTTGAGAGAGATCACTGTATGCCTGAGAATATTCATTTACTTCTAATGCTATACATTGATGTGGAATTTTACTAATACCTAGTTGAGAAATAGTTTTCAAAAACATATCGAATGACATATTACCATTTGCATCTCCATCAGACATTAATATTACCATTTGATTTTTGGATGCCCTATTTTTATGTGCTGACATATATTTGTTCGCCTCTAATATTGCATCATACATTGGAGTACCGCCATCAGCTCGTAAATTCAATATAAATTGCTCTAATTGTTTATAATCCTCAGTAAAATCAATTCTATCAAATATTAGGGAATTATTATAACCAGGAAAAGTAAGTATTGCTACTTCGGAAAAATTACTTATAGCTGTTTTGCATGCTTCTAAAGCAGCTATCTTCAACGCTTCCAAGCGTGAGCCACTCATACTACCTGAAATATCTAAAATCAATACAAGACTCGATAACTCCACTTTCTTTTTATTTGCAGAATAAAACGCATACTCACCATCTGTGGAAAATTTAAATCCCCAATCTTTATTAACCGTGTTAATATTCTTTCCCATATTTATTGGTGGAGCCCAATGTGTCCATGAAGAATCATTTAAGCGTTGGGTCATAAATACATCTGTTTTACCAATGCCATAATGCCCATCTGAACTAAAATATAATGTTCTGCCATCTGGATGCAGAAAAGGTGAACGCTCAGTATACGGAGTATTAATTTGATTTCCTAAATTAATAGGAGTAGACCAATTATTCCCTTTGAGTTTTTCAGAATAAAATATATCAGTAGGGTACTGATTATCCCCACGATACAATCCTGGATTATTAGTATATACATTTAACCCACCAGGTCTTGTAGAGGTATACAGTAAACCTTTTCCATCTGCAGTAAAAGAAGCATCACCTTCATAATATTCTGTATTGATAGGATAAGGAAATGCTACGGGATCACTCCAATCATATTGCGTTTTTAAGCTGTAATATATATCACCGCCATTATCATTACGCCAAAGCAAAAGTATATTACCATCCGCAGAAATAGCCATTGGTGCCTCATTCCTATCAGCAGTACTTAAATCAGTTAATAATTCCAAAGATGACCATTTACCGTTTATCCAGTCTGACGTATAAATATCTTCACCGCCTAAACCATCAGGGCGACCTTTTGAACAAAAGTATAGTTTTTTGGAATCATAAGATATAACTGGACTATAATCATCAAATTGTGAATTTATTTGAGCAAGAGATTCAAAAATTATTTGCTTCTCATTTTTTTCAAGAACACTAATAATCTTATCAAAACGCGATGCCATATCAGGAAAATACGGTTTGTATTTTTTAAAAATACTAGATGCGTTAGACCAATCTTTAAGAATGATAAAACGCTCTGCAAGTTTTTGAACACAAACGAATGCTATTTCCTTTGGTGCATTATTCTTAATGAAATTCTCATATAGTAATGTATTAAACTGCCTAACTCCAATATCTATGTTTAAATCATCTAGTTTTTTTAAACTCTCAAATTCATTTTCAATTTTTGTTTTATAGTTCGCTGAAAATATTTTCAAGTGCTTATTATACATTTCTGTGTATGTATTTATATCCCCATCCTGAAATAAAACATCAAGATAATCATCTATATTTTTTTCAACACCGTTAATTCCAATTACCTCAATAAAACGATCCATTTCAGTTATTAAACCTTCATTTTTAATTATCGTAAGTAGAGAATCTTGTATATTTTTACGATTCTTATTGTTAGGATGCTCTTTTATAGCAGCCCAATAATCTTTTATACTATTTGTTTTTACAACATCTTGAAACAGCAAATTATCAAACTTAATTATTGCTTCAGAAAGAAAGGAGCTGTTTGGATACTTTAATATAAATTTCTTAAATGCGTCTGAATTATTCATTTTTTTAGCATCATTAAAAGCCAATTCATCACGTTTTTGAATAGCTTCTTTTTTTTCAACTGCCTCAGGGTATTTATTTATAAAATACTGGTATGAATCAATTGTGTTAATCCTTATTGCTTCTGAAAAAGCTAACATATTTCGCAATGAAACTGCGTCATTAAATAAGTGTGATTTAGGATACTTATCAATATATTCTTGATAGGAGCGAATTGAATTAAGTTCTTTTGACTTTGCGAATTCTAATGCGTAAACATTTCTCCAAGCTGATTTTAGTAAATCATCTGATTGAAAATAATTATCAATTAATTTAAATGAATTAAAGTCATTAATAAACTTCTTATATGAATCAGGTGTGTTTATTTTTTCAGCTATATTAAAAGCAATGTCATAAATTGCTCTTTGTGCTTTTATTTTCCATTCTAAAGCATTGGTAAAAAAAGATATGTAATTTTTAAAACATTCAATGGAATTATCATTTATACAATCATTAAAAGCCAAACTGTAACAATTATCTCTGATTATTGATAAACTTTCTATCGTGTATCCCTTTTTATTGTATTTCTCTTTTTCTTCATTACCTAAATCATTAAATACCTTAATAGCGATTACATTATATTCATAGGCTTTGTAAGGATTATAACCCTTGTATTCTTTAGAGTTATATAGTTTTGCATATGCATAATTTAACTCAATATCATCTTTTTCTTTCTCATACTTCTTAGACAATTTTTTTTCTGCCTTTGCGAACTCTAGCTTATCTATATGTTTAAGGAATGCATTTGATTGGGCATTTGAAGATAAAATGCCAAATAAGAAAAAAGATAAAATGCAAAAATATTTTTTAGTCATAACTATAATAAGATTCGTAATTTCAAAAATATTGGACTTCGCATTGATGTTTTTAATAACACACAACCAAACTTGTTAGCGTTTGGTTGTGTGTTGGGTTTATTAAAGTAATAGCAACTTATTGATAAACGGAAATATACTCTTGGCTATTAGTCACCGTATTCTTCTACTACTTCTTCATCAGTAGCTTCTTCAGAAGTCACGGCACTTATTACAATCATTATATTTCCTCTTTTCTTAAATAGTTTAATCTCTTTTTTTCCATCACTGTAAACAGATTCATCATCATAACTTTTGTTTTCATCTTTTTTATATCCGCTTAGTTTACCTTGAATAGCAGTGATTACAGCATCCTCCTTACCGTATCCTTTACCGCTCAATGATATTGTATAAGCATAGCCAGTAGGCTTATTTACTCCATTAAAAACATAATTTTCAGTCGGATACCATCCACTATTGTCGATTGTTTTATCGTGGGCAGAACCCAATACATAAAAATTGTAACTCGCATCGTTAGTAATTTTCTTGGATGAAAGCACTTCAAATTCATTTCTATATCTGCTAAAATTACTCTCGTCTAATTCATACTTTTTCATTACATCTTCAAAAGTAGAACTTAACGTAAATCCTTCTGGACTATCAAAATTCACAACAGTCGTAATCGCACCAACATTAAAATAATCCGTATTAGCACTGCTATATTCAGATCCTCCTGTTAAAAAATATTGAACAAGGTCTCTTGAAATATCGTCAAACTGCGGATTTATTACGTACTTTCCTTCTTTATCAATAAAACCAATTTTACCTGCACTTACTACAAGTGCTAGTTGTCCATTGAAGGGCAGTGCAGCATCAAATTGAGGGTTTATAACTATTTTACCATCCCTGTCAATATATCCGTAACTTTTACCTGATTGAACAGATGTAATTTTGTTGCCGTTGAAAGGGTATGCTTCTCCAAACTGAGGGTTAATAATTAATTTCCCATCTTTATCACACCAGCCGTGTTTGCCATCTTGAACAACATGAAATAAATCTCCGTCTATTTGCATACTTGAGAATTGCGGATTAATTATGTATTTTCCGTCTTTGTCAATTACACCTGCCTTATTTCCGGATTCTACAACACATTTTCCATTTTGAAAGTCGCCAGCTCCATCAAATTGATGGTTGATGACAATCTTTCCCTCTTTGTCGATGAACCCCCACTTACCCTCATCATTTCTTACCCCACATTTGCCATCACTAAAATTTGAAACTGATTCGAATTGTGGATTGATTACAACTTTCCCTGTTTTATCTACAAACCCCCATTTTTCATCACCTTCTTCATTTACCATACTGAATGCAGCTAGACCATCTTTAAAAAGTCTTACTTCTTGAGCATCTTGAAGTGTAAATTTTAGTTCGCCTTTTTTGTCAATAGCAGCAGGTGCGGCATTTTCGCTCACAACCCAAGCTAATCCATCACTAAAAACTGTCGCTTCTTTATACTGTGCATTAACAGCATATTTGCCGTCTTCAGTAATAAAACCGAATTTAGGTTCATCACCTGATGTTTCAACTAATGCCAACCCATCTCTAAAAACGGTAGCGTTCTTAAATTGTGGATTGATTACTATTTTACCTTCCTTATCAATATACTGAAATTCTTTTCCGCTTTTGACAGGGATTAAATTAACTTCGGAGATAGAATCTCCGCCACCTCCGCAAGAGCTGAGGATGCTTGTAGCAACAATGGCAGCTACTAATTGTACTGTTTTTTTCATTTTTATAAAATTTAAATTATGCCTACTCTTATCGCTTTTCGGCAAACGCGATTTTGTTTATTATTGGAATTGAATTAAAATTTAGTTTTTTGAAAAAATGGCTCTTTGACTTTTGCGAAGCTATGGCTTGTGTGCCGGGCAAAAGGCAATGTGCCATTTGTGTGTAGGATTTAAAAAACAAAAAATGTGGGGTCGGCAAAAAAATAAAGCTTTATCAGGTTGGCTGGTGTAGTCGGCAGTCATTCCGATTTGATTTTCTTTTCTATCTTTGGTATGTCGTCTTGTCAATTTTCATGTCGTTGTTTATTTATTAGGCTTGCTTGTAACTTGGTTGTAACATCACCTGCTTTTCGGACCCATTTAAGGAACTTCCCGTTGCCTTGACAAGCGTATGCGTGTAGTGTGTCATTTTGATGCATATCCATACGGTAAAAGCAAGTCCAACGATCATTTGTCCTCTGAACACAAGACATTAGATCAACATCGTTATTACAAGAGTTCACCAAATGAACAGTATACTTTTCTTCGCTAAAACCATAATTTAAGCAACTACCACCCCAATCACTTGAGCCTTTTTGAACACATTGACTCCAATCTTGTTCACTTTGATCGAGCAAGACATGGTCAACATTTACTCGGGAGTTTATAGTTGGACTTTTAAATGAAAATGAAATCATTGCTCCCGCAATGAGTATGAATACGGTTCCTAAAAAGAAAACACTTCGCATATTTACTAGCATTGATTATTAATTAATATTATCCGAGCCTCCTCGTTACCCAGTTTTTTAGATTTTTTCCAGTCCGAACAGGCACCTTTTTTATCACCCAAACCTTTTTTTGCCCAACCTCTATTATTAAAGGCATCGGAATTTGTGCGATCAATTTCAATTGCTTTATTAAAATCGACCATGGCTTTTTCAAATTGATTCAATCTGTTGTAGGCGCTACCTCTACTAACATAGATGTCCGAATTTTGAGGATTGAGCTCTACAATTCTATCATAGTCTAAGATGGCCTTTTCATGTTCGTTGAGCATAGAATACACGAAGGCTCGTTTGAGATGCGCGTCTAAGTAATTAGGATCCAGTTGAATAGCTTCAGTGTAAAGATCAAGTGCTTCGGACGGGTTTCCCATTTCAAGCTTTTGTTGCCCTTGCCTTAATAAATCTTCAGCTTCTTGCGCATAAATATTAAATACGCTTGATAACAACAGAAATGTGAATATGATCTTTACTTTTTTCATTACGGCCTCAAAATAATTCAATTTTATTCAAATGGCTCAGTTCTTTCATAGTCCTTTTCTACATATAGCTGAATGAGATGTTTAAATGCCGTCTCAACACCTTTACATTTCTCCCCCTCACAGGCTACCTTGAAGTTAGTACGATCGTAAAGGATTTTTCTATCTTGTTTGAGAATTTCGCGTTCGATTCCCTTGCCGGCTTTTTCATAACATACAAGAATTATGGCCTGCTCATCTTCGGAATAGTAAATACCATCTTCATAATTAATCATTTCAGGAAAAATATAGTCTATTCTTACCGGTGTTCCGTTCGAAGTATATTCAATTCTGAAGTTCTTTTTTTTATCAAAAATTTTACAACTTTCATCGGCAGATGCATTTATATATTCGACTGTGTACGCTCGGTCTAGGTTCTGTGCATATATGCCGAGGTATATTAGTGAACTTAAAACAGTTAATAGGATTCCTTTTACCATGGTAGATTACTTTATAGTTAGTGTAAATTTGATGCCTCAACTTTAATTCTCATTGAGCCACTATTTTTGTGGTCGGTTTGCAAGATTTGAACCAAAATTATCATAGTCATAAACTAAGTGTCCATTCTACTAGAAATTCTTTCAACAGAATGATTCGAATTAGAGGCCTACTTCTGTGCTTTTTCGTGTCTGCATCAATGATGGGCTTCACTCAAAGTAATGAATTTATCATTACTGGAAAGTTTAAGGTTGATGGTGGTTCAAACAACGATGCTCAGATAATTCTAGAAAAGGATGGACGAAAAGTTAAAACCTTAGAAGGTGAGGCCCGCTTTGAATTGGGGCTTGATTTCCAAGCCATATATATAGTATCATTTGTCAAAGAAGGTTTTGTAACTAAAAAACTCAGGTTCGATACGCATGTGGCGGAGGAACGTATTGAGTATGGCTTTGAACCTTTCGAGTTCATGATTGAAATATTTGGGCAATTTGATGATGTTAGCGTTGTGGTATTTAATCAACCAGTAGGCAAAATTGCCTATAGTGACTTGATTGATGAGTTTGACTATGACACGGATTATACCAAATCGATTCAGACTCAGATAGCTGAGGTAATGGAGCAGGTCGAAGAAAAAAAGGAGGAGAAGGAAACCAAATTAATAGAAGAACAAAAGAAACTTGAGGCTCAGGAAAAGCAGATCGCAAGCCTTACAAGTGCCGCTGAGAAGAGTTTGAATTCAGATAAACCAGAAGAGGCGTTGCAAAAACTAGAGGAAGCTGCCAAAATAAAGGATACACCTGAGATCAATAAAAAAATAGAGGAGACGAAGAAAAAAATTGAACAAAAAGCACAGGAGCAAGAGAAAAAGCAACAGTTTGATGGAATATTAGCTGAGGCGGAAACTGCGAAGCTAAATGGTGATTTATTGGGTGCAAAACGGTTGTATGAGCAAGCAAATGGATTAATGGAAGGCGATCCAAAAGTGAGTGAAAGTCTTGGTCAAATAAACAAACAAATTGCAGATCAGGAGCGCAATGAGGAACAGTTTAAAGCACTTGAAGGGGATGCCTTAGCAGCAAAACAAAATGGAGATTTAGCCGGAGCTATTGAAAAAGCCGAAGCGGCCTTAAAAATTAAACCCGATTCGGAACTCGAAAAGCTTGTGGCCGATTTGAAGGGTAAATTGGAAGAAGAAAAGGCCGAAAAAGCTGCTAAAGCTGAAAAGGAGAAAGAATTAGAAGCCTTAATGGCTGAAGCTTCTAAACAAAGGGACAACAGGAATTTATCTGAAGCACTCGCAACACTAGAGTCAGCAAACGCAATTTCTCCTTCGCCCAAAATACAAGGCCTAATTGACGAAATTAAGAAGGAAAAGCTTGACTTAGAATCTGCTGAAAAGGCTGCTGCCGAGCAAAAAGAGAAGGTTGAAAACTTGCTTGATCAAGCAAAAGGTTCCTTAGAGCAGGGAGATTTAGAAACAGCGCGATTAAAAGCTCAGGAGGCGGAGGCGATAAATCGTCAAGAAGAGCTTAACGCAAAGAGTCAAGAACAAAAGCAAGAACAATACCTACAATTAATTAGTAAGGCCGACAAGGCTTTCGATAAATCTGAACTTGAAACTGCTGCGACATTATACGAGCAAGCTTTAGAGATAAACCCGAATGAAGCTTACCCAAAAGAGCGCTTAGATGGATTGACTAGAACTTTAGCTGAGTTAGGCGAAAAAGAAAAGTCGGAAAAAATGAAAGCCGAACTTGAAGATCGGATTTCTCAATTGATAGAGGAAGGTGATGCATTGTCAAATGAGGATAAGCTGGATATGGCTCTTTCTAAATATCAAGACGCATTTAATCTGAAAAAGGATGCTAGTGTCCAGAAAATGATTGATGCTACACAGGCTCGAATTGAAAAAAAGATCGATGAAGAAGAAAAGGCAAAAGAAGCTGCTCAAGCAATTGCAAATGGACCCAGAGAGAGCAACGAGTTAAGCGACATTATTCAAGCAGAATCAGAAAAGCAAAAAGCGGTAATTCCCGAGAAAAAACCAGTGGTTAAGCCAGTAGTATCTGAACCTAAAAAGAGCACTACAATTCCAGGAGGAGCTGTAGTGATATCAGAGAATCGAGTTGGGAAAGAAGCGCTTGATTCACCGGCAGCTGTCATGTCAGAAGATGATGCCTATGACGGTATGATGAAGAAGGTAGAGGAGGAGGCGTTTGAAATGCAAGTCGAGGCAGAACAACGTGTATTAAAAGAGAAATATCCGGAGCGGAAGACAACCGAAACTGAAAAGGCAGGAAACAGCATTATTACCTATGTATATATTAATCGCGGAGACTATGTGAATGTGTATAAGAAGGTTGAGCATAGTTGGGGAGGAGTTTTCTTCTTCATAGATGAACGCGCAACAAATCAAAGGTTCTGGGAACACGAGACTCAATAAAAAAGGGGCCAATTGGCCCCTTTTTTATTATTTGAAATACGTCTTAATTGCTTGTTTTTGAATCATCTCCATCATCAGCTTCATCATCTCCGTCTGAAACCTCTTTGATTTGAATGAGAGGCTTTTCATCAACGCCAATCAGTAAATCCTCTCGATATACAGTAATCTGTTCTCCACCATCTGTATCAAACTTATTTGATTTATTGATCAATGCATTTTCGTCATTTAAAGAATCCCCAAGTCGATTTGCTGCGACATCGCCATCACACAATTGCCCGTCTTGAAATTCATCCTTTTCACAAGAAATTATTCCAAGGCCTAAGCAAATTGATAATATGAATATTGACTTTTTCATGGCTACAATGACTACGAATATAATTAAAATGTTTTTACGACAATGGAACTGTTAAACATTTGTTTCAATACTGAATTTTCGAGGAATAGTTATCTCAACAATTGTTCCGATAGGTTCTCCTCTTTCATTTTTCACTTCCTCCGGTCCTTTTATAGAGTAGTTTCCTTTGGTCATGGTCCGAAGCACTTCCATTCTTTGCCTAGTAATTTTCATTCCGTTTGACACATGGATTGAGGTCCCGTTTTTAAGCGAAACGCTGGTTTCAAAGCCGATGCCATTATCAGATATTTTAATAACTAGGTCTTCGTTATTCTCCGAAATGTTAAGAATAATTACACCTTTTAAGTCGGAAGGTAAAATCCCGTGCATAATGCTGTTTTCGACAAAAGGTTGAAGGATCATTGATGGCACCAACAAATGCTCTGAGTCAAGTTCCTGTTGAATTTCAATCTCATATTCGAATCGATTCTGAAATCGCATTTGTTCGAGTTTAAGGTATAACTCCAAACGATCTAGTTCATCTTTGAGTGAAATGGCCTCAACTTGAGCACTATCTAAATTTTTTCTAACTAATGATGCAAAATTTGATAAATACATATTCGCCATTTTTTTGTCTTGAGTATTTATGTAGTATTGAATTGAGTTTAATGCGTTGAATATGAAATGCCTATTCATATGTGCATTCAGCGTTTGTTGTTCTAAACCTAAAATTTTCGCTCGATTTTGCAATTCAACAAGCTTCAATTTGCGGTTTCGTTGATTCGTCAATTGCCGATAGATGAAGTAAACAATTAGAAGCGCTGCGAAGATTGACAAACCAATGAACCACCATGTTTTGTAAAATGGAGGCGCTATTGAAAATTTAAAGAGGGAGACGGGGTTTCCCCATGCAGTGTTCTCGAGTTTAACACGGACTTTAAATTCATAATCACCTGGAGCCAAATTTGCGTATGTAACTGAATTATCGGTGATGCTTGGCGACCAGTTTAAGTCAGAACCAATAAGTTGATAACTGTAAGAAAGCTTATCTGGGTTTGCAAAATGAATAGCCGAATATTTAAAAGTAAACCGGTTTTCATTGAACCGAAACCGAGGCGGCGATCCGTCATCTTCTGTGTATTTATGAGCATCTATACTTTCGAAGTTCAGTAATAGATCGCTCAGTATAATTGCTGACTCAAGACGGCTATTATCGGGGATTTTATTTGGATCGATTCGTATTAATGCACCATTCATTCCAAACCATAAGATTCCAAATTTATCACAATACGCTGCATTTTGATTGCTTTCTTGACTAACGATCCCGTCATGTTCGTTATAGCTCCTAACCAGAAAACTATCTGTATGGTTTAGAAGCTTTGTATTAATACTAAAAAGTCCATTGTCGGTGCCTATCCAAAGGGAGTTTAGAGAATCGTGGGTGAGAAAATTGATAATGTTAGAACTGGGCTTTGAGCTCAATTGAAATCGGGAGATTTTAAGCGTATTTTGCTCAATCTGAATTACACCTTCGTCAGTACCAACCCAAATGTTTTTGTCTATATCTGTTGCTAAACTACTTGAATATATATCGGTCAAGACGTGTTTTACCGATTCACTTTCTAGGTTATAAGAATAAACTCCATAGCGAGTAGAAATCCATATTGTTTGACCTGTCTGGCAGAAGGATTTGACCTCGGATAAACCTAGTTTTTTGAAAACTATTGGAGTGAAAACCTTATCTTCTTTAACTCGAATGATTCCATCCCTTGTGCCTATCCAAACAAAGCCAGCATTGTCTTCAAAAATGCATGAAACTCGTACAAATGGGAGGCTATCATTCAATGAGAAATCATATAGTTCACCGTTCTTGAAAATGTTAATGCCATCAGAGGTGCCAATCCACAACGAGTTTTGATAAACAGATTCCAGTGACCATACAGTATTGTTTAATAATCCATCTTCAAAGGTTATACTGGTAAATACACCATCTTTTATTCCTAGAACTCCGGCTCCGTATGTGGCAAACCAAATTGACCCGTCCTCTTGATTCTTAATGTTCATTATTTGATCCGATGTGAATCCGTCTTGGAGCGAAAAGGTTTCACTAAAACTCCCAGTATATTTTAAAATTCCCGAACCAGATGTTCCAATCCAAATGTTGGATTCGTTATCGGAGAAAATGACTTTAAGGTTATCGACTTTTGAAGGTGAAATTGATTTTATCACTTCACATTTCTCTGTCAATCGATCATATCTGATTATTCCATTCTTAGAAATAAACCACGCATTTCCTTGTTTGTCTAAACAAATATCTTTTTGATACATACTTGTAAGTCCGTCCTCAATCGTAAGCTGGATCGTATCGGATGGGCTTATTTTGAAAATGCCATCCTGGGTCGAAGCAATCCAAATCTCATTTTCAAAAACTGCTATTTCATTGACTGAAATGTTAGGTAAAGCCACTCTTTCGCCATCAATAGTTTTAATGATTAGACCGTTTTTTGTTCCGATTAGTACTTGCTGTCCGGCTTTTTCTAATGCTCGGATGAATCCATCGTTTTCATCCTTAAATGGCAGTTGTTCAAGTGCCCCATCAACCCAGTTAAAAAGACCGTGACCATTAGAGGCTAGCATTATTCCTTGGTCAAGTTCAATCATATCAAAAACGATCACTTCCTTAAATTCATCTGGAAACGGAAACTGTTCAATTTTTTGGTTTGTAATGCGGACGATTCCACCTTGACAAGCAATGAGAATTTCGTTTTTCGAAGTTTCGTGAATTGACGTTATAACATTGTTTAGAAGTCCATTAGCTTTACTGAAATTTTTAAAATTGATTCCATCAAATCTGCTAACACCGCCAATAGTGGCTATCCACAGGTGACCGTCTCTTGATTGCAAGATGTCTCTAACCTGTGATTGAGCTAACCCTTCCTTTACAGAATAGGAGATAAAATGATGCCGCTGAGCCTTGGAAGCAAGGCTTAAAATGAATATTAATATGACAAGGTTGAAGCGGATAACGGATAAAATAAGCGCTAAATTTAACTATTCGAGCAAGTGATAATTATTGGAATTATTAAAAGGCTATTTTTGCTTCGCATTTTGAAAATGATAAATCAAATACGGATTGCTTTAATCATTGTCGTTGTTTGCGCAATGTCGATTGATTCGATTGCCCAAAGAGGTAACACGGCATGGACTAAATATAAGCATGAGATTAGTGTTGGTTATGGGTTTAATACCTTCTTAGCGAGCATTGGTGCCAACGATAAAATTGGAACTCGCTTCATGTTACAGCGTTCTACATTTAATGCTTCTTATAGATATTACCTAAAAAAGCATTTGCGGTCAGAGGCTCTTTCACACACGCTTATTCAAGGAAGAATGATAAGGACATTATTGATCCAGCGAATATCAATATGCGTTTGGATTACGAATCGACAATTTCTGAGTTAGGAGGAAAGATAGAATACCATATCCGAGACGAAACTACAATGGGGCGATCTAATAAAGGTAAGGTTAGAAGAGCAAGAGGTGGAATGACAAAAGGAATAGATGTTGGATTGAGCATTTTTGGAGGTGTTGGAATTGATTACTTCCGACCGGTTGCGGAATATTATGGAGATAGGATGGTCCTAAAAAAATACGATGCTCAGGCAGGTTTTATTACTCCTAAAGATTATCGAAGGGTACATATTCATTTTCCCGTTGGTGCTCAGGCCCGACTTGTGATGGGTGAAAACTGGCGGCTAGGATTAGAAGCATGTTATCGAATTGGAATCACGAACTATATCGACAATGCCAGTTCTGTTTATTACGCTGATGGGAATCCATTTCCAGAAAGATATACGGACTACCCAGATAAGGATTTCGCAGGCGGCTATGTTTTTATGGGAAATGAGACAGGTTCCATTCCAGGTTTAGCTAGCCAAACTGGAAGAAAGAATTATTTCGTGGGTATGATGACGCTATCATATCGGATAAAAAGCTCATCTAAGAAATAACAAGTTGTTTTTCCTGGCCGATTGGGCTTGAATTAAAAGCATCGTTTAACCATCTCATCTAATTCAGGGCTTACAAGACTAGATTCATTTAGGAGTTTACGAATTACCTTAGGAGAATGCGTTTGGTCTATCAATGGCGTTATTATTTGGTTGAGCCTAGTATTTTCGGATGAAGCGTTAAGAATTTTACCTCCTCGCTCTACGCTCAATTCAATTGGCCATTCGGCATCCTCTGAATAAAATGTGTATGCAGGACCGTAGTGGTAATTCCAACTCTCTTTGTTGTATTTTTCGTCAATTTCTCGACTGAGATCTATAGTTCCCACTTCTAAAAACGAAAATCGGGAGTTTAGCCAATTAAGCAACTCAAATAGGAAGACATCTGTATTTCCGATATCTAACTTATCACGCAAATTACAAACCTGGCTTCGAACCGATTTCACAGACTTATCTTCATATCTGCCGCTCGAACGTTTTATTGCCTTGTTTAATTTCTCTTTATCCGAATCATAAAGAATTGTCCCATGGTGTAAGACTCTTCCTTTACTTAGGTGCTGAGCGTTACCGGAAATTTTATAATTCTCATAAAAGAGATCATTTCTAGGCGAAATGTTTACTGTATATCCGAGCGCGTTCAAACACGCTTTAATGATTTCGAGATTTCTTTTGTATGATATGGGGTTTTCAATATCAACGAAACGGAAAAAGCTAAAATTCAAATTTCCAGAATCGTGAAAAACGGTGCCTCCACCGCTTATCCTGCGGATAATAGGGATGGCTGATTCATTGCAATAGAGTAAATCTGATTCAGCATACGCGTTTTGATGCTTTCCGATGATAACGGATGAAGGATTCCTCCAAATTCGAATAGTCTCTTCTTCAAAATTCTTAAAATACCACTCCTCAAAAGCGAGATTTTCTTCGGCAGAAGGGTATGAATTGAAAATTAGTTTCATTTAGGTCAAAAGCCAAAACTAAGTCAATTACAGTCGAATTAAAGATTTAGAAATATAGCTTTGAATGCTAATTTAATTCAGTGAATTACTCAGAAATTAAAAGCCAACTCTCTTCGAAAAGAGAAATTGTAATTACCACTCATAAATCACCAGATGGTGATGCAATGGGCTCATCATTGGCCCTAGCACAAGTTTTGAAAGATGCAGGTCATAACGTAAACGTTATGGTACCTGATGTTTTTCCGAAATTTTTGAATTGGATGGAAGGTTGCGATCAAGTAATTTATTTTGATCAGCAGGAAGACGAGTGTTCAATTGGGATTCAAAAGGCAGAAATGATTTTCAGTCTAGATTATAATCAATTGGATCGAGTGGGGCCGATGGGAAAAATTATCGAATCCGCAGAGGCCATTAAAATTATGATTGATCATCATTTATTTCCAGACAAAGGATTCGATTATGTGATCAGTGATACTTCTGCTTCTTCTTGCGCAGAATTGGTGTTTGATTTTATCAGCAACTTAGGATTCGAATCATTTTTAAAGCAAAGTACCTGTGAGTCGTTATATGCAGGAATAATGACGGATACTGGATCGTTTCGCTTTTCTTCGACAGGCGCAAAAACACATCGAATTGCAGCTGAACTGATAGATCGCGGGTTAATTCCAAACGTTGTCCACGAAAAAATTTATGACACCAACTCGATAAATAAGCTCCGACTAACTGGATTCGCACTTGAAAATAAGTTGGAATATTTTGAAGAGAAAAAAGTGGCCGTAATTGGCTTGGAACTTTCAAGTAAAAACCGATTTGGCTATCAAAAAGGAGATACAGAGGGACTAGTTAATTATGGGCTAACTATTGATGGCTGCAGGATGGCCATATTTCTATCCGAGGAGCTTAATTGTGTCAAATTTTCATTAAGGTCGAAGGGCGAAATAGACGTCAATTTGGTCGCTAGAAAGTTTTTTAATGGCGGAGGACATAAGAATGCAGCAGGCGGAAAACTTGACATTAACCTTAAATCTGCGCTTGAATTGGTGAAAAAAGTTATTCAAGATGAGCTATAGAATTGAATTGAAGGCGCTTGTTTTAGTCGGATTGATAACAATGGCAGCTTCATGCAATAATGAACCTGAATCGAATATGCCTACCCAACAGCAAGTTAACCGCAGTATGGAGGACATAAACCGTGAATTTGCCCGAGATGAACGTCAGATGATAGAATCCTATATCGAACAACATGGATTAGAAATGGCCTCAACAGGCACAGGACTTCGATATTTTATTTACCAAGAAGGTCAAGGTGAAATGGCCCTTAATGGGCAGACGGCATCGGTAAACTATAAAGTAAGCTTGCTAAACGGGGACGAAGTTTATTCTTCGGCAGAAAACGGAGTTAAGGAGTTTTTAATTGGAAGAGATAATGTAGAAACAGGGATTCATGAAGGAATTCTCCATATGAATGTTGGGTCGAAAGGCATTTTTATTTTACCCTCGCATTTGGCACATGGTTTAAGTGGTGATAATGATCGAATACCACCCCGCTCTTCAGTAGTTTATGATATTGAGTTGCTTTCCTTGAAATGAAAAAGGTTCTTTTACTATTCTTATTTAGTGCCACCCTTTGCAATTCCTGTGATGATTCTCAGCATTTCGGATATAGCAGACTGACTAAGAGTATTCATTATAAACTTGAAACAATAGGAGACGAGCAATATGCTGTTAGTGCATCTTCTAGGTTAAGCTTCAATTTAAAGGTTTGGTCAAAAGAATCTCGATTGCTGGCAGAGAAAAAATTTCAAAGAATTGTTTATGATCCTGCGAATTTCCCTTCCTATTTAGTTTCAATTTTTAACCTAGCCTACGAGAACGACAGTATTTCAATAATTGGAAACTCGAAGGAAATCCAGATCAATAGGCTTTTAAATGATTCGTTAATTAAAACCCCGATTGACTTTATTCGATTAGAATTGAAAATATCAGAAGCTCTTTCTGAAGTACGGTTGCGCAACATTATCGCGGACGAAAGAATAAAGGATGACCTGGAATTAAAAGAGCAGCGGACTATATTAAACATTGTTGATTCACTAGGATTGAATGCTGAAAATAGAATAGGAGGAGTATTTATACACGAACTTCGAGACGGAAATGGCGGATTTCCTAAGAGTGGACAAACCGTAGTTGTTAATTTTATTGCTCGTATTCCCAATGGGGTGATTATTCATAATACGACCTTAGATGGGAAATTTGAATATCAAATAGGTGTGCCAGAGCAGGTTCTGCCGGGACTGGCCATAGGAATTCAAAACTCGAGACTCGGAAGCAAAACATTAGTTGTTGTCCCATCAGAACTCGGATTCGGAGCGAATGGGTCGACCACTGGGATAGTGCCGCCATATACACCGATTATATACGAAATTGAAGTCCTCGAAATTAGAGGTTGAATTCTGTTAGATTTGCCGAAAATTTAATAGATGAAAATTTTATTCATTCCCCTTTTTGCTCTTGTGTCTATTGCGGCTTCCTGTAATTCTTCAGCTGCCGATTCTGATGAGTCAGCAAATGATTCAATTTCGAATAGTGAGGCTCAAATTATTTCAGAATCGGGCCTAATAGTCGAAATACTTGAGAAAGGAAATGGTCCAACTCCAAGTCAAGGAGATCTCGTTAAAGTACACTACACAGGAACATTAAAATCAACAGGTGAAAAGTTTGACAGCAGTGTCGATCGGGGTGAGCCAATCGAGTTCCCTATAGGAGTAGGAAGAGTTATACAAGGTTGGGAAGAAGGAATTTCCCAATTAAACCGAGGTAGTAAGGCCAGATTAATTATCCCAGCTAATATGGCTTACGGAGCCAAGGGTAAAGGAACTATTCCGCCAAATAGCGATTTAATTTTTGAGGTGGAGCTCATCGATTTTAAAGAGGGTCCAAAACCTATTGTTCATGAGGTCTTTTCGACCGAGGGAAAAACCGTAAACAAGACCGCAACGGGCTTAGAATATTGTGTAATCGATGAGGGGAAAGGCCCAAAGCCAATAGCTGGTGATGTTGTTACTGTTCATTATTATGGCTATTTAAAAGCCTCAGGAGATAAGTTTGACAGCTCCTTTGAACGCGGGGAACCTTTCAAGGTATCTTTAGGTGCAAGACAAGTAATTCCTGGTTGGGAAGAAGGCTTAGCCTTGTTAAATGAAGGATCGAAAGCAACGCTAATTATTCCCTATAGCCTTGCTTATGGAGATCAAGGATACCCAGGAGTCATTCCTCCAAAGGCAGACCTCGTTTTTGATGTACAGATTATGAAGATCAACTAGTTGTTTGTGTATTTAAACTCCGTGGTTTTGATGAGGCGATCGTAATCAAGACCGATTTTTCTATGGTAAACTAGAATTGTATAGTCGTTTTCGGTTTCATAGTGAGAACCTTCAAAGTAGGACATATCTGGCGTTGATTGTCCGTCCGCAACAAAAACATATTGATAATTATACAAGCCTTGTTTTAAATACATGTTGGCTTCGTATTGTAAATTAGATTGGTTGAATTGCATTTTAGCTTCAGGGGTGATTTTCCAATCAGTCAGTGCGCCATATATATAAACGTCACCGTTTGGAATTGAGCTATTCTGAGATAAGCTGAAATGCAGAGTGACGTAATCAGCATCTATTGCGCTTACTGCGTTTGATTGAACAGTTTTTATAAAGTACCATCCGTTAATATCAGGTCTTTGAAGGTAGGTAATCGCTGAGCGGCTTTTATCTTGAACTAAGTAAGCGTGATTTTCCTTGTTCTGAAATGAAATTCGCTCAACGCCTTGTCCGTTATAGCGCGTGTTTTGGATATCAAAAAACCGATACTCATTTTGACCGGGAAAGGTGTTTTCGCCATCATAGTTATAATCAAGTAATCGGTCTTTAACGAATCGAGGTTCTAGACCGATCAAGGCATTTTCCCAGCAATTGTTTTGCAAAACCACTATATGGAGATCGGTATAAGGATTTGTCAATTCATAGTTTCCAAAGGCAATATCGAAATCCACTTCTTGATGCGAATAGCGTTCCTTAACTCGTGTAGCCTGATGAACTTTGACCCCGATTTGAATGTCGTTCAAATCTTCGGTTATAGAAAACCTTCTTGTCAAGACTAGTTCATCTGGATTGCCTGCCTCATATACTTTTACTATGTAATTACCTGATTTAGTGAGTCTCACATTAAAATTTGGGATTTCGAGCGAGTAGTGTATGAATTTTTGAAACGTATTTCTTGAATAATCATACTCAGTCAAATAATCTTCAGGTGGTCCGTCCACATATTCTTGAACAGATAAGTCAGATTGGTTCCAATTGTGATCACAATGTACAAATGAGTACATATAATTGCCTAGACTTGAATCCAACACATCAAAGCTCAATTCGAGGGTAACATCTTCATTAAGATCAATAATAGCGTTAGATAGGGGCCAATCCTTTCGATGTAAGGTGACGGACTTAATATTCGGTTGATAATTATAATTGGCTAACCTCAAATAATTGTCATTATAATAGCCACTTCCTTCGTTTTGATCGATGTTGAATTGAGCGTGACAAGCGTCAGAAACGAAGATGAAGGAAACACCTAATGCAATGATGATTATCGCTTTAAGTCTTGTTATGGATTTGTTGGAGGAAATAAATTTCATGTCGATTTCTAAAATTAAATCGTTGAATTGGGTGATGAGCTAAAATTCGATATCAATTGACAGAAACGAAGCAAATGACAAATTGGTGCATTTGTTATTTTTTCTGAAGAAAATATCATGTAGGTTTGCGCGCGTTTTTCAAGCGAAAATTTAACAAACTCAGATGTCTAAAACCGTTAAAATTCGCAAAGGGGCAAATATAAATCTAGTTGGGATTGCTGAGTGCAAGACCGTTCAAGCAGATTTACCGAAAACCTTTGCAATTAAGCCTACAGAGTTTCATGGGATAGTCCCCAAAATGATGCTCAAGGAGGGCGCTGAAGTAAAGGTTGGAACCCCAATCTTTCATGATAAAAAGAACGAGCATATTAAGTATGTTTCTCCAACTGCTGGGGTTATTACTGAAATTGTTCGCGGTGCAAAACGTAAAATTCTTGAGATTAGGATACAGACCGCGTCAAATCAAGAATCGGAAATAATAGCTAAAGTTGATGTGAACTCGATTGATCGGGCCAAAGCTTTAGAGTTTTTGATGAATGCTGGATTATGGTGTTTTATTAAAAAGCGCCCGTATGACATTGTCGCAGATCCTATGGAGACACCAAAGGCAATTTTTATTTCTGGCTTTGATTCAGCTCCATTAGGTGTCTCATACGATTATCTACTTGAGGGTCAGGAGCAAAACGTACAGACAGGCATAGACTTAGTGGCGAAGTTGACAAAGGGAAAAGTTCATTTCAACATCAATGCAGGCGATTCTTCTTTTCTCTCTAAATTGAAAAACGTTGAAATTAATAGGTTCGATGGTCCACACCCTGCAGGTAACGTTGGAATCCAAATTCATCACCTTGATCCAATTAATAAAGGGGAGGTGGTTTGGGTAATCAATCCTCAATCTGTTGCAATTATTGGACGGCTTGTAAATACGGGCGTTTCTGATTTTTCGAAAAAAATCGCCTTGGTAGGTTCTGAAGTGAAAGAACCTTGCTATATAAATACTTGGGCGGGAGCGGCAGTTTCTTCAATTATTAATGGCCATGTTAAAGACGGAGATAATAGAATTATTGATGGTAATGTTTTAAGTGGAACTCAAGTTAGTTCCGAAAACTATATTGGTTATACCAGTACTTCCGTTAGCGTGATTCCAGAAGGCAGAGAGCCTCAGTTTATGGGATGGATTGCACCGAATTTTCATAAATTCTCACTTTCGCACTCCTATTTTAGCTGGTTAATGCCAGGTAAAAAATATAGCTTGAACACCAATGCCAACGGTGAAGATAGGGCATTTGTTATGTCAGGTCAATATGAAGATTTACTTCCTATGGATGTTTATCCCGTTCATCTTATCAAGTCAATAATAACAAACGACATAGAAAAGATGGAAACACTTGGGATTTACGAAGTCGCTCCTGAAGATTTTGCCCTGTGCGAGTTTGCGTGTACGAGCAAGACACAAGTGCAAGAAATTATAAGAAAGGGATTGGATACTGCAATTGAAGAATTAGGTTAATAGAGAGCTGGAAATGAAATTTATTAAAAACATATTTGATGGCATTCGACCCAACTTTGAAGAAGGAGGGAAGTTCGCACGTTATTATAAGGCCTTCGAAGCAATGGAAACATTTGCATTCGTTCCAGGTCATGTTACGCACGGTGGGACGCATATAAAGGATGCGATTGATCTAAAAAGAACTATGTTTCTTGTGGTCATCGCCACTGTTCCCGCTTTATTGTTTGGTATGTGGAATACTGGACATCAACACTTTTTAGCATTGGGAGAAATGTCTGGCTTGGGGGATGGTTTGATGGATAAGTTTTTGTTTGGAGCCATTAAAGTATTGCCTATTGTAATCGTTAGTTATGTAGTCGGACTGGGAATTGAGTTCGGGATAGCAGTCGCTAAAAACCACTCGATAAACGAAGGTTATCTTGTTTCAGGGATGCTGATTCCTTTGATTATGCCTGTTGAAGTTCCATTGTGGATGGTGGCTGTGGCAACGGCTTTTGCCGTAGTAATTGGAAAAGAAGTATTCGGAGGAACTGGAATGAATATTCTGAACCCTGCCCTCACTGCGCGAGCTTTCTTGTTTTTTGCTTATCCAACTAAGATGAGCGGTAACATGGTCTGGGTGAATACAGAAGGCGGACAAGTAGTAGACGGCTTTTCTGGGGAGACGCTATTGGCTCAATCCATCGTTTCTGATACAAATTATATCGATCAAGCGGGTCAGGCATACGGTAGCGTATCTGATACAATTTTCGCAGCGTTTATGGGTTGGATACCCGGTTCAATCGGAGAGACATCTACCTTGGCAATTCTGATCGGAGCAGCGATTTTGCTTATAACTGGGATTGGAAGCTGGAGAATAATGTTGTCCTTCCTTCTAGGTGGATTGTCCATGTCCTTACTATTTAACTTATGGGATCATAATGCATTTATGAGAGTAGATCCTATTCTTCAAATTTGCATGGGAGGATTCATGTTTGGAATGGTGTTCATGGCGACAGACCCTGTGAGTGCGGCTCAAACAAATATGGGTAAATGGATCTATGGATTCCTTGCTGGTTTCTTGGGAATCATGATACGGGTATTTAATCCGGCCTATCCAGAAGGTGTCATGATGGGTATCTTATTCATGAATGTCATGGCTCCTTTGATCGATCATTATGTGATTGAAGCGAATATCAATAGAAGACTTAAGCGAGCAACTGTAACAGCATAATCATTTAACCATGGCTATAAATAAAGAATCACAGAGTTTTACTTTCATTTTTTCCATCATAATGGTGGTCGTTGTTGCTACGGTGCTTTCATTGGCTGCACTTGGGTTGAAAGAACCACAAATGGAAAATCAGAAACAAGAGAAGATGCAAAACATCCTCGCATCAATTCAAGTTAATGTGGACAGATCTGAGGCTTCCAGCGAGTTTTTGACTTATGTAAAGAAAAGACTCGTCTTGAATGCAAAGGGAGAAGTCATCTCTACAACAGAAGGCCCGGTCCGAACCATAGCTGTTGATGGTAAAGATGCCTTCGAGGCAGATGGGTTTAACGTGGATGTCAAGAAGCAATATCGAGATCAAACCATGGCTGATTCAGACAAAAAGTATCCTCTATTTGAATGTGAGAAGGACGGAAAACCATATTTCGTAATACCCTTAATTGGAACTGGTTTATGGGGACCAATCTGGGGATATATTGCGCTGGGTTCAGATATGAATACTGTGTTGGGAGCGACATTTGATCATAAGACTGAAACTCCAGGTCTTGGTGCGGAAATAAACCAAGGTTGGTTTCAAGAGCCATTCGTAGGAGAAAAGATATTTGATGAAAATGGAGACTTTGTTTCCATTAAAGTAATTAAAGGTGGGGCTGCTCCGGATGATATGCATGGAGTAGATGCGATCACAGGTGGTACCATTACTAGTAATGGTGTGAGTAACATGCTTGAGAATACCTTGAAAGTATATGTTCCTTATTTTAAAATGAACGCTGATATAGCTGCAATATAGATTAACATGAGTACAGAAGTAAAAAGCGCACCATCAGAGGCAATTTTGGCTAAAGAGCCGAGCGAGCCTTTATTCTCGAAACGGAATAAGAAGCTTTTATCCGATCCACTTAATGATTCGAACCCAATTACGGTTCAAGTCTTGGGGATTTGTTCGGCACTTGCGATAACCGTTCAAGTCAAGCAGGCGATCGTAATGTCTTTATCGGTTTTAGCCGTATTGATAGGTGGAAATTTGATTATATCATTAATCCGTAATGTCATTCCTAGCCGGATTCGAATTATCGTTCAACTTGTGGTGGTGGCGTCTTTGGTAATCTTAGTAGACCAGGTTTTAAAGGCGTATGTCTATGACGTAAGCAAGGCGCTGTCGGTATTTGTCGGATTGATCATCACGAACTGCATCATTATGGGTCGCCTAGAAGCGTTTGCATTAGCCAACAAGCCTTGGCCTTCAGTCTTAGACGCAATTGGAAATGCGGCCGGTTATGGGTGGATACTAATAGTTATAGCGGTGGTTCGTGAAGCTTTTGGATCAGGTTCCTT
Source organism: uncultured Flavobacteriales bacterium (assembly GCA_943788145.1). Classification (GTDB taxonomy): domain Bacteria; phylum Bacteroidota; class Bacteroidia; order Flavobacteriales_G; family Salibacteraceae; genus SHAN690. Next base: position 63,395 of record CALSPD010000004.1, read on the forward strand.
GATGGGTTTCAAATTCATTCCAGACGCGTGGTTGATTTCGAATGGAGGGTTTTATGCCCATAACAATATGATGATTTTACCTCCTATGGCGTTAATTGTTGTTGGAATTATCATCTGGATCCAACGAGCAAAGAATAAAGCATTAATTGAAGAACATTAATAGATCATGCTAGAATTAGTAAACATTTTCGTTAAAGCGATTTTCATTGAAAACATGATTTTCGCCTATTTCCTAGGTATGTGTTCATACTTAGCGGTGTCTAAGACTGTGAAAACAGGTGTTGGCCTTGGGGCGGCAGTTGTTTTTGTACTTGGAATAACGGTTCCTGTAAATTATCTATTGGAGAACTATGTTCTAAGCGAGGGCGCTTTATCTTGGATCGATGGTATAATGGGATATGCCGGTGAAGACGCGGTATTTGCCACCATAGATTTGAGCTTTCTTTCTTTTATCATGTTCATCGCTATCATTGCTTCAATGGTGCAATTAGTGGAAATGGCAGTTGAGAAATTCGCACCTGCGCTTTATGGAGCACTTGGCATTTTCTTGCCATTGATCGCGGTAAACTGCTCGATTTTGGGTGGCGCGTTGTTCATGCAAGAGCGACAGTACAGTACCATTGCAGAGGCCACTTCTTTTGGACTAGGTTCAGGAGTTGGATGGTTCTTGGCAATAGTTGCTATTGCAGCGATAAGAGAGAAAATAAAATATTCGAATGTACCAGCTCCTTTGAGAGGACTAGGTATCACTTTTATTATCACAGGTTTGATGGGCATTGCCTTCATGGCCTTTATGGGAATTGAACTTTAAGCAAAAGACATGGTAACTACAGTTATAGTAAGCATCGTTGTATTTCTCTTTTTCGTCATCCTATTGGTGTCGATCATTCTTTTTGCCAAGGCGAAGCTTTCGCCTAGTGGAAAGGTGAAAATAACCTTGAACGGAGAAAAGGTAATTGAAGTAGAAGCGGGAGGAACCGTATTAAGCACGCTTGGAAATAATGGAATCTTCCTTCCATCAGCTTGCGGTGGAGGTGGAACCTGTGTTCAATGTAAATGTCAAGTTATTAGTGGAGGTGGATCTATTCTACCAACCGAAGAGCCCCATTTCTCTAGAAAAGAGGTTGCAGATCATTGGCGTCTTGGTTGCCAAGTTAAAATTAAGGAAGACATGGATATTCATATTCATGAAGAAATTTTCGGAATTAAGAAGTGGGATGGAACTGTTGTAAGAAATTATAACGTGGCCTCATTTATTAAGGAGTTTGTCGTTGAGATCCCAGCAGATATGGGCTATAAAGCAGGTGGATATATTCAAATTGAGATTCCATCATGTGAAATTAAATATAGCGACATCGATATTACAGCTCACCCGAAAGAACATCCTGGAGAACCAGATAAATTCAAAAAAGAGTGGGACACATTTAACCTGTGGCCACTTGTAATGAAGAATACAGAATTGGTTGAAAGGGCGTATTCAATGGCTTCTTATCCAGCGGAAGGTCGTGAAATCATGCTAAACGTACGTATTGCTACTCCACCATGGGATAGAGCCAACAATAAATGGATGGATGTTAATCCTGGAGTTGCTTCTTCTTACATTTTCGCTCAAAAGGAAGGCGATAAAGTCACTATTTCAGGCCCTTATGGAGAGTTCTTTATTAAGGATACGGATGCAGAAATGCTCTATATCGGAGGTGGTGCGGGTATGGCACCAATGCGAAGTCATCTATACGAGCTTTTCCGAACGATTAAAACAGGGAGAAAAGTTACCTACTGGTATGGAGGAAGATCTAAACGTGAATTATTCTATATCGATCACTTTAAGGCGCTGGAGAAAGATTTCCCGAATTTCAAATTCTACATGGTCTTATCTGAACCACTAGAAGAGGATAATTGGAAGGTGAAAAGTGATTGCGAAAGTGAAGGCGATGGATTTGTTGGCTTCGTGCACAATGCCGTTATCGATCAATACTTGAAAAAGCATGAGGCCCCGGAAGACTTAGAAGTTTATTTCTGTGGTCCACCAATGATGAATCAGGCTGTTCTAAAAATGGCTGACGAATGGGGCGTTCCACCAGAGAATGTAGCGTTTGATGATTTTGGCGGATAGTCGAATATTTAGAAAAAATTTAGGTCCCTTTGGTTTATTCCAAGGGGATCTTTGTTTAGCGCTTCTTATTCTGCTATCAAGTTGTTCCCCAAAGCTTGAGAAAACTACCCCAGATGAGTTCAAGCAAGTTTTACATGGTCAAGCTCAAGGCACAACTTGGAACATTGTTTATTACGACATCAGAGAGCGAAATTTTCAGAAGAGTGTTGATAGTATTTTACAAAGAATTGACGAGTCAATTTCAACTTATCAAGAGGGTTCGGTAATAGATACTTGGAACAATTCCGATTCAGGAAGCCTTGTCGATGCGCTATTCATAGAAGTCTATATTAATTCTTGGAAAAGCTACAAAGCAACTTTTGGGGCATTTGACCCCACAGTTATGCCATTAGTTTCATACTGGGGTTTTGGACCGGAAAAATACGTTCATCCAGAATCTATAAATAAGCTAGAGATTGACTCGATTAGCGAATTGGTTTCTTTTGAATCGCTCGAATTAATTGTCAATGGAAAAGCTCTTGATATGGATTCCTTAAGTAATCAAGGCAAGCCATTAAAGGCTGCATTTTTGCGAAAAAGGGACCCAAGGATAAAACTGGATTTCAATGCTATAGGCCAAGGTTGGAGCGTAGATAAAGTAGCTGAATTCATTGAATCCAAGGATGTCAAGGTATTCTTTATAGAAATTGGAGGCGAAATTGTTGCTGGAAATCCGAAACCCGATGGGGAGTTGTGGAGATTCGGGATTGATAAACCAGAATCCGATTTATCAAAGCGAGCATTAAATGCTGTTATTAGTATTCGAAATAGGGGAATGGCCACGAGTGGCAATTACCGCAAGTTTTATGAACAGAATGGGATCAAATATTCGCATACGATAAATCCTCATACGGGTTTCCCAGTCAAACATAATTTATTGAGTGCCACAGTAGTTTCGACCACTGCGTCAGAAGCGGATGCTCTCGCCACAGCATTCATGGTTATGGGAAAGGATTCTACGATAAGCTATTTAAGTAAGAGAAGCTATATGAGTGCATATGTGTATCTAATCTATGACTCTGCTGGGGTTTTTAAAACGTACAACAGCCCACAGATTAAATCGAATATATCGAAGGTTGATTAGCTATTTTTACATTGTTCGCTGGGCCTTGCACCGCAAACTGAACAGTTTTCATTACCATCATTAAGCATGGGGTTGTTGCTTGCACACGTGCCGGCAAATTCACCATCCTTTTTAGCCCAAATCTTAATTGCAATACCGGCTACTCCTAATCCTAACAACAATGCTGCAAGCAATACTACTCTCATGGGCCAAAATTAATCAAGCTGTACGATTTAGTCTTCGTTTAGGATAAGTTCTCCTTTACCTTCATCATGCCATTTTGTAATATGCAAAGGTTTGCCATGCACAATGATATTCCCCCAGTCAAAAATTTGGTAATAGACTGCCTCAGAGGCAAAAAGTTCAATGTCCCCACTCGATTCGCTATGAGCTATGCTAATCTTTGTTTCTAAGGCACTCGCATCGATTGGAGCATAACTCGCAGAATAGAAATAAGCAACATTCGCTTTTCCAACGGCAATGACTTTTGTAGCACCGGTATGCGAAATAATGTCTAAACTATCACCAGAATAAGCAATTTGAACGCTGCTGGCATTATCATTGATTTCAAATTTTAAATGGCTGCTGTTGTTGTCATTTTTGAAAATGAAGTTTGCCGCACTGTAATCGAATACATGATCTAAGTTTTTATAATGCACGGTAACCAATGGAATTGAACTTTGATCTCGAACCCAATCACATGAAATTTCATCTGAAATATTCAGGACGCCACTCTGAACACGTGTTTTAATACCACTTATTACGTTTTCGCCAGTCGTCACAAATACGAGATTGAAAGTGTCTTGAATGACCTCTACACGAATTCGATCATCGACAATAATCGTTTGAAAGGCTCCAATTTGACGCATTTCAGTAATCTCTTTCCCAAGTGATTTCAAACAATCTGGACGGCTTTCTTTTTTGCAAGAACAAAATGCAAGAAGAAATAACAGACTAAAACCGAAATGATGTGCCGAGCTCAATATAATCTGCTTTAAAGTAATGAGTTTTTATACTAAGGTTTATTCCTAACCAATGATTTAGATAGTATTTAAGCGCCATTCGATTGAATACTAGTCCATCTGTTTTAAGTTGGTCATAAATGTAGAGCCCCATTGCCAGTGAAACTTGAAGTTTATCTATGTGAAGTTGGTATGCCAAATGTGGTCCTAGTTGGATGTTTTCAATTGCACTAATTGATTCGCCTCGTGCTTCAATAGTTGGTATGTGGCTTGAATTATAGAATGAATTGATTCCAATGGCAATTGAACTCCGTCTGCCAAGGCTCATAGTGCGCTGTGCGACCAATGAAAATGCAGGATAAAACTTACCCCTATTTGCGCTGGTTTGTTTGAATCCAGCATAGATTCCGATCTCCCAATTCGATTCTATCCTTTGGTCTTTGAAAATTTGTTTTGACGTTGAATCATTGGGCCCAAACCTGCGTTCGATGCCCAAAGAAATCATGGGGTAATTCAGACCTAAATTTGGGAGTATTGTTCCGCCATTTGAAAGATGATTGTAGCTGAAACCTGCGGTTGATGTGAGTCTATTGCTTAGTCGATATTTTACTTTTTGACCCAACATTAAAAATGCGTTTAGGTGACTTCCAATCGCAATGTTTTGATAGTTGGTCTTATAATCAAATGGGCGCGTAACATAACCAACGCCTACAGCCATATCTACAGACCAAGAAAAACGCTCTGTTTTCACAAGAGGGAGCAAAACAAATCCACTTATTATATAACCATAACCAAGGGTTTTTTTATTGGATAAGTCTAAACCTTTACACAAGATTCCATATTCAGGAGTATTGTAAAGTTGATGCCAATATTTTGAGCCGTTCGCTTGTTTGTTAATTCGAATATCTATTGATTGAGCTGGGCCAATTGGTAAATGTTTCATGCTGTGCCTGTGTGGCAGCAAGAACCCTCGATTATAAGTCGCTTCGATTCCAATCTGTCCGAAACCCGAAAGGTTTATGAGCATGAAGAGTAAGAAGAGGCTTTTCAATTGCTTCAATGGTCTAAACTGGTAATGTCAAAATTGCCACGCGAATATTGCAAACAAATAGGAACTCAATGCGTTGCTTGTGAAGTTGATAAAATTAACCTTTGGCACATGAGACCGGAATCAGAAGCAATTGAACGACTTGTGGCAATTATTGCCGAGTTAAGAGCAGGATGCCCTTGGGATAGAAAACAAACGCTTGAGTCATTGAGATACTTGACCATAGAAGAAACCTATGAGCTAAGTGATGCCATAATTGAAGGCGATTTGGAGGAGATAAAAAACGAACTGGGAGATATTATGATGCATGTTGTTTTTTACGCCCAAATAGGTTCTGAAAAGAACGCATTTACCTTGTCGGATGTGATAAATGGAGTTTGTGATAAACTTATTAGGAGACATCCACATATATATGGTGATGTGATTGTAGCGGATGAGGAAGAGGTCAAAAGCAATTGGGAAAAGATTAAACTGGCTGAAGGAAGGAATTCTGTTCTAGAAGGAGTGCCTAAGAGCTTACCTGCTATGGTTAAGGCAAATCGAATTCAGGAAAAGGCAAGAGGAGTTGGATTTGATTGGGATGAAGAAGGCCAAGTCTGGGATAAGGTTCATGAAGAACTTGCCGAACTAAAACACGAAGTGGATGCGAAGAGTTCTCATGAAAAAATTGAAGACGAATTTGGCGATGTGTTGTTTAGCATGATCAATTATGCAAGGTTTGTTGGGATTAATCCAGAAGACGCCCTTGAACGCACCAATAAAAAATTTATCAAACGCTTTCAGTTTTTAGAAGAACGAAGCAAAATCCTGAAGAAGACATTGTCAGAAATGTCTTTAGTTGAAATGGAGGAGATTTGGCAGGAGTCGAAATCTAAGCATTAACTCAATAAGCCTAGGCTTATTCCTAACACAATCACCGCGATTCGTTTAGGACTCAATCTGTGGTGATCGCTACTTTCAAATAGAATAGTGGTTGAAACATGAAGTAGGATGCCAACGGTAAGACCTAAACTCATAAACATGACTTCAGCCGCAGATTCTCCGAGTTTCTCACCAATTAAATATTGGATCGAACTGCCTAAAACTGTACAAAAAATAAAACCGATTAACCAAATGATTGAGGTTTTAGTCGGTTTTCCGGCCTTGGCTAATAGGATTGAAAGGGTTATAGCCACGGGTATTTTATGCAACATAATTCCTATCGTTAGCTGGTCGTAATAAACTGAAGTTGAGCTAAATAAAATCGAAGCCATGGGCATACCCTCAATTAATGCATGAAGGCACAATGCAACATAGGAGATGAACAAAATCTTATTATCACCGTTTGAGTGAGAATGACCATGTTCTATTCCCTTCGAGTAATTCTCGAGAATTATTTGAATCAGGAATCCCGCCAATAAAAAATATCCAGCCGATTTTGGAATCTGCTCGAATAATTCTGGTAAAATGTGAGTGAAGATGATGGTCATTAAAAACGCACCACCAGCTGATAAGAACAGATAAATCCAAGTTCTATTGGTAGGAGGCTTTGTAATAAACCAGATACCAGCGGATAAGGAAAGCACCAAACCGAGCAGATAAAAGATCATCTATTTCTTTTGTGCAATGATAATAATGCGTGGCTGATCAGGTGAAAAAGGTTTCAGTTGATAATTGCCGTGAGTTGATCGAATTTCAAATCCTGCAGATGTCACCATTTGAATCAATTCCGGGAAATTGAAGGCTTGAACACATTCTTGAAAAACGAATTCATTTATTGAATCCTTTACTTTGATTTGCTTGATGATTTTTTTTCCGATGAGCTTTTTACTTATGCTAAAGGAGACATTTTCTATCGACAGTTCTTGCGATTGCTGAAAGTTTGCCTCAACAAACTCAGGGTTTAAATAGTCGAAAACAAACAAGCCACCTTGATTCAATGATCGATTAGTGTTTAAAAGGGCGGTTAAGTGTTCATCAATGGTCTCAAAATATCCAAAACTGGTAAATAAGTTTAGCGCTAAATCAAACTGCCCACAATTAAATGGATTTCGAATATCTCGTACATGAAATTTTAAATCAACGGTTTCAAACTTTCTAGCCTCCTCTATACTGTTCTTGGAAAGATCAATACCGACAACATTAAATCCCTTTTCATTTAGGCCAATAGCATGCCTTCCCTTGCCGCAAGCGATATCTAATACTCTTGCATTATTGGAAATATTTAGAAATGCAAGAAGCGCAGTTATGAATAACTGCGCTTCTTGCTCGTCCCTGTTGGAATAAAGAAGGTGATAATACTTGGTGTCAAACCAAGTCCTAAACCACTCAGTTTCCATTCCTATTTTTTAGTTGCCTTAATCGGCTGAACCGTTGGTGTTATGGTCGATGTAGGAGCATCCTTTTTTGGTGCTCGAACCATAGATAATTCATCGATAATATTCTGAGCACCGGCATATTTATCTATGATGAAAAGGATGTAACGAATATCAACAGCGATGGTGCGTTGTAGTTCAGGTTCAAAAGCGATATCTCCACTCATAGCTTCCCAGTTACCATCAAAGGCACAACCAATAAGCTCGCCTCTGGCGTTGATTACTGGACTGCCTGAATTTCCGCCTGTGATGTCTGTATTGGACAAAAAGCAAACGCGAAGCGTACCGTCTTGGCCATACTGTCCGTAATCCTTGTTTTTATATAATTCCTTCAATTTGTCTGGAACGATGAATTCATCATTATTCGGATCTTCTTTTTCCATCAAACCTTCAATTGTTGTATAGAAATCATAATGAACCGCATCAGCAGGATAATAGTCTAATACATTGCCGTAAGTAACACGCATGGTTGAATTCGCATTGGCTGCATAGATTTTGTTTTTGTTCATCGTTCTTAATCCATGTACAAACAACCTGTTTGAATTATCAATTTTCTCGGCAGAATTTCCGGTCATTGGAATAATAACAGTTCGATAGTGATCAACAAATTTGTTTGCAAACTGGTAAAGTGGATCCTTGTCAAGAACTTTCTTAGACGGGTTTTCAAGAAAAGCTTCAAATTTCGCCTGATCAGCAAATACACTTTTAGCATACATGTCTGCGACCATCTTCGTATAGTTTCCTTTGTTTTTGGATACTAGATCCTTGAAAAATTCAGGCAATTGGTCTTTTGGAATGTCATTGTAAAACATTTCAAATAATGCAGCTGAAATTTTCTCATCCGTGCTTCTATTGAAATCCTGAAAAAACTTTTCAGACCTAGATTTAAGGCCTTCTACTGCTGCATCCACCTGAGCTTGGTCAACGGTTTCTTGAGCAAGTGCACCATACAATTGAGAAGCTCGCCATCCCATTAATGTGGCTTCACTTGCAAAAATACATTCTCCAAAATAGGTCCTGAATAATATCGTCTTCGAATCTTCATTGAAACCATTTTCCCAATCTGCGATTAGGTTGCCATAAATGTCCTTGCGCTCGGTTTCCGTGGCAATCCAAGCTGCTAGTTCATCTTCTTGTGCTTTCTTTTTATCATAGACTTTTAGTCGCTTTAAGCCTCTCTGCTGACCGATAAAATATTTCCAATAGTTACTAACCTGTGCATACTTAGAAGCATATTGAATTCGAATTGCATCGCTCGTGTTCATATCTTCTTTCATTAAAGCTAAACGAGCTTCTCTAATCTTTACCACACTTGGTTGACGGTAGTCTAATTCTTGCTTAACACCGTAAGAGCTTAAGTAACGATCGGTGCTTCCTGGGTATCCCATGATCATTGCAAAATCTCCTTTTTCAACTCCACTAAGAGAAACAGGAAGAAAGTGCTTTGGCATATAAGGCTTATTTGACTCAGAATAATCCGCAGGTTTTCCGTCATCGCCCATATAAACACGCAATAGCGAAAAATCACCCGTATGTCGTGGCCACATCCAGTTGTCTGTATCACCTCCATATTTTCCAATGGAAGATGGCGGTGCACCTACAAGTCGCAAATCACGAAAAGTCTCATATATAAAAAGGTAATATTCATTACCCTCATAAAAGCTCTTAACATTGATGTTATAGTGTTCTTCAATTTCGCCTTTAATTTGTTCTTCAACTTTTTGAATGGCTTCTTTTAATGCTTTTTGACGCTCTTCACCACTCAACGTAATACTAATTTCTCCCAAAATGTCATTGGTTACATCACGCATCTCGATAAGGTAGCTGGCAGACATGTTTTTAGCTGGCAGTTCTTCCTTCATGGCCATGGCCCAAAAGCCATCCATTAAGTAATCATGGTCGGTCGTTGAGTTATCCTGAATAACTCCGAATGCGCAATGATGATTTGTAAGAAGAAGGCCCTTTTCGCTGATCGTTTCGGCCGTGCAACTCCCTCCATTAAGGGCCACAATTGCGTCCTTTAAGCTCGAGTTATTAACACTGTAGATTTCTTCCGCAGTCAATTGAAGTCCATGCTTTTGCATGTCTTGATAGTTAAGTCTGCTAATAAGCATTGGCAGCCACATGCCCTCGTCCGCTTTCACGTTTGATGAAAAAACTAGGGTGATTCCCGTTAGTATGAGAATTAATCGCTTCATATATAAGTACTTTAATAAGGGCGGCAAAAGTAACAAAGCAATCAACTGAAAAATATCTTCTGGAAACGAAGACAAAAAGAATTGACAGTTGAATGGGGAATAGTTCTGTTGAAATGGAAGTCGATATCCTATATATTTGTGCTAAATCTCAACAATCTTGAGGAGCCAAGCAATAGAAGATTTTAATTCGGACTTTAAGGACAGCGGTGTGGTTGTGCTCAGTTTTGAGGGTGAAATATCTGAAGATGTGTTAAGCGAGTCTTTGAAAAAAATTGAGGATTATTTGGAGACAAATGAAGAAGATTTTAAAATAGGTCGAAAGGTGTACAATATCCTAATCGAGGCCTTGCAAAATCTTTACCATCATACAGATGCTCAAGCCTCTGAAATACTGGATAATGGCGATTCTAAAAAAACTGCGTCATTTATCATAGGTGTAAAGAATAAAGAATACAATATATTAGCCGCGAATTATATTGTTCGAGATAATGTTCCTCCTTTGAAATCTAGATTAGATAAAATCAATGCGCTAGATAAAGAAGGACTTCGAGAATATTATAAAGAAGTTTTAGATAATGGTCAGTATAGCGCACATGGTGGAGGTGGTCTTGGTATGATAGACATAGCCCGCAAGTCGGGTAACAAACTTGATTATACCTTCACAGAAGTAAATGCCGATTATGAATTGTTCGTATTAAAAATTAAAGTATAACGTTAATCAAAACCAAATAAGTAGAAATGGATCCAATCAAAATTGAAGGAACACCCAAAACGCCAACAGTTAATTTCACTGCCGAATCTGGAGTGTTAGAAATTAAGGGTAGATCAATTCCTGAGAATGCCGTTGAATTCTACAAACCTCTTGTAGATTGGATTGGCTCTTATGGCGACAGTGCTAAGGACACCACTCAAGTGAATGTTCAGTTAGAGTATTTCAACACAAGTTCATCTAAATGTATTTTAGATGTGTTTAAGAAATTAGAGTCTATAAATGGCAAGACAAGCATAACGATCAATTGGCATTATGAAGAAGATGATGAGGATATGTTAGAAGCTGGTGAGGATTACCAAGCGATTATCAATATTCCTTTCAAAATGATCGAAATGGAGGAGATGTAAATCTCCTTCTTACATAAAACGAAAAAGCCGATGGAATCGAATTCTATCGGCTTTTTTATTTCCCTCGTCCTTGGAAGACAATAAGTACGGTGTGAATCAAGATTTTGAAGTCCACCAATAATGACATGTTTTCAATATACAACAGGTCAAATTGAAGTCGATTCACCATTTCGTCAACGTTCTCGGCATACCCAAATTTGACTTGCCCCCATGAGGTAATTCCAGGTCGCACTTTTTGTAAATGTTTATAATGAGGTGCTTTCTCCGTTATTTTTTCAATAAAGAATGCACGTTCGGGCCTAGGGCCAACAAGACTCATGTCTCCAATTACTACATTATAGAACTGTGGGAGTTCATCCATTCGAGATCGCCTAAGAAACTTTCCAACCTTAGTAATGCGCGTATCATTTTCGCTTGAAAGTGCCGGACCGTTCTTTTCTGCATCGGTGTACATGGACCTGAATTTGTAAATATTAAAAGGTCGACCACCCAGACCAATTCGTTCATGGCTATAGAAAACCGGGCCTTTTGACGTAAGTTTTACCATCAATCCAATAAGAAGGTAAAGGGGCGATAGAATAATCAAGGCTAAAACAGAAATGAAAACATCTAAAAAACGCTTTGCATATTGTTGCCAAGCTGGCATTATTTCTTGGTTTATTTCGATCAATGGAGCGCCAAGAATAGATGACATTTTTACCCGACCGCTTAGTATGTCATACATTTTTGGAATAACCTTAATATTTACCGTTATTCCGTCTAATTCATTTAGAATCTGACCAATTTTATCGTGTTCGTTGCTTTCTAAAGCGATTATAACGTCTTCAATTTCGTGCTCAATGATTATGCTTTCAACATCTCGAACGTGTCCGAGGTGTTTCAATTGATCGTCTAATTCATGATTATTACCACCATTGATGTGCACAAATCCCTGAAAGATGAATCCGGAGGATTTTTTCTGTTGCTTTAGTTCAGTGAAAAGCTTTAAAGCATTTTCATTGCTTCCAATCATCAAGGTTTTGAATCCAATAATTCTCTTGTGAATCCTATGAGCCGTTATGGATGAAAGGATCAGTCGGCCAAGTGCCGTAAGAATGAATTGAGTTAAAAATAGTATGGAAAACGATAAGTAATAGCTCTTGTAATTTTCGATGTAATCGTCTAGGATAATGGCGAAAAACAAAAAAATTGAACCAAATAAACTCAAGGTAAAAGTTTGAGTAAATTCCTTCAACCTAGATCTCCTATAGATGTTTTTATACTGTCCAGATATAATGTACAGGGTTAACCAAAAGGAGACAATGGCTATTAAACTAAAGATGAATTTTTCGTCATAAATCGGGAAAACATCGCTTCCGAAAACTTTCGATTCAATGTAGATTTTGCGAAATGTAAAAACGGCTGTATAGGCGATTGAAGCAGAAATAGTATCGCTTAAAATGTACTTAAACTTCTGCCAGAATCGGTTCATTTTTGGTAAAGAAGCTTAATGTTGTCTATAAGTAACTCACCATTTTTTCGGAGCGCGTCATTTTCAATCCTTGCGCTAAAAAATATGTAAAAATCTTCTGGATTGGCCGCGGCACTTGTGACAGAGGTTAATTCGATGTAAGCCTTTTTCCAAGCCTTTTCATCTTCATCATCCGTAGTCGATAATAAAGTGACCAAATCTACCACTTCATTTTTGTAGCCTTTATTGTTTGCGAAAACGCCAATTGTTATAGCAAAGTCTGACTTATAATTTACCTCTAGGTATACGGCTTTTCCGCTTCCAGGTAATTCATAATTTGGGGTTTTAAAAACAGCCACAGAATCCGATTGCAGAATGGAAACTAATCCACTGCCAGAACCTTCAAAAACCTTTTGCGGGTCCTTGGTTTTAGTTATTGGCTGTTGACTTCCTGAAAATGAATCAAGTACAACAAAAGCTTGTTCAAAATCTTCCACCACTATATACTCATAGGTACTGCTAGCGTCCCTATAAGTAATCTTCGGATTTACTTGGGTTATTTCACCTTCATTCAATTGAAAGTCATTGTCGATATAAGCATTGTAGAACAAGTAATTTTCGCGAAGCGTGGACACTGTGCTAATAAGAATGCCTGGTCCAATGGTCAGTTTGTGTTTACCAGATGACAAAACGGGAATCTTGGCGGGTAATTCAAAGATTCCGATCATTTCATCGTCAATGAAAACCCATGCGTCAACTATGTTGGAAGAAGTAGACCCTGCATTAGCGTTCAAATTTGTTCCGACTGTGATTGAATCAATTTGAATATAGGAGGGAATCTGTTCATCCGGGTTAATGATGTCGCAGCTCGAATGGAGCAACGAGGCCATTGCTAGAATGAACAGAATAGGATGGTTTTTGAAAAACTTCATTTATCGGCTCTCATGAACGTGGCGAAGATGCCAATATTGTAGCTTCTCCAGCTTTAGCTCGCAAAAATAGAATTTGAATAGTTCAATTGTTCCAGAATTTGCTCGGCTACCTGCATGGCATTATATCCATCTTCTACGGACACCAAGGGTTTTGTGCCATTTTTGATACAATGTGCAAATGATCTTAGTTCCTCTTTAATCGCGTTAAGGTTTTCGATTTCAGGTTTATCAAAAACAAGTTGTCGATCTGGCTTACCTTCCCCCGTATTAATGATCATGCCAAAAGGATTGGTTAAATCGGGTTCCTGAATCTTAACAATATCAGTTTTGCGCTCGAGAAAGTCAACAGTGATATAGGCATCTTTCTGGAAGAAACGAGACTTGCGCATATTCTTCAAAGAAATTCGAGAGGCGGTTAAATTGGCCACACATCCATTATCAAATTCAAGACGGGCATTGCAAATGTCTGGAGTGTCGCTTATCACAGCCACTCCACTAGCACTGGTTCGTTTCAAATTTGAGTTTACCACACTTAAAACGATATCAATATCGTGGATCATGAGATCGAGTACAACGGATACATCGGTTCCCCTAGGATTATATTCTGCTAATCGATGTGATTCTACAAACATCACCTGATTGAATTCACTTTTTGCAGCGATAAAGGCTGGATTAAAGCGTTCAACATGTCCAACTTGAACCTTGAGTTTCGCTTCATGCGTTAGGTCAATCAGTTTTTTAGCTTCCTCTAGCGTTTTGGTAAGCGGTTTTTCAATAAAAGCATGCTTTCCATTTCGAAGCGCAAACTGTGCAGTTGAAAAGTGAGATAGAGTAGGGGTGACGATATCGATCGCATCACATTTTTGAATTAATTCCTCAAGGGACGAAAAAGCATGAATGCCAAACCGAGCCGTAGTTTCGTTGCTCATTTCTAGATTTGGGTCATAAAACCCAATGACTTCAAATTCATTCGTTAATTCAAGCGCTAATTTTATATGGATTTTTCCAAGATGGCCAGCACCAAGAATTCCGAGTTTGATTTTCGACATACTTTTTTATCTCCTTCAAATGTCAATTTAAATTGGTTTTTTATCCGGGTTAATTGAATATTCGTTAAACAAACGATTGTCGAAATGGATATTTTCGGGCTTCATAATGATAGACAGTTTTCAGCATATTGGAATGCGCAAACGACTCGTTGAAGTATTGCGCGAAAAAGGGATTAAGAATGAGGCAGTTTTAACTGCAATTGGTGATATTCCGCGACATTTATTCTGTTTTGACACCGTTTTCCTTCAGTTCTCCTATGATGATAAAGCGTTTCCTATAGGTTCAGGTCAAACTATTTCACAACCCTATACTGTGGCCTTTCAAACAGAGTTGCTCCAAGTGAAAAAGCGCGACAAAATTTTAGAAATAGGCACCGGTAGTGGATATCAAACAGCTGTTTTGGCTCAACTTGGAGCTAAAGTGTATACCATCGAACGCCAAAAAGCACTGCATGACAAGTCAAGTCTTTTACTTGAGAAGCTCAATTATAAGGCCCGTTGCTTTTATGGGGATGGATATGCAGGTCGACAGGCTTTCGCCCCTTATGATAAAATATTGGTTACATGTGGTGCCCCCTATATACCAGAAGCATTAAAAAACCAGTTGAAGATTGGCGGTGTAATGGTAGTGCCCGTTGGAGAGTTTAATGGGGTTCAAACCATGCTTAGCCTAGTGAAACTTAGTGAAACTGAATTTGAAACCGTTGAACATGGTGCGTTTCAATTTGTTCCAATGCTAAATAAGACAGATACCGCTCTATAAAATATAATGAATTGAATGCCGTTAACAGGCCAAACATGTGCTTATGAAAAACGCAATTTTAGCTGTCATATTTTTTCTTCCTTTCGCAACCTATGCTCAGGATACAGAAACAATTGTCAACGAGCCTCGAGCATTTATTTCTGACCCAGGTGACTTTGGTGTGACTATCAATGCATCAGGTCTTATTAATAACGTGATGATTCGTCCGCGAGTAGATCTACGTGGACAAAACTCCATTCTTTTTAGGTATAATGTAAATGAGAATATTGTAGTAAGGATGGGACTAGCTCCGACTATAATGAACTTCCGAGGCTTAAGTACAGACAGCGTTGGCAAGGATTTAGTTGAGTTTGATTCAACGGCACGACAGGCTTCTTTTTCATTCCGTCCGGGTGTAGAATTTCATTTTAATGGAACCAATAGATTAGATCCCTATGTTGCAATTGATGGCGAAGCCGGATTGATCGGAAAATTTAGTGCTGGTGCTGTGACGAGCATAACCGATACAACAGGCACGGCCACTTATAAAAGGACAATCACCGAAGCTGGAGGATACAGCTTAGGAGCGAAGGCCAATGTTGGAATGAATTATTTCCTAGTAAAGAATTTTGCCTTAGGGTTGGAGTATGGGATGGGCGTGTACTATCTGGTTACAGGTGGAGATAAACAAGAGGTGTTGCAGTCAGATCCGGTTAGTGGAGTGGCTTCAGCGAAGCGCGAATTGAGTTCCACTCGAAATTTAGATACTCAGTTATTTGTCGATCCTACCGTTCAATTAACGATCAGTTATTACTTTTAAATATGTTCACTCGCTTTGGGTTTTTTCTAATTCTCCTTTTCGTCATTGCTTCTTGCCAAAAGGGTGAAGAGGATCCATTATTTAGTCTGGTGACTCGAAAATCGAGGATTACTGGTACTTGGGATGTTAAAATAGGAGCTAGCAATACCCAAGAGTTTTCCACCAAATTCGCGGATGATCAAATCGAATATAACTACGGTGATACGCTGATTTATTCGCGAAGCCTAGATTGGCAATTGAGCTTTCAGCGGGATGGAGTTTATACTGAAACTAAAATTGAAGAAATTCCTGAAGATTTGATTCAAGGAACTCAGGCCTACACTTTGACTGAAACTGAGACTGGAATTTGGGAGTTTACGGGTGGAAATGAATCTCCAAGCAAATCTGAATTGCTTCTAATGACCACTGAAATTAGACGCTCTAGAAGCGACCAAGGCTCAAACATAAGTTTAGTAACCTATGATAATCCCAGTTCTGGAAAAGTGTTTGATATTGTTCAACTTTCTAGTAAGGATCTCAAACTAAGCGTAAACGAAACACAATCCTTTGGTGGAGGACAAATCACTGAAAGTGCTAGCCTCGAACTTGTAAAACAATAGTTAGTGCGATTTTTTAAGTCGATCTAATTGTCTTTTTGTGTCCCGCTCTTGGATAGAATCGCGCTTATCATGGATTTTTTTACCCTGAGCCAAGGCAATATTTAACTTGGCTTTTCCATTTTCGGCAATAAACAAGAGAGTGGGAACAAGTGTCAGCCCTTTTTCGTTCACCTTCTTTTTCCATTTTAGTATTTCGCGCTTGTGAAGCAAGAGTTTGCGAACCCGTTTCGGTTCGTGATTCGCATATGTGCCCAAGGCGTACTCGGCAATGTGCATATTGATGATAAACATTTCATCACCCTTAATGGTGCAAAAGCCTTCGTTAATGCTAGCATTTCCGTGGCGAATGCTTTTGATTTCGGTTCCCTGAAGCTGGATGCCCGCAGTGAGTTTATCTAAGATCTCAAATTCGTAGCCAGCCTTGCGGTTTTTAATATGTACGTCCTTCATTGACATTTGGCAAAGGTGTAAATAATGAAAGCGTTAATCGATTGAATTAATTTCCATTTGTGTACCAGTCACTGTAAAATCAACTCTCCTATTTTTAGCTCGACCTTCAGGGTTGTCGCTTCCATCGGGATTAGAGTTTGGCGCAATTGGACGAGTTTCCCCATATCCTTTGCCGGTCAAGCGATCAGAGTTAATTCCTTTTTTGGTTAAATAATATTTGATACTCTCGGCTCGCTTTTGACTCAATTTCATATTTAAGGCATCAGTTCCCTTATTGTCTGTATGTGCTGCTACCTCAATTGTAATTGCTGGATTTTCGATAAGAAGTTTAAATAAAGTCGTGTCAATCGTAGTTTTAGATTCAGCAGTGAGTTCCGCGCTTCCAAACTCAAAATATATATTAGGGATTGTTATCGGTTGTTCATCCCATTTGTTGAGATTAAGCTCCGTTGAAATGACATCGTTGATACCAGTTTTTCGCGCATCAATGATTTTACTATTTGTAAAGAAACCAGGCTTTTCCACTTCGACAACGTATGTTTTTCCAGGGTCTAAACCAACGCTTACAAAACCGTTTGACATTGAATCAGAACGAATCAAAAATTTCTCACCAGTTTTCGGATCATACAAATAAACGTTGGTGGTGGCCTCACCGAGCAATTTTCTGTCTTCAATTCCTTTTGCATCTCGAGGGATTTCAAAGGCTGTAACTTGAATCATCATCTCAACCGTTGTCGGAGAGTATATTTCGTAAATATCATCGCAACAGGTACTGTTCCATAGGGAAAGGCTGCCAGGCCTGTTACTCACAATTATCTGATATCGATCTCGAGGTTGCTTTCGATAATAAACATCATCTGAAGAACTGTTTATTGGAATACCCATAATTTCTGGTGCCGACCATTTGCTCATTTCGCCAACTGATGAGAAAACATCCATTCCACCAATTCCTGGGTGACCATTCGAACTGAAATAGAGTGTACCTCTCGCTAGATCATACCAAGGTGTTTCCTCATTGGCCGCAGTATTGATTTTCGTTCCCGCATTTCTAGGTTTACTCCATTCTTCATCTCGTTTATTATAGCGCGAATAGTAGATATCCAACCCTCCCTTTCCTCCGGGACGATCGCTAACGAAGTAAAGGATGGTTCTATTCTTCTTCACCTCCAACCCTACAGCAGGTTGAGTAGAAGTAAACCCACCTTCATTAATACCAAAACCCATTTCCTCAGGACGCTTCCATACATCATTTACCTTGCGGCTTTGATAGATTTTACAAATGATTTTACCTTGCCAATTCTCAGTACAAACACTGTAATACATGTATTTTCCTTCTGGGTCAATTACTGGGTTACTCACATGAGCAACAACATCATTGATTTCCCCTTTTACAAGTCCTTTTGTCACCCATTCACCATCCACCAGCGAAGCTTCATATAGCTTTAATCTTGGAATCGATTGTAAATCATCGTTCATTTTAATGATCGGTAACGTTTCTTCTGTGATCGATGAAAAATACATGAGTGTATCTGAAATGAACAAGGGAGCTGATTCAGTGTGTTTATTGTTAATTCCGGTTATAGATTTGGCTAAGACAGGCAATTTGTGCGAGTTGAGTGAATCGGCAAGTTGAATACCTTCCATCTCTGCTGCGAGGATTTTACGGTACAGACTTTTATCCTTTAATCCCCTATATCTATCCTTAAATTCATCAAATGAAACGCTCGCTTCGGCATACTTTTCTAAGTTTTTCTCGCATTGACCTTTAAAGAACCACGCCTTCGTATAAAGGTCAGGATCGTGACTAATGATTTCGTTATAAAGTGCTAATGCGATTGAATAGTTCCGAATTGATTGATGTAATTGGGCCAATTCATATTTGACTCTAAATTTTTTCGGCTTCTTTTTGCTATACAATTCATAAAGTTCAATAGCCGTATATGTATCGTTATAGCGAAGACTCTGCTTGGCCATTCGGTTGATCTTAAAAGCCATTTTTCGGCTAAGACTATCGCCAATTAGCTTTTGACTTTGCGCAGCGCTGATGCAAAAAATGAACAAAATGAATCCTATGCAAAAACGTTTAAACATGTCTATAGTCTGTTGCAAGGAATAGTTCGTTGATTCAAGACGCTGCTTATTCCGGTATAAATAAGGGCGAACTCGATTGCCCCTGAGTAAGAATTAGCTAGACGTAATTGACTGACAGTTATATCATAACTGACGGCAGTCCGCAGATTTTTAAACTGCAATCCTCCAGTGAAAATGAAAGCATCCCAGTTTCTGGTGAGTGAATTTCGAAGGGTGACTCCAAAGAATGCCTGCTTCGCTCGAAAGAAATTCTCGGCTAGCCCATAATTGGCGTTCGATCCAATTATAAAATCGATGCTCTTATTCTGCCACATATATAAAAACTGCGGATCAAGTGACCATTTGTTTTTAAGCTGAATAGGGGACTTTATATAAAGGACCTTTCGAATATTTAGCTTGTTTTCCTCATAGAAAAACGATTCGTTAGGTCTATTTATATGAAACAAGGCGAAGGTAATTTCGGGTTTCAGTTTCCAAATCTTTCTGCCATAAGAAGCGCCAACGTTAAAATCTGGATAAAAAATGCGTTGCCCGAAAGCTTGTTCATTCGTGGTTAGTTGATTATTGAAAAATCCAGACCACTGATCCCACTGGTCTGGGAAAGAAAAGTTTCGGCTGTTTAGTCGCTTTTGAACCATTCCGCCTTGAATACCAAATCGAAAAGTTTGATGCCCGATGGTTTGATGATAAGCCGCTGCGAGCATGAATTTCTGATGAACCAATAAGTAGTTGCCACTTTCGTCATGCACAAATTGACCACCCAAACTTATTTTTTGATTGAAAAGATAGATCTGTTGATCGAACGCAACAGCTATTGTACTTAGTGGTCGTCCGATCTGCGACCATTGATTTCGATAATTATTAATGAACCGCCAATCTCCGTGATAATTTCCTGTTTCGGTAGGACTTAGAAGCACAGCGGCATGACTGAACTGACTAAAGTGCAAGTCTTGTGCAAAAGTCCATGTTGTTAGTAATGAGTTAACTAACGTGAATAGACAAACCAATATAATTGACAGTTTCGTAAACATGTATTGTATAGGCGACCGATTAAAGTAATTTAGCGTCTAATATATGTCTTTACCTAGACGCATGATCAGACCAATAGTTTTATTCCTGTTAACCCTTTTGCCTCACTTTTTGCTGGGGCAAATTACGGCTGCCTTTTCCGTAAATACAAATTCGGGGTGTGCTCCATTGATCGTTTCTTTTACAAATCAGAGTACGGCTGGTAGTGGTATAACATTGGGTTATCAGTGGGATGATGGAACAAATTTCTCCATTTTACAAAACCCTGTTTTAGCATATTCGATACCCGGTACATATGTAGTGACATTAACAGCATACGATCAAAACAATTCATCGGTATTTGACACAGAAACCCTTTCGATTACCGTACACAATAAGCCGAATGTCGTTTTTAGCTATAATCCAACAGCTGGATGCGCGCCAATTGAAGTCGTTTTTAATAGTAATAGTTCCACGGCCGGATCAGGCACAATTTCAGCTAGGTTTTGGGATTTTGGTGATGGAAGCACAGGGTCTGGTACGAATCCAACACACACATACACAACGCCTGGTAATTATGTGCCATCCCTGAAAATCACAAACTCATTTGGTTGCCAGAAAACACTTAACGGAACGCCAACGATTAATGCATCGGGCGGTCCTGTGGCTTCCTTCACGTCTTCGGCACATCAGGCTTGTGCTCCTCCTTTGACCGTAAATTTCACTTCAACGGCAAGTGGAGGATCAACGCCATATACCTATAGCTGGGATTTAGATGTAAGTACTTCAACCGCCACAAATCCGTCCGCAACCTATTCGGCCGCGGGTTTCTACGATGTGACCATGATAGTTACTGATAATGCCGGTTGTAAAGACACGTTAGAGTCGGACAATTATGTGGTAATAACAGCCGTTCAAGCCGATTTTGAAGTACAATCGCCAGATTGTAAAGGCGAACCTATTACGATCACGAACCAAACACTTGGAGCGAGCAATTATGCTTGGAATTGGGGTGATAATACCTCTGGAAATGGTGCTAATCCAAATAAGTCTTATAGTGCTGGCGGAACATATACCATTTCCCTAACCGCCACATCAGGTACGTGCAGTGATTCGCACTCTGAAACGATACAAATTCAGGCAATCACTCCTAACTTTACGAGTTCGCCAAATTACCTCTGCGAGCCACCATATTTAACTTACTATACCAATACGTCAACCGTAAATTTTGGTTCAATAGATTACCATGAATGGCGATATGGAATTTTTGATCAATTATCCAATGGTACCATCATTCGCTCTGAAATAGACATTAATGGCAATGACTCTGTAATCAGGGATGGGGATGATATAGGCTATTGGGACGATACCTTAATAGTCGTCTCAAACATTGGCTGTACGGCAATGATTGTCAAGCCGAATAATGTTTTGGTAGAACAGTTGACAACCAGCTTTTTTGCGAATCCTGACAGAGGTTGCGCTCCAATTCTAGTCGATTTCTTAGATACAAGTATACCAACAGCTTCATACGCAATAACAAGTTGGAATTGGGATTTTGGCAATGGAGCTACATCCACTTTGCAGAATCCGACCAATATTTCATACATAGATACAGGATGTTATTTCCCAAAGCTTGTAATAGAAAATGCTTTTGGATGTAGAGATTCGATTGTTACTTCTTCGCCAGAAGAAGGGGTGTGTTACGGTGCTTTGCCCACTGCTGCTGCCATTTTTACGGAAGACACCATGTGTGCCAACGATACAGTCTGGTTTTATAATGACCCGATCGACAGCTTCGCCAATGAGTTCGAGTGGAATTTTAGTGATGGAACGACTTATTCTGGAGATAGCGTTTATGTAACATTGAATGATACGGGGTGGATAAATCTTCAATATATAGTTGGCCATCATGGATGCCGAGATACGATAGAATATGATAGTGTTATTTATGTGAACGGGCCAATTGTAGAATTTGTCCCGACACTAGACTGCGATACGCCAATGGTTCGATGGTTCAATGCATACACCTTCAAAGGAGTACAGCGATTCTATTGGGATTTTGGCGACAATTCACCCATTGATTCTGTCAATCAAAATCCAGTTCATCTCTACACAAATTCGGGAACATATAGTGTTAAGCTAAAAGCCTATAACGATTCATCCGGATGCGATTATCAACATATTACTACGGTCGTCATTAAAGACCTTCAAGTGGCTTTTGATGTTTGGAACTTTAATGAGTTACCGGTTGATTCAGTAGCTTGTCTTCCTTCCGCTTTTCAATTTGATGCGGAACCTTCTGATGATGAGGTGCCCCAATATACGTGGATTGTGAATAATGATACAGCCGAGTTTACGATTCCAACATATGCCTATTATTTCACAACTGCTGGTTATTATGATGTTCTGCTGCGGGTACACGATGCCAATGGTTGTATTAAAACTAAAACGCACACAGTTTTTCTGTCTGACCCAGATCCGAATTTCACATTTGATTATACCGGTGGTTGTGATCCGGTTACAATTGCTTTTACGGATCAATCATATTCAGACACAGCGGTGGTTTCTTGGGACTGGACATTCGGAGATGGCGGTAGCGCCCAGAATATTCAAAACCCAAATCATAGCTATTTAAACCCTGCGACATATAGCGTAACTTTAGAAATTACGGATAGTATAGGATGTAGCGCTTCAAAGACCAAAATGGTTACCATTAAATCTCCATTTGTGAGTTTTAATGTGGACACCATTGTTTGTGAACTAAGTACAGTAAACTTTCAAAATCAGAGTGTTGGGGATAGCTTGACCTACTTTTGGAATTTCGGAAACGGAACTACCAATACCGTACAAAATCCCCCAGGAATGATTTACGTCAATCTAGGTGAATATGTGGTTTTTCTCGCGATTCAAGATGATTTAGGATGTCAAGACACAGCCTTTGCCACTATTTCAGTAAAGCCTAAACCTATACCTAACTTTTATGCTGACACCAATGTTTCGCCTTGCTTGCCTTTGTTTGTCACTTTCTCGGATAGTAGCATTGGCAATATTGTTTCTTGGAAATGGGAATTTGGAGATGCGACTGGCTCAGTCTTATTAGATACGTCATTGGCTTTTCATACTTATACCCAACCGGGCTCATACAATGTGAAAATGACGGTTGAATCTGAATTTGGTTGTAAAGCTTCGATTACAAAAGCAGGCTTTATTGAAGTAAGCGGTCCATATGCTGAATTTGGTGTCGCGCCAGATACTACTTGTGTCGGTGTTCCGATTGACTTTTTCGTTACTCAAAGTCAAAGTATGGCGAAATACACGTGGGTGTTTGGAGATGGATATGACACAACATTAATCGGTTCCGTTTCGTCCATTCAGCATGCTTACGATAGGGTAGGAATAAGAACTCCGGTTGTTGTTTATTACGATTCACTGAGCATTTGTCAAATCCCCTTTTTGGATACAATATATATTCATGAAGTTAAAGCTCGGTTTGGCTTTAGATCCGATTCCGTTGGGTGTGGTGTTCTTAATACCAGAATGATTAATAATGCCCTAGGAGCGGATTCATGGCGATGGGAACTTGGCGATGGAAGAGAAAGTTTAGAATTGGCACCATTAATTTATTTTCCAAATGTTGGCGAATATGATGTTGAGTTATACATTGAAAATGAGGAGTGGGGATGTAAAGATTCAATAACGAAAAGGTTTGTAGTACACCCTGTGCCAGAGGTGCTTGCGAGTGCAGATACGCTCATTTGTAGAGGCGACTCCGTTACGGTATATGGCAAGACTTTTTCAGATTCTGTAGTCTGGGAGTGGCGATTAAAGAAGTACGTTGAATTCGATACAGCTCAAATCACGATTGCATTTCCAGATACTACAACATATTTGAAAATCTATGCGAGAGATACGAATGGGTGTGCTGGCGTGGATAGTGTGAAAATCACGGTCCAAGACACACCTCGTGTCGAAATATTTGACGACACAACGGTGGTTATCGGTGAAATTGTGGTATTGAATCCAAGATCGAGAGATCGACTACATTATAGCTGGATTCCGCCTGGAGTTCTTTCTTGCGATACCTGTCAAAACCCCAGTTATGTTGCTGAAGGCAATCAGGTTTTTTATCTAATTGTGCGTGATATTTATGGTTGTTTTGGCAACGAATACAGTTTTAATATAAACGTTCAGGAAAAATATTCGCTAGACGTTCCAGATGCTTTTACGCCAAATGGGGATGGGGTAAATGATATAATATACGCTCGAGGTTGGGGCATAAAAGAACTACAGGAGTTTAGAATTTATAATAGATGGGGCCAGGAAGTGTTTTCAACCAACTCAATTCATCATGGATGGGATGGTACCTTCAGAGGCAAAGAACAGGGTATGGACACTTACGCCTACATTGTAAAGGTGCTTCGATATAACGGTAAAGAAGATACCAAGGAAGGTTTTATTGAATTGGTTAGATAGCATAGCCAACCATCTTATTGCATACAACGTCTATCTATCGGTTATGAACCATTAGGGTAGGTTTAGTAATAAGAATGAACTTCGAGTTTTTCGAAGCTCATTTTTTTTTGATCCAAAAATTTTAGACAAAAAAAAGCCTCGTGAATACGAAGCTTTTTGAAAAAGTGACCCGGCTGGGACTCGAACCCAGGACCCATACATTAAAAGTGTATTGCTCTACCAACTGAGCTACCGAGTCATGTCCCTTTTTACGGGGGTGCAAATATAAATTCCTTTTATTCTAAATCAAATAATAAATTGATTTTGAGTCAATGCTGTCCTAAATAATTTCAAACGAAGATCTAACCTCCTTATTTGATTGAATTAGGGCTAATATAGTAGCCAGTACTAAAAAAGAACCCCTTGGATACAATTTGGTGGTGCTTTTGAATGGTCATCAAAGGGCTTGTCAAGCCATTTTTGGAGTTCTATTTTGACGAAAATATTTAGCCTGATAAATGCAACCAGATTAGATAGCTGCCAACCATATTTTGCCGTTGCTTTCATCACTTTGAGTAGTAAAATAGTGATCAAAGCTGTCCATATTTGGATCATCACCGCGTTTTTAGACGTCCCTATAAAGGTTTTAATGTGTAGCAACTGTTTGATGTCTCTGAAAAACATCTCTATTTCCCATCTTGATTTATAAAGGTCTCCGATTGTTTTTGCGGCCCAGGCCAAATTGTTGGTGATCAGTTCTATGGTCTGCTTATTTTTTTCATCCCATACAGCCACTCGTCTGAGGCTTCCCTGATACTTTGCCTTGGTTTGCGGGTTGACTAACTCAATTTCTTGATCGATTAGGACGTTTTGAGCCGTATTCTGAGGTAAATCCCGTTCATTAAGAACGGTGTATTTTAAATTATGCTTATGCCTAATGACAAAGAACACCCCGTTGCTGTCCCAAACGTTGAGCATAGGAAAGTCGTTGTAATATCTGTCAGCCACCACCACCGAACCTTTTTCTAAAGGGATATTATACGCTCCTTTATTGTCGGCCACACTTCCTTCTGTAATATTCACATAAACAGGTAGTTTACCATCATATTCTAACAGGGTGTGCATTTTAACAGCTCCTTTTTTAGTACGAAATGTAGCCCAATCAAACATCGAAAGGCACAAACTAATGACCGTTGCGTCCAACAAGTAGACAGGTACCTTGATCTTCAGTTTGACTCGTTTCAAGGCAGCCTGCTGTCCTAAACTCTGTAGGAGAGAATAATAGAGTTCTTTGAATAAATCAGCGTCCCTTCGCTTATTTTGATAACTGATACTCGACTTCGATGGAGCTTTAATAATGCCCAAATGGTTGAGATTACCGGTGGCGGAGCGCAGCCCATTAGAAATATCTCGAACTGAGGTGCTCTTCGCAAAATGGCAGAAAAGCATGGAGACAAGGTGTGTCCAGCTATCAAAACCCTTACAACCCTTATCCGTCTGCTTTTGGGTTACTAATTTTTTGAAAATAGATCGATCAACCTTTTGGATGATCTGCGAAAACATTGTAATATTACCCATGAGAGAGGTTGTTTTTGGTGCAAACCCAAAATATACGTTTTGGGCAAAAACTTCAGCCTCTCTCTTTTTTATTTAGGACGCTATTGATTTTGAGTCTAACATTCGTTTATCGCGGATTGTTCCAATAATCAAGAGCGCGGCTTCCGTGCGAATATTGATCGTTTTCCGTGCCTAGAATTTCTTCTGATCTTTCCTTTGTTGATTGCGTGCCGCTCATGGTTTCCGCTACTACTCGAGTGTACCATAGCGCGTCTCTTGGTTCTCCAATTACGTTCGAATGAGCCAAGACATATTCATTCAATTTCTTTTGATCTAAGAAGAAAAATTTTGCATTTGATTTTTCTGGAATTCTATAATAGTGCCAGATTTCATAGGGGTAGGAGTGGGATTCATTTCGAACGATAGACATGGAGTTTGGTTTACCATATTTCAAATAAATACGACCTCTATCGGTGGCGCATCCGTGTTGTGTGTTGTTTCCATAGGCGTCAATGGTATGCTTAATCAGTCCGTAATACTTATACCATTCTGACTCTGGATCCAATGCATTTCGCTCTGCCCAGAATGAATAAAAAAAGTATCGTAATTCAGCTTCATCGCCTTTTCGCCAATGCTCTTCAATATAATTACTCTCTGCGTCAGAGCCTTTATAAATCAAGCAATAGCACATTTCCCTGAGTGAGTCGGTACTTAGTTTTGAAACAAAAGTCCGATTCAATTCAATGTTATTCGAATCAGGGCTCAGATCGGGTTGGTTTCGAAAACGTTTAAAAGGCAATTTACGCTCAGTAACGAGGGCATTTTCTCTATTTCGAGCCTGTAGCCTTAACACATACGAACCAGCTTTTAAGTTTGAAATATTCAACTTCATGGAAATTGGTGTGAGACTTTGAGCTTTTTTGCGCACGATTGATCGATAAGGATCGATTACTTCTTCTGTAGTTGCATCTATGATTTCAACGCTAACCAAGTACGGCACATCTTCGCCCAGTTCAGAATTTATATTATATAGTTCACAATAGAAGTAAAGTTCTGTGGCTAAATCAGGATAATACGGGGAAAGCCTTGGGTAATAGTTTGTGCCACCTCTGGTGTAAACTGAGCTTTTATCTGTTTTTTCAGAATGATCGACTAAATAGATGTCGCTAAAAAAGGTAGAAGTCGGAGATACCTTAATATCTATAGATTGCTTACTACTTACTGAATCCTTTCTGTTATTGATATCGCGCAACTCAATAACTAATGTGTAGTGCCCCGGAGACAATGTAAATCGCTGCTGATCTACGAAATCAATCAGATTGGTAAGGGTGTCTTTTGTGGGAATCCCCTTCACCAAATTCTTACTATAAGCGACAATACCTTTGTCAGATTCAAATATGTAAGTTAATTCAGCCCCTGAGCTATAGCTTGAATCGTCATTGAGTTGGTAGCGCATTTCAGCCGCATCGAAGAGCAAATAAGTTTCAATATAGGTTTCCATGTTGGGTGTCATAAATACACCATACTTAAAGCTCACATTCATTCCCAATAATTGACTGGATATGAATAAAAAAAGAAAACATAATCGTTTCATGTGTTTGCAAATCTATGCGCTAATGAACAGATCCACACCAAATTTATTGAGTTGGAGCAATGTCCTATCAAACGGTAAATTAGTAAATTAGAACGGGAAGAATATGGGAATTAGAAACGTTCCCATTAACCAAAAAAGTAAGTTTAGCCAAACTCCTACTTTAAAAAAATCCCTAAAGCGATATCCGCCAGCTGCGTATATCATTGTATTGGTTTGATAGCCAATTGGAGTCATAAAACTGGCTGATGCAGCAAACATTGTTGCTATCAAAAAAGGTGCCGGTGACACACCTAATTTAGCTGCCGTTGCAATGGCGATTGGTGCAATGAGCGCGGCAGTTGCATTGTTACTCATGACTTCCGTTAAAAGACTTGTTAAAAGATAAATGCATGATAGAATAACAATTGGACCGTAGTCTGAAAAGCTTTCTGTTATTGTGTTTGCAATAGAAAGTGCAAGTCCAGAGTTGCTCATCGCGACTCCAAGACTCAATGCCCCAGCTAATAAGAATACAATAGGCCATTGAACGGATCTATATACCTCTTTCATGGTCATTGTTCCTGATAACACGAGGGCGCAAACACCGAGAAGGGTTGAAATTACTATTGGTACAAGTCCCGTGCTAGCTAGAAAAATCACTGAGAAAATAATGGTTGCGACTAGCCAAAATTGTTTTCGATTGAAATTTAGAATTCCTTCTTTACTCAATATCATAAAGGGAAGGTTCTGATCTCGGGCAGAAGTCTTCCATTGATCTAGGTAATGGGTTTTCATCTCGGCCAAGATGACGTCACCTGCTTTTAATTTTACGTCTTGTAGCTGATCATGCACTACTTCTTCGCGCTGTCTTATGGCCAAAGGAGCGGCTCGAAACCTTCGTCTAAAATCAAACTCTCGTAGTGTTTTACCTTCCAATTCAGAATTGGATGGAATCACGAGTTCAACGAAGGAGGCATGCTCGGCAGGTCCATCGTCATCATGATCATCAAAAGGCATCAATTTCACCTTTAATTGATCTTTCAATTGCTTCAGCTTTGCCAAGTTGCATCGAACCTTCAAAATGTCGCCCTCACGCATAATGGTGTCACCCTGTGGTAGATTCATTATAGTGGCATTTCTACGCAGCTCAAGTATTTCCATATCCAACTCTTTAACTAGCGGTGAGGCGAGAATTGTTGAGTTAGCAAGCTCCGATTTTTTCATTATTTCGACTTCAGCCAAATAATCGATGAGGGTATCCTCTAAGTCTTCTTGTGTGTTTTCTTTTCGACTAGGTAATAGGCGTTGACCAACCACTATCATAAAAAGAGATCCAACAAGAACAAAACATAGTCCTAGAGTAGTGAATTCGAACATTCCGAAGGATTCAAGTCCATTTTGAACGGCAATCCCATTAACTAAAATATTGGTCGAGGTGCCAATAAGGGTGCATGTTCCGCCAAAAATTGAGGCATAACTAATGGGTATGAGCAATTTAGAAGCAGCTCTTCCAGAATTCTTGGCAATTTGAGTGGTTACAGGAATCATGACCGCCACAACGGGAGTGTTGTTAATGAAGGCAGAAACGGCACTCACAACTACCATTAACAAAATAACTCCGCGCTGATAATGGTTTCTAAATGTTCGCGTTAACAATCCAGCCACATATTGAAGTGATCCAGTTTTTAAAATGGCTGCAGATATCACAAACATAAAGGCGACTGTTAGGGTAGCGGGATTGCTGAATCCAGCTACACCTTCTTCAGGACTAATTACACCTGTCAGAACTAGTGAGCCGATTATTAGCAAAGCGATTAAGTCAACGCTCAGTTTCTCACTAATAAAAAGGATAACTGCCAAAACAATGACAACGGAAGTAATAATCATATCCATGGGCGGCTAAAATACTGGTCTTTCGTCAGTCAAAGATGAAGGGAAAAATTTCTCTTAGTATATTGGCGTCATAAATTGGTTTAAGTGGGTAATGAACATAGAAAATGCGCTGAATGTGGCGATAAATTAGTTGGTCGTGCCGATCAGAAATTCTGTTCAGATAATTGTCGAAATGCGTTTAATAATCGGCAAAACAGTGACGCTAATAATTTGGTTCGAAACATTAATAACACCTTGAGAAGGAATAGAAGGATACTACACGATTTAAATCCTTCTGAAAAAGCAAAGACTAACCGAGACAAATTGCTTCAAAAAGGATTCAACTTTAACTATTTTACACATCAATACTTGACAAAGACTGGATCAACCTACTTCTTTTGTTACGAATTGGGATATCTAATGCTTGATAATGATGAGGTATTGATTGTAAGACGCGATTCAGCAAATTAGATGAAGAATAACTCGTTAGGACTTAAAGCACGGATTCGAAGTTTTGGATTTGCATTAAAGGGTTTAAAAGTGTTCATTCGAGATGAGGCGAATGCAAAAATTCAATTATTCGCGGCTTTCCTAGCTATTGTATTTGGAATTGCATTTGAAATATCATCATTAGAATGGCTGATGGTCTCTCTTGCAATTTCCATTGTTATTATTTTAGAAAACTGATTCCCCCGCAAATTACCACAACGTAAATAGATTACATTCTGATATGGTTGATTCGTGCTTCTAAATAAACGAAAGCCCGATGAACATCTTAGAATTCACCAAACAATTTCCCACAGAAACAAGCTGTAAAGAACATTTTCGTGCTCAGCGCGAAACCGAAGGTGTTAAGTGTAAACACTGCTCGAGTGAGCGCCATTATTGGCTTCGGGCCAAATGGCAATGGCAGTGCATTGAATGTGGCTTCCGCACCACATTGAAAAGTGGTAGTATTATGGAAGGCTCGAAAGTCAGCGTGCGCACCTGGTATCTAGCCATGGCCTTTATGACCTTCAGTAAAAAGAGTATCTCAGCATCGGAATTACAACGTCAGTTAGATCATCCAAAATACGATACAGTATGGCGTCTGATGCATAAAATTCGCCATGCGATGGGAAAGCGCGATGCCCTCTACCAGTTGGATGGTGCAGTGGAATTTGATGAAGGTTACTTTGAAAAGGCCACTTCAAAACATGTGAAGATCAAGCGAGGAAGGGGAAGTCAACGACAGGCTCAGGTGGCCGTAATGGCAGAGTCTACCCCGTTGGAAGACATAGAAACTGGTGTACGTTCGAGACAGTGCCGGTACTTCAAAATGAAGGTTATTGAAGACCACAACTCAGATACTCTCACTGAGTTGGTGAAAGAGAACTTTAATCAGAAAAACATCGTCTTCTCAGATAAAAGCACCAGTTATGTAGACATTGCAAAGCACGTGGAGATGCACATTACACAGAAATCGGATGCAAACACTACCAAAACAACATTGCAATGGGTACATATTGCTATAAGCAACGCTAAACGCACTTTACTGGGTATATTCCACAAGATAAAAGGGAAGTACTTGCAAAACTATCTAAATGAGTTTTGTTACAAACTCAACCGTAGACGTTTCGGTGAAAGGATTTTCGATAGACTTACTCTGGCGGTTGCTAAATCTTACTGGTAAGTTCTGGGGGAATCAGTTTTTAGAAATTATCAATTCAGCTATCGAGGGTCTAGTTGATTTAGTTCAACCTGAATTTGACCCTAGAGCGGGTAAAATAAAAGACTTGGCAGCCGCAAGTGTGTTAGTTGGAGCCGTTTTTGCAGCTTTAGTGGGTTTAATAGTTTTTCTAAATCCAATAGTTGAATTGATCTCCCGATGGCTTACTTGATGATTAGAAATGGTTTCCT
Source organism: uncultured Flavobacteriales bacterium (assembly GCA_943788145.1). Classification (GTDB taxonomy): domain Bacteria; phylum Bacteroidota; class Bacteroidia; order Flavobacteriales_G; family Salibacteraceae; genus SHAN690. The sequence goes on from CALSPD010000004.1 coordinate 94,785, forward strand.
AATGGATTCTATGGATTCCGATGACGAAAGCTCTAGGAAATACATCCCAGCTGGCAATATGCTAAGATCTAGCGAGGAACTTTTTGTTTTATTCCTATATACAAACTGACCGAGATTGTTTAAAATGACGACTTCTTCGCCTGAATTTAGTCCATCGATTTGAAGCATACCTGTGCTTGGATTAGGGTAGATACGTACTTCCTTCGCTTCTTCTTTTTCCGCAACACTCAATATACTTGTTCCTTTTGCACTTTCACTTTGTAAAACTGACTTATCAGATTCGGATTGCAAAATAGCGATGGTGTAGAGTTCGTTTTGGTCCCAATCGCTATGTATGTTTAATACGGCACTATATTGCACAGTGTCCCCAATATTTTGCGGTAGGCTGATCGATTTTCCAGAGGTTTCAAAAACAGATTTCCGGAAAACATCATAGTGTTCACTTTCTCCATTGGGGGCATCATAGTTAATTAAACCCTCAGCGAGCGCTGCATACAAGTAAGCATTGCTCAGACTAGATTCAGATTCCTTTTTAATTAGTACGGTCACCTGAATGAAGTTTTGAGTGCTGAAGTATTCTTGCCTCAATTCAATTGAAAAATTGGATGTCTCATCTTCAAAACTTTCAAACAAATTGGCGTCATCGAAATCAGTCGAAGTGGATTGAACTTGACCTTGAATAACCAACCTGGGTGTGCCTCCATAAATATCATAGTAGTATGTGCGCTGGTCGTTTTCGCTGGGATTGTGTTCATTAAATCCGCATGTTGAGTATGGTGAACTCGGGTGGATCGAAAGGTGGATTACTTCTGAATGATTATTGAGAACATCAATGAACCCAGGGTTTTTTTGGGCGCAAATGCCACATTTTGTATTCGTGAAATGTTCAACAACTATTTTCTTCGGAACCTGAGACCAAACTTGGATTGAGCCAAATAATAGAAAACCTAGAATGAAATTCTTCATGAAATGATATGATTGAGTGAATAGGGTGGAAGACAGGGTTTAATTATCCTTACGATAAAAAAGGGTCTAGCGAAAACATAATTGAGCTATACTATTTCATGACTGAATTTATCTTTTCGGCCATTGCCGTCAAGGTAATGGGCTTCGGCAAGAATCCGTTCATACCTGCTTCTAGACACTGCTCCTCATCTTCTTCCAACACATTAGCAGTTATAGCAATTATTCTTGGGGAGTAAGCGAGGTTTGTATTATTTCGGATTCTGCGACATGTCTCTATTCCGTTTATTCCGGGCATGTTTAAATCCATCAAAATGCAATCGTAATTGGTGGTCTCTATCATTTCGAGACACTCGTAACCATCAGCGGCAATATCACATCGAAGCACGAGCTTGTCCAACATCTTTTTTATGATAATCTGGTTGATTCGATTGTCCTCAACCAATAGAATTCGGATCTTGGTGTTTGAAATGGGAGTAAAATTTCCGATAAACCTATCCTCTTCTTCTCGCTGGTTTTCAACACTTAAGTAGGGAACAATGGCCCTGAATGTTGAGCCTTGTCCAAAAACACTTTCGATTTCTAATCTACCATTCAACAGTCGAAGGATTGATCGGCTAATGGCTAGCCCTAATCCAACACCCGAAATTGCTCCATTTGAATTTGAAACGATTTGGTTAAAGGGTTTATTGATGAAATCAATTTGATCTTCTCTAATCCCAATTCCCGAATCTCGCACACTGAAGTGGAGTTCAGCTTTTTACCTGATGCACTTTTTATCATAGAAATGGAAAGCTCAATCCAACCTTGATTTGTGTATTTAACTGCGTTCGAAATGAGATTAGTTAGAACTTGCGTTAATCTGGTATTGTCTGATTCAAATGAATTTGAATCCAATCCATCTACAACGATTCGAAACTCAATATCCTTTCCTTCTTTTTGGATTAAAGCCTCACTGAAAGATTGCATCTGTTTTACAAAAGCATCTAATTGAATGGCTTCTTCTCGGATGGATATTTTATCTGCCTCAATTTTTGAAATATCAAGTACATCGGTTAGAAGTCGAAGCAAGTTTTCGCTGCTTTCTCCCATCAAGTTCAACAGGACCTCTTGTTCCTTGGTTAATGTCGAATTCTTTAATAAATCGATCGCTCCAATGATGCTATTTAGTGGAGTTCGAATTTCGTGACTCATATTGGCTAAAAACGCAGATTTTGCCTTTGAAGCTTTTTCAGACTCCTTCTGTGCAATTTCTAGATGAAGATTAGTAGTCTGGAGTTGACTTTTCGCCATCAGTAGTTTTTTTCGATCACGTAAGTAGTTGATTCTAAAAGTTGTTACGAGCGTTGCCGAAGCTATGGAGGCTAGGATAAAACCAGTTATAACATCAATTTGCTTTGCCTCTTCGGAGACGAAAGGATGAAGTAATTCTGGAAATAATGATTCAAGTATTATGAGTGAGCCAATCATGACAAAATACATGATTATTACCAGCCGCTGGTGTTTCCTACCCGCTGTGAACGATCCCATTAAGAGTAAAAGGAATAGGAAAGGGGATATGGATCCCATCAAACCGCCATTTAAAAACCAAAGTGGAAACATTGAAATTGCCCCAATAGTTATAAATGCGATCTGAATTCTAGGACTAATAGGTCTATCGTGAGTAACAATGAAAATGATTCCATAAAACATTAACACAAGAATGAGAATGCCATTGAGGTATAATGGCATGTCAACCAAATAGTTGACTATCATGGTAGGAACGAGAAGAATGCAGATCATTAAGCTGCTGATTCGCAATAGCTTATCCTCAACTCGTTGAGAGTTATTCTTGAACGTGAAATAGGAGGCGATTCTTCGAATCATTGTTTGCTGTCGTTTGTCTCAATTCCGCAGCAGTTTGGTTTTTAAACAGTCGAAAGACAAAAAAGGTTACGCTTTATTGATTAATTTTTTCAATAGTTCAATAGCGGCTGTAGAAATCACTGTGCCTGGACCAAAAATGGATGTGACACCCGCTAGATACAAAAACTCATAATCTTGACGTGGAATTACTCCTCCGGCTACAACAAGCGCATCCTCGCGACCAATGGCTTTCAATTCATCAATTAAATCCGGAATGAGGGTTTTATGTCCTGCGGCAAGAGAACTAACGCCCACAATATGAACGTCATTTTCCATAGCCATTTTTGCTACTTCACTCGGTGTGGAAAACAAGGGACCGACATCTACATCAAATCCAATATCTGCAAAGGAGGTTGCGATTACTTTGGCCCCTCGGTCATGACCGTCTTGACCCATTTTAGCAATTAGAATTCGCGGTCGTCTGCCATGGTTTAGTGTAAATGCCTCTGCCAACTCAATAGCCTGCAAAAAAGAATCGTTTTTCTTCATTTCTCTTGAATATACCCCACTTATACTTTGTATTTCGGCTTTATGTCGCCCAAACTCCAATTCTAGAGCTGAGCTTATTTCACCCAAAGTGGCACGTGATCGAGCGGCTATTACTGCAAGTTCGAGTAGATTGCCGATCCCTGATTTTGCGCAATTTGTTAGTGCCGTTAACGATTGTTCCACGGAAACTTGATTTCTTTTTTTCTTTACTTGATTGATGCGAGCAATTTGGCTTTCTCGAACCTGTGCATTATCGACATCACGAATTTCTAAATCACCTTCATTTTCAACAATATAGCGGTTAACTCCTACAATAACTTCAGCGCCACTGTCAATACGAGCTTGTTTTTTTGCGGCAGCCTCTTCGATCCGCATTTTTGGTAATCCAGCTTCAATAGCTTTGGTCATTCCTCCAAGCTCCTCTACTTCTTGAATCAAAGTCCATGATTTTTCAATTAGCTTACTCGTTAAATCTTCAACGAGATATGATCCTCCAAATGGATCGATACCACGGCAGATATCACTTTCAAGTTGCCAGAAGAGTTGGGTGTTGCGTGCGATTCTAGCAGAGAAATCTGTAGGTAAAGCAATAGCCTCATCAAGCGAGTTTGTATGTAAAGACTGAGTTCCGCCCATCACAGCAGCTAGCGCCTCAATACTTGTTCGTGCAATGTTATTATAAGGGTCTTGCTCTGTTAAACTCCAACCAGAAGTTTGGCAATGCGTTCTCAAGGCCATAGACTTGGCGGATTTTGGATTAAAATCGGAAACTATTTTTGACCAAATAACGCGACCCGCTCTCAGTTTTGCGATCTCCATAAAATGGTTCATTCCAATTCCCCAAAAGAAGGAAAGTCGGGGTGCAAAATCATCGATGTTTAAACCTGCAGCAATGCCAGTCCTAATGTATTCTAACCCGTCTGCCAGGGTATAAGCTAATTCAATATCGGCTGATGCACCAGCCTCATGCATGTGATAGCCTGAAATGCTAATGGAATTGAACTTGGGCATTTTCTGAGCGGTAAACTCGAAGATGTCTCCGATTATCTTCATCGAAGAACTTGGAGGATATATATAAGTATTCCGAACCATAAACTCCTTAAGAATATCGTTTTGAATGGTTCCACTTAAGTGCTCAACCGGCACTCCTTGTTCTTCTGCAGCAACAATGAAAAAGGCCATAATGGGTATTACGGCTCCATTCATAGTCATCGAAACAGACATTTTATCCAATGGAATTTGATCAAAGAGGATTTTCATATCCTCAACCGAATCGATCGCTACACCGGCCTTTCCGACATCGCCTTTTACTCTTTCATGGTCGCTATCATAGCCGCGATGCGTAGCTAAATCAAATGCGACAGAAAGTCCTTTTTGACCCGCGGCAAGATTCTTCCTGTAGAATGAATTAGAAGCCTCGGCAGTACTAAACCCAGCGTATTGCCGAATTGTCCAAGGCCTGATTGTATACATGCTCGCATATGGACCTCTCAAGTAAGGAGGAGAGCCTGCTCCGGCATTTCCTTGCAAGTATTCAGACATGTTTTTTTCAATCTGACTTTGATTTACTTCAATGCCTTCAGGACTCATCCATGAACCAGCTGCAGATGCCATTGGAACAATACCCTTGACAAGCTCATTGAGACTTAATTCAGTGTAAGACTTCATAATCTTGAATCTTGGATTTCTTTGGCGATATGGAGATAATCTGGTAAAAGGTCGTACCTACTATGCGAATTCCCTATTTCACTGATCACTTTTTCAGGTCGATATTTATTAACTCCTAATAATGTCTTCTTTGAATTAAGATAGCTTTCTAGCAGAATGTTCCTGTTGGTTTCAATTTGTGCTCGCAACTTGCCTGATAAGGCGAATTCAATAAACCCACCACATTTTTCAATAGTTTGAACTTGGTCCCACACTTTTGAACTAATAGTTAACGTTAGGTTTTCAATGAAAAATGAACCATCACTGGGGTTTAGAGTCTTGTCTAATTTGGCTTCCTCTTTCAAAAGCGTTTGGATGTTTCTCGACATTCTTTGGCTTGATTCATTTTCAGGTAGAGAAGTTTTATCCCAAGGTTCAATCATTACAAATTGAGCACCACCTATTATGGACGACATTGCCGCAGATGTTGCACGAAGGTTATTGGTATAAGGATCATTAACCGAGTAAGAATTACTGAGATTTACCGCGAAAATTTGTGGATTCTCTGCTTCATAGCCTTCATTTTTCAGGATTGAGGACCAAAGCCAACGTAAGGATCTAATTTTAGCTATTTCCGTTAAATATTCAGATCCCACGCCTGTATAAAACAATATCGAATCTGGCTTTCTGTCCTTTCGCAAACTCTCTAAACCTTGAGAAACTAGAATAGCAACTTCATCAATTATGGATGCGCCTCTTTCTCTTGGCCGAAGTCCGTTTAATAAAATGGGCTGATTATGTTCTTCGAAATTTGCTTTTAAGCTTGACTTTAAAAGCGGGCGGTATATATCAATGTGCGTTGAATCATTTATGAACACAGGAGCAACTTTTTCATCAATACCCGAACGGACAACTTCTGCAGCCGCGCCTAAATAATTTTTGGAATACCAAATTCCTTCTGCTCCATTCATCAATGACTTTAAAGCCAACTCGTTAGCTTTTTGCGCGTTTTGACTATAGATTGGTTCAATAATCTTCCAAGCTGACTTCAGCGGTTGAAGCCGAACTCGTGGTTGGGGAACACTACTCTGCCACGATTCGATGTCAAAGCCGTTAATGCTCTTCCAATGCAGAAATTCCTTGTATTCTTTTTCCTTTAATTCTTTCTCAACTCGGTTGCGCCATGAGCTAGACGAATCCGGTTTAAAGCTATGCTGGAAAGGGTTGTTGGTCATCTCGCGAAGATAGAGTTAGCTCCTTAAAAACGAGAGACTCTAATCTTCTTCATTCACAAAAACAAAGATTTCTTCGTTTTGTTTTTTCATATAATAGCGTTCGCGAGCGAATTTCTCAAGCTTCCGATTGTCCGAAAGTAACTCTTCCAAATCTTCTCTAATCTCGACTATTTCTTCTTGGTAGTATTCCTTATCCTTGTTTAACTGATAAAGTTCTGCTTTAAAGCTGATTTGATTGATCAAATTGTGTTGATCAAAAAAAGCCAACCAGAGTATAAATCCAATGGTTGTCAAAACATATTTGTTTTTAATATACCAAGGGATGCGAGACCAAAACTCGTTTATCATAACTGCAAAGATTGGAAACGGAATCGCTTTTAACCAAAATAGGCCGTCCAATTATGAACAGCCTATTCTTAGTGTTGTTTGCTTTTAGTAGTAAATCAATCTTCTAACCTTTGAAATAGATTTGGCCAATCGAATTACCTGTTTTGTATATCCAAATTCATTGTCATACCAAACATAAAGGACAATGTTTTTCTTATCCGGATGCACTATGGTAGCGTTACTGTCATAAACTGAGCAGCAAGTATTGCCCACAATGTCTGAAGAAACGCACTCTTCATTTACGTTGTAATGAATTTGATTTACAAGGTCTCCGTTAAGTGCTGCGTCTTTTAATAGTTTATCAACTTCTGCTCGACTAGTCTCCCGTCCAACGGCTAAACTCAAAATCGCTAATGAACCATTTGGAACCGGAACACGAACTGCATTTGCTGTTAATTTATCCTGAAGCTCAGGAATTACCTTAGTTACAGCTTTACCTGCTCCAGTTTCGGTAATCACCATATTTATTGCCGCTGATCGACCTCTTCTTTCTTTCTTATGGAAATTATCCAAAAGGTTTTGGTCGTTTGTATAGGCGTGAACCGTTTCTATATGACCTCGTTCAACTTTTAGATTATCATGAATAACTTTCAAGACAGGGACGATGGCGTTAGTGGTACATGAGGCAGCAGAGAATATTGTTTCCTTATCAAAATCAAGACCTTTACTGTTAACCCCATAAACAATATTGGGTATTTCTTTACCTGGAGCGGTGAGCAGAACTTTGCTTGCGCCTTTAGCTTGTAAATGTCTGCTTAAAGCTGTCCTATCTGTGAAAACACCGGTATTATCAATAATGAGCGCATCGTTTATGCCATAACTCGTGTAGTCAATATCTTCAGGATTATTCGCAGATATGAAGGATACGCGCTGTCCATTTATTATTAGGGCCATATTCTCTGGTTCTTCGACTATGGAACCCTTGAATGGTCCGTGTACGGAATCATTGCTTAATAAATAAGCTCGCTTTTTTAATTGCGAAACGTCCATTTTTCTAACCACAATAGCCCGCAATCTAAGTTGTTGACCCTTTCCAGCTTGTTTTAATTAGCTCTCTTGCTGCTAATCGTCCAATTCGTCCAAATCCATAAAGTACGACATCTTTAGGTTTCAGGGATTCTTGGGATACGCTTCCAAATCCTTCGAGCTTGGATGAAAGAAAACTTGCCTTTGAATCAAAATTTGAGCCTTCATTTAGCCATTCAAAACTCAATCTCCCAATGTCAAGTTTAGAAGGTGCAACATCCATCTTCATTAGCTCTTGAGCTAATTCAGCTGAATCCTTTATGGTGATTTTCTTTCCCACAACAGTGTTAGCATACTCATGCAACTGAAGTAACTCGGATACACTGACATCGGTTAATGGATTTCGATACAAAACCAACTCTATTCCTTTTTCATAAAGGAGCTGGCCAATACAGTGCTGTAAATTTACCGCCTCTTTTTCGTGGTTGATGTACTCGTTAAAATGATGCTGATACTTGTCCTTAACAATGTCTTCAATAGCTGTTTTTTCCATTGATCGATAATTAATAAATTGATGGTTGAATTGTCAATTAAAAAAGGCCGCGAATCTCGCGGCCTAAAAAGTTATTCTCCCAAGTACATTTTTAAAAGCCTACTTCTCGAGTGTTGTCGGAGTCGTCTGATGGCCTTCTCCTTTATTTGACGCACCCTTTCACGGGTTAAATCAAATTTATCACCAATTTCTTCTAACGTCAAACCGTGATTCATACCAATACCAAAAAAGAGTCGAATGACATCTCGCTCACGTTCGGTTAATGTTTCAAGTGATCGTTCAATTTCCTTTTGAAGTGATTCACGCATTAAATGACCGTCTGCGCTAGGCGATTCATTATTGCTGATTAAATCAAGTAGACTAAAATCTTCATCTTCTTTAAGAGGAGCATCCACTGAAACGTGACGACCTGAAACACTCATCGTGTCTTTTACTTTCTCTTCAGGTATCTCAAGAGCAGAAGCTAACTCATCAGCAACTGGTGGTCGCTCAAATTGTTGCTCAAGTTGAGCATATGCCTTGTTTATTTTATTCAAGGATCCAACCTGATTCAACGGTAATCGAACTATCCTAGATTGCTCTGCTATTGCCTGCAAGATTGATTGTCGAATCCACCAAACTGCGTAAGAAATAAATTTAAATCCACGTGTTTCATCGAAACGCTGAGCCGCCTTAATTAAGCCTAAATTGCCTTCATTAATTAAATCCGGTAAGGTCAAACCTTGATTTTGATATTGTTTGGAAACAGAGACAACGAATCGAAGATTTGCCCGAACCAGTTTGTCTAGCGCTCTTTGATCTCCCTTTTTAATCAGCTTTGCAAGTTCAACTTCCTGCTCCGCATTAATCATCTCTTCACGGCTGATCTCGGTCAAATACTTATCAAGCGACTGACTGTCGCGATTAGTAATAGACTTGGTGATTTTTAATTGCCTCATTTCTTAATTCCTCCTATTTTGATTCGCCCAGAAACGGGCTGCAAAGGTACAGTATTTTGCTCTTAATTGATAACTATGAGTTTGCCAAAACGAAAAACTCACAATCAATGTATAAACGTTTTATCTATCCTTTTGTTTCGTTATAAGCCAAAGCCATAAAAGGCTCGCTTGCCATTTGGGTACTTTCCTTCAATTAAAACACCACCCGTTTTAGACTCTAACACATTTTTTAATTGTGCCTCACTCTTAATTATTTCGTCATCAACCTTAGTTATGATAAAACCTTCTTGAATACCGGCACTCTTAAGTTTGCCGCTTATCAAATTCTGAACTTGCACACCGTGCTCGATATCTAATTTATCTAAGTTTTCCCTTGAGGGCGAATCAAATGTAGCACCCAATGCCTGATCGAGTTCTAGTCGAGTCTTGTGGTTAACTTCCGCTTCTCCAAATTCATTTCTAAGAACTAAAGGGATGTCTATTACATCACCTTTTCTCGATAAGGTAACCAGTACTTTATCTCCAGGACTAAATTGGCTTATACGCTCTTGTAATTCCGTTACGTTCTTGATTTCCTTTTCGGCAATTTTTACAATAATGTCTCCCGCTTTTATTCCAGCAATGCTGGCAGCACCCTTATCGATTGCATCGGCCACATAAACGCCCTTCAGGTTTGGAAAATTCTGATCATCAGCTGTTTCTTGATCTAAATTGCGAATGCTAACGCCTAAAAAGCCTCTTTGGACCGCTCCGTATTTCAATAGGTCTTCGACAACCTTGGTAACTATGTTTACGGGAATTGCAAAACTGTAGCCAGCGTATGAACCTGTGTTTGACTTAATTGCTGCATTGATTCCTATAAGCTCCCCATTAGCGTTCACCAAGGCTCCTCCACTGTTCCCAGGGTTTACAGCTGCATCTGTTTGGATGAACGACTCAACAGCACTCGATCCATTTGGTCCATTGGCTAAAATGTTTATATCCCTTCCAGTGGCGCTAATGATTCCCGCTGTCACAGTAGATTCGAGATTGAAAGGATTACCTACGGCAAGAACCCATTCGCCAACCTTCACTTGATCACTATTGCCGTATAAAATACGTGGTAAATCTTTTCCATCGACTTTCAATAAGGCCAAATCAGAACTTGGATCTTGGCCAATAATAGTGGCTTGGAAAGATTTGTTATTATTAAGAACAACTTCGATTTTAGATGCTTTATCAATGACATGGTTATTGGTAACTATATATCCGTCTTCGCTTATTATAACACCGGAGCCCGCTCCCGCTCCAATTCTGGGGGCCTTTTGATACATGCCATCACCAAAAAAGAATTGACGGATTGGGTCGAAAGTATAATAACCACCATCCAATTCAAAGGTGGTTTTAACGTGTACTACAGCATTCACTGATTTTTCTGCAGCTACGGTTAAATCCATTGAATTGGCGTTGGTAGCGAACCCTGTCAAATGATTCGATTCCTGATTATGTTGAGCCCTTAAACGCTCGATTTCAAGTAAGGTCTCCGATTGTTCATGTTTAACAGAAAGCATAAAAACAACAGCTATTGCACTTCCTAAGAATGACGCACCCACATATCCCAAATATTTTCTCATTGCCTTATAGTTTTTGTTTCACTTGTTTTCAAATTAACGCCTGAACGTGTGAAAATCATATTAATCTGCTGTTAATTATTGTTAGACATGAATGGAGAATTTTGTCCAAAAAAATGATCGGTTTCATTGATAAGTTCTCAATATTGCAAACATGATTTCATTCTACAAATATCACGGGGCTGGTAATGATTTTATTCTAATCAACGATTGGGATGCTAGTTTTAATACCGATGATTCGGAATTAATTAGTCGAATGTGCAACCGACATTTTGGAATAGGTGCTGACGGTTTGATGTTACTGAGGTCTGATAAGGAATATGATTTTAGGATGATCTATTTCAATTCGGATGGACAATATGGTTCGATGTGTGGAAATGGAGGTAGGTGTATTGTTGCGATGGCAAATGCCCTTGGAATCATTACTGGTGAAACAGTTTTTATTGCTTCTGATGGTAAGCATAGGGCAAAAGTTGGAAACAATGGAATTGTTTCTTTGGAAATGCTTCCCGTTTCTGAAATTGAAGAATTAAACCAGAAGGTTTTAATTATGAATACAGGATCACCTCATTATGTCAAATTAGTTGATAATGTTGATACATTAAATCTAATTCAAGAAGCACGACTAATCAGAAATTCAGAACGATTCAAAAAAGAGGGGATAAACGTCAACTTTTTTCAAAAGACCTTGAAAGGAATCAAGGTTCGAACTTATGAACGAGGGGTTGAAGATGAGACGTTGGCTTGTGGTACAGGAGTGACTGCATGTGCAATAGCTGCCCATCGAATGGGTATAGCAGAATCCGCTGTTGATGTGGAGGCTTTAGGAGGAAACCTGACCATATCATTTGAAAGCAATGGTAAAGGATACTCAAATATTTGGAAAACGGGTCCAACACAGTTCGTATTTGAAGGAAAGTACCATCCCGATTTAGGAATTAATCATGGTTGAATTACGAAGGGCTGGAATAGATGATGTCGAAGCAATTCTAGCATGGGAGAATGATCCCAAACATTGGCTCGTAAGCGACACAATCGCTCCGTTTAGTAGAGAGCAAATAGTTGAATTTGTTCTCAATGGGAATGATTTATATCAATCCGGACAAATGCGCTTTATGATCGTTTTTGAAGGTGAGGTGGTGGCAGGTTGTATTGATTTGTTCGATTTTAACCCTAAAAACGAGCGAGTGGGGATTGGGCTCTTAATTGACGAAAACTATCAAGGAAAAGGGATAGGTAGCAAAGCTATTGAGCTTGTGGTTAGGTATTGTTTTGAAACAATTCAAGTTCATTCAATTTATGCGGAATCAACGGTGGACAATAAGGCAAGTTGCAGAGCCTTCGAGTCGAATGATTTTGAACCTGTTGGAATGAAAAAAGACTGGTTGAAAAGTGGAAACGATTTTGTCGACTTATTGATATATCAAAAGATTAATACGAATGAAGCGAGGTAAATTCTTATTGGGAGTTTTCTTGACATTGCTTTTTACGGGCGGCTGGCTGTTTTGGGATTATTATGGTCGTTTTTTTAATCCAAACGTTGAGTTAAAGGATTCGTCAATAGAGTTTTACATTAATTCTTCAGACGACTTTCAAGACGTAATAAAGTCTTTGGCTAATGAATCAATAATAAAGGATTCTAGTTCATTTCGTTGGGTGGCTAATTATAAGAACTACACTGGTTCCATTAAGGCAGGTCGGTACCAGATTTTTGATGGGATGAGTAACAATCAACTCGTCAATTTATTGAGAAGCGGGGAGCAAGATCCTGTTCGGTTGATAATTCGTTCCGTTCGAACCAAGGAGGAGTTAGCAAGTATTGTAGGTAAACACCTTGAAACCGATAGTGCAGATTTAATGTCACTACTCAATAATGAAGGGTATTGCCAGCGATATGGGTTCAACTCAACTTCCATATTCACTTTGTTCATACCCAATACATACGAGTTCTATTGGAACACGACAGCGGAGGAGTTTATGACGCGCATGGCAAAAGAGTATAAACGCTTTTGGACTGACGTTCGAGTGGATCAAGCAAAGCGAATAGGCTTAACGCAATCTCAGGTCTCAACACTTGCCTCCATTGTTCAAGCGGAGCAAGGTGCACATCCCGATGAAAGGCCCATAGTAGCCGGATTGTATTTAAATAGACTTAAAAAAGGAATGAGACTCGAATCTGACCCAACATTGATCTTTGCACTAGGTGATTTTACGATCAAGCGGGTATTAAACGTTCATAAGGAAGTTGACTCACCGTACAATACTTATAGGAACGCTGGTTTGCCGCCAGGCCCCATTTTCCTTCCAGAAATATCGTCCATCGATGCTGTATTGAAACCAACTCAGAGCAATTACATTTTTATGTGTGCAAAAGAAGATTTTTCGGGTTATCACAATTTTGCCAGTTCATATCGTGAGCATCAAAACAATGCCATCCGATATCAGCGCAAACTGAACGCTCAAAAGATTTACAAATAACTAGTAGCCTCGTTTGATACGTTGTTCCTTCTTTTTGAGGCTTTTGTGTGCAGTTACTGCGTGCTTTCGTTTCTTTTTTTGACTATTTCGGTGCATGTCGCACTTAATAACCCCGCAACATTTATTCTTCTTTCGATATGCATTTCCACCATCAACTACCATACATGACGGAAGTGTCAAAGCCATAGCGATGAAAATCGAGAGAATGAATTTAATTGGACGGTTCATGTAAACGAATTTAACGATGTTCTTGCAATGAAATACGGATTACTGTTTCCCTAGGTTTTGAAAATGACGCGAAATCAATTGTGCATCTCTGAAAATCATATTAGAATAGAGGTACTTGACATTAGCGTTAAAAGCCTGCCCTTCCTGGTCTTGAGGCCAAATCGATTCCATGTTTTCGTGAAGAACACCGGGTTTTAAAACGGGTAATAGTGGGTCCAAACCACGTTTGTCATATCCTACCCATGTTTTTTTTCCAAATAGGACGTGAGCAATGTTTTTAAAAAATCCTGCTTTGTTGTCAATAAGCATAAACGCCAACGGAGATATTAATAAAAGGATCAAGGAAAAAAGAAGGTCATTAATGCGCTTCTTTCTTTGAATTGACCTAAGGTTAATCTCAAACAGTTTGTTTCCAAGCTTAAAGCGATGTTGTCTGATGATTTGATTGGGGCCAACCAACCAGTCATTATTTAAAATCTTTACCTCAATTTCATAGGATTTCAATTTCTCAACTAACCTAATAATTCGAGAGAATCCTGTTGCTCTATGGTCAATGATTAACTCATCAATTCTAAAATCAGAGATGGCAACATGTAATTGATCTATGGTACCTAAAAAGCCGCTTGGTTTTTTACTATCAACGGAAATGCCAGCTAGGAATTCATTGGTAATTTCTGTAGTATCAAGGATGTTTTGAACGGTATTAAATGAGTTCTGATCGCCTAACACCAATCTGCGCTTGATCATCCGGTTATTCACCCTAAAAGGAGAGTTTGGAAGAACTGAAGCAATGAAACGCCATGTAAAACCTAGAATTATTGCTATTGCCGATCCGATTAAGACGACCGCGCGTGAAAACCTAAATTCTTCCGGTAAAAGCGAATAAAGGGCAAGTAACAGAAGCGTGCCTACAAACCACCCCCTTATTAAACGATGAATCTTAAACGGCAAATCATGCGCTCCTGAAAAAAACAAGGAAGCACTCAATGTCAGAGAGTAAATGGGGAGTAAAACAGATATAAGTGGAAGCGCGAAATCCTTGTTGGCTATGTCTCCATAAAAGTAAGTGGCAAATGAAAACGATATGTAGATGATTGCAAAGTCAATTAATAATTGCCAGAGTCTCCCAATCAATCTCCATAAAAGAGCCAAGAATGCTCGAAAATAGATAGCTAGGTTGATGAGTAAATTAAAAAGTGAAGCTTGATTGGCATCAAAATGTTTTCGTGCGAAAATCACCATCGCCCTATAAAAGACTAGGACATAATTGAGACTGCCCTTTTTTGTGCTTTCCCCTTTATAATGAATAATGGTCGTTTTTGGAAAATAATGATTCACGTATCCGCCTTGTGTTATTCGATAGCTCAAATCAATGTCTTCTCCATACATAAAGAATGTTTCATCAAGTAATCCAACTTCATCAAGGGCTTTTCTTCGCATCATCATAAAAGCTCCGCTAAGAATATCCACTTCATGTATCTCGTCTTTGTCAAGAAACCCAAGGTGGTATTGTCCAAACTGACGGGATTTCGGTATTAGTCTCGAGAGGCCGAATATTTTATAAAATGCTGCTTCGGGCGTAGGTAGTCCACGTTTGCTTTCTGGAAGAAACTTGCCATAACCATCAATCATTTTAACTCCTAAACCTCCAGTATTTATGTTCTGATCTAGGAAATCAACGCACTTAGTCAATGTGTTGTCTTGAATTAAGGTGTCAGGGTTTAGAAGTAATACATATTCGCCTTTAGCTTCTTTTATGCCAAGATTGTTTCCTCGAGAGAAGCCGATATTCTCATTCAAAAAGATATAGCGAATATTGGGAAATAGCTCTTTCATCATGGTTGAGCTCTCATCTTTGGAGGCATTGTCAACGACAATTATTTCAGCATCCAAATCTTTAATAGCATTCACAACCGAGTGAAGGCAATTCTCTAGGAAATACCTCACATTGTAGTTGACGATGACGATGCTTAATTTCAAATAAACTAGATTGACTTCAACGAATTCTCGTAGGGTAATCGACCTATAATGGATCTTCCCAAAGTTACTTCGTCCGTGTATTGTAACTCATTCCCAACTGCTACTCCTCTAGCAAGTGACGTAATATTAACCTGAATAGGTGTCAGTTTCTTGAATAAATAGAAGCATGTTGTGTCTCCTTCCATGGTTGATGGAAGCGCAAAGATGATTTCCTTGATTAATGCTGAATTAGCCCTCGCTATCAGCGTATCAATATGTAAGTCAGAAGGTCCAACGCCATCCATAGGACTAATTACTCCGTTTAGTATGTGATATACTCCATAATATTGACCAGTAGATTCTAGGGCTAATAAATCCCTCAAATCTTCAACCACACATATGGTTGAGTGATCGCGCTTTGGATGGGAACATATTTGACATAAATCATTGTCAGAAATGTTATGACAACGTACACAGAACTGTAAATCGGCCACCATTCTTTTTATAGATTCACCAAATCCTTGACCGTCCTCGGTTGGCATTTTAAGAATGTGCAATGTATATCTCAAGGCTGTTCTTTTCCCAACCCCAGGCAATGATTCGAAGTATTCTACTGTTTTTTCAAGCAGTTTTGATGGTAAATCCATTGTTGCGAATTTAGGTAGATTGTTTTCAATTTATTTCTTGATGAAGTCAAATAGATTAGTTGGAAAAATATATGGAATCTGCCCTGATTAGGATTTCCCGAATCCTACTTTTGCGCAAAATTTGACGTAAATGACTACAACTGAAAAGCAAGTCGGAAACAAAAGCGCTGCATTGTTTGAAAGACGAAAAGAGCTGGTTACTAATGGTGTGGGGGTTTTTAATCCGTCCACTGCTGTTTCTGCAAAAGGCGCGATAATCATTGATGCTGATGGACGCGAGCTTATCGATTTCGGAGGCGGCATTGGAGTGCTTAATTCAGGTCATTGCCCTGAACCTGTGGTTTAAAGCGATTCAGGAACAAGCAGCAAAGCTGATTCATACTTGTTTTAATGTAGCGACTTATGACGTTTACATGGATTTGGCTGAGGAGTTAATTTCCCTTTTTTCCTCATGGAGAAAAGACCAAAGTCATGCTAACCTGCACCGGTGCTGAGAGTGTGGAGAATGCAATTAAAATAGCGAGACAAGCTACAAAGAGACAAGGAATTATATGTTTCACAGATGCTTTTCATGGTCGGACCATGATGGCCATGACTTTAACTGCTAAGCCAGCATATAAGCTTAATTGTGGCCCGTTTGCACCTGAAACATATCGATTCAGATTTCCAAATCATTTTAGATATGGAAGAGGCTTATCATATGATGATTTTGTAGGTCGAGAAATTGAGCTACTTAGGGAGTCATTAATGGCGACATTAGATCCATACAATTGTGCGGCTATCATTGTGGAAACAGTGCAAGGTGAAGGAGGTTTCATTCCTATGCCGAAGGCTTACATGCGCGAATTGAGAAATATATGCGATGAATTTGGCATTTTACTCATTCTAGACGAAGTACAATCTGGATTCGGACGTACAGGAGAATGGGCTGCCTTTCATCACTATGATGTGACCCCAGATTTATCAACCTGGGCCAAATCCATGGGAGGTGGAATGCCGATTGGTTGTGTAATTGGTAAGGCAGAAATAATGGATGCTGTATCTCCTGGAACAATTGGTGGAACCTATCCTGGAAATCCGGTATGCGCTGCAGCGGCATTGGCTAATATTGGTTATATGAAGGAAATCGATATCAATGCCCTTGCGCGAAAAGTTGGAGAAACTTGCAGAATCAGATTTGAAGCATTGCGCGAAAAGTGTCCTGAAATCGGTGAAGTAAGAGGTCTAGGAGCCATGGTCGCGTTTCCATTGGTTAAGGAAAGTGATCCGTTCAAGCCAGATTCAACACTATGTCACGACCTTATGTTAGCGTGCGCTGATCGCGGACTTATCCTATTAAGCGCAGGAACCCATAAAAAATGTCATACGTGTTTTGTCTCCATTAGTGATTACAGACGAGCAACTTAATCGAGGATTAGACATTATTGAAGAAGAATTAATGCGTTTAACTGGACGGGCTTAATTGATCCAACAAAACCTTTGAATAATACTAGACAATGAATAATTTTTCGATAGCAGGTGTTCAAATGAGGGTAAGTGGTGCGCACACTAATTTACCTATGATGAAGTATAAGCTCGATGTATTGATGAGCATATATCCTTGGGTGCAAATGGTCATGTTCTCTGAATTGTGCACTCGGGGTCCATTAACAGCCTTCGCTGCGCCTACCGAAGAGTTCGATCGTGAGTTCTCTGAAATGGCTAAAAAGCACAAAATATGGTTGTTGCCTGGCTCTGTGTTTGAACGAAACGATGGCACCATTTATAATACGGCATCAGTTTATAGCCCTGAGGGTGAAGTGGTAGGTAGATATAGAAAAATGTTCCCGTTTTATCCGTATGAAGAAGGAGTGACTGGAGGTGAGGAGTTTCTGGTTTTTGATGTTCCCAATGTGGCTCGTTTTGGTGTTTCGATTTGTTACGATATGTGGTTCCCAGAAACGACTCGAACTTTGGCTAGCATGGGCGCTGAAGTGATTTTACACCCCACTTTAACAAATACCATCGATCGAGAAATAGAACTAAGTATTGTACGTGCTACTGCCGCCATAAATCAATGTTTCATTTTTGACATCAATGGGCTTGAAGCCGGTGGCAATGGACAGTCCATTGTTTGTGGCCCCGATGGCCGAGTGTTGTATCAAGCACATACTAGTGAAGAGATTATACCCTTAGAAATCGATATAGATCGTGTACATCGAAGCAGGGAAAAGGGTGTCCTTCGTTTAGGTCAGACTCTAAAAAGTTGGCGAGATAGAAAAGTTAGATTCGATATCTATGATACAGGAAGAATATTTCCATATCTTGACAGCCTAGGTCCAATTGAAAAACTAAAACAAACAACAACAATAGAGGAAGCTTACAGCCGAGAAGCACCAAGCGCCTTTCCAGTAAGTTCCACTATTCCAAAATCTTAGCTTATATGTCAGCGATTCCTGTTCAGGTGAAATCGAAGATTTCGTACCGGAAGTATTATAATATATCCGAGTATCGTTCTGAATTATGGAATAAGCTAAAAGATGAAGCTAATGCTCTGGTAGAATTAGGTCCTCGAGATGACGTTTCTGAAAATCTCAAGATTGTAAAAGGACTTGTTGATGAACTATCTCAAGTAGAGAAATACTGGGCCTTTCCGGGCATGTCTAGGCTTCAAAGACTAACGAGGTATATTGCCAGAGGGGAATATCATGCCTTCTCGAATGCAACTGAGGAGTTAGTTCGATTGTTAGTCAGTAGAGCCTATTATCACGAGTCGCCAGAGGCACTGGATATTGTGGATGATGAACCGGAACCAACGATCTCTACCATCAAAAATGCACACTACTTTGAAGTTCTTTTTGTTAATGACATCGACACTGATGAACAAGATGAATTAAGAGCGCAACTCAGAGCTTTGAGAGGAAAAGGCGAGGAGTTTTACTTTGACATAATTGTGGTGCGAAGCTTTCAAGATGCGCTAATCGCGCTGAACTTTAACCATAATATTCAAAGCTGCGTTATTCGTTACACATTTCCATTCAAGGCGAATGGCACGATTAAACACATTAGGCCGTTTGTCGATTCATGGTTAGTAGATACCATAGAGGCAAGGAGATCATCTGAGATTGGTATTTACCTAGGCAAAAAGGTACGGGAGCTGCGCCCAGAACTCGACTTATTCTTAGTTACGGATTTAGGTGTTGAGAAAATACCAGATGATGCGCTGGAAAACTTTAGAAATATATTCTATCGTCAGGAAGACCTAACGGATTTATACTTGAATATTCTAAAGGGAATCGATGATCGATTTGAAACGCCATTTTATAACGCTTTAGTAAGTTATAGTAAACGACCGACAGGAGTATTCCATGCCATGCCAATTTCGAGAGGTAATAGCATTTTCAAGAGCAACTGGATTCGCGAAATGGGAGATTTTTATGGTCGAAATATTTTTCTTGCCGAAACCAGTGCGACAACCGGAGGGTTAGACTCTCTTTTGCAACCAACCGGCCCGCTGAAAAAGGCGCAAGAAATGGCTTCTCGAGCCTTTGGTTCAAGGCAGAGCTTCTTTGTTACAAATGGCACTAGTACTGCAAATAAAATCGTAGTACAAGCGCTGGTGCAGCCAAGAGATGTCATTTTAATTGACCGTGATTGCCACAAATCTCACCACTATGGACTTGTTTTGAGTGGGGCGAAACCCGTATATCTAGACTCTTATCATTTAGAGCGCTATTCCATGTATGGAGGAATTCCTCTGAAAGTAATCAAAGAGAAGCTGAACCTGTTTAAAAAAGAAGGGCGACTATCGGAAGTGAAAATGTTGTTATTGACAAACTGCACATTTGACGGAGTAGTTTACAATGTTGAACAGTTTATGGAGGAAGTATTGGCCATTAAGCCGGACATGATTTTCTTATGGGACGAGGCGTGGTTTGGTTATGCGAGGTTTTCGACTCTTTTTAGAAAGCGAACTGCTATGGCTGCTGCCGATCGCTTATTGAAAAAATATAGAAGTCCTGATTATAGAGAGCAATTTGAAAAGTCACTGAAGAACGGAAAGTCAGGCAATAATTTGCCAGATCCTGATAAAGTTAAAGTGCGGGTTTATGCAACGCAGTCAACACACAAAACGCTAACCAGTTTGAGACAAGGATCGATGATTCATGTCTATGATGAGCAGTTTTCACAAAAAGTTGAAGAATCCTTCATTGAGGCCTATATGACACATACCTCAACCTCACCATCTTATCAAATTTTGGCTTCTCTAGATATGGGTAGACGGCAAGTTGAATTGGAGGGTAATGAGTTGGTTGAACGCAGTATTGAGCGGGCGATGATGTTGAGAAGAAAAATTGCCAATACACCATTATTACGGAAGTATTTTGACATTCTCACGGTTGAGGATTTGATCCTTAAAGAATATCGAAAGTCAGGGTTTGAACGATATTACAGCAAGGATAAAGGTTGGGGTAATATGACTACCGAATGGAAAAAGGATGAATTTGTGTTGGATCCAACTAAAATCAACCTATATATAGGTAGAACTGGAATTGACGGGGATACATTCAAGAAAAAGTATTTAATGGATCAGTTTGGAATCCAGGTAAATAAAACTTCTCGAAATACGGTGCTCTTCATGACGAACATCGGTACTACACGAAGTTCAGTAGCTAAACTTATAGGCGTACTGATTAAAATTGCTCAGCAATTGGACGCAAGGTTAGAAGCCTTCTCAAAGGAAGAGGCAAAGCTTCATGATAAAAAGGTATATAACCTAACGGAAAACCTTCCTGCATTGCCAAATTTCAGTTTTTTTCATTCAAAATTCAGGGTGGCTAAAACTCCTGAGGGAAATATTCGAGACGCATTCTTTATGGCTTATAATGAGGAATTATGTGAGAATCTTCCAATTGAAGCATGTGAAAAGAGTATGATAAATGGGAGAGAAATAGTATCGGCTTCATTCGTAATTCCTTACCCACCGGGATTTCCAATATTGGTACCAGGACAAGTGATGACAAAAGGAATCCTAGAATTTATGAAAGCCTTAGATGTTACTGAAATTCATTCGTATAACGCGGACCTAGGGCTGCGCGTTTTTACAGAACAAGCACTTAATAATTTATAATAAAAGATGGCGAAGAAAAAAGCAACAGTTTCGAGTAAAAAACTAAAAGGTATTCATGATTTAAGAAGGTTTTTCTACCGAAATGAGACACCAATATATTTCATCTCCGCTACCAATTTCAATTTATTAGGGGCTGATGAATGGATCAAAGGATTTAAGTTTATTACCTATATAAATTGTTTTGATGGACAGCATCCGAATGTGTTTACCCCTAAGGAAGAGTTGCCACATGAGGAGTTTCAAAGCATAGAAGATATTGTGAACTATCTTTTAGAACACAAGGAAGTGGTCGATTTCATCAAAAGCAGAGGAGACGGAGGTAAGGCCTTGTTCTTAATGTTTGATGAAAAGACGGAAATGTTGGCCAAACAACTTGGATTAGAGCAAGCTTTTCCATCAGCCGCCTTGAGGACTCATTTGGACAACAAAGTGGTTACAAACCGAGTTGCAATGAAAGCAGATGTACCCACTGTGCCTAATGTCCTTACAAAAGTTGATTCGTTTGAAACCTTACGAAAGGTTTCAAAACATTTGGGAAGTGAACTAGTAGTTCAAACTCCATTTGGCGATAGTGGGCACACGACCTTCTTCATTTCCAACGAAGAGGAATATAAAAAGTATGCTGGCGAGATTGAAGCTGAAGCCGAAGTCAAGGTTATGAAGCGCATTAATTGCAGAGGTGCTGCAATGGAAGCTTGCGTTACCCGTCATGGTACTATTGTGGCTCCGTTAATGACGGAATTGGTTGGGTTTAAGGAATTAACGCCATATAAAGGTGGATGGTGTGGAAATGAAATTTATGCTGATTGCTTTACGCCTAAAATCCGCAAGAAAGCAAAGAAATATGCCGAGCAATTTGGAAATCAACTCAGAAAAGAAGGATACAAAGGATATTTTGAGTTAGACTTCTTAATTGATACAGATTCGGGAGAATTATACTTGGGAGAGTTAAATCCTAGGGTTACAGGTGCAAGCTCAATTACGAATCACGCTGTTTTTGCGCTAGCAGACGTTCCATTGTTCTTGTTTCATATAATGGAGTATATGGATACCGATTATGAATTAAGCATTAATGCTATAAATCAAAGATGGCATTTGCCAGAGAATATCGATAGTTGGGGGCAAATGGTGATTAAACATACGGATGATAGTATCTTACAAATAACCTCTGCTCCGAGATCTGGAATTTACAGGATGGATGATTCGGGAAAACTCTATTTTGATCGAATGGATACGCACAGAAGAGCTGTTGAAACGGAGAAAGAAGCTTTCTTCCTCCGAATTCTCAAGGCTGGGGATTATTTGTATGAAGGTGCGGATTTGGGCATACTTGTCCTTCGTGGACGAATGATGACAGATGATTTTAAACTGCTCGACCGGTCAAAAGCTTGGATTGATGCAATTCGAAATGAATTTAAGGCAACAGAGATCGCTGCTGTACCACATGTTGAAAACAGATTGGCAGAAATTGGCGGATTTAAAATGATGTGATTCAATTTTGACTTATGATTTTCGTTTTAAAGGCTTCCATGAAAGGAAGCCTTTTTTCTAGCCTGTTTTTTATATGTCTTTTCGGTTTCGGCCAAGAGGATTATAAATTGCCATTGGGCGAATTTTCTTGGCAACAAAAAAACTCCTTTGGTGGTGGGCCACGCGATGATGGTTCCACCTTTGTCATAGATGGAAAAGGATACTACGGGTGTGGTGCGGATTTTGGGTTTCAAATTAGAAATGATTGGTGGAGCTATAACCTTGAAAGAGATACTTGGAGTGAAGTTGCCAATCTACCAGATAGACCTAGACAATATGCCTTGGGATTCAATTCTGCGAGCAATGGGTTTTTAGTTTCTGGTATTTTAGACGATGGTCAGTATTCAAGCCAGTGCTTTAAATATGCTCCACTCACAAATGAATGGGTGCAATTATCAGATGCACCATTCGAGGAAAGGGCAAAATCAGCAGGATTTCGAATCGGATCGACTTATTACCTTGGAGGAGGTGTCTCTGATTCTTCCATTTATAATGATTTTTGGGCCTTTGACCTCGATACAGAAAAATGGCGGTTAATCGGTTCTTTACCCTTTTCAGGAAGGTATGATATGATTGGATTCTCCTACCTTAATTTTGGGTATTTAGGCCTGGGAGCTAACTCGCATGAAACATTTCGTGAATTATGGCGCTTTGATCTGAGTCGCGAACAATGGGAATTGATATCTCAGTTTCCCGGTATGGCTACTACTTATAGCTGTGCAATTGCGGAATCGGGAGGCGCTGTAGTTTTTGGTGGAATGAACGATTCAGGAGGGCTTGTTTCGGAAGTTTACCATTATTCGGCATACCATAACATTTGGACTAAACTTGACTCTATTCCTTCAGGAAAGTTACGTGGAATTGAAGGCTTCGTTTTGGATAATCACATGGTCATTATTGGTGGCTTGGCGAAGAACTTCACAAGACTTTCAACTGTTCAGGCTTTGCAATTTGCGGCTTCCCGGTTGAATAGTAATTTGATTATTTGGCCGATACCAGCACGAAGCGAAGTAAGTTTTCAATGTATATCGAATGCCCTGAATCTCGTTGGATTGGTCGAGATTATTGATTCAAAGGGAACTCTTATTCTTTCTAAACAGGTCGTGAATTTGACGAAAGTAAACACTGTCAAATTGGACGATTTAGAAAATGGAATTTATTATCTGAGGATAGTTTCTGAATCAGAAATCTTTGTAAGGAGTATTGTTGTGAGCAACTAAAAAAGCCTCAGCATTTCGCTGAGGCTTTTAAGACTTAGTAATATTCGTTAGAAACCCAGTTTCGGGGTTGGCATGTTTTCAAGTAAAACACCAACGCAGAACAAGCTTTCTGGATCTGGCTCATCGCTCTTTTTACCCTTGCCGCCTTCTTCAGGAGGTGGGCCAGGAGCCGTGATTCGAACGATTATCTTTTTTGTGACCTCGCAACTAAACTCAAAATACATTGGGAGCCCGCCATCTGCTTCTTCACCTTCTTCAGGAGCAGGAATATCTATAGCGGCACTTTCATTATCAAACAATACTTCCTTTGAACGACCGTCCATCACTTTAAATTTAATTGGCTCTTCGACATCCTTGTCTTGACAAAGGCTAACTCGATAATCTTGACCTGCGTGAGCCACAAATACCAAGTCACTAGTATGACCCAAGACGAACATTCCACTTTTCGATTGCGTGTTATATCTCATGAATGGATCATCCGAACCATAGCATTTTTTCTTATGAAAGTTCGAACATTCTTGGGCAATAATGTTACCTGATATAAGGCAGCCAACAAATAATAATACGCTAATTAGTTTATTCATGCTTTTCATATTCGCCTTATTGTGGATTTGAGAATGAATTTCGGTAAGCTGTTGTGGCCGCCTTTAGATCATTGAATTCATCTTTTGTCATGATAATTTGATTTCCGCCTAAAACAGTTTTGGTCCCAGTAGTTGTCAATGATTCAGAAATGCTTTCTTCGTCTAGATTCAAGAATACATCTGAAACCCCTTGCATTTCAGTCAATACTTCAAGAACGCGTTCTTCGTCACGAAAGAGATTCAAGTAGTCAAGCACGTTTTCCATGACGATTTTTTGGTCGGCTAAGCGCTGAACTAATACATTCTTCGTGTCATATTCACCAATCATGTTTGTCAATAGGTAAATGCTTTCTACAAAGCCACCACTAGCGATTATAGCGAGAGTCGAACCTTTTTCAGCTTCTTCTAATTGAGCTATAATGTTTTGATAGCTACTGGTTGAAATTACTTCCAACGAATCGGCATTATCCATGTTGCTCTTCACTCGATTTACCATGAATTCATCGAAGACATACGAAATACCTAAATCATCTCCTACTTTTCGAAGATTATCGAAGTTTGCAATGGATTCTTGAAATTTCTCAAATGAAGCCGTATAAGCTATGTCTGCAGTGAGACGACCAAAGTTCAACGCTTGAGTCTTTGAAGAAGTGTAGTTTACAGATTCCGTGCTAATCAACCCATCCTTATATGGGAGTTTGCTCTCCTTTATAATTCCGAATAATTCATTTGGACTAGGAACCTGATAAGAGTTGCCTCCCATCGAGTCGAATCCCCACATTTCGGATTCTTGATTATCAGTTAATGTTGAATCTATTTGAGGTTCAACTTTATTATCTGAACCATCTCCACCGCATGATGTTAGCATGCCGATTACAAGTCCAGTAGTTAGGAGTTTTATGTAGGGTGTTTTCATTTGTTGAGCGATAATAGCACTTATGTCTGAAAGCGACAAAAATAGAAATAAATCAATAGGAAGATATTTCTAGAAAGCTAGTGTTTATGCGTGATTTGGTGTCAGTTAAAAAATCGTCTATGGCTATCTTATTTTGTGGAATCCATAGTTTTAAACTCTGAGGTGAAGTGGAAGGTCAGGTCAGGGTAGTTTTCTTGAGCCATCTGAAGCATCCAAGCCGATGGGGCTAGAAAGACGGGATTATCGTCTTTATCAAGGGCAACTTCGGATGCTTTGATTCGCATAAAGTCGTCAAGCATTTCTTGATTCTTTGTTGTAATCCAACAGGCCTTATGGAAGTTTTTATGTACCAAATTACAACTTGCACCATATTCATTGAGCAACCTGTATCGAATAACTTCAAATTGAAGCTCTCCGACAGTGCCAATGATTTTTTTATTCCCTGGTTGTTGCACAAAAAACTGAGCAACGCCCTCATCAGTTAATTGACGCACTCCCTTTTCTAATTGCTTAGACTTCATTGGGTCCGTATTTATAACCTCCCTGAAAATTTCAGGTGAGAAACTCGGGATTCCTTGAAATTCAAATGTTTCACCATCCGTGAGCGTGTCGCCAATTTTGAAACTACCTGTATCGTAAAGGCCAATTACGTCACCAGGAAAAGCTTCATCAATTAGATTTTTTTCTCTGGCAAGGAAGGAGTAAGGATTGTTGAAACGGATATCCTTATTCAATCGCGAATGATGTACAAATTTGTTTCGTTCAAATTTTCCTGAACATATGCGTAAGAAGGCGATTCTATCTCTATGATTTGGGTCAAGATTGGCGTGAATTTTAAATATAAAACCACTAAATTTTTTGTCATAAGGATCAATTGGTCCTTTTGTGCTTACTCTTGGTAGTGGCGTTGGTGCGATTTCAACAAATGTGTCAAGAAGCTCCTTAACACCAAAATTGTTAACAGCACTTCCAAAGAATACAGGAGCTAGTTGACCTTTAAGGTATGCGGCCTTATCAAATGACTCATAAACACCTTCGACTAGCTCAACATCCTCTCGCAGCTGATCTGCGTCCTTCCCGATCAGCGTATCTAATTGGGGTTGATTCAGGTCACTGATGCTTATTATTTCCTTGCTGACTTTTGTTTTGTTGGCCTCAAAGAGGTTTAAGGTATGGTTGTGTAAATTGTAAACTCCTTTAAAGGATTTACCTCTATTTATTGGCCAACTCAACGGTTTTACACGAATTCCAAGGCTTTCTTCTACTTCGTCCAATAAATCAAATGGATCGCGCCCTTCCAAGTCAAGCTTATTAACAAACACAATGATTGGTGTGTCCCTCATTCTACACACTTCTACTAAACGCTTGGTCTGTTCCTCAACTCCATTTACACTATCGATAACAAGTATTACGCTGTCTACAGCAGTTAATGTGCGATATGTGTCTTCAGCAAAATCCTTGTGACCAGGGGTATCTAGCAAATTGATAAGGTGGTCGTGATACTCAAAGGACATAACTGATGTCGCAACAGAAATACCTCTTTGCCGCTCAATTTCCATGAAGTCGGAGGCAGCTGTTTTTTTAATTTTATTTGACTTAACTGCTCCAGCAGTTTGAATCGCACCTCCGAATAAAAGGAGTTTTTCAGTTAGAGTCGTTTTTCCGGCATCCGGGTGAGATATGATTCCAAAAGTTTTCCGCTTGTCAATTTCCTCACTATACATTATGATGCCTAGATTTATTCAGTTTTTAAATGCCGAATTGAGCCAAGTGGTGGCTCATGTGTTTTTTCTGGAATAAAATCCATCCTTCTGTATCTAATGCTCCAAAAACGGGATGGTTTTCCATTACCATTGGGTTTTCCTCATGATATTGAAAAAATGCTTGTATTTCGCTTTCGAGTTGATCTATAGATGCAGAAAGTGACTCTTTTCTAAGATCTTGCAAACCATTCCCAAATACTGGATTTGGAATATTCCGCTCGTATTCGTCTTCGCTGAAAAGAAAGTTGCGCCTTTTCTCTAATAATTCAGGCTGAAAAATTTTGGTAACTCTTGCGCGACCATTGGAAATGCGCCATGTGCCAATGACATGTTCCACCATATGCTGCGGAGACATGAGACCCCAAAGCGGTTTAGCTTCAGGGCTCAATTGTCTTAACTTTTCTGGAATGGAAAGAAAGTATTCTTTTCGGCCTAATTGCATTTAGCTAGAATCGTTCGTTCTCTGCAAAAAAGAAATTTGCTTCAATAGCAGCATTTTCATCGCTATCACTGCCATGAACTGCATTTTTCGCTTTTGACTCAGCAAATTCTTTTCGTATCGTTCCTTCTGCAGCATCAGCTGGATCAGTTGCTCCAATTAATACTCTGAAGTCAGCAACCGCGTTCTCTTTTTCCAATAATGCGGCAATGATTGGTCCTGAAGACATATAATCAACAAGCTCTCCATAAAAAGGTCGCTCCTTGTGTACTTCATAAAAAATTCCAGCTCGCTCCTTGCTCAATTGCGTCTTTTTTAAAGCTACAATTCTAAACCCTCCACTTTGCATTTTGGCTAGAATTGCTCCAGTATGTCCGTTTTCAACGGCCTCTGGTTTTATCATTGTAAACGTTCGATTTCCTGACATAATTCTCATTTTCTTTTCAGAGCGCGAAAGTATAAATACCGTGGTCGTTTGGGTGGAGTCTGCAATACTAATTTTGCACCCAATGAGAATTGTAATTTTTATTCTAGTATCTCTCTTTATTCAGCGTGTTTCTGTTGCTCAGGAGTTTCAGAAAAAGCTATGGAAGGCTAAGAAAGGAACCATTGAATACTTTGAAAGATGCGAATCGTCAGAAAATGACCGACTTGTTGTGTGTTTAGTTAATGATCCAGAAGGGAAATTTGATCTGTTAAATGACATTGCCGTTGTCCAGCGTGCCTGTTTATTGGTGCCAGCCATTGTCGATGAAAAAAGTTTACTTATCCTATCGGAACTTCTCCAACTTCCACAGTATCAAGAGACATATGGAAAGAAGATGAGCCTCTTCATTGAAGGCAGTAGCTGGATCTATTTAAAAGAAATTGAACAATTGAACCTTTCAGGAATTATTTTAAATCCAAACACAAAGTTGAAGGCAAATCGGACTGATAATTTTCGCAATGAAATGGCCTTTGTATTGGATCATAGAGATAGTAACGCTTTCACGGTTAAATCAAAATTGGATTCATTAGGTGCTTGGGTTTTAAGGCCCTCTGTGGAATTTAACGCATCGAGCAACCCAGATGAAAAGAAGCAATGGATTGTTCAAGAATTTGAAAAGGTCGACTCATTAACTCGAATTTTTAATGATTCAACACAATTTGAAAATCTTAGAAGCCAAGCCGGACTTGTGAATGAAGTGCCTGAAGTGATACGACAAGGTAAAAGGATTAATTTATCTATTCTAATTGTGGAACAAGGCGACTTGGAAATAAGAATCACCGATTTGGCTGGTAAAGACGTGTACCTAAATAAGAATTTCAGGGCGAAAGGAATGGTTCGGTTAGAGATTGGAACTAATAGCTTTGATTGGGGCGTTTACCGTTTGAATATTACAAGCAAAAGCATCAAGGAACAACATAAATTTATGATTCGAGGATAATGAGTTACCCAAAAATATATATCAAAAAAGGCCGCGAAAAATCACTGAATCGATTTCATCCTTGGGTGTTTTCAGGCTCGATTCATAAACTAGAACGTGAAATTGATGAAGGGGAAGTCGTTCAACTTCAGGATATTACTGCAAAACAGCTTGGCGTTGGTCATTACTGTGGCGGTTCGATTAGTGTCAAAATGTTAGCTTTTGAATTGATAGATATCAATGAAGTATGGTATTTGAATAAGCTCCAACAAGCGAAAAAGCTGAGAACGGATTTATTCCTGCCTTCAGAGTCGACAAACGCCTATAGGTTGGTGCATGGTGAAGGAGATGGATTGCCAGGATTGATAGTAGACATTTACAATGGCGTAGCTGTTATTCAAACTCACAGCAAAGGCATGGAATTAGCGATTCCAATTGTAGTGCAGTGTTTAAAGAAAATTGGATATTCAAATATTATTAAGAAACCTATTGGAGCGGAATTGAGTGCTGTTTTAATGGGTGAGGTCGCGGAACGCATTGAAATATCAGAAAACGATTTTAAACTAAACGTGGATGTCGTATTTGGCCAAAAGACGGGCTTTTTTCTTGATCAAAGAGATAATCGATTATTGCTTTCTGCCCTGAGTCAAGGCAAAGCTGTTTTGAATGTATTTAGCTACACAGGAGGCTTTAGCGTTGCAGCTTTAAAAGGAGGGGCTACTCAAGTTATCAGCGTTGATAGTGCAACCAAAGCGCTTGAAATAGCCGAAGAGAATGCCATGCTTAATGATTGCGCGGACAAGCATTCAATTCTAAAAATTGATGCAGTCAAGTATTTAGAGAACATGGAAGAGCAATTTGATATAATAGTGTTGGATCCACCTGCATTTGCAAAGCATAAAAGTGCAAGGCATAATGCCATTCAAGCGTACAGAAGGATCAACGAATCGGCCATTCGAAATCTAAAACCTGGTGGCCTTTTAATGACATTTAGTTGTTCGCAAGTTATTGATAAGCAACTGTTTGCCGATATAGTGGCCAGCGCAGCAATCAATGTTAAACGAAATGTGCGGGTATTATCTGTCTTGCGTCAGCCCATGGATCATCCAGTCAGTATCTTTCATCCGGAAGGGGAATACTTAAAGGGATTGATTTTAAAGATAGATTGAGGTTGGTGGAGGTGATTCAATTTGAGACCATTCTTAGAAAAACCGATGGCGAACTATGGCAGTATTTTTTTCTCGTACCAGATTCCGTTAGCACACTTTTAATTGAGAACCAAAATCGGAGGGTCATTTGTCGAATCGATGATGTAGTTTATCACTGTGCCTTACTTCCAAACGGGCGTAATGAATACTTGGTTCTTTTGAACAAGGAAAGAAGGAAGAAGTTAGGTCTAAATCAAGGCGAGCGGTTTATTGCTGAATTAAGAAAGGATACTTCAGAGCTGGGTATGCCCATGAGCGATGAATTAACCGCAGTTTTTGAACAAGATGGAGAGGCATATTCAATATTCTGTGATCTAACGCCCGGTAAGAAAAGATCGTTAATCTATTGGGCTGATAATGTCAAAAGCTCGGATATAAAAATCAGAAGGGCAATAGTGCTCATTGCGCATCTGAAAGAAACACAGGGTAAAATTGATTTTAAGGTTTTGGGTGAGCGAATAAAACAGGCAAATCGTAATAAAATTAAGCCACAAGGCTTAAAATAATATAGGTCTCATCTAGTTAGTTTGGATATTCTTTGGATCAAGGCAACTTGTTTTCACTTTATCTCGTTTAATGGCCATAATAAATTCTTATGGCACAAAGTTCAAATTCAAAGCGCTTAATCGATAAAGGTAGGCGTGCTCTGAAATTGAATTTTTCAGTTCACCGCATTTTCGAATCAGAAAAAATAGAGCGATACCTTTTTGATGGTATGTTGTTGCGCCTATTTGCCATTGGGTCGTGCTCGATTGCCGTTGGCGCATTTATCGAAAATGAATATCGTATCGTTGGGCTTATTCCGAAGGGAATGATTCATCATCTCGAAAAAATTCTAGAAGAACAAGATGATTATTGCATTCAGATTGATTGCACAAACTGCAGCCAACTTGAAAATGCGATGTGGATTTCAATTGTATCGCTTGGATCTTTGCTTGACCTCGATGCGGCTTAAGGCCAGTTTAAATCAGAGAATTTCTTTTTATCACGCAAGAAATAATCAAGAACAATGGAGTTCGGATAAATGGCGGTTTTCGAATAATTCTTGATGTGCTTCTGAATTTGTCTGCGTTTTTTCATCCATTTATTTAGGCTTAGAAAGAAGCTCCAGTGGGCGTGAATGATTGAAAAGGAGGCTTTTATTTGTCCTCTCATTACCATATTGACGAAGGCCAAAGCATCCATGAACAGTCGGGCGAAAATTTTAGTAAAGACTTCACTCGGTGGAAGGTTTTTGAGCATCATAATCAGATTGTTTCGATGATTTCGAAACACCTTTTCGGGGCTTCCATATGCGATAACGGCACCACCTATGTGATAAACCTCTGAACTCGAACAAACCATAACCTTATGACCTAAATTTTTAAGCCTCCAACACAAGTCGATTTCCTCCATATGTGCAAAAAAATCATTGTCAAGACCACCGCTAGAATGGTAAAGTTCTGCTCGGATGAAAAAACAAGCGCCTGAGGCCCAAAATATCTCTTCATTAGAATCATATTGACCTTCGTCTTCTTCGGTCGTGTAAAATATTCTTCCGCGACAAAACGGATAACCTTGATAATCAATAAAGCCTCCCGCAGCACCTGCATATTCGAAATCGCTTTTCTTGTGCCATGATTTAATCTTGGGTTGAATTACAGCAACGTTCGGTTGCTCGTCAAATAGATTTAAGACTGGTTCAACCCAACCTTCACTCACCTCAATGTCGGAGCTAAGTAAACAATACAAATCGGCCTTAATTTGACTTAACCCGTCCTTATAACCATTTGTGAAACCGCGATTCTTTTCAATACGAATTACAGTGATGTCATCCTTGAACTCTTTAAGATATGCTTGAGTGGTGTCTGTTGACGCATTGTCGATTACAAACAGCTTGACATCATCTGATTTTGGCATTGTTCTCAGAACCACGGGTATGAATTTTTCCAGTAGGTCTCGGTTGTTGTAGCAGAGAAGCGCAATAGCGAGTTTTACATGTTGTGAATCAGAACTTGTCAAATTGAGACGTTTAAGTCTGCAATGTTAATGATTAACCTTCGCCCACTAACGCTAAATAAATACTCAGAAAAAAGGACATTAAAAGCCAACTTTTCTTGTTATCTGGACAGAATTGTCGATTGTGAGCAATAGTAGATAGGCGAATAGAAGTTCTTAGGGAGCTATTTTTACGAAAATTAGCCAAGCCAATGGTGTTGTTAACTTCGAAGCAAAGGACAGCTTCGAAACTCTTAATGAAGCTTACTTCGATTATGAATAAATGAAAGAAAGTAATATAGTAATGTATCCGAATAAGATTTTTGTCTGGGGAATGATGGGGGTTGGTAAGTCAACGGTTGGTCGAAAACTGGCTAAAAAATTGGACTGGAAATTCTATGACTTGGACGAGCAGATCGTTAAGCGAACTGGTGAATCGATTGAAGACATTTTCGAAATGCAAGGGGAAAGTGGGTTCAGGACTATTGAGTCTGATGTTCTGACCGATTTAATACAAGATATTGATGTAGTTATTTCTACCGGAGGAGGCACACCTTGTTTTAATGATAATGACCACCTGATGTTGACTTCTGGGATTTGCGTGTGGCTTGATGCTCCGCCCAAGTTTTTGCAAAGTCGAGTAAAGAATAGTATGCAAATAAGGCCTTTACTTCGAGGCTTGAATGATGAGGAGCAAATACAAGTTTTGAATGATTTACTTGCGAAGCGAACATGCTATTACGAACAGGCGGCATTAAAAGTGAGCGCCAAAAATTTTGATCAGAAAAATTTAACGGAGCAACTTCTGCCTTTATTCAAGAATAATCCGAGGTTCATCATCAAGGATTAGTGCTAAATTTTCTTGAAGCGTTGTTGCGAGGCTTAAGCCAGTAAAGTCGCTGTGGATAGGAAATCTACGATGCATCCGATCAACTAAACAAGCAGTCATCAATCGTTTTAGATTGAAATCAGTGAAGAGTGCGGACGCTCTCATCATAGTGTCACCACTATTTACTATATCATCTATTATCAGGACGTGATCAAAAAGCTCGGATTTTTCCAAGTGTATTACTTCGGTTAGATCCAGCTCTATGATAGATAAATCAAGTTTTGAAATAGCTTCTAACTCTTTGAACAATTGATGCGCAACCCAAACGCCTCTTGGTTTGATGCCTACAAGCGTCACTCCTTGGTAGCCATGACAAGCTTCGATAGTTTGAAAAGCAATACGCCTAATTATGCGTTGAATTCGTATGGAGTCAAGTACAATTGTTTTCATGGAATTGAGGATGAGTCCAAAGGTAGAAATCAAATTGTTGGTAGTTCAAGACAGATCACTTTATTACATTTAAACCGATTTTAAAAAATGTATCAGAAACTACTTTTTCTTGTGCTTTTTTGCGGTGTTTTCAGCCATGTACAATCTCAAGTTGTGCTTTCCGGGAATGTCACTCATGAAGATGAAGTCGTGAATGGCGTGGTCATTCAAGTCTTGGAAAACGATAGAATTCAACGAACCATTTCGGCCAATAAAAGAGGACGATATCAAATTGAGTTTGATTATGGTCATGAATATCTGCTAGTGTTCAGAGCTTCTTATATGATTCCTGTTAAAATTGAAATCAACACCAAATTACAAGATTCGAAGCTGAGCGAAGTAAAAATTGATGTACCACTCAATATGACCCTTTTCAAAAGGTATAAAGGGATGGATATTTCGGCTTACGATAAGCCCATTGGTGTGGTTTTAAACTCAGGAACAGGTGAGCAAGCCTTCTCATTTGTGGCAGATCCTCTGGTGTTAGCAGAAATTCAAGAAGTGAATGCAGAAGCTAAGCGAAGAGCCGAGAATGGAGAGCGTCCAATAGAAATTGTAGAAACCGAGGTTTTAACCGATGGTCTGGCAAGATCCATCGCAAATAGTGAGGAGAAAGGCAAGAAAGTTATTGACGTAAACGTGCAGAAAGAACTGAAGAAATTGGATTCCAATGTGATAGATAAAATGGAGGCTACACCATTAAGCCGATTCGAAGCCATAGAAAAAGCGGAAGATGAAAAAGTTCAATACAGGCAAAAAAGACAAAATCAATTCAACGAAAGTGTAACGGATCAGAAAGCTTTAGAAAGTGATTTTATCTATGGAAATAAGGCCATTCGAAAAGAAACTTTCGAGACGAACAAAATGGAGGAGAACCAGGCGCTTGACGCCAGAATTAAAAAACAAAATCAATTCGATGAAATATTGATTCTTAATGCCGAAAGTCGCCAACCTATAGGACCACGTATAGCAGATGATATTAAACTATTAGAAAAGAAAAAAGAAGAGGGAACTTTCTTTGATGAAGAAACACTAATAGTCCAACAAGGGATGATAAAAAACACCTATAAAATTACCACTCAAAATTGGCTCTTTTTTGAGGTGAATTACTACTATAAAAATGGGAAGGAAATTTCTGAAGATGAATACTTTAAAATGAGAAATGCAATTGATTAGGACCTTAAGCACTTTCTTGTTTGTCTGTCAGTTTATGGCGTTGACAGCACAGGTGTGCAGTTTTAAAAATTTTGGCCTTGATAAGAAGGAATTTCCATCACGCATTGAATGCATTAATCAAGGCGTGAATGGCGAGTTATACATTGGCACACTTGCCGGGCTCGTTGTTTATGACGGTGAAAACTTCAGGCAGATTACGGAGGCCGAAGGATTAGGCGAAAATGCGGTTTCTGCAATAGGGGTTAAAGATGAATTTGTTTGGATTGGACATTGGGCTGGAAGTGTAACGATCTATAACGCAAAGGACGCTTCTGTTGATGTGATCGACCTTCGAGAAGCACTGAATTTTAGTTCGATAGTCTGCATAGAACCAGTTTCAAAGACTTCTGGTTTGCTTGTTTCCAAGGAAGGCAAAGTGTATATGTATTCTGAATCAGGATTAGAACAAATTTTGATTGAAGCAAATACAGCGAACGAAAAAGTACTTTCCATTATCTCCGATTCAACGGCCTATTATGTAATTACTAACCATGGAATTTATAAAACGACCGTAGAGGGAAGTTTTGCCGTTTGGGAAACTATTTTTCATACCGACCTTGAGTTGACATGTGCCAGTTTTTTGCAGACGAATCAATGGGCGGTTGGAACAACATCTGGCGGGTATATGCTGCAAGTTGACTCTCGAGAACTTCTCCCAATTGGAGTAGGGTTAGAATTGGGCCGAATTGTTTCGATACTGCAAGATCAAGAAGAGTTTTTATGGGTAGGAACGGCTGAAAAAGGGGTTGTAAAGTATCATCCTATTACAAAAAAAATAGAGACAATAAAAAGAGATAATGGCTTGAGCTATAATCAGGTAAGGACTCTTTTTATGGATCGAGAAGGGATAGTTTGGATCGCAACGGTAGCTGGATTAGATCAATATCTTGGTCAGGCATTCATTCTTTTTGACAGGCGGTCTGGGCTTCCTGAAAACCTAATATGGGATTTTGCGATGTTCCAGGATCAGTTTTTATTGGCTACTTCTCAAAGCCTAGATTTAGTAAAGATAAGCGAGGATAACAAGAACGTGAGAGTAATTAAGCGGTTTTCTCTTAACGATGAAGAGCCGCGAAAAATCCTATTCAAGCATCAAGGTGAGCTCGTGTATGTAATCACAGCAGAAAAAAACATCTGGTACGGAAGCATCGATAATGGATTCGAAAAAATTCTAGAGCTCAATGAAGTTGCAATGGCCGTTGAAGAAGTAAATGGGGAAATATGGGTAGGAACCACAAAAGGCATATTTAAAGTCTCGAAAGGCAAACTCTTGGAACAATACACAGAAGATACCGGCCTGGGTGGCGATAAAGTCAATGGTATATACTATTCTAAGGTTCGAAATGAAACATGGATTACCGTTCTAGGAGGACCATGTACTTTGTATAAGGATGGACGGTTTAAGAAATATGGCTTAGAGGCTGGATTGACGTCTAGTGTCATACAAGATGCAGCATTTGATAAAAAAGGATATCCTTGGTTTGCAACCTATGACGATGGTGTGATCTATTTTAATGGCAATGAATTCAAAAATTTATCTGAAAAAGTCAGTTTAAGCTCGACCACGACTTTCGCCATAGAAATTGACGAAAATGAATCTGTTTGGATCGGTCATAATTGGGGGTTGGATTTATATCGGATTCCGTTTGAAGATGTTAGTAGATTCGGAAAAGATCAAGGATTCATGGGAATGGAAGTGAACTCTGGGGCAATTCACAGCGATGGAAATAAGAACATTGTAATGGGTACCTTGATGGGACTATTGCGCTTTACACCTTCGTCATTTCGAACGAATATTATTGAACCCATCACGATTATTAAGTCGATAAGGGTTGGTGACAAGAGCTTAACCGCGGATGAAAATGACGTAAGTATTGATTTTGGTAAAAGCGATCTGAAAATTGAATTTTCAGGAATTTCATTGGTTAATCCTGATCAGAATAGATATGAATACAGACTTTTAGGGGCGCATGAAAGTTGGAAAACTAAACTGGATCAATCTCCGATCGAATACCTTTCCTTGCCACCGGGTAATTTCACTTTTGAATTAAGAACGTGCAATAGTTCAGGATTTTGCAATAAAAATCCTGTCTCCTTCTCATTCACGATTACCCCCCCTTTTTATAGAACATGGTGGTTTTATACCTTGATATTTTTGCTAGTTGTCTTGGCAATTTTCTTGATGGATCGATATAGAGTGCTTGCATTGATCGATGAAAAAAACCAATTGTCTGAAAGACTATCAGTTTATGAACAGCAGCTAATAGAACGCACCCAATATGCAGAAGAATTAAAACAACAAATTGATTATAATGACATATTATATGATCAACTCATTCAGACAGATAAACCAAAGAGGCTCGTCTCATTAACTTTACCTAAAGACGATTTAAGCGCGGATCAAATCATTGAAATGGATTTTAATTCCTTTCAAGTTTATGGTCTTATTGATCTTGGTGTTTCGGGTTTAATTGGCAAGTTTTTAATGGAGCGTATCAAACTTGAATTTACTGGGGCTATTCAACGTATCAATAATATTACGCCCAATTTGGTGATTTCTGCTTTGGATGAACTGATAAGTGCTCAATTGAATAAATTGGACAAGCATAAAGAAGCGGGTTGGGTAATTCTAATAAAAGACAATGATTCGTTGAAAGTGCACAATAGGTTGTTGAGCTATTTTGTAATGGATGCCAATGAAGTTGTTGAGATTAAAGCCGCTGTTGATAAGACAAATTTCGTCATGGAAACAATTGACTTTTCGAGCCGGATATTCGCGTCTAGCGATGGGGTTATTGAACAATTAAGTGCAGATGGCACGAAAACCTATGGAAAAAGAAGACTTCATGCGAAACTTTCAGATTCGGTTTCTTTGGATTCAAATTCAATTTTAAAAATTATTCAAGATGATATTCGCGCATGGCAAGGAGCCATGGAACAATCGGATGATATATGTCTAATAATATGGGAACCGTGAAATACAAACTCTATTTAATTTGCCTTTGCCTGGTAATTTGTTCCTGCAATAATCAGCCCTCAGCGTTATCAGATGAAGCGCATCGACCTAGTGATTGGACTTCAACATTCGAATTGGATTTGGGTCTCGATTCTATATCAGATGAAATTGAGCACCATGAAGTTATCAGTGCCAAGACTAGCAATAGCCTTGAATCTTTAGTTGACCAAATTTGGAAAATGGCCTTTAGTGGGGATGCAAGGGTTTATGGTACAAATGCATTTGGCGAAATGGACCAATCCAATGAACTTGAACCAGATGATTTACTGACCATTCTAAAGGAATTGGATACTATTTCCATTGAGGATATTCATTCTGGCGAATTTGTGGATACAGTGATCGACCTAAGTTTTAATATTAAAAGCGTGAGTGCGCTAGTTATTTTCTCAAAATTTGGTCTGAATGATAGGGGAGAATTGGCTGCTGAACCATATGCTATTTCGATTGGACGACAGGTGTTTGAAGAGGAAACAGGGAAGTTTCGAGGAATATCAAATAAATTCTTTGTTGGATTAAAATCTTCAGATCAAGAGATGTCAAATTCGTGCGATCAACGCTTTTGTTTAATGACTGATTCTCTCGGTATAATGCGCGTTTCTCACCTAGATTTCTATCAAGGATCGAATATTTTACCTTTTCAAGAATTGGTGTCAGAAGCACAAAAGTCAAATGATTCAATGAATTTGAATTTCGACTTATCTCTGGGCTACATTGACCAGCGAATCGTAATAAAGTTTAAGCAGCTGCCTGTCGAAGCCTAAAGATTGATTCTCTTTTCGAATAAAATAAACAGCTCATTCCCTGACCTTGGAGCGATGCTATTATAAGCTAGGTCACAAATCTTTATTTTGAATAGTGGCTCAAAATAGTTGAGGTATTCGGCCCGATTACCTCCGAAAGGTGGAGTCTCTTTTCCAAAGTCGTTTTCAAAAAGTAGTCCAACGATTTTGCCTCCTGGTTTCAGTAATGATGCGGCTTTCTCGGCATAGGCAGATCTCAACGAAGGATCAATGGCACAAAAAAAGGTCTGTTCGATAATTAGATCATATGCTCCCTGAAGTTGGAAAAAATCGCCATTCAACAAGTGGCTAGCTGGAAACGTTGGAACGCGTTTTTGAAATTTCTTAAGAGCTGTTGGAGCAACATCCAATAAAAAGACATTTTTGAATCCCATTTTATGAAGATATTCCCCTTCCCACGCATTTCCACATCCAGGAATTAAGATTTGAGATTCGAAATTGGTCAGTTGATCGAAGTAAGCAACGAGTGGGGTTGAGGCCTGACCCAGATCCCATCCCGTTTGGGAACTTTGCCATCGATTTTCCCAATAATCCTTTTGAAACATCCGATCAGACAATACGATTATCCTTTTGAATGCTTTCCTTCAAGTTTCAGTTCATGTCCCATTTTATCCTTTTTGGTTTGCATGTACTTCGCATTATGCGGGTTCGTGTCGGTTTCTGTGTGAACGACTTCTACGATCTCTAGTCCATATCCGATAAGGCCTGTCCTTTTTTTAGGATTATTGCTAATAAGCTTCATTTTTCGAACACCCAATTCGTTGAGAATTTGGGCTCCCACTCCATAGTCTCGTTCATCCATTTTAAAACCAAGTTCTAGGTTAGCTTCAACCGTATCAAGTCCATTTTCTTGAAGCTTGTAAGCCTTTAATTTGTTTAATAACCCTATGCCTCGTCCTTCTTGTTGCATATAGACTAAAACGCCTTTTCCCGTTTTTTCAATCAGCTGCATTGCCTCATGAAGTTGTGTTCCGCAATCGCAACGATAGCTGCCGAAGATGTCGCCAGTAACACAAGAAGAATGCACTCTTACTAAAACGGATTCATCTGCCGTCCAAGTTCCTTTGGTCAATGCTACATGCTCTTCCCCCGTTGTTGTTTGCTTAAAGGCGTGCATCGTAAAATTCCCCCATTGCGTTGGCAATGAAACGCTGACTTCTTTTTGGATAATTCGCTCCGTTCGCATACGATAAGCGACTAAATCTTCAATGGAAATGATTTTAAGATCAAAACGTTTTGCAATTTCTTGTAATTGAGGTAGGCGAGCCATTGTACCGTCTTCGTTCATTATTTCAACCAAAACTCCCGCAGGGCTTAATCCGGCTAATTTGGCTAAATCAATGGCAGCTTCGGTGTGGCCAGTTCGCCTTAAAACTCCTCCTCTTCGAGCTCGCAGCGGGAAAATATGTCCAGGTTTTCCCAAGTCACTAGGTTTCGTATTTGGATCTATTAGTGCTTTTATAGTTTTTGCTCTATCACTAGCCGAAATTCCCGTTGTTACTCCTTGACCAATTAAATCGACCGATACGGTAAATGGAGTTTCATGGAGCGCGGTATTCTTGCTAACCATAAGATCGAGTTCAAGCTCGTCACATCTGTCTTCCACCAACGAAGTGCAAATGAGTCCGCGACCATGAGTCGCCATGAAGTTGATAATTTCTGGGGTGATGTGATCGGCCGAGGATATAAAATCTCCCTCATTCTCTCTGTCCTCGTCATCAACCACAATGACCACTTTCCCACTTCTGAAGTCTTCTAACGCCTCTTCAATCGTATTCAACATCCTACTTAAATTTTGTGCAAAGCTACCAAAGCATTCTATAAGACCTTCATTCAGGCGCTTTAAGTTCCTTTGAATTTGCCTGGAATACTTTTCGATTTGGACGGATTCGGAAAATTTGTCATTATGAGTCTAAACAATTGCTAATGAATGGGTTAAAATGTCATTTGTTTGGAAATTGATCGGAAAAATCGTCATGAAAAATTGCTTGGATTGGGAATTGTTTTGAACTTGGAAAACAAAAAACAACAACTATGAATGCAATAATTAGAAAACAACACCCGCTATGGAATGAATTTCCGACCTTATTCGATGATTTATTTAATGATTGGACTTCAGGATCGGTGAAGAACAAGGTTCCTGCTGTGAATGTTCAGGAGAATGAAAGCGCATTTGAACTCGAGTTTGCGGCTCCTGGATTTGACAAGGATCAGTTTAACATAAGTCTCGAAAACAATAAACTCATGGTATCGGCTGAAGTGAAAAACGAGTCCGAAACAAAGGAAAAGGACTATACCAGAAAAGAGTTTCACTTTCAATCGTTTCAGCGAAGCTTTCAGCTCCCAAAAGATCAAATAAAGGAAGATGAAATCAACGCAAAATATGAAAATGGCATCTTAAAAGTGACACTTCCTAAGCGAATGGAAATCAAAGCTCAAACAATTAAAAACATCCAAATTGGATAACCGATTTCGGAATTAATAAAAAGCCTCATCGGATGATGAGGCTTTTTTGTTTGAAATTCATTTTTCCCCGTTGGTCACACTTAGCCTTGGAGTTGATACTTTGGGTGTTGTAGGTTTGGACTATGTTCAGAAAGATGCCCTTGCCTTTTATCTATGTTGTAGCAACAGGTATTGTATTGGGTTTGGTTATCGGTTTTAAGTCGCTAATACCCTATCTGTATTGGGGTGATTTAAATGAATACGAGTGGTATAGAGTGCACTTCCGCACGTGATCAATTATTTATTTTGCCCCATCCTCGTTCCTTTTATCTATTGGACTTTTCAAAATTTCGCGATCGCTAAAGGTGCTTCATTAAAGGATAGAGGAATAACGATCATGATGAGTCTGTTGATCCCTTTTGTTCACGAGGCCACAACTACGATTATCTACTTTTATTTGCTTGAAACATTGGATAAGTATCAGTTTAATGCTGAGGCTTTTTCATTAGTGAAAGCTGCTTTTCCGAGTGTTTATATAGGTCGAATCGTTGAGTTTTGGATCATTTATGGGCTTTTTGCCGCCTTTGATTATTACAAGAAATATAAAGACAAACAGGCTGAAATCGGTCGCATTGAGGCTCAATTAAATCGAACAAAACTCGCAGTTCTTAGGATGCAGCTACAACCTCATTTTCTTTTTAACGCGCTTAATAGTATTTCTAGTCTAATGGAAATTGACGTAAGAAAGGCGCAAACGGTAACTGCGAGGTTGGGTGATTTACTTAGAGGAATATTAGAGCAAGATGAACGGGTTTTTGTACGATTAAGTGAAGAAATGCAATATGTGAAAACCTACCTAGAAATAGAGAAAATTAGATTTGACGATAGACTGAAAATTGAAATCAATGTAAACGACTCCATACTAGATTCCAGTGTGCCTATGTTACTAATTCAACCATTGGCAGAGAATGCCATTAAACACGGAACATCAAAAAGTTCTAAACAGGGCATTATTGTTATAAGAATAGATAAAATACTTGAAGATCAGATGATTATTTCCGTAAGTGATAATGGAAATGGTTCGGATTTAAATCTCCATGAACTACTCAAAAAAGGTATAGGCTTGAGCAATATAAAAGCGCGGTTAATTGAATTATTTCCCGAAACTCATCATTTGGAGATTATATCAACAGTCGGAAAAGGATTCATAGTAAACATTAAAATTCCGATTATAAAATATTATGAGAAGCATTAGAACAATAATCGTTGATGATGAAGTACTAGGGCGAGCGAGGATTCGAAAGCTGTTAGCTATTAATGATCGGATTCAGATTGTTGGTGAAGGTGCGAATGGCACGGAAGCCATTCGATTAATTGAAGATTATAAGCCGGATAGAGTTTTTCTGGACATTGAAATGCCTGATAAAAATGGTTTTCAGGCGGTTGATGGTATTTCAATTGATGAGCGCCCATTTATTGTTTTTGTTACGGCACACGATCGATTCGCTCTAAAAGCATTTGATGTTCAAGCAACGGATTTTGTACTTAAACCTTACGATGATGAACGTTTCTTTAAGGCTTTGGATTTTGCGATTAAACAAATCGAAATGAAGGATCAAAGCACATTGAATGGACAGTTGATTCGGATTATGGATGATTACAGATCAAAGTCTAACACAAATCCATTTATGCTTACAGTCAAAGTTCGCGGTGTTGATCGAAAAATCAATTTATATGATGTAATTTCAATTGAGGCTGATGGAAACTATCTTAAACTTCAGCTAGAAAAAGAACGTTTTCTTCTGCGAAATACAATGCAGCAGATGCTAGAAGAATTAGACGATAGTTGTTTTCTCAGGGTGCACAGATCCGTCATTATAAATATTAATTCTGATTCCCCCAGAACTTACCAGTAAGATTTAGCAACCGCCAGAGTAAGTCTATCGAAAATCCTTTCACCGAAACGTCTACGGTTGAGTTTGTAACAAAACTCATTTAGATAGTTTTGCAAGTACTTCCCTTTTATCTTGTGGAATATACCCAGTAAAGTGCGTTTAGCGTTGCTTATAGCAATATGTACCCATTGCAATGTTGTTTTGGTAGTGTTTGCATCCGATTTCTGTGTAATGTGCATCTCCACGTGCTTTGCAATGTCTACATAACTGGTGCTTTTATCTGAGAAGACGATGTTTTTCTGATTAAAGTTCTCTTTCACCAACTCAGTGAGAGTATCTGAGTTGTGGTCTTCAATAACCTTCATTTTGAAGTACCGGCACTGTCTCGAACGTACACCAGTTTCTATGTCTTCCAACGGGGTAGACTCTGCCATTACGGCCACCTGAGCCTGTCGTTGACTTCCCCTTCCTCGCTTGATCTTCACATGTTTTGAAGTGGCCTTTTCAAAGTAACCTTCATCAAATTCCACTGCACCATCCAACTGGTAGAGGGCATCGCGCTTTCCCATCGCATGGCGAATTTTATGCATCAGACGCCATACTGTATCGTATTTTGGATGATCTAACTGACGTTGTAATTCCGATGCTGAGATACTCTTTTTACTGAAGGTCATAAAGGCCATGGCTAGATACCAGGTGCGCACGCTGACTTTCGAGCCTTCCATAATACTACCACTTTTCAATGTGGTGCGGAAGCCACATTCAATGCACTGCCATTGCCATTTGGCCCGAAGCCAATAATGGCGCTCACTCGAGCAGTGTTTACACTTAACACCTTCGGTTTCGCGCTGAGCACGAAAATGTTCTTTACAGCTTGTTTCTGTGGGAAATTGTTTGGTGAATTCTAAGATGTTCATCGGGCTTTCGTTTATTTAGAAGCACGAATCAACCATATCAGAATGTAATCTATTTACGTTGTGGTAATTTGCGGGGGAATCAGATATTAATTATTTACGACTAAAAAGTTACCGGGGAAACAATGAATATGGTTTTAAAATGAGGAATGGAATTGAATTTGTTTCTGGAAGGAGTTATAAGGATGAAATCGATGCTTTTTTTGCGATATAATTAACTGTTAGTAAACGGTTTGGTAGTTAATCACAAATCAATTCAATATGCTTAAAACAGTGATTATTCTTGTATCCAAGTTTAGAATTCGTTCTTTTCAATTTCCCCTTTTTTGGGGTGTTTAGTTAGGTTTAAGGCAGGAGTTTTGATACAAAACATCCTGCCTTTTTTAATTATAGGTCCAATAGACTTTTACAAGGAAATTTTCACCTTCAAGTATAAATGGATTCTCTGTGTTATTCTCAAAATTGATTATGTCTGGAGATACCAGTGTTGTCGATGATCCGTTGCGCTCTCCAAAGAAGGTGACCTTCACTTTTTCAAGTGGAATTGCAATAGCTTGTTCTGGCCAAATCTGTTTACTATAGGGCAATGCTTCCGTAAAGCTGCCATTCGCACTTGGACCCGGAATTTGATTTGATCCAAATGCCAATCGAAATTTCGAGAAATTGGATTCTCCAACCACTTCAAAGTGACTTAGGTATCTTTTCGAGGCTTTAACCTTCTGAACTATTTCGTCAGACCTATAACCACCATCAGCGTATGCAGTAAGCTTCAAATAGTACTCGCCTTGTTCGTAGAAAGTGTGAGGCGCTGTTTCTCCAATGAATCCATATGATTGATCACCAAAATCCCAGGTTAAAAAATCGAAGTTTTCGCTGCAGCTCGATAACCGATACTCACGTCCAGTTTCGTAGGTATCATCAAGGTTAAGACACGCCTTTGGTCTCTGGAAACAAGAAGACAGAGTTAAGCATAAGATGGAAATCTGTAGAAAACTTTTTAATG
The DNA here is from genome assembly GCA_943788145.1 of uncultured Flavobacteriales bacterium. GTDB lineage: Bacteria > Bacteroidota > Bacteroidia > Flavobacteriales_G > Salibacteraceae > SHAN690. The sequence goes on from CALSPD010000004.1 coordinate 139,549, forward strand.
TCATGGTTAACGCTTAAAAGTTCAGAACTAGGCCTAGTTCGGGGGCTTTAATAGAATGGTTCATGGTCAATTCAATGTATTCGAGTGTAAACGGGTTTTGTTGTCGAAAAAACGGGCGGATTTAGCGCATTTGATTTTTTGCGCAAAAGGAAAAAGCTTGATGTTCCAACAACGAATCCAGCCGAAGCCACCATAAATAAGACGTTGGCTGTCTTGTATCTCAACCTTGAATTATCTATAGTGGCCGAAGGGATCTGCCCAAACTGATCATAGAATTCATTCTTGACTAGATCTTCATGTTTATTTTTTCTTGAGAAATAGGCGAAAGGAATTACTGCAGCCGACAGACCCGCCAAGGCAACGGGTGCGGTTCTCGACCAAAAAAGATCACGTTTGAATTGCTCTTTTTGAGCTAAATATGCGCTGAATTCGCTAGATTGTTTTAATGCGACTAGAAAATTGGTAGAGTCAAGCTTACCAGTTTCGAGTTTCCCTTTATATAAGTCGCTTTTGAAGGACCATACTTCCAATTCATGTGTTCCTTGTTCAATTTTTAGAATGTTTGTTTGTGGCTGTAGCTCACCATCCAGACGAATAAAGTACTTATCACCTCCTTTAACAAGAAATCGAACGGTGGTTGAATCTTGAGCATAAATGCTATTCATCAATATGCTCAGAATTATTCCTAAGATTGCTTTCATAGGCTAAATTTAGTATGCGGCATTGAGGTAATCGAATGAAATTTAGAATTTGGGAAACGTGATCGATTATAAGGGGAGTAGTCTTTTTGGATTGATTAATTCGGCAATTTCAGGCGGGCCGTTAAAGTACTTCGATTTGAAATCATCTAGTTCATCCGTTGTTTCTTTCGAAAGTAATTCGGCAATTTCGTCCATAGCCAAGTCGCTGATGGCATAGGGGAAAACGGAATGAATCATATTAGTGCCTTTACAATGTACATGATATGAATATTCAGAAGCTTCAGACAATGGTTTTCCAGTCAATAAACATGAATCTATTGAAGGCTTTGTCAGATCAATAGGATTTCTCTGTTTGAGTTTAGATTGAAAGTATGCTTCAACATTTTTAAGTGATTCAACCGACATTTCAGAACGAAAGCTGGTGGCACATTCCAGGCACATAGCATATTCAAATATGATTTCCGTTACATCAAACTGTTTGACTCTGCGTATGATTTTTTCAATAAAATACTCAGTTTCGTCACTTAAAAGGTTGGTGCTGCACACTATGCAATGTGAAAATGGCTCGTTGGTTTCAGAATTGTAAAACTGATCACTAATTGGTTCTTGCCGACTCATGTTCAATGATAACGATATATCCGAATCTATACATAATGAATTGGGAAGATTTGGGAGGCCGATTGGATGATTTACTTTCGCGCCCAAGCAAAACCTAAAATGAATAAAAAATTAATATTAATTGCGGCAATAGCAGTAGGATGCCAAGAAGCAAAAGAACCCGTGGAAGATCAAGGACTAACATATCCCGAAACAAGGAAAGATAGCAGTGTTGTGGATGACTATTTCGGAACGAGGGTAGCTGATCCGTATCGCTGGCTTGAAGATGATTTATCTCCTGAAACCGAGGCTTGGGTTAAGGCTCAGAATGAACTTACCTTCGGTTATTTAGCCAAAATCCCATATCGAGATGCGATAAAAGATCGACTTACTGAGCTATGGAATTATGAGAAATTCTCGGCCCCAACTGTCATAGGTGATTTTACTTATTACTATAAGAATGATGGATTGCAGAATCACTCTGTAATGTATCGTGAAAATGCAGCTGGTGAGGCTGAGGTGTTTCTAGATCCTAATTCCTTCTCAGTTGATGGTACGACTTCACTTGCGGGCATAAGCTTCACAAAAGACGGAAGCCTTGTAGCATTTCAAATTTCAGAAGGTGGTTCAGATTGGAGAAAGGTCATTATAATGGATGCAGTGTCAAAAGAGGTGTTGGAAGACACCTTGACCGATGTTAAATTTTCTGGAACTTCATGGAAGAAGAACGATGGTTTTTATTATAGCAGTTATGATAAACCAAAGGAGGGAAGTGAGCTCAGCGGGATGACTCAAATTCACAAACTATTCTACCATAAACTTGGCACACCACAAGCTGAGGATAAGCTGGTTTTTGGAGGCGAAGAAACGCCTAGACGATATGTAGGAGGTTATGTGACAGAAGATCAAAACTTTTTGGTCATTTCTGCGGCCACATCTACTACCGGCAACGAACTTTATCTGCAAGATTTGAGAAAGCCCGGAAGCGCCATTATCAATGTAATTAACAATTTTGACAATGATCATGATGTGATTCATACCATTGGAGAGCAAGTCTTCATAAAGACAAATATGAATGCACCTAATGGTAAAGTTGTAGTGACAACGGTAAAGGCCTTAGATCCAGAATCATGGGTGGATTTTATCCCTGAAACTGAAAACGTATTGCGAGTAGGAACAGCTGGAGGAAAGTTTTTTGCGAATTACCTAAAAGATGCTACTTCGATGATTCAGCAATTTGGTATCGATGGTGCTTTCGAACATGAGATCGAATTGCCAGGAATTGGTTCTGCAGGCGGATTTGGCGGGCGTTGGGACGATGAGGATATTTATTACACATTTACATCGTATGTCTATCCCCCAACCATTTTTAAATACACAATTGAAACAGGCGCATCCGAAGTTTATAAGGAATCAGGTGTGAAATTCGATCCAGAACAGTTCGAAAGCAAGCAGGTTTTTTATACATCGAAGGACGGCACAAAGGTTCCGATGATTCTTACGTATAAGAAGG